>AP026969.1:0-640228 GCA_027923965.1 Comamonadaceae bacterium OS-1
AAAAAGCATGCTAGAATACAAGGCTTCGCTGATCACAGCGAGTTGGGCAAAGTGGTGTAGAAGCTGCGATGTTGATCCTTAAAAATATACAGCCGATAAGCGTGGGCGTTTGAATGCGATTGCCAAGTTCTTCGGAACTAGTGCTTAGCACTACAAACGCTCATGAAGTAAAAGAAGATGTGAATATCAGAAATGAAGTTCATGTCAATTCCAATTTATGAGTGGCCCTTGGTGGTAAAAGTCAGGGGCAAAAAATTCAAGATCGAACTATAGAGTTTGATCCTGGCTCAGATTGAACGCTGGCGGCATGCCTTACACATGCAAGTCGAACGGCAGCACGGGAGCAATCCTGGTGGCGAGTGGCGAACGGGTGAGTAATATATCGGAACGTGCCCAGTCGTGGGGGATAACGCAGCGAAAGCTGTGCTAATACCGCATACGATCTCTGGATGAAAGCGGGGGACCTGCAAGGGCCTCGCGCGATTGGAGCGGCCGATATCAGATTAGCTAGTTGGTGGGGTAAAAGCCCACCAAGGCGACGATCTGTAGCTGGTCTGAGAGGACGACCAGCCACACTGGAACTGAGACACGGTCCAGACTCCTACGGGAGGCAGCAGTGGGGAATTTTGGACAATGGGCGCAAGCCTGATCCAGCAATGCCGCGTGCAGGATGAAGGCCTTCGGGTTGTAAACTGCTTTTGTACGGAACGAAAAGGTCTGCCCTAATACGGTGGGCTCATGACGGTACCGTAAGAATAAGCACCGGCTAACTACGTGCCAGCAGCCGCGGTAATACGTAGGGTGCGAGCGTTAATCGGAATTACTGGGCGTAAAGCGTGCGCAGGCGGTTATATAAGACAGATGTGAAATCCCCGGGCTCAACCTGGGACCTGCATTTGTGACTGTATAGCTAGAGTACGGTAGAGGGGGATGGAATTCCGCGTGTAGCAGTGAAATGCGTAGATATGCGGAGGAACACCGATGGCGAAGGCAATCCCCTGGACCTGTACTGACGCTCATGCACGAAAGCGTGGGGAGCAAACAGGATTAGATACCCTGGTAGTCCACGCCCTAAACGATGTCAACTGGTTGTTGGGTCTTCACTGACTCAGTAACGAAGCTAACGCGTGAAGTTGACCGCCTGGGGAGTACGGCCGCAAGGTTGAAACTCAAAGGAATTGACGGGGACCCGCACAAGCGGTGGATGATGTGGTTTAATTCGATGCAACGCGAAAAACCTTACCCACCTTTGACATGTATGGAATCCTTTAGAGATAGAGGAGTGCTCGAAAGAGAGCCATAACACAGGTGCTGCATGGCTGTCGTCAGCTCGTGTCGTGAGATGTTGGGTTAAGTCCCGCAACGAGCGCAACCCTTGTCATTAGTTGCTACATTTAGTTGGGCACTCTAATGAGACTGCCGGTGACAAACCGGAGGAAGGTGGGGATGACGTCAAGTCCTCATGGCCCTTATAGGTGGGGCTACACACGTCATACAATGGCTGGTACAAAGGGTTGCCAACCCGCGAGGGGGAGCTAATCCCATAAAACCAGTCGTAGTCCGGATCGCAGTCTGCAACTCGACTGCGTGAAGTCGGAATCGCTAGTAATCGTGGATCAGAATGTCACGGTGAATACGTTCCCGGGTCTTGTACACACCGCCCGTCACACCATGGGAGCGGGTTCTGCCAGAAGTAGTTAGCCTAACCGCAAGGAGGGCGATTACCACGGCAGGGTTCGTGACTGGGGTGAAGTCGTAACAAGGTAGCCGTATCGGAAGGTGCGGCTGGATCACCTCCTTTCTGGAAACTGCAATCAAATTTGAATGCCCACACTTATCGGTTGTTGGAAGGTTGTCGCTAAGACGATTTTGAGGAAAAGATCATTGGTCTAATTCTTGGAGTTGCTCATAGAGCGACCGGCTTGGGTCTGTAGCTCAGTTGGTTAGAGCACCGTCTTGATAAGGCGGGGGTCGTTGGTTCGAAACCAACCAGACCCACCATCCATTCAACAACACTGCCGTTTTTGTGGGGGTGTAGCTCAGCTGGGAGAGCGGCTGCTTTGCAAGCAGTAGGTAGCGGGTTCGAGTCCTGTCACCTCCACCAATGATTTGGTGCTTATATATTCAACACCAAAGTGGCTTTTAACGAGGCTACTTTGTTGTTGATCAATATCTATTGATCGATATAAATTAACTTGAAAAGGTTAATCGGCTGTTCATTAAAAATTCATAGAGTTTAATCAGCGTTGCTAGCCAAATAGCTGCTTCTGGGAAACTGCACATTCGTAAAGGTTTAGTGCAGACCGTGCCCGGTGGTGGTGGTTAGTGACAAATTTTTGATTGCGTCAAAACGAATGTTCAGACTTTGGTTTGAAATTCAAAATTAACGATGAAGACTCGAAAGAGTTGTAGTTGTTTACGGCATAACGCGATTGGTGAAAGACCAATCAGACATTCCTTGAAGACAATGGCGATGTTTCTGTAAGGAGACGTCAAAGTTATAGGGTCAAGTGAATAAGAGCATGTGGTGGATGCCTTGGCAATGATAGGCGACGAAAGACGTGATAGCCTGCGATAAGCTTCGGGGAGCTGGCAAATTAGCTTTGATCCGGAGATTTCTGAATGGGGAAACCCACCCTTAGGGGTATCGCATGATGAATACATAGTCATGCGAAGCGAACCGGGTGAACTGAAACATCTCAGTAGCTCGAGGAAAAGACATCAACCGAGATTCCGAAAGTAGTGGCGAGCGAAATCGGAAAAGCCTGTTAGTGATAGCGCGACTGTTAACGGAATAGCTTGGAAAAGCTAGCCATAGCGGGTGATAGCCCCGTACGTGAAAACAGACGCGTGGTACTAAGTTAACGACAAGTAGGGCGGGACACGAGAAATCCTGTCTGAATATGGGGGGACCATCCTCCAAGGCTAAATACTCATCATTGACCGATAGTGAACTAGTACCGTGAGGGAAAGGCGAAAAGAACCCCGGGAGGGGAGTGAAATAGATCCTGAAACCGCATGCTTACAAAAAGTAGGAGCCTCGAAAGGGGTGACTGCGTACCTTTTGTATAATGGGTCAGCGACTTACATTCAGTGGCAAGCTTAACCGAATAGGGAAGGCGTAGGGAAACCGAGTCCGAATAGGGCGATTCAGTCGCTGGGTGTAGACCCGAAACCAAGTGATCTATCCATGGCCAGGATGAAGGTGCGGTAACACGCACTGGAGGTCCGAACCGACTAGTGTTGCAAAACTAGCGGATGAGCTGTGGATAGGGGTGAAAGGCTAAACAAACTTGGAAATAGCTGGTTCTCTCCGAAAACTATTTAGGTAGTGCCTCAAGTATTACCGTCGGGGGTAGAGCACTGTTTTGGCTAGGGGGTCATGGCGACTTACCAAACCAATGCAAACTCCGAATACCGACGAGTACAGCTTGGGAGACAGAGCACCGGGTGCTAACGTCCGGACTCAAGAGGGAAACAACCCAGACCGCCAGCTAAGGTCCCTAAAATTGGCTAAGTGGGAAACGAAGTGGGAAGGCTAAAACAGTCAGGATGTTGGCTTAGAAGCAGCCATCATTTAAAGAAAGCGTAATAGCTCACTGATCGAGTCGTCCTGCGCGGAAGATGTAACGGGGCTAAGCCAGTTACCGAAGCTGCGGATTTGCAATTTATTGCAAGTGGTAGGAGAGCGTTCTGTAGGCCTGTGAAGGTGGCGGTGTAAACCCTGCTGGAGGTATCAGAAGTGCGAATGCTGACATGAGTAGCGTTAAAGGGGGTGAAAAGCCCCCTCGCCGTAAGCGCAAGGTTTTCTACGCAACGTTCATCGGCGTAGAGTGAGTCGGCCCCTAAGGCGAGGCAGAGATGCGTAGTTGATGGGAAACAGGTCAATATTCCTGTACCGATGTGTAGTGCGATGTGGGGACGGAGAAGGTTAGCTCAGCCAACTGTTGGATATGTTGGTTCAAGCCTGTAGTCGTGCCTGGTAGGTAAATCCGCCGGGCTTAGATGAGGGGTGATAACGAGGCTGCTTGCAGCCGAAGTGAGTGATACCCTGCTTCCAGGAAAAGCCACTAAGCTTCAGCTACACACGACCGTACCGCAAACCGACACTGGTGCGCGAGATGAGTATTCTAAGGCGCTTGAGAGAACTCAGGAGAAGGAACTCGGCAAATTGACACCGTAACTTCGGAAGAAGGTGTGCCTCTAGTAGGTGAAGTCCCTTGCGGATGGAGCCCAACGGGGTTGCAAAAAATCGGTGGCTGCGACTGTTTATTAAAAACACAGCACTCTGCAAACACGAAAGTGGACGTATAGGGTGTGACGCCTGCCCGGTGCTGGAAGATTAAATGATGGGGTGCAAGCTCTTGATTGAAGTCCCAGTAAACGGCGGCCGTAACTATAACGGTCCTAAGGTAGCGAAATTCCTTGTCGGGTAAGTTCCGACCTGCACGAATGGCGTAACGATGGCCACACTGTCTCCTCCTGAGACTCAGCGAAGTTGAAATGTTTGTGATGATGCAATCTCCCCGCGGAAAGACGGAAAGACCCCATGAACCTTTACTGTAGCTTTGTATTGGACTTTGAACAGATCTGTGTAGGATAGGTGGGAGGCTTTGAAGCAGGGTCGCTAGATCTTGTGGAGCCAACGTTGAAATACCACCCTGGTGTGTTTGAGGTTCTAACCTAGGTCCATTATCTGGATCGGGGACAGTGCATGGTAGGCAGTTTGACTGGGGCGGTCTCCTCCCAAAGCGTAACGGAGGAGTTCGAAGGTACGCTAGTTACGGTCGGACATCGTGATGATAGTGCAATGGCATAAGCGTGCTTAACTGCGAGACTGACAAGTCGAGCAGATGCGAAAGCAGGACATAGTGATCCGGTGGTTCTGTATGGAAGGGCCATCGCTCAACGGATAAAAGGTACTCTGGGGATAACAGGCTGATACCGCCCAAGAGTTCATATCGACGGCGGTGTTTGGCACCTCGATGTCGGCTCATCTCATCCTGGGGCTGTAGCCGGTCCCAAGGGTATGGCTGTTCGCCATTTAAAGAGGTACGTGAGCTGGGTTTAAAACGTCGTGAGACAGTTTGGTCCCTATCTTCCGTGGGCGCTGCAGATTTGAGGAAGCCTGCTCCTAGTACGAGAGGACCGGAGTGGACACACCTCTGGTGTATCGGTTGTCACGCCAGTGGCATTGCCGAGTAGCTAAGTGTGGAAGAGATAACCGCTGAAAGCATCTAAGCGGGAAACTCGTTTCAAGATGAGATCTGCCGGGGCCTTGAGCCCCCTAAAGAGTCGTTCAAGACCAGGACGTTGATAGGTCAGGTGTGGAAGCGCAGTAATGCGTTAAGCTAACTGATACTAATTGCTCGTGCGGCTTGACCCTATAACTTTGACTCCAAGCAATTGGTTTCAAGGACTAGTTATGCCAAGTGACGCATTCAAAAACATATCCGGTGAGATGCCGGAGCTGATTAAATCTCTATGAATTCGTTGCCTTGACGCATGTCAGGGCAGCAACAAGTTATGCCTGATGACCATAGCGAGGTGGTACCACTCCTTCCCATCCCGAACAGGACAGTGAAACGCCTCTGCGCCGATGATAGTGCGGGTTCCCGTGTGAAAGTAGGTCATCGTCAGGCTATTACAGCAAGAAACGCCCAGTCCAGCGGACTGGGCGTTTTCTTTAGTGCTTCTTTGCAGCACTATAGAAAACGCAAAACGTTTTAATGTGTGCAAAAAGCATGCTAGAATACAAGGCTTCGCTGATCACAGCGAGTTGGGCAAAGTGGTGTAGAAGCTGCGATGTTGATCCTTAAAAATATACAGCCGATAAGCGTGGGCGTTTGAATGCGATTGCCAAGTTCTTCGGAACTAGTGCTTAGCACTACAAACGCTCATGAAGTAAAAGAAGATGTGAATATCAGAAATGAAGTTCATGTCAATTCCAATTTATGAGTGGCCCTTGGTGGTAAAAGTCAGGGGCAAAAAATTCAAGATCGAACTATAGAGTTTGATCCTGGCTCAGATTGAACGCTGGCGGCATGCCTTACACATGCAAGTCGAACGGCAGCACGGGAGCAATCCTGGTGGCGAGTGGCGAACGGGTGAGTAATATATCGGAACGTGCCCAGTCGTGGGGGATAACGCAGCGAAAGCTGTGCTAATACCGCATACGATCTCTGGATGAAAGCGGGGGACCTGCAAGGGCCTCGCGCGATTGGAGCGGCCGATATCAGATTAGCTAGTTGGTGGGGTAAAAGCCCACCAAGGCGACGATCTGTAGCTGGTCTGAGAGGACGACCAGCCACACTGGAACTGAGACACGGTCCAGACTCCTACGGGAGGCAGCAGTGGGGAATTTTGGACAATGGGCGCAAGCCTGATCCAGCAATGCCGCGTGCAGGATGAAGGCCTTCGGGTTGTAAACTGCTTTTGTACGGAACGAAAAGGTCTGCCCTAATACGGTGGGCTCATGACGGTACCGTAAGAATAAGCACCGGCTAACTACGTGCCAGCAGCCGCGGTAATACGTAGGGTGCGAGCGTTAATCGGAATTACTGGGCGTAAAGCGTGCGCAGGCGGTTATATAAGACAGATGTGAAATCCCCGGGCTCAACCTGGGACCTGCATTTGTGACTGTATAGCTAGAGTACGGTAGAGGGGGATGGAATTCCGCGTGTAGCAGTGAAATGCGTAGATATGCGGAGGAACACCGATGGCGAAGGCAATCCCCTGGACCTGTACTGACGCTCATGCACGAAAGCGTGGGGAGCAAACAGGATTAGATACCCTGGTAGTCCACGCCCTAAACGATGTCAACTGGTTGTTGGGTCTTCACTGACTCAGTAACGAAGCTAACGCGTGAAGTTGACCGCCTGGGGAGTACGGCCGCAAGGTTGAAACTCAAAGGAATTGACGGGGACCCGCACAAGCGGTGGATGATGTGGTTTAATTCGATGCAACGCGAAAAACCTTACCCACCTTTGACATGTATGGAATCCTTTAGAGATAGAGGAGTGCTCGAAAGAGAGCCATAACACAGGTGCTGCATGGCTGTCGTCAGCTCGTGTCGTGAGATGTTGGGTTAAGTCCCGCAACGAGCGCAACCCTTGTCATTAGTTGCTACATTTAGTTGGGCACTCTAATGAGACTGCCGGTGACAAACCGGAGGAAGGTGGGGATGACGTCAAGTCCTCATGGCCCTTATAGGTGGGGCTACACACGTCATACAATGGCTGGTACAAAGGGTTGCCAACCCGCGAGGGGGAGCTAATCCCATAAAACCAGTCGTAGTCCGGATCGCAGTCTGCAACTCGACTGCGTGAAGTCGGAATCGCTAGTAATCGTGGATCAGAATGTCACGGTGAATACGTTCCCGGGTCTTGTACACACCGCCCGTCACACCATGGGAGCGGGTTCTGCCAGAAGTAGTTAGCCTAACCGCAAGGAGGGCGATTACCACGGCAGGGTTCGTGACTGGGGTGAAGTCGTAACAAGGTAGCCGTATCGGAAGGTGCGGCTGGATCACCTCCTTTCTGGAAACTGCAATCAAATTTGAATGCCCACACTTATCGGTTGTTGGAAGGTTGTCGCTAAGACGATTTTGAGGAAAAGATCATTGGTCTAATTCTTGGAGTTGCTCATAGAGCGACCGGCTTGGGTCTGTAGCTCAGTTGGTTAGAGCACCGTCTTGATAAGGCGGGGGTCGTTGGTTCGAAACCAACCAGACCCACCATCCATTCAACAACACTGCCGTTTTTGTGGGGGTGTAGCTCAGCTGGGAGAGCGGCTGCTTTGCAAGCAGTAGGTAGCGGGTTCGAGTCCTGTCACCTCCACCAATGATTTGGTGCTTATATATTCAACACCAAAGTGGCTTTTAACGAGGCTACTTTGTTGTTGATCAATATCTATTGATCGATATAAATTAACTTGAAAAGGTTAATCGGCTGTTCATTAAAAATTCATAGAGTTTAATCAGCGTTGCTAGCCAAATAGCTGCTTCTGGGAAACTGCACATTCGTAAAGGTTTAGTGCAGACCGTGCCCGGTGGTGGTGGTTAGTGACAAATTTTTGATTGCGTCAAAACGAATGTTCAGACTTTGGTTTGAAATTCAAAATTAACGATGAAGACTCGAAAGAGTTGTAGTTGTTTACGGCATAACGCGATTGGTGAAAGACCAATCAGACATTCCTTGAAGACAATGGCGATGTTTCTGTAAGGAGACGTCAAAGTTATAGGGTCAAGTGAATAAGAGCATGTGGTGGATGCCTTGGCAATGATAGGCGACGAAAGACGTGATAGCCTGCGATAAGCTTCGGGGAGCTGGCAAATTAGCTTTGATCCGGAGATTTCTGAATGGGGAAACCCACCCTTAGGGGTATCGCATGATGAATACATAGTCATGCGAAGCGAACCGGGTGAACTGAAACATCTCAGTAGCTCGAGGAAAAGACATCAACCGAGATTCCGAAAGTAGTGGCGAGCGAAATCGGAAAAGCCTGTTAGTGATAGCGCGACTGTTAACGGAATAGCTTGGAAAAGCTAGCCATAGCGGGTGATAGCCCCGTACGTGAAAACAGACGCGTGGTACTAAGTTAACGACAAGTAGGGCGGGACACGAGAAATCCTGTCTGAATATGGGGGGACCATCCTCCAAGGCTAAATACTCATCATTGACCGATAGTGAACTAGTACCGTGAGGGAAAGGCGAAAAGAACCCCGGGAGGGGAGTGAAATAGATCCTGAAACCGCATGCTTACAAAAAGTAGGAGCCTCGAAAGGGGTGACTGCGTACCTTTTGTATAATGGGTCAGCGACTTACATTCAGTGGCAAGCTTAACCGAATAGGGAAGGCGTAGGGAAACCGAGTCCGAATAGGGCGATTCAGTCGCTGGGTGTAGACCCGAAACCAAGTGATCTATCCATGGCCAGGATGAAGGTGCGGTAACACGCACTGGAGGTCCGAACCGACTAGTGTTGCAAAACTAGCGGATGAGCTGTGGATAGGGGTGAAAGGCTAAACAAACTTGGAAATAGCTGGTTCTCTCCGAAAACTATTTAGGTAGTGCCTCAAGTATTACCGTCGGGGGTAGAGCACTGTTTTGGCTAGGGGGTCATGGCGACTTACCAAACCAATGCAAACTCCGAATACCGACGAGTACAGCTTGGGAGACAGAGCACCGGGTGCTAACGTCCGGACTCAAGAGGGAAACAACCCAGACCGCCAGCTAAGGTCCCTAAAATTGGCTAAGTGGGAAACGAAGTGGGAAGGCTAAAACAGTCAGGATGTTGGCTTAGAAGCAGCCATCATTTAAAGAAAGCGTAATAGCTCACTGATCGAGTCGTCCTGCGCGGAAGATGTAACGGGGCTAAGCCAGTTACCGAAGCTGCGGATTTGCAATTTATTGCAAGTGGTAGGAGAGCGTTCTGTAGGCCTGTGAAGGTGGCGGTGTAAACCCTGCTGGAGGTATCAGAAGTGCGAATGCTGACATGAGTAGCGTTAAAGGGGGTGAAAAGCCCCCTCGCCGTAAGCGCAAGGTTTTCTACGCAACGTTCATCGGCGTAGAGTGAGTCGGCCCCTAAGGCGAGGCAGAGATGCGTAGTTGATGGGAAACAGGTCAATATTCCTGTACCGATGTGTAGTGCGATGTGGGGACGGAGAAGGTTAGCTCAGCCAACTGTTGGATATGTTGGTTCAAGCCTGTAGTCGTGCCTGGTAGGTAAATCCGCCGGGCTTAGATGAGGGGTGATAACGAGGCTGCTTGCAGCCGAAGTGAGTGATACCCTGCTTCCAGGAAAAGCCACTAAGCTTCAGCTACACACGACCGTACCGCAAACCGACACTGGTGCGCGAGATGAGTATTCTAAGGCGCTTGAGAGAACTCAGGAGAAGGAACTCGGCAAATTGACACCGTAACTTCGGAAGAAGGTGTGCCTCTAGTAGGTGAAGTCCCTTGCGGATGGAGCCCAACGGGGTTGCAAAAAATCGGTGGCTGCGACTGTTTATTAAAAACACAGCACTCTGCAAACACGAAAGTGGACGTATAGGGTGTGACGCCTGCCCGGTGCTGGAAGATTAAATGATGGGGTGCAAGCTCTTGATTGAAGTCCCAGTAAACGGCGGCCGTAACTATAACGGTCCTAAGGTAGCGAAATTCCTTGTCGGGTAAGTTCCGACCTGCACGAATGGCGTAACGATGGCCACACTGTCTCCTCCTGAGACTCAGCGAAGTTGAAATGTTTGTGATGATGCAATCTCCCCGCGGAAAGACGGAAAGACCCCATGAACCTTTACTGTAGCTTTGTATTGGACTTTGAACAGATCTGTGTAGGATAGGTGGGAGGCTTTGAAGCAGGGTCGCTAGATCTTGTGGAGCCAACGTTGAAATACCACCCTGGTGTGTTTGAGGTTCTAACCTAGGTCCATTATCTGGATCGGGGACAGTGCATGGTAGGCAGTTTGACTGGGGCGGTCTCCTCCCAAAGCGTAACGGAGGAGTTCGAAGGTACGCTAGTTACGGTCGGACATCGTGATGATAGTGCAATGGCATAAGCGTGCTTAACTGCGAGACTGACAAGTCGAGCAGATGCGAAAGCAGGACATAGTGATCCGGTGGTTCTGTATGGAAGGGCCATCGCTCAACGGATAAAAGGTACTCTGGGGATAACAGGCTGATACCGCCCAAGAGTTCATATCGACGGCGGTGTTTGGCACCTCGATGTCGGCTCATCTCATCCTGGGGCTGTAGCCGGTCCCAAGGGTATGGCTGTTCGCCATTTAAAGAGGTACGTGAGCTGGGTTTAAAACGTCGTGAGACAGTTTGGTCCCTATCTTCCGTGGGCGCTGCAGATTTGAGGAAGCCTGCTCCTAGTACGAGAGGACCGGAGTGGACACACCTCTGGTGTATCGGTTGTCACGCCAGTGGCATTGCCGAGTAGCTAAGTGTGGAAGAGATAACCGCTGAAAGCATCTAAGCGGGAAACTCGTTTCAAGATGAGATCTGCCGGGGCCTTGAGCCCCCTAAAGAGTCGTTCAAGACCAGGACGTTGATAGGTCAGGTGTGGAAGCGCAGTAATGCGTTAAGCTAACTGATACTAATTGCTCGTGCGGCTTGACCCTATAACTTTGACTCCAAGCAATTGGTTTCAAGGACTAGTTATGCCAAGTGACGCATTCAAAAACATATCCGGTGAGATGCCGGAGCTGATTAAATCTCTATGAATTCGTTGCCTTGACGCATGTCAGGGCAGCAACAAGTTATGCCTGATGACCATAGCGAGGTGGTACCACTCCTTCCCATCCCGAACAGGACAGTGAAACGCCTCTGCGCCGATGATAGTGCGGGTTCCCGTGTGAAAGTAGGTCATCGTCAGGCTATTACAGCAAGAAACGCCCAGTCCAGCGGACTGGGCGTTTTCTTTAGTGCTTCTTTGCAGCACTATAGAAAACGCAAAACGTTTTAATTAGGTAGAAAATTCAATAAATCAGGTTACTGCGGTTATTCAGGTAACTGTAAGTGGATTTTACTGCTCTTAGTACTCTGATTCGCTTGAGTGTTAATGTCTATCCAGAATTGATCCTTTGATCAAGTTATTTTCATCTAAAATTGACACATGTGAGAACCTTAACCTGCGGCTTTAAGCGGCAGGAGATGAGGAGTCATTAACGTAGCGATACTTAGTGAGTCTGACGTTGGTTGCTACGAGAATAATTCTCCCGGTGGAAGGTTGGGGGATTTTGTAAACGGGTTGGAAGTTACTGAGCGGAGATACGGTAACCGAACTCGGAGTCTGGGCAGCAGAACATTCTGAGCAAACTCTAATTCCCCGCCAGCGGCTGGTAGCGACGTTGACTGTGGTGAACGCTTACACCACAGCCGGTCTTCATAGTGGCGGTTGAAGTGACCAAGCCACGCTCAGAAGTCGCAACAGGCACTTTGCCACCCGTTTCCTGCCTCACCCGGCCTGCATGGCCCCCATCCTGCGCAGATTCAGCGCCATGCACACGAGCTTGAACTCGGCTTTTGCCTTCTCCAAACCGCGCATGCTGAACTGGCGTATGCGTCCGGCCATCCCATCTTGACGAGCGGCGCAATCAGTCTCCGGTGCTGCCAGCGGCAGCCCAGCGATGTGGCAGCAACTCAGCCACCCGGCGCGCGGGATGTGTGGGCAGGCGCTGCAGCACATCCTTCAAATACGCATACGGGTCCAGCCCGTTCAGCCGAGCCGACTGCACCAGGCTCATGACGGCGGCCGCACGTTGGCCCGCCCGCAAGGAGCCCGCGAACAACCAGTTCGCGCGTCCGAGCGCGATGGGCCGTATCTGGTTTTCGACCCAGTTGTTGTCGATGGGCAGGTGCCCGTCGTCCAGGTAGCGGGTCAACGCCGCCCAACGTTTGAGGCTGTAGTCGAGTGCCCGGGCCAGCGCGGTGCCGTCGGTGGCACGCACGCGTTGCGCGAGCAGCCAAGTGTGCAGGGCGTCGGCCACCGGCCGGGCCTTCTCCTGACGGACGGCGGTACGCTGCTGCGCGTCCAGGCCCCGCACTTCTTGCTCTATCGCATAGAGCTCGCCGAAGAACATTAGGGCCTTGGCCGCTGTGGGGCTTTGCGTGCTGGCATGCAGCTCAAAGAACTTGCGCCGGGCGTGCGCGGCACAACCGACCTCCACGATGCCCTGCGTGAAGCTGGCCTTGTAGCCGGCGTAATCGTCGCAGACCAGTTGGCCTTGCCAGGCCACACCGTCGTCACGGCGCAGGAAGGCCCGAGCATGCTCGCCGGCGCGGGTTGGTGCGAAGTCGTAGACGACAGCTTTCATGTCTTCGAAGACGCCGGGGCAGTACGCCCACAGATAGGCCTTGTGGGTCTTCTTCTTGCCCGGTGCAAGCATTGTGCTGGTCAAGTTTTTTCGGACACCGCGATAGGTTGTTTGATTGCCGATTGCTGCTCGAAAGCATTGGGTGGCAAGTTGCCCAGTTTGGAGTGCAGCCGTACGCTGTTGTAGAAGCCAACGATGTAGTCGGCGATGTCGGTCATGGCCTCAGCGTGGTTGGCGTAATCGCGCTGCCAAGCCCGCTCCGTCTTGAGGCTCAGGAAGAAGCGCTCCATGACCGCGTTGTCCCAACAGTTGCCCTTGCGGCTCATGCTGCCGACCAAGCCGTGGCGCACCAGCAATGCCTGGTGCAACGCGCTGGCGTATTGGCTTCCACGGTCGGAATGAATAATCAGCCCTGGCGCGGGGCGGCGCTGCGCGATGGCCAACTGCAGCGCCGCGCACACCAACTCGGCATGCATGGTCGGCGCCATCGCCCAGCCCACGACTTTGCGCGCGTACAGGTCCAGCACCACCGCCAGGTACAGCCAGCCGCTGCGCGTGCGGATGTAGGTGATGTCGCTCACCCAGGCCTGATTAGGGAGGTTCGGATTGAAGCGCCGTGCCAGCAGGTTGTCTGAGACCGGCAGCGCATGACCGCTGTCGGTGGTGTGGACGAACTTGCGCCGCCACAGGGCCCGCAGCCTGTTCTCGCGCATCAAACGCCGTACGCGGTAACGCCCGATGTGCAGCCCCTGAGCACGCAGCACCGCGCCAAGGCGACGGCTGCCATAGACGCGGCCGCTGGCGGCAAACTCGGCCTTCAATTGCGTGCTGAGCAAGCAGGCCTTGGGCGCGAGCTTGGTGCGCTGACGGGCACCGTAGTAGCCTGAACGGCTGACGCCCAGCACCCGGCATAGCCGCTCAACGGTGACGGCCTTCTTGTGCAACTGCTCGACGAACTGGTAGCTCATCGAAGCTCGCGGGCAAAGAAGGCCGATGCTTTTTTTAGGATATCTACGTCGCCGCGCAGTTGCTTGTTCTCGGCCTCCAACTGGCGGATGCGTTGCTGCTCGGCGGTGAGCGGTTTGCCGATACCGGGTCGGCCTGCAGCCTCTTCATCGGCTTGCGCCAGCCAGCGCCTTACGGCCGTCTCGCCGAGCTTTAGGTCGCGGCAAACCTCAGTCACGCTCAAGCCCTGCTCGCGAATCATCTGCACGACTTGCAGCTTGAACTCCGCGTTGAATGTCCGTCTTTGCTTCTTGGTCATATTTCTCGTCCAGGTGGATTCCACCTATCGAGGTGTCCGGGGGAATTAGACCAGCACACATCGCCACCGGGGTCTCGTCGGCATGCAAAACCTTGTGACCCAGAACCTCTTGCTTGAGGACGTCGACCAGCGGCTGAAGCTGCACGCCGCAGGTGCCAACCCACTCGGCCAGGGTCGAGCGAGACAGCGCCATGCCGGCACGCGTAAAGATGCTCTCCTGGCGGTGCAGCGGCAGGTGGTCGGCGTACTTGGCTACGAGCACCTGCGCGAGCAGCCCGGCCGTCGGTAGTCCTTTGTCGATGACCTGTGCGGGCACCGGCGCCTGTACCAGGGTCTGGCACTTGGCGCAGGCCCACTTGCCGCGGATGTGGCGCTCCACGGTGAACACGCCCGGGGTGTAGTCGAGTTTCTCGCTGATGTCTTCGCCAAAGCGCTTGAGCGCACAACCGCAGGTGCAGGTAGTGTTCTCGGGCTCGTGGCGCAGCACGGTGCGCGGCAGGTGTGGCGGCAGCGGCGCTCGACGCGGCTGCTGGCGTTCTGTAGGCCGCGGTGTGGAACGCATCGACTCCAGTTCGAGTTCAACCGCGGCGATGTCGGCATCGACGTCCTCGTCGAGCAGGCTCTTCTGCGTGGCATCGAGTTGTTCGCTGCGGGCGCTGAACTTCCAGCGCTTGAGCACGGCAATCTCGTGGGTCAGCTGTTCGATGCGGGCCGTGCTCCAGACCAGCTTGCGCTCCTTGGCATGCAACTCGCTGTCGGCGTTGGATAACCGGGCCATCAACTCTTGCGCCAACGTGCGCAACTCGGCCTCGCCGAGTTGGTCGAGTTGCTGGAGTGGGTCGCTGCTGAGCATGGGCGGAGTGTGGCCAACACAGCGGCCATGGTCTATTGGCGCATGCCCGGATTGAACAGGCCAGGCCCGCTCGTACCGCCTCAGGCCAGGGTGATGTCGCCGTGTTCCCCCAGGCGCTGCCAAGGCAGGCCGAGCACCAATGCATCGAGCTGTTCGCGTGTGATTCCAGCCTGTGGGTTGAGGCTGCCCAACATCCAGGCGAAACGGCCCTGGTGAAGGCGACGGGCACACAGCCAGATGCCGATGCCGTCGTGCACCAACACCTTCATGCGGGTGGCACGTCGGTTGGAGAAAAGGTAGGCATGGTGAGGCTTGGCTACGCCGAAGACCTGGACGACGCGGCTCAATGCCGTGTCGGTGCCGCAGCGCATGTCCAGCGGCTGGGTAGCCAGCCACACCGCATCGATGCGAATCACCGCAGCAGCTCGCGCAGCCACGCCGCGCATGCAGGGGCGGCGGACACGGGCCAGGTCACCTTGATGGCCAACGGGCCGCGATGCAGTTCGATGCGCACGTCCTCGGCCGGTGGCGAGACGACTGGCGCCGGTGGCACGGCCAGCGGCAGTGCGATGAACGAAGGCGAAGGCGCAGGAGCTGGTGCGGGCAGTGTTGCCGATGCCAGCCGACGCCACTTGTGCACCAGGTTCGCGTTCAGGCCATGGGCCATCGCGATGCGGGCGACGGAAGCTTCGGGCTTGGCGCACTCGGCCAGGACCTGGGCCTTGAGGGCTGCGCTGTGGCGTCGCCGGATGAGGGGCTTGGAGTCTTCGATGGTGTCCACCTATTGCTGTTGGTGGGCACCATGCTGGCCGCTCCGCCAGCATCAATCAAGATGGGTTGGCCGGACGCATACCGCAAAGCGCCACAGCGGCCAAGGCCCTAATGTTCTTCGGCGAGCTCTATGCGATAGAGCAAGAAGTGCGGGGCCTGGACGCGCAGCAGCGTACCGCCGTCCGTCAGGAGAAGGCCCGGCCGGTGGCCGACGCCCTGCACACTTGGCTGCTCGCGCAACGCGTGCGTGCCACCGACGGCACCGCGCTGGCCCGGGCACTCGACTACAGCCTCAAACGTTGGGCGGCGTTGACCCGCTACCTGGACGACGGGCACCTGCCCATCGACAACAACTGGGTCGAAAACCAGATACGGCCCATCGCGCTCGGACGCGCGAACTGGTTGTTCGCGGGCTCCTTGCGGGCGGGCCAACGTGCGGCCGCCGTCATGAGCCTGGTGCAGTCGGCTCGGCTGAACGGGCTGGACCCGTATGCGTATTTGAAGGATGTGCTGCAGCGCCTGCCCACACATCCCGCGCGCCGGGTGGCTGAGTTGCTGCCACATCGCAGGGCTGCCGCTGGCAGCACCGGAGACTGATTGCGCCGCTCGTCAAGATGGGATGGCCGGACGCATACGTTTGCATGCGCGCGTAGCTCGTGGCTTTGTGGCGGCTGGCTTTGACTTTGACTTTGACTTTGACTTTGACTTTGGTGCCGTCTACGGCGATGGTGCCCAGCTTGAGCAGTCCCATCTCACGGGCCAGGCGCACGACCTGGGTGAATAGTTCGGTGAATTCGGCCAAGTGGTTGGCGCGGAAGTCGCGGATGGTGCGGTGGGCGGGGACGTTGCCTGCTGCCAGCACCCGAAAGGCGATGTCCTCATGCAGCTTCTTGGCGATCTTGCGTGAGCTGAAGCACCCGGTGGCATAGGCCTAGACCAGAACTTTAACCATCATGGCCGGGTGCAGGGGTTGGTTGCGCGGGCCACCGCTGGCGTAGCGTGCGTGGAAGACGCTCAGGTCAAGGTTGTCTACGGTGTCGCTGATGAAGTACGCCAGGTGGCCCTGCGGGAGCCAGTCTTGCAGGGCAGGCGGCAGGAGTTGCTGTTGCTCGGGGTGGTAGGCGACGTAGCTGGTGCTCATGCCCGAACACCGCAGGCTTCGTGCCAAGGTTCATCACAGAGGTGGGGTTCTGCCGCCCAGACTCCCAGGTGGCTTTCACCTACCGAGGTATTCAGGGGGATTAGACTAGTACACTACGCCAGAAAACAAAAAAGCGGCCCGTTTGACGGACCGCTTTTTTGACTACTCCCTGCTAACCTGTTGATTAGTAAGAAGATTTTTTGGTGGCCTGGGGCGGAATCGAACCACCGACACAAGGATTTTCAATCCTCTGCTCTACCGACTGAGCTACCGGGCCAAGACTTAAATTATATACTGAAATTAGACGCGTTTTCCTCTGGCCAGATCAACTCCGAGTTGTTTTAATTTGCGATAGAGATGTGTGCGCTCCAGACCGGTTTGTTCTGCAACACGGGTCATAGACCCACCTTCTTGGGCAAGATGAAATTCGAAGTAGGCTTTTTCAAAACCATCGCGCGCTTCTCTCAGTGGTTTGTCCAGGTCAAATGTCTGTTGTGATTGGGGGCCAAGGAGGCTGGTATTGGACAGTGCACCAGGCAGACTGTTGAGCAGTTCCGTGGCCATGGGGGGGACCCGGTTGTCCGAATGAACCTGCAAGGTGGGTACCGGAGCGGCTTTGCGCGTGGAGTTGCGCGTCAGCGCTTGTTCGACAGCTTTCAATAACTTTTGCAGAGTAATGGGTTTTTCCAAGAACGAAAAAGCCCCAATACGTGTGGCTTCTACTGCCGTGTCGATGGTGGCATGGCCACTCATCATGATCACCGGCATCGTCAAGGCACCTGTAGCGGCCCATTCCTTGAGCAACGAAACGCCATCGGTGTCGGGCATCCAGATGTCTAGTAGTACCAGGTCGGGGCGAGATTGCAACCGGGCGATACGCGCCTCTGCCGCATTTTCTGCCAGCTCGACGTTGTGCCCTTCATCATTCAGAATTTCAGAAAGCAGGTCGCGGATACCGAGTTCATCGTCAACTACCAGAATGTTTGCCATGATTGAAGCGCGCGTCCCCGGGTGAAAATACAGCGATGTGGCTGTTGTTAAGTTGCCACTTTAAGGTGGATGGCGAATGATAACGATACTTGCGCTCCATCTACCACGCCATTGACGGTGCGGTTTGATAAGTCGATACGCGCACCGTGTTCGTCGGCGATTTTTTTGACGACAGCTAGCCCCAATCCCGTGCCGCGGCTCTTGGTGGTGACATAGGGTTCAAATGCCCGCTTGAGGATGTGCTCGGGAAAGCCTGTGCCTTGGTCCAGAACCACCAGGCGCACGCGCTGTGACGCTGCGGTCCATTGAGTTCGCACGATGACAGTCGGGGGGGGGCCGTGCCTATGGGCTGCTTCAGTGGCGTCCTGCGCGTTTTGCAGCAGGTTATGGATGACTTGGCGTAGCTGCTCTGCATCCCCCAGAATCCACGGGCATCCGCTTTCGAGTTGGGCGACCACATGGACCGGAGCCGTGTCGTGCTCATAGAGCTGCAGTACATCCTGGACGAGCAAATTGAGGTCGAGCGGCTTGAGGTCGGCGGCAGGAAGGCGGGCATAGTCACGAAATTCATTGACCAGACGCTTCATGGCATCGACTTGGTCCACGATGGTTTTCACGGATTTCTTCAGCAGCGCCTGGTCGGTTTCGCCGACCTTGCCCAGGAGCTTCATTTCCAGCCGTTCTGCAGACAGCTGGATGGGTGTCAGTGGATTCTTGATTTCATGCGCCAGTCGGCGTGCCACTTCGCCCCACGCCTGGGCCCGTTGGGCCGACACGATCTCAGAAATATCATCAAAGACCAATAGCCTGTTGCTGCCGGGTAACTCTGCACCTCTAGCTACTAAAGTAATAGCGTCCTGAGAGAACGGCGATTGCGTCGCGTTGAGTTCGAAGGACTGTTGCCAGTGGTCGAGCCCGTGGTGGATCTGTTCGCTTAAAAATGCCGAGAACTGAGCATGCACACCCTGGGCAAAATCGCCCATGCCCTCGACGTCTGCCAGCGGTTTGCCTTCCAGCGCAGCCAGGGGCACGCGTAATATACGGGTTGCGCCGGGATTGCTGGATTGGATGGTGCCTGCCGCGTCCAGCACGATGACACCGGAGGTGAGGTTGTCCAAAATTGTTTGCAGGTTGGCGCGTGCGGCGCTGACCTGCGACATGCTCTGGTCCACAGCAGAGCGCGCATCGGCGAGCTGCTGCGTCATGTCGGCAAACGAGCGGGTCAGGCCGCCTAGCTCGTCACGGCCCTGCCACACGGCTTTGGGTGTCAGGTCACCTGCAGCCACCTGGCGTACGCCATCGGCCAGCAGCAGCAAGGGGCGGGCGAGTTGGTTGCCCAGCAGCACGGCAAGCAACACAGCCCCAAATACCGCCAGAAACAGGCTCAATGTAAGGGTGCCAATGTACATCCGCTTCAGGCCCATGCGGGCCAGCGCCCGTTCCTGGTATTCGCGATTTGCGGTTTGCACCGCCATAGCATTTGCGACCAGGGGGGCAGGCAGGCTTTGTACCACTTGCAAAAAGCGCGGCTCCGCCAGCAAGCCTACGCCTTTGCTGGACACCAGGGCCAGGGCTTTGATATGGGCAACGGGCAACTCCGCCCCAGGGGCAGGCCCCAGATCATCTAGGCCTTCGATTACCGCCGCTGCCCGCTGTGTACGTACATTGCGCAACTGCTGGGGACTGGGTCGTTCTGGATTGAGCAGGAAGCGCGATTGACCAACGCTGGCAATCAACTGCCCGCCCGCGCTCCACAATATCACGTCGCTGACATCCAACTGGTCGCGGATATGTTCCAACGTGAGCCCGGCTGCGGCATCGGGCACCCCGGACAACTGTCCGCTGGCGTTGCGGGCTTTGTCTGCTAAATCATTTGCCAGAATGTCCAGGGTGGCACGGCCCAGGTTGACACCCGCATCCAGAGCTGTTTCTACCTTTACATCGAACCAGCTCTCGATGGAACGGGAAACGAACTGGTACGACACCACGTAGATCAACAAACCCGGCATTAACCCGACCAGCGCAAAAATGGTGGCCAATTTCACCAGTAAACGGCTGCCAAACTTGCCGCGCCGCAGGCGCATCCACAGTCGGACCGCCATCCAGGAGATGACGGCCAGCAGCACTCCGGCCACCACCACATTCACTGCAAACAGACGTGCATAGTTGCGCTCGTACATCTCCCGGTTGTTGGTGGACTGGGTGAGTAGCAACAGCAGAATCAGGCCAATGGCCATGACCACCACCGCGCCGACGATCCAGGCCCAGCGCACTGCGCGCGGGTTGGCCAGGGTGCGGTATCGGGATGTCGGCGCGTCTGCGGGCTGTGGAGTCACTTGGTTGCGTCCGGTGTGAGGCGCAGGTTGCGGCTGCCGGACAGGTTCCAGTCGGATTGGCCCATGGCTCCGATCTGGAACGGACGGGGAAGCTGCGATACGTCGAGGCGGAAGCTGAATTCGGCATGGGTCTTGCCGTCGAAGTCGATATCGGCGGCATCCGCGATACGCCAGCGTGAAAAGCGCTGCATATTGGCCAGGGCATCGGCGAGCGATTCGAAGTTTTGGTTCAGCACCACGCCCAGGCCGCTATTGCCCATGGCGGTGGGGCCTACATTCAGACGCCAGCGTCGGGTCAGCGGCTGGTAGGCGAGCCGCATGTAGCGTGCCTGGCTGGCCACTGCCTTGTCCGACCAGTACCAGCGGTCTCGCAGCACCTCGATCTCGGCCACGAAGAACATTGGAATGCCTTTGTGCAGCGCGTCTTCCACGAGGCTGGGTAGTTCGAATTTCAAATTGGCCGAAAAAAACACCCCGGAGTCGTTGCGCTCGATCTGCATCTGGTTGATTTCTACCAGCGTGCTCTGAGCCCGTGCAATGGGCAGGTAGCACAACAAAAGATAGACGCACCAGCGCAGCACGGCCCCATTAGGTCGCATTTTTTTCCAGTAAGGCGTAAAAGAATCCATCGTTGTCACGGATCCGATTGTCCGGGACAGCTTCGGCCAAATCCCATGTACGGGGCAGTAAATGGCCGGGAGACGTTAGCAAACGGGCATCTTTGTGGTGTGCAAGAAACGTTTCGATCTGGTCTTGACCCTCAGCCCGGAATACCGAGCAGGTGCAATAGAGCAATCGACCGCCGGCACGCACCAGAGGCCAGAGCTGCAGCAACAGGCTCGCCTGGAGGCGGGCGAGTTGTGCGATATCTGTTTCGCGGCGCAGCCAGCGTACATCGGGGTGGCGGCGCACAATGCCCGATGCCGTGCAAGGTGCGTCGAGCAAGATGGCGTCAAAGAGTCTGCCATCCCACCACGTCGCAGGTTGGTTGGCATCGGCCACCAGCACCGTGGCCCGAAGCCCCTGGCGCTGCAAGTTGTGCTGGATGCGTTCGCAGCGGATGGGGTCGATATCGAGTGCCGTGACCTCGGCATTCGCCAGTTCGAGGAGATGGACCGTTTTGCCGCCAGGGGCGGCGCAGGCATCCAGAATACGCAAGGGCTGGGTGGTGTCCATGCCGTGCAGCAGCAGCGGAGCCGCAATTTGGGCGGCGGCATCCTGTACCGACACGGCACCTTCTGCAAACCCGGGAATCTCGTGTATCGGTCGGGCCCGGGCCAGAGCCACACCCGAATCCCCTACCAAGCTTGCTTCTATATTGATAGCTGCTAGTGCTGATTGGATAAGCGTGGGAGTCGTTTTTTTTATATTAACCCGCAAGGTCATCGGAGCGTGCTGATTGTTTGCTCGCAGGATGTCTTTCCAGCGCTGCGGTTGTTCGTTCTTCAGCCGTTGTATCCACCACCGTGGGTGGTTCCATAGGGCAACAGGGTCACGCTCGGTGGCGGCCACCAGGGCATCACGCTCCCGCAAGAAACGGCGTAGGCAGGCATTGATGAAACTGGCTTGGGCTCTGGCCGGGCCCCGGTTGGCGGCTTCTACGGTTTGGTCTACCAGTGTGAATGCCTCGTAAGGTGCGTCGGCCTCTTGCCAGACCAAGGCCAAAGCGGTGCACAGCAAGGCGTCGGCGGCCGGTGGAGGTGGGCGCTTAGCCAATTGCGCACGCAAGGCTTCGGCGCGGCCCAGGTTTCGCAAACTGTGGAACACCAGTGATTGCACCCCCGGGCGCAGCGGGCTATCCACAGCTGCCAAAGCGGGCGTGGCGGAAGCACCGTTGCGGATGGCGTGCAGAACCTCGGCTGTAGCCAATAATTGGCGCCAAAGGGGAATCTGCGCAGTTGGGCCAGCGGGGGCAGGACGCTCTGGGGCGGGGGAACGGGTCATATTCAGGAGTCGGTAGGGAAGGGGGTGGCGGTGTTAAGGCCAAACAGCCAAGCTAGCAGCAGTGCAGGAAATTGGGCGATAGCGGCGTTGTAACTGAGAACGGCGTGCGCAAAGCTCTGGGCGGCATGGCGCACTTGTTGGCGTGTCTCACTCCATTGGGTTTGGGCGGTTTCGGGCAAAAGAGGGGCGAAGCTAGCGCCGTCGGAGGCGATCCGCAGCCACGCCATCTGCAGCACCGTGTCTGCGGCTGCCAGCGCGTTGATGGCGGCACTGTCCAACGGTCGGGTGCGTGCTACTGCCAGAGAGGCAGAAAATTGGGCCTGCGCCCCCTGCAGCCCTGCCCATGCTTGCACGGGTGCTTCCAGCCCAGCACCAGCTGCGCCGACCGGGCAGGATTGCACAATCTCGGCGTAGCGCAGCATAGACGTGGCCAGTGCGGCAAAGCTGTGTAATGCGAGCGACCGTAGCCGCACCAACCGGTTGTAAGCACCAACCGACCAAAACAGCAATACCGCCGCCAAGCTCCACCATAGAAAGGATTCGGAGATCACAGGTAATCTTAAAGATAGCGTTTTGACCCATGCAGCACATATAAAAAAACACCCCAAGTCCACCAGCGATGGGCTTGGGGTGCCTGTGTCACCTAAGGGGTTTCGAGTGACATGACGCAGCGCTTGCGGCCTGCGTTATTCGTGGGCTGAGCCTTCGTTGGCTTCCGACAGCGCCGTGGCTTCCTGGGCATCCGCCAATTCCGCAGCTTCGGACTCGGCGATGGCACGGCGCTCGGCATCGTCCATCAAGTCCTTGGCCAAGCGGGCTTGGTGGTAGGCCATACCGGTACCGGCGGGGATCAGGCGGCCAACGATCACGTTTTCTTTCAGACCACGCAGTTCATCGCGCTTGCCCATGATGGCCGCTTCGGTCAGCACACGCGTGGTTTCCTGGAAGGACGCTGCGGAGATGAATGAATCGGTCGACAGCGATGCCTTGGTAATACCCAGCAGCAGGTTGGTGAATACAGCGGGGATCTTGCCTTCGGCGCGCAGAGCGTCGTTGGTGTCGAGCATTTCGCTGCGTTCGACCTGTTCGCCATTGATGTAACCGGAGTCACCTGCGTTCTCGACCACCACCCGGCGCAGCATCTGGCGCACGATCACTTCAATGTGCTTGTCATTGATCTTCACGCCTTGCAAGCGGTATACGTCCTGGACTTCGTCCACGATGTAGCGGGCCAGCTCTTCCATGCCCAGCAAGCGCAAGATGTCTTGTGGGTCGGCAGGGCCGTCCACAATGTTTTCGCCCTTGTTGACCACTTGGCCTTCGTGCACCAGGATGCTTTTTTCCTTGGGGATCAGTTCGTCCCAGACCGTACCTTCGGGATCGGTGATCTGCAGGCGGACCTTGCCCTTGGTTTCCTTGCCGAACGACACGGTACCGGTCATTTCGGCCAGCATGCCCTTGTCCTTCGGCGTACGGGCTTCAAACAGCTCGGCCACACGGGGCAAACCGCCGGTAATGTCGCGGGTCTTCTGGCCTTCGATCGGGATACGGGCCAAAACTTCGCCGCGTCCCACGTCCTGGCCGTCACGCACCTGGATCAGTGCACCGATAGGGAAGCCAATGGTCACCGAGTGGTCGGTGCCCGTGATCTTCACTTCGTTGCCGTTCGCGTCGATCAGCTTGACCTGCGGACGGATCACCTTGGCTGCACCACGGCGCTTTGGATCGATAACCACCATGGTAGACAAGCCGGTGACTTCGTCCACCTGGCGGGCGACCGTCAGGCCTTCTTCCACATTCTCGAATTTGCTCATACCCGCAAACTCGGTAATGATGGGACGGGTCAGCGGATCCCAGTTGGCCAGGATCGTGCCGGCCTTGACCACCTGGTCGGCCGTAACCGACAGGATCGCACCGTAAGGCACCTTATGGCGTTCACGTTCGCGGCCATGCTCGGTGATGACGATTTCACCCGAGCGGGCAATCACGACCAGCTCGTTTTTGCTGTTGGACACATAGCGCATCGTGGCGTTGAAGCCGATCGTGCCGTTGGACTTGGCTTCCACGCTGGACGCGATGGCGGCACGGGATGCTGCACCACCGATGTGGAAAGTCCGCATGGTCAGCTGCGTACCAGGTTCGCCGATGGACTGGGCTGCAATCACACCCACAGCCTCGCCACCGTTGATCAAGCCGCCACGGCCCAGATCGCGGCCATAGCACTTGGCGCAAATGCCGAAGCGGGTGGCGCAGGTCAGTGCCGTACGCACCTTGACTTCGTCCACGCCAGCCACTTCCAGGATGTCGATGGCATCTTCGTCCAGCATGGCACCGGCAACAGCCAGCACTGAGCGGTCTTCGGGGTGCAGCACGTCGTCGGCGGCCGTACGGCCCAGAATGCGGTCGCGCAGCGATTCGATGACTTCACCGCCTTCGACGATGGCGCGCATCAGGTAGCCATTGGCGGTGCCGCAGTCTTGCTCGGTCACGACCAAATCTTGCGTCACATCTACCAGACGGCGGGTTAGGTAGCCCGAGTTGGCCGTCTTCAGTGCCGTATCCGCGAGACCCTTACGGGCACCGTGGGTGGAAATGAAGTACTCCAACACGTTCAGACCTTCGCGGAAGTTGGCGGTGATCGGTGTCTCGATGATCGAGCCGTCCGGCTTGGCCATCAGACCCCGCATACCCGCCACCTGGCGAATCTGGGCGGCAGAGCCGCGCGCGCCGGAGTCGGCCATCATGTAGATGGAATTGAACGACTCTTGCTCGACTTCCTTGCCGTTGCGGTCGATGGTCTTCTCTTTGGAGAGCTGGGCCATCATCACCTTGGACACTTCGTCGCCCGCCTTACCCCAGATGTCCACCACCTTGTTGTAACGCTCGCCAGAGGTCACCAGACCCGACACATATTGGTTGGCGATCTCTTTGACTTCCTTTTCAGCGCGGGCAATGATGCCGTGCTTTTCTTGCGGTACCAGCATGTCGTCAATGCAGATCGAAATACCGGCCTTGGTCGCCAGACGGAAACCGTTTTGCAACAGCTTGTCGGCAAACACCACGGTCTCTTTCAGGCCACACTTGCGGAACGACACATTGATCAGCTTGGAGATCTCCTTCTTCTTCAACGCCTTGTTGATGTTGGAGAAGGGCAGACCCTTGGGCAGAATTTCCGATAGCAGTGCACGGCCTGCCGTGGTTTCCCACAGCTTGGTCGATGGCTCGAATTCACCCGTTTCCTTGTTCTTGGTGTATTCGGTCAAACGCACGTTGATGCGCGCGGTCAACTCGACCTCGCCCGCGTCAAATGCGCGCTGCACTTCGCCGGTGTCAGCAAAAATCAGACCTTCACCCTTGCCATTGACGCGGTCGCGGGTCGTGTAGTACAGACCCAGCACCACGTCTTGCGATGGCACGATGGACGGTTCGCCATTGGCAGGGAACAAGATGTTGTTCGAGGCCAGCATCAAGGTACGGGCTTCCATCTGAGCTTCGACCGACAACGGTACGTGGACCGCCATTTGGTCGCCGTCAAAGTCGGCGTTGAACGCCGAGCAGACGAGCGGGTGCAGCTGGATGGCCTTGCCTTCAATCAGGATGGGCTCAAACGCCTGGATGCCCAAACGGTGCAGCGTAGGCGCACGGTTCAGCATGACCGGGTGTTCTTTGATGACCTCTTCCAGGATGTCCCACACGACGGGCGTGCCGGATTCAACTTCTTTCTTCGCCGCCTTGATGGTAGTGGCGATGCCCATGGCTTCCAGCCGCGAGAAGATGAAGGGCTTGAACAGTTCCAAAGCCATCAGCTTGGGCAGGCCGCACTGGTGCAGTTTGAGCGTTGGGCCCACCACAATGACCGAACGGCCAGAGTAATCGACGCGCTTGCCCAGCAAATTCTGGCGGAAACGACCGCTCTTGCCCTTGATCATGTCGGCCAAAGACTTGAGTGCGCGCTTGTTGGCACCGGTCATGGCTTTGCCGCGGCGGCCGTTGTCCAGCAGCGAGTCGACAGCTTCTTGCAGCATGCGCTTTTCGTTACGGGCAATGATTTCAGGCGCTTTCAGTTCCAGCAGGCGGCGCAGACGGCTGTTACGGTTGATGACGCGGCGGTACAGGTCGTTCAGATCCGAGGTGGCAAAACGGCCGCCATCCAGCGGCACCAGCGGACGCAGGTCCGGTGGCAGCACGGGCAGCACGTTCAGCACCATCCATTCGGGCTTGATGCCCGACTTCTTGAATGCTTCCAGCAGCTTGAGGCGCTTGGAATTCTTCTTGATCTTGACTTCGGAGCCGGTCAGATCACCGCGCAGGCGCTCGATCGATGCATCGATTTCGATGGCTTCCAACAGGTCTTTGATGCCTTCCGCGCCCATCTTGGCCACGAACTCATCGCCGTACTCTTTGGTTTTTGCATCAAAGTCGTCTTCCGACATGATCGCGAATTTCTTCAACGGAGTCATGCCGGGGTCGGTGACCACATAGGCTTCAAAGTAGAGCACGCGTTCGATGTCACGCAGCGTCATGTCGAGCACCAGGCCCAGACGCGATGGCAGCGATTTCAGGAACCAGATGTGGGCGCAAGGCGCGGCCAGATCGATATGGCCCATGCGTTCGCGGCGTACTTTGGTCTGTGTGACTTCAACGCCGCACTTTTCGCAGATCACACCGCGGTGCTTCAGGCGCTTGTACTTGCCGCACAGGCATTCGTAGTCTTTGATGGGGCCAAAGATCTTGGCGCAGAACAGACCATCGCGCTCGGGCTTGAAAGTACGGTAGTTGATGGTTTCTGGCTTTTTCACTTCGCCGAACGACCAAGACCGAATTTTTTCGGGGGAGGCCATGCCGATCCGAATCGCATCGAAATGCGAATCGGGCGTGAACTGCTTGAACAGGTCGAGTAATGATTTCATGAGTTAAATCCTTTTCTTGTCCGCAATTAGCTACGCTCGAGCTCGATGTCCAGGCCCAAGGAACGGATTTCCTTGACCAACACGTTGAACGACTCGGGCATGCCCGCTTCGATGGCGTGCTCGCCCTTGACAATGCTTTCGTACACCTTGGTACGTCCCACCACGTCATCTGATTTGACGGTCAGCATTTCTTGCAGCGTGTACGAAGCACCGTAGGCTTCGAGTGCCCACACTTCCATTTCACCGAAACGCTGTCCACCGAACTGTGCTTTACCGCCCAGTGGCTGTTGGGTCACCAAGCTGTAAGGTCCGGTAGAGCGGGCGTGCATCTTGTCGTCTACCAAATGGTGCAACTTCAAGAAGTGCATATAACCAATCGTCGTTGGACGCTCAAACGGCTCGCCGGAACGGCCATCAAACAAATGGGCTTGGGTACGCGTTGCGTTCAATCCCTTGTGCTTGGCGATGTTGTCGGGGTAAGCCAGTTGGAGCATGCCCCGGATTTCTTCTTCTGAAGCACCGTCAAACACCGGCGTTGCAAAAGTGACCCCTTGGGCCATATTGGCAGCCATGTTGAACACTTCGTCATCGCTGAGCTGGCTCAGGTCTTCCTTGCGGCCAGAGCCGTTATAGAAAGAATCCATGAAGCTGCGGACTTCAGCCACTTTGGCCTCAGCCTGCAGCATGTCGCCAATGCGTTGGCCGATACCCTTGGCAGCCCAGCCCAGGTGGACTTCCAACACCTGGCCCACGTTCATCCGCGAAGGCACGCCCAGCGGGTTCAGGCAGATATCGCATGGTGTGCCGTCCGCCATGTAAGGCATGTCTTCGACCGGGACGATCTTGGATACTACGCCCTTGTTACCGTGGCGACCAGCCATCTTGTCACCAGGCTGCAAGCGGCGTTTGACGGCCAGATAGACCTTGACCATTTTCAGCACACCTGCAGGCAACTCATCGCCTTGCGTCAGCTTCTTGCGTTTTTCTTCGAAAGCCAGGTCGAAGCTGTGGCGGGTTTGCTCCAGCGAGTTCTTGATGGACTCGAGTTGGGTGGCGACTTCATCATCAGCAGGACGGATGTCAAACCAGTGGAATTTCTCCACCGACGACAGGTAGGCCTTGTCGAGCTTGGTACCCTTGGCCAGCTTTTGAGGGCCACCATTGGCGACCTTGCCGGTCAACAGCTTCTCGATACGGTCAAACGCATCGGCTTCCACAATTCGCAACTGGTCATTCAGGTCCAGACGGAAGCGTTTGAGCTCATCGTCAATGATCTGCTGGGCACGCTTGTCACGCACGATACCTTCGCGGGTGAACACCTGCACGTCAATCACAGTACCTTGCGAACCCTGGTCCACACGCAAAGATGTGTCTTTCACATCACTGGCTTTTTCACCAAAGATGGCGCGCAGCAGTTTTTCTTCGGGTGTCAACGTGGTTTCACCCTTGGGTGTGACCTTGCCCACCAGCGTATCGCCGGGTTGCACTTCTGCACCCACGTAGATGATGCCAGACTCGTCGAGGCGGTTGAGTTGCTGTTCGCTCAGATTCGGAATATCACGGGTAATTTCCTCAGCACCCAGCTTCGTGTCGCGAGCCATAACTACCAGTTCCTCGATGTGGATCGAGGTGTAGCGGTCATCGGCCACCACGCGTTCGGAGATCAAAATCGAATCTTCGAAGTTGTAGCCATTCCACGGCATGAAGGCGATAAGCATGTTCTGCCCAATCGCGATTTCACCGAAGTCGGTGGAAGCGCCGTCGGCAATCACATCACCCTTGGCCAGACGATCGCCCTTTTTGACGATAGGACGCTGGTGGATGTTGGTGTTTTGGTTGGAGCGCTGGTATTTGATCAGGTTGTAGATGTCCACACCGACTTCGCCAGCAGCCGCTTCCGCGTCATTGACACGGATCACGATACGGGTTGCATCGACATAGTCCACCAAACCACCACGGGTGGCGGTCACCACGGTGCCAGAGTCCACTGCGGCCACACGTTCAATGCCGGTACCAACCAGAGGTTTTTCTGGGCGCAGCACTGGCACGGCTTGGCGTGACATATTGGCACCCATCAAGGCGCGGTTTGCATCATCGTGTTCCAGGAAAGGAACGAGCGAGGCTGCCACCGATACGATCTGGGCGGGCGAGACATCCATGTACTGGACGCGTTCGGCTCCGACCAAAATGGATTCGCCTTTTTCGCGGGCGGACACCAGATCGCCGGAAAGCTTTCCGTCTTTGTCCAGTGCCGCATTGGCCTGGGCAATCACGTATTTGCCTTCTTCGATAGCCGACAGGTAATCGATTTCTTTGGTGATTTTGCTGTCAATCACGCGACGGTATGGAGTTTCGATAAAACCGTATTCGTTCAAACGGGCATACAACGCCAAGGAGTTGATCAGGCCGATGTTCGGTCCTTCTGGTGTCTCAATCGGACATACGCGACCGTAATGGGTTACGTGCACGTCACGGACTTCAAAGCCAGCACGTTCACGGGTCAAACCACCCGGGCCAAGCGCCGATACGCGGCGCTTGTGGGTGATTTCGGCCAGCGGATTGGTCTGGTCCATGAACTGCGACAACTGGGACGCACCAAAGAACTCTTTGAGCGCCGCGGAGATCGGCTTGCTGTTGATCAGATCGTGTGGCATGAGCGGCTCTTGCTCGGCCTGGCCCAAACGTTCCTTGACGGCCTTTTCAATCCGAGCCAAACCGGCGCGGTATTGGTTTTCAGCCAGTTCGCCAACGCAACGTACGCGGCGATTGCCCAGGTGGTCGATGTCATCGACTTCACCACGGCCATTGCGCAGATCGACCAGGATCTTGACCACGGACAAGATGTCTTCGTTGGTCAACACCATGGGGCCGGTGGACTCGTCACGGCCCATTTTGGCGTTGAACTTCATCCGGCCCACGCGCGAAAGATCGTACGTGTCCGGGTTGTAGAACAGGCGCTGGAAAAGCGCTTGTACAGCATCTTCTGTCGGTGGCTCACCAGGGCGCATCATGCGGTAAATGGCGACGCGCGCAGCGAATTCATCCACGGTCTCATCGCTACGCAAGGTTTGCGAAATGTACGCACCTTGGTCGAGTTCGTTGGTGTAGATGCATTGCAAGTCTTGGACGCCCGCCGTGCGCAGTTTCTTGAGTAGTAATTCGGTCAACTCTTCGTTGGCCTTGGCAATTATTTCACCGGTGTCGCTGTCGACGATGTTTTTCGCTACGACGCGGCCAACCAGGAAGTCTTCGGGCACGCTGATGTGGGTCGTACCGGACTGCTCCAGGTCACGGGTGTGGCGAGCCGTGATGCGCTTGTCTTTCGCTACCGCAACCTTGCCGTTCTTGTCCGTGATGTCGAAGCGCGCGACTTCGCCGCGCAGACGCTCGGCCACAAATTCCATTTGCGCGCCGCTATCCATCAGGCGGAAGTTATCGTTGACGAAAAAGTTCGCCAAGATGGATTCTGGTGTCAGACCAATGGCCTTGAGCAGAATCGTGACTGGCATCTTGCGCCGACGGTCCACCCGGAAATACAACACATCTTTGGGGTCGAACTCGAAATCGAGCCAAGAACCGCGGTAAGGAATCACGCGCGCAGAGAATAGTAACTTGCCAGAGCTATGGGTTTTGCCCTTGTCGTGTTCGAAAAACACGCCAGGAGAGCGGTGCAACTGCGAAACGATCACGCGCTCGGTGCCGTTGATGATGAAAGAGCCTTTTTCCGTCATGAGCGGTACTTCGCCCATATAGACTTCTTGCTCTTTCACTTCCTTGACAACTTTGGACTGCGATGTCGAAGACTCGCGGTCGTAAATGATGAGCTGGACCTTGGCTCGCACGGCGGAGGCAAATGTCAGGCCCCGAGTCTGGCATTCGCGAACATCAAAGGCAGGCTTGGCAAGGTTGTACTCTACGTACTTCATCTCGACAAAACCATTGTGCGAAACGATAGGGAAGGCGGCATCAAATGCAGCCTGCAAACCTTCCACAGTGCGTTTTTGAGGCGCGAGATCTGCTTGCAAAAATGCGGTGTACGCATCTTTTTGCATTTGCAACAGGTAGGGGACTTCGAGCACGCTGTCGCGGCTGCCAAAATTTTTACGAATGCGTTTGCGTTCGGTGTACGTATAAGCCATGAGATCTCCGGGGGCAAGGACTTGGGAATCCTGGGGGGCCTGTCAACTGTCGTGTTGCACATCATGCGCAACGAACTTGGCGGTTGGCCACTACCAACCATGGCGGACGATTGCGCATTGCACGCAATCCGAACCAAGGCATCTTCTGCAGTCGGGGCCAGAAGACACTGAAAAACAGATGTCTAAACATGCTTTTCAGTGCTCTCTTACAAGCACGAAAGGCTGGGAGCCCTTTTAGGAGCACCCAGCCCTCGTTTGCGAATGAATTACTTCAGTTCGACTTTAGCGCCAGCATCGACCAGCTTCTTCATGGCTGCATCAGCGTCAGCCTTAGAGATGCCTTCCTTGACGGCCTTAGGGGCGCCATCAACCAGGTCCTTGGCTTCTTTCAAACCCAGGCCGGTGATTTCGCGAACAGCCTTAATGACCGACACCTTTTGTGCACCGGCTTCCACCAGAACGACGTTAAATTCGGTCTTTTCTTCCGCAGCGGCGGCAGGGCCAGCAGCGGCGGCAGGGCCTGCCATTGCAGCTGCGCTCACGCCAAATTTCTCTTCGATGGCTTTCACCAGGTCGTTGAGTTCCAGGACCGTCATGCTGTCAAGCGCGGTCAAAAATGCGTCTTTATCGAATGCCATTTTGATTTCCAGTTTTTTCAGTTGGGGACAGGCCATGCATATGCAAGCCGCTGTCCAACAAAGTTTTTGTCAATGCCGTCCGTAACCTGTGGGTTACGCCGGAGCAACCTCGGCAGCCGCTTCTGGGGCCGCTTCGACTGCTGGTTCGGTAGAACCCGCGCCTTTTTGTGTCGCCAACGCTGCCAGCACACGTGCTGTCCGCGAAATAGGGGACTGCATCAAGCCCAACAACTGTGCCAACAAAACTTCCTTGGAAGGAATGCTTGCCAGTTGCTTAACGCCGTTCACGTCCAGAACTTTCCCACCGAATGCACCGCCCCGAATCACCAACTTGTCGTTGGTCTTCGAGAATTCAGCTACTACTTTGGCAGCAGCTACGGCATCCACAGAAAAGCCATAGATCAGCGGACCGGTCATCTGGTCGGACACGATTTCAAAAGCACTGCCTGCGACAGCACGGCGGGCCAAGGTGTTCTTCAACACGCTTAAGGTCACGCCATTGCTACGCGCTGCTGAGCGCAATTTGGTCATGTCAGCGACCGTGATACCACGGTATTCCGCCATCACGAGCGTTTGAGCTTTAGCGGCGAGGCTGGTCACATCGGTAATGACCGCTTCTTTCTCACTGCGATTAAGACTCAAGGTCTACTCCTTAAAAAGTGTTGTCCGGCTGATCGCCATTCAACACGCCACTTTGCAGCGACCAACTGTTTCGGGAAACTGATTCCATCTGCAGCGGGATCGCCATCTGCGTTGGTTTTCACTGATTAAGTACAGACAAGCTGTACACCAACGGTCTTGGATGGCTCGCTAAAGTTTTGAGACTCCAGCGACCCACCACGTTGAAACCTCTTTGCAGAGGCTTCAAATTTTGCGATTACGCTGCGATGGTTTGTGTGTCGACGCGAACGCCCACACCCATCGTGCTCGAAACCGCCACTTTACGTAAATACAGGCCTTTGCTGGACGCAGGCTTGGCTTTGGTCAAGGCATCGATCAACGCAGCCAAGTTGCCTTGCAACTTGTCGGAGTCGAACGAACGACGGCCAATGGTGCTGTGCACAATGCCGGCCTTGTCGACGCGGAACTGGACCTGACCTGCTTTGGCGTTCTTGACGGCCGTAGCAACATCGGGCGTAACCGTACCAACCTTAGGGTTAGGCATCAGGCCACGTGGGCCCAGAATCTGACCCAAAGTACCCACAACGCGCATGGCATCAGGAGCAGCAATCACGATGTCAAAAGGCATATCGCCCGCTTTGATCATGGCAGCCAGATCGTCCATGCCGACGATGTCGGCACCAGCAGCCTTGGCTTCTTCAGCTTTGGTACCTTGGGCGAACACAGCAACACGCTTGGTCTTACCGGTACCGTTAGGCAACACGACAGCGCCACGCACCACTTGGTCAGACTTCTTGGCATCAATGCCGAGTTGCACGGCCACGTCGATAGACTCATCGAACTTGGCGTTGGCACACTCTTTGATGATCACCAAGGCATCAGCCAATGGATACAGCTTGGTGCTGTCGATCTTGCCTGCAAAGGCTTTTTGTTTTTTGGTCAGCTTGGACATTTACACGCCCTCCACATTCACACCCATAGACCGGGCGGTACCAGCGATGGTACGAACGGCGGCATCCAGATCGGCGGCCGTCATATCTTTCATCTTGGTCTTTGCAATTTCTTCGAGCTGGGCGCGGGTGATCTTGCCGACTTTCGCGCTGTGCGGTGTCGAAGAACCCTTGTCGAGCTTGATGGCTTTCTTGATCAAAACAGTCGCTGGCGGTGTTTTGATGATGAAGGTAAAGCTCTTATCTGCAAATGCAGTGATCACCACTGGCAGTGGCAGACCTGGCTCAACACCTTGGGTCTGCGCATTGAATGCCTTGCAGAACTCCATGATGTTCAGGCCACGTTGACCCAGTGCAGGGCCGATGGGGGGGGATGGGTTGGCTTTACCGGCTGGTACTTGCAGCTTGATAAAACCGACGATTTTTTTCGCCATGATTTACTCCTTGCGGGTCTTAACGCCTTTGTCTACCGAAACTGGCGGACATTGGCTCCCCGGGGTTGCGACTCACTAACAACATCCACGCTGAGTCGAAAAACGTGGAATCCATTTAATAAATAAATTAGATCTTTTATAGAAAGACTTATGTCTTTTCGATCTGGCTGAATTCCAGCTCGACGGGTGTGGCACGACCGAAAATAGTGACCGAAACACGCACTTTGCTTTTTTCGTAGTTCACTTCTTCTACAGAGCCATTGAAGTCAGTAAATGGACCTTCTTTGACCCGGACAAATTCGCCCACCAAGAATTCCACTTTATGGCGGGGCTTGTCGGTGCCTTCTTGCATCTGGCTTACGATTTTCTGCACTTCTGCTTCTGAAATCGGAGCTGGGCGATTTTTGGCACCACCCACAAAACCGGTGACTTTGTTGGTGTGTTTCACCAAATGCCAAGACTCATCGTCCATCACCATTTCGACAAACACATAGCCAGGGAAAAGACGACGCTCGGTCGTTTTGCGCTGGCCATTTTTGATTTCGACAACTTCTTCGGTGGGCACCAGAATGCGCGCAAACTTCTGCTGCATGCCGGATTGAAGAATGCGTTCGGTGATATTGCGCTCGACTGCCTTTTCCATTCCGGAATAAGCGTGCACGATGTACCAACGCAGATCAGGATTTACAGGAGTCGCCGACGGTTCCGCCGCGCTCATTTCTACAACATCAGTCATTACTTTTTCCAGCCCAGAATCAAGTCATAAAAAACCCATTCCAGCGTCTTGTCAGTGAGCCAGAGGAACAAGGCCATGAGCACCACAAAGCCGAAGACGTATAAAGTCATCTGCGTGGCTTCTTTGCGTGTAGGCCAAACAACTTTTTTGACTTCACGCCAAGCATCGCGACCAAACGCGACCAGCTGCTTGCCAGGCTCAGAGGACAAAAACACCACGACTGCTGCGGCTACGCCCACAATCAAAGCCGCCCATTGGGCAATCTGCCCTTGTTTGCTCAGTAGATAAAAGGCGGCTAACGCACCCACCACCAAAACAGCAGACAAACCCAATTTGGCTTTGTCTGCGTTGGTGTTGATGGTCTCAACTTGTGAAGTGGCCATTTTTGGCGTTTTCCTGCTTCAAATACATGGTGTCTCTTGAGACACAGAAGCCCGTCAGGTCATGACGGGCTTGTTTGGACTAACTATGTGCCACCTTGAACTTATCAGGTGGCAGGGGCGGAAGGAATCGAACCATCAACCTTCGGTTTTGGAGACCGACGCTCTGCCAATTGAGCTACGCCCCTACAAAATTAAGCAATGATCTTGGCAACCACACCAGCGCCGACGGTCTTGCCGCCTTCGCGGATAGCGAAGCGCAGGCCTTCTTCCATGGCGATGGGGTTGATCAGCTTGACGGTGATCGACACGTTATCGCCAGGCATGACCATTTCCTTGCCTTCTGGCAACTCGATCGCACCGGTCACGTCCGTGGTACGGAAGTAGAACTGGGGACGGTAGTTGTTGAAGAAAGGTGTGTGGCGGCCGCCTTCGTCTTTGCTCAGCACGTAGATCTCAGAAGTGAAATGCGTGTGGGGCTTGATCGAGTTGGGCTTGCACAGCACTTGGCCGCGCTGCACGTCTTCACGCTTGGTGCCGCGCAGCAAGATGCCGACGTTGTCGCCAGCCTGGCCTTGGTCCAGCAGCTTGCGGAACATTTCCACGCCGGTGCAGGTGGTCTTCTGGGTCACGGTGATACCGACGATTTCGATTTCTTCACCGACCTTGACGATACCGCGCTCCACACGACCGGTCACCACGGTGCCGCGGCCAGAGATCGAGAACACGTCTTCCACGGGCATCAGGAATGCGCCGTCAACCGCACGCTCAGGCATGGGAATGTAGGTGTCGAGTGCTTCGGCCAGCTTGATGATGGCTTCTTCGCCCAGAGGACCCTTGTCGCCTTCCATAGCCAGCTTCGCCGAGCCGTGGATGATAGGGGTGGTGTCGCCAGGGAAATCGTATTTGTCGAGCAGCTCGCGCACTTCCATTTCAACGAGTTCGAGCAGTTCGGCGTCGTCGACCATGTCGCACTTGTTCAGGAACACGATGATGTAAGGCACGCCGACTTGGCGGGCCAACAGGATGTGTTCGCGGGTCTGGGGCATGGGGCCGTCAGCAGCCGAGCACACCAAAATCGCGCCGTCCATCTGGGCAGCACCCGTGATCATGTTCTTCACATAGTCAGCGTGGCCTGGGCAGTCAACGTGCGCGTAGTGGCGGTTGGCAGTTTCGTATTCGACGTGGGCGGTATTGATGGTAATACCGCGCGCTTTTTCTTCGGGCGCTGCGTCGATCTGGTCGTAGGCCTTGGCCTGGCCACCGAACTTGGCTGCCAGCACGGTGGTGATGGCGGCGGTCAGCGTGGTTTTGCCATGGTCAACGTGGCCGATCGTGCCCACATTGACGTGGGGCTTGGTACGTGTGAACTTTTCTTTTCCCATTTTTCAACTCTCCAAGGAGCTCCGAAAAAAATAAACCAAATTTACCCAACCGTCGCACCTACTGGATTCGGCGCGCCTTCAAAATACTGGTGCCCATTCCGGGAATCGGACCCGGGACCTCTCCCTTACCAAGGGAGTGCTCTGCCACTGAGCCAAATGGGCACTTGTTACGTTGCTCCGGAAGGCCCGGAGCAACACAACCTAAACTTAACACTGCTTACTACTGACAAACGCCTTTGGAGCGGGAGACGGGAATCGAACCCGCGTCATTAGCTTGGAAGGCTAGGGTTCTACCATTGAACTACTCCCGCGTTCTTGTGCTTATGCACCAGAGGCGAAACATTCACGCCAAACCCAAAACCCGCTTGTCAATACTTTCAAAACTGGCTGCCATTGCTGGCGTTTCGCTGGTGGAGAGGGCTGGATTCGAACCAGCGTACTCGTAAGAGGGCAGATTTACAGTCTGCTGCCATTAACCACTCGGCCACCTCTCCGGCGAAGCCTTAAATTATAGCACAGAGTTTTTAGCTGGCTAACCACTCTGTGTTTAACAGCTTTCAATCATACCGCGTTGTGGTGACCGATGGCTTCGGGCTGCTTAATTTTGTCTTCATGCCGTGTGTGACCAGTCGATGGCGGCGGCACCCAACTGGCGCAGGAAGTCGTTGGCTTGACGAAAGTGGCCGCAACCTATGAACGGTGTGGGAGGGCGCAATGCCGAGAGGGGGGAGGGGTGGTTGGATTGCAACACCAGAATGCGTCTGCCATGGACTGCGGCGACTTGCTGAATCAGTGGCGCTTTGCTCTGGGCATGGGCTCCCCACAGCAGGTAGACACACACCGGCGCGGTTTGTGCGACTTGCATGACCACCGCGTCGGTCAAGGCTTCCCAACCGCGTTTGGCGTGGCTGGCGGGCAATCCGTCCTCGACGGTCAGGCAGGTGTTGAGCAGCAACACGCCTTGCTCGGCCCAGGCGGCCAGGGATCCGCCTGGGGCCCGGGGCGGCGTGCCTTCTTGCTGGAGTTCTTTGAAGATGTTGCGCAGCGAGGGCGGTGGTTGGATGCCGGGCGCGACCGAAAATGCGAGTCCTTCTGCCTGGCCGGGGCCGTGGTAGGGGTCCTGGCCCAGGATAACAACCTTGACGGCGCTCAATGACGTGAGGGCGAGGGCGCGCAAAGGCTGTGGTGGGTAAATCCTGGCTTTCTGGGCCAGGCGCTGGTTCAGAAACTGGTTGTGTTGCTGGCCCTGCGCCGAAGCCAGAAAGTCCGCCACGCAAGGTTGCCAATCAGGCCCGACGCAGTTGGCCGGTGGCGGCCAGCTTTGCAGACAATCCTCTTGGAAAAGAGGCACGGCGGGGCTTTACTGGGTACCGAACAGGCCGGCCAGCGCCACACCGGGGTCGGTTGCGCGCATGAAGGCTTCACCGACCAGGAATGCGTGGATGTTGGCATCGCGCATGCGCTGCACGTCGGCCGTGGTCAGGATGCCGCTTTCGGTGACCAGCAGGCGGTCGGCGGGCACATCCTTTTGCAGGGCCAGCGTGGTGTCCAGGCTGACTTCGAAGGTACGCAGATTGCGGTTGTTGATGCCGATCAGCGGGGTTTTCAGCTTCAGGCTGCGCTGCAGTTCGGCGGCATCGTGTACTTCCACCAGCACCGCCATGTCCAGCGAGCGGGCAATGGCTTCCAGCTCGGCCATGTGGGCATCTTCCAGGGCCGCGGCGATCAGCAGGATGCAGTCGGCACCCATGGCGCGGGATTCATAGACCTGGTAAGCATCGACGATGAAGTCTTTGCGCAGCACCGGCAACTGGCAGGAGGCGCGTGCTTGCTTCAGATAGTCCACCTGGCCCTGGAAGAACTGTTTGTCAGTGAGCACGGACAAACAGGCCGCGCCATATTCAGCGTAGCTTTGGGCGATGTCGGCGGGAATGAAGTCGGCGCGCAACACGCCTTTGGAAGGGCTGGCCTTTTTGATCTCGGCGATGACAGCGGCTTGCCCGGCGGCGATCTTCTTGCGCATGGCTCCCACGAAGTCGCGGGTCAGCACGCGGGATTCTGCGTCGGCGCGCATGTCTGCCAGGGAGGTGCGGCGCATCGCGGTGGCGATTTCGGTACGCTTGACGGTGATGATTTGTTCGAGGATGTCAGACATGGAGGGGCTCAGGCAGTTTCAGCAGGAATGCCCTTGCATTATCCATACGGCCCATCACGGTAGTTCTGCGCTGGACATGCGGGCCACGATGGTGGAGGCGCGGCTGCCCAGGTAACCGGAATTGGGTAGCTTTTCAAAATACTTGGGCCGGGGCAACATCACGGCCAGCCGGGCGGCTTCAAACGCGCTGAGGCGGGAGGCCGGTTTGCGGAAATAGTGCTGGGCGGCGGCTTCGGCACCGAACACGCCTTCACCCCATTCCACGTTGTTCAGGTAGAGCTCCAGGATGCGCTGCTTGTCCAGCAGGTGCTCCAGCAGCATGGTCAGCACGAACTCCTGGCCTTTGCGCAGCAGCGTGCGTTCGCCCGACAGCAGCAGGTTCTTTGCCAGCTGCTGGGTGATGGTGGAGCCGCCGATGACCTTGGGCGGTTTGACCGGCTTGGCCGGGGCCGTCGCTTTGGCCTTGGCCGGGGCGGCCAGTTTGGCCGCACGCGCCTGGGCTTTTTCGTTCTTGTCCCAGGCTTTTTCCAGCGCTTCCCAGTCCACGCCGTCGTGGTTGGTGAAGCTGCTGTCTTCCGAGGCGATGACGGCGCGTTTGAGGTTGTCGGAAATCTGGCTGTATGGCACCCATTCCTGCCGCCAGCGCAACTGCGTGTCGGCACTGGTCAGCAGCCGCCAGGCCTCCGAGCGCTCAAACGCGGTGGATTGCGGATCCACGACCAGCATCAGGGCGATGCGGCCCACAAAAAACAGTTGCAGCGCCAGCGTGGCAAAAACCACCAGCACCAGCCAGCGCAGCAGGGGGCGCATTGCGTCAGCCCAGGGTGGCGCGCAGCTCGGCCAGCACCTGTGCCGATGGAGGGCGCACGCCGCGCCAGAGCAAAAAGCCTTCAGCCGCCTGCTCGACCAGCATGCCCAGGCCGTCGCGTGGGAAGGCACCGTGCGTGCGGGCCCAGTCCATGAAGCCCGCAGCGGCTGGGCCGTACATCATGTCCAGCGCCAGCGCACCGGGTTGGAGCACGTTGGGCGACACCGGCACGCCTGCACCGCTGAGGCTGCTGGCGGTGGCGTTGACGACCACGTGGTACGGCGTGTGCACGGCGGCCAGTTCGGCGCTATCCACCTGCGCGCCATGCGCCTGCGCCAGCGCCGCGTGGCGTGCCACCAGGGCTTCGGCCTTGCCCAGGGTGCGGTTGGCCACGGTAATGCGGCGGGCCTGGGCGGCGATCAGCGGCCCCAGCACCCCGGCGGACGCGCCCCCGGCACCGATCAGCAGCACGTCGCGTCCGGCCAGGGCCACCCCGGCGTTGTGCTGGATGTCGTTGACCAGGCCTGCGCCATCGGTGTTGTCGGCATGGATGCCACCATCGCGGAAGTGCAGGAAGTTGCTGGCCCCGGCCAGTTGGGCGCGCGGCGACTGGTGGTCGGCGACTGCGGCGGCCTCAAACTTGAACGGCACGGTGATGTTGCAGCCCAGCCCGCCCTCGGCGCGGAAGGCTGCAATGGCCTGCGCAAAGCCGTCCAGCGGCACCAGGCGCTTGTCGTATTGCAGGCTGTGGCCCATCAACGCGGCAAACCGGCTCTGGATCCACGGCGACCGGCTGTGTTCTATCGGGTTGCCCATCACGCAATAGCGGTCCATACAGGTACTTTCTGTCTGAAAAAAAGAAACTCGGGGGATTCAGGGGGTGGCGCCGACCTTGGTTTCCAGCGTCTGGTCGCGGGTGAAGCGAAAGCGCGACACCACCACCAACTGGTCCACTTTAGCCCGCATCGCGTCGCTGAACAGGCCGAACGGCCCGGCATTGCGCACGATGGCCTCGGCGCGCCGGTCCAGCGTGCGGTTGCCCGAGCTTTCGGCGATCTGGGTGGCCAGCACCTGGCCGTCGAAATTGACGGTGACGATCATGGTCAGCGCGCCGTACAGCTTTTTGCCTGCCACCTCGGGGAAGTTTTCGGTGCCTCGGTCTTCCACCCGGCGGCGCAGGTTGTCGTAGTACACCGCGTACACCTCTTCGCGGGTGGCGGGGCTGACGTAGCGGCGCTTGGGGCGGGCGTTTTCCTGGTTGATGCGCCGCTCGATCTCGGCCAGCAGGTTCAGCAACTGGCGGCGCTTTTCCTCCTGTGCGGCGGCTTCGGGCGAATTACTGGCTTTCTTGGGGTCTGGAACGGGCAGGTTGGCCAGTTGCTGGGTCACCTGCGCCAGCAGCATGGTTTGCTGCTGTTGCATCGCGTCCATCTTGCGCTGCGTGGCCTCCATGGTTTCACCCAGGTCGGTGATGGCCGACGGTGGCAGCGGTGTGGTGGCGCGGCCTGCATCCGCCTCGCCGCCCCCGGCCAATGAGGCCTGGGCGATGGCCGTGGCCCGGTCGGGCGGGGTGGTGGACTTGGCGTTGACCAGAATCACCTCCAGCGGCGTGTCCTGGAACACCCGGTTAAAGGATTCGGGATCGACGAAGCGCAGCGTCAGCAGCACCGCATGCAGGGTGATAGACACCCCCAGCGCAAGCTGCAGGGCGGTGAAGTTGCGTAAGAAGCGCCAGGTCACGGTGCAGGTTCGGCGGCGGATGCGGCAGCGGCTTCGGGCTCGTCCATATCGACGGCGATGGCAATCGGCCCGGCGGCGGTGTCGTCCTCGTCGTCTTCTGCTTCTTCGGCAGGCGCGTCCGATGCCACCTCTACCGGCGTATCCAGCCGCTCGACCACGGTGCCGTGCACATCCAGCGTGATTTCGTCGATATCGCCCAGCTTGACCCGCACCTTGGCACCGCGTGGCGCATCGCCCATCACCGGCAGCACCAGCGGCAGATCATCCGCGCGGACCATGCCGTCCTTGAAGACGGTGCCGACGATCTCGGTGATGCCGTTTTGCTGCAGGTACTTCAGCGTCCAGAAGCGCTCCATCGCGCCCTGGTAGCCGTTGTAGGTGGCGTAGGCCGCGTCAAACATCGAGATGATGGAGAACAGGTCGGCATCCTTGGGCTTGAACGGCGCGGCCAGGGCGGCGGTCTTGCCGTGCCGGGCGCAGGCGATGATCTGCCACTGGTTGACCAGGTCGGTGTAGCGGCGCAGGGGCGAGGTGCTCCAGGCATAGCTTTTGACCCCGATGCCCGCGTGCGGCAGCGCCTTGGTGCCCATGCGCACTTTCACGCCGGGCAGCAGGCTGGCCTGGCTGCGGTAGATGCCGGGCACGCCGTTCTCGGCCATCCACTGGCCCCAGGTGCTGTTGGCCAGGATCATGGCCTCGGCCACCATCAGGTCCAGGGGCGCACCGCGCTGGCGGGTGGTGATCTGCACCTGCTCGTCTCCCACCGGCTCGTCGGCGGTCTTGCCCAGCAGCTTGAAGTTGTAGTCGGGCCGGTTGAAGTTCTCGGGCTTGCCGCGCACCACTTCGCGCTGGGCTTTCAGGTGTTTGGCGAGTTTATATAAAAATGATAGCTGCTCACGCTCAATGGATAAGCGTGGGCTGCCAATTTCATGCTCAAAGTCTGGGTTCTCCAGCCACTCGGCGGTCACCAGCGTATCGAGCTGGTCGTGGCGCAGATTGGCGGCAATGTGCACCCGCTCCAGCCTGGTCTCGGTGGCGGTGATCTCCAGCGTGGCTTCATCCAGCGTGGCGTACAGCGACACGGCGGGGCAGTCGCGGCCCTCTTGCAAGGTGTAGTTTTGCACCACCGCGTCGGGCAACATGGTCAGCTTGTAGCCGGGCATGTAGACGGTGGACAGGCGGGCGCGGCCCAACTGGTCGATGGCGCTGCCCGGCGTGATGGCCAGGCCGGGTGCGGCAATGTGGATGCCCAGCGTCACCGTGCCCGTGCCCAGGCCTTGCACCGACAGCGCGTCGTCGATTTCGGTGGTTTGCGAATCGTCGATGGAAAACGCCTGTGCGGTGGACAGCGGCAGGTCGTCCAGAATCTGCGGCGCGTCCAGCGCCGGAAAGCCCGTGCCCTTGGGGAAGTTTTCCAGCAAAAAGCGCCGCCAGTGGAACTGGTAGGGCGAATCGATGGCACCGGCGTGCTGCAGCAGCACCAGCGGCGCCTTGTGGGTGGCGCGGGAGGCCTCGACCACAGCCTTGTATTCAGGCCCGTTTTTATCGGGTTTGAACAGTATTTTGTATAGCTGCTCACGCACGGCTGGTGGGCATGAGCCCTGGCTTAGCTCCTCCGCCCAGCGTGCTATTTGTATAGCAAGCTGCTGTTTCTTTTCGATGGCGGCCAGCGCGAGTTGCAGGATCTCGGCCGAAGCTTTGCGAAACCGCCCCTTGCCCGCGCGGCGGAAGTAATGCGGCGCGTCAAACAGGCGCAACAGCATGGCGGTTTGCTGCTCCAGCGTGGCGTTAAGGCTGAAATAGTCGCGCGCCAGGTCGGCAAAGCCAAAGTCGTCCTCGGGGGCGAACTCCCAGGCCATCTCCAGCTCAATGTCGGCGGCGACCAGTTGGGCACTCTGCAACAGGATGGCGGGCGTGGGCTTGTCGAACTTCAGCAGCAGGTTGGCGGCCTTGACCTTGACCCGCTTGCCACTGTCGAGCTCGACCTGCGCGGACGACTCCGCTTCGGACAAGATGCGCCCGGCCATGAATTTTCCGGCTTCTTCAAATAATGCAAACATGGGCTGAATTCTCCCATGCTGGGCGGCCGGTTTATTGGGGCGATGGGCCGGGCAACAGGTTGAGAAAGCGAAACACCCCGTCGATGAGTGCATCGAAGTCGCTCAGCGCGTGGTCGCCGCCCTCCAGCAGCGTAGGTTGGGCGCTGGCATAACGGGCCGCCATCTCACGCCAGTCCAGCACCTCGTCGCCCTTGGCGATCAGCACCCGGTAGCGGTCGGGCGGGGGCTGGTTGTGCAGGGTGAGGGCCTGCAGTTCGCCAATGAAGGCGGGTTCGAAGAAAAACCGCTCTTGCGGGTTTTGCCAACTGGTCTGCTCGCCGATGTACCGGGCCAGATCCCGCGCCGGGTTCACCGCGGGGTTCAGCAGCACCGCTTTGCAGCCCGTGTGCTCAGCAATCCAGGTGGCGTAAAAGCCGCCCAAAGACGAGCCGACTACGGCCATCGTCTCCCACGGCCAATCGGCGGTGCCCTGGCACAGCAGGTCGATAGCCTGCCTGGGCGACGGCGGAAGTTGCGGGCACCACCAGGTCACACCCGGGTGCTGCGTTTGCACGCGTGCGGCCACTTGCCGGGCTTTGGCCGACTGCGGCGATGAGCGAAAGCCATGGAGATACAGCAGATGGGTAGCAAAATGGGGCGTAAGCATGCGAAGATGCTATCAAAATCGTATGCACTCGCGGCTTTGAAATAGCGGGTTGAGCCGTTACGATAGCCGTCTCTGGGAGGCGCAAGTCCCGAAAGATTAATTACAAAGCTCCATGGCTGAACGATCCCCTGCCGAAATCGCCCGCGAAACCTTCCGGTTGCTCAGTGTCAAAAAGTTGGCTCCCACGCCTGAAAACTACCAGACGCTGTACCACGAAGTGGCGGGCACCATGGTGCCTGCGCACTTCCCGTTTGAACGTCTGCGCCTGATTGCGGCGGCCTTGCCCGCCAAAAACCCCGGCCAGCAAAAGCAGTGCGGCCTGCTCGAATCGGCCATCACCCAGCGCAGCTGGGACGGTGTGCAAAACGCCTTGGTAGGGTATGCTGGATTTGGCATGCTCAGCACCGCCTCCAACGGTAACTCGGGTTTTGGTGACAGCGGAATGGGGGCTCTGACCAGCCCGACCAGCAGCCCGGGCAACCCGGCGCTGACCCCCGAGTTCATGGAGCAAATCGCCCGCCTGATCGATAACGCCTTGCCTGCGCTGGGTACCGACGACCCGCGTTTTCTGGAGCAGGCCCGCGAGCTGCTGGGGTTCATCCGCCAGCCGGTGCCGGATTTGCCGCGCACCAAGACCATGCTGGCCAACTTCACCCACCGGTTGTCGTTCACGGCCGAAGACCAGTTCGAGATCAAGAATGCCTTGTTGCAGTTGCTGCACCTGGTGTTTACCAATATTGGCGAGCTCTGCATGGACGACCAGTGGTTGCGCGGCCAGATCGACGCACTGGTGCTGGCATCCACCCCACCCCTGAGCCTGCGCCGCCTGGACGACGTGCAGCGGCGGCTGGTGGATGTGATCGGCAAGCAGTCCGAGGCCAAGGCCCGCGCCGTTGAGGCCCAGACGCAAATGCGCCAGTTGCTGGCCGCGTTTGTGGACCGGCTGTCGCTGATGGGCGAGTCCAGCGGTGTTTACCACGGCAAAATTGAAGAGTGCGCGCGCCAGATCGAGCAGGTGCGTACGATTGAAGAACTTGGCCCGGTGCTGCAAACCGCTCTCAGTGCTACCCGCAGCATGGCGCTGGACACGCAAAACTCGCGCGACCAGCTCCAGGCCATGCGCGCTAAAACCGAACAGGCCGAGGCCGAAATCAGCAAGCTGCACCTGGAGCTGGACCGCGTCAGTGCCCAGGCCCGGCACGACCCGCTGACGGGCGCACTCAACCGCCGCGGGCTGGACGAAGCCATCCAGCGCGAAATCGCCAACGCCCGGCGCAAGGGTACGCCGCTGTGCCTGGCGCTGCTGGATATCGACAACTTCAAGAAGCTCAACGACGACCTGGGCCACGAGGCTGGGGACGAGGCCCTGACCCACCTGGCCACCGTTACCCGCGAATCCATGCGGCCCCAAGACACCCTGGCCCGTTACGGTGGCGAAGAATTTGTTATCGTGCTGCCCGACACCCTGCTCGAGCTAGGCGTGGGTGCCCTGACCCGGCTGCAGCGCGAGCTGACCAAGAAATTCTTTTTGCGCGACAACCAGAAGGTGCTGATCACCTTCAGCGCCGGAGTGGCGCAGCTGGCCGAAAGCGAGTCGGGCACCGATTGCATCAAACGCGCCGACCAGGCCATGTACCTGGCCAAGCGCAACGGCAAGAACCGGGTTCTGGCGGGCTAGCCGAGACAAACCCCTTGCAGCCGCGATAATCGCGGGATGTCTGTTGTCTTTGAAAAACCTCCGCTGTGGCAGCGTATTGGGCCGCTGTTTCGCGGCTTTGATGGTCCTCTGGCGTTTGCCGTCTTCATGCTGGTCTGTGCGGGCCTGTTGACCATGTATTCCTCGGGTTTCGACCACGGCACGCGCTTTGTGGACCATGGCCGCAACATGCTGCTGGCGGGGACCATCCTGTTTGTGGTGGCACAAATCCCGCCGCAGCGGTTGATGGCGTTTGCTGTGCCGCTGTACACCGTGGGTGTGGCCCTGCTGATTGCAGTGGCCATTTTTGGCGTGACCAAAAAAGGGGCCCGACGCTGGCTGAACCTGGGCATCACCATCCAGCCCAGTGAAATTCTCAAAATCGCCATGCCTTTGATGCTGTCCTGGTGGTTCCAGCGGCGCGAAGGACAGCTGCGGCCACTGGACTTTCTGGTGGGTGGCCTGCTGCTGGCGGTGCCGGTGGGGTTGATCGTCAAGCAGCCAGACCTGGGCACGGCCATTTTGGTCATGACCACCGGGTTGTCGGTGCTGTTCTTTGCCGGTCTGAGCTGGAAGCTGATCGTGCCGCCGGTGCTGCTGGGGCTGGTGGCCATTGGCCTGGTGGTGTGGAACGAGCCCGCGCTGTGCGCCGACGGCGTGCGCTGGGTGGTGCTGCACGACTACCAGCAGCAGCGCATCTGCACCCTGATGGACCCCAGCCGCGACCCCCTGGGCAAGGGTTTTCACATCATCCAGGGCATGATTGCCATCGGCTCGGGTGGGGTACTGGGCAAGGGCTTCATGCAGGGCACGCAAACCCACCTGGAATTCATCCCCGAGCGCACCACCGACTTTATTTTTGCGGCTTTTTCCGAAGAATTTGGCCTGATCGGCAACCTGCTGCTGATATCCGGATTTTTGTTTCTGATCCTGCGCGGGCTGGTGATTGCCATGGACGCGCCCACCCTGTTCTCGCGCCTGCTGGCGGGCAGCGTGACCCTGATTTTCTTCACCTACGCCTTCGTCAACATGGGCATGGTCAGTGGCATCCTGCCGGTGGTCGGCGTGCCCTTGCCCTTCATCAGCTATGGCGGCACGGCCATGGTCACGCTGGGGCTGGGGCTGGGCATTCTGATGTCGATCGCCAAGGCCCGGCGGCTGGTGCAGTCCTGACCTAGTCAGTCTGCCGGGTGCGGAAACATCGTCGCCACCGGGGCATCCAGCGCCACTTTGCCGTGCTGTAGCGCAACCACCCGGTCGGCACTGGCAATGGTTTCGGGCCGGTGTGCCACGATGATGCGGGTAAGTTGCAGCGACTGGATCGCCTGGTTGACCAGCCGTTCCCGGGCCACGTCCAGGTGGCTGGTGGCTTCGTCCAGCAGCAGGATGCGGGGCCGTTTGTAGAGGGCGCGCGCCAGCAGGATGCGTTGGCGCTGGCCGCCCGATAGCACCGTGCCCATGTCGCCCACCAGGGTGTTGTAGTGCATGGGCATCTGGGCAATGTCGTCGCCGATGGCGGCCATGTGGGCGCAGGTTTCGATCCAGCCCCGGTCTGCCTGCGGGTCGAAAAAGGCAATGTTCTCGGCAATCGACCCGGCAAACAGTACGTCATCCTGCATCACCGTGCCAACCATGGCGCGCAGCCGGTCCAGGCCCAGGTGCGGCAGGGGCTCGCCGCCGATGCGGATCTCTCCAGCGGTGGGGGCCAGCACCCCCAGCAGCAGGTGTACCAGGGTGGTCTTGCCGCAGCCCGAGGGCCCGATGAGGGCTACCGACTCCCCCGCCGCGATGTGCAGGTCCAGGCCCTGGAGCACTTCGGGCTCGTAGGCGCTGTAGGCAAAGCGCAGGCCACGGATCTCGATGTCGGCCGGGCGCTGCGCGGCACCGGGTTGGCCCGGGTGCAGGCCCTGGGTGGGTTCGGGGGGCGTGTGCACGATGTCGGCCAGCCGATCGCCCTGCAGCCGCAGCATGCGGAACTCGAAAAACTTGTCGATCAGTCCGCCCACGCGGCTGTCGAACTGGGTCTTGTAGGCCATGAAAGCCAGCAGGGCCCCCACAGTGAAACGGCCTTCGATCACCATGGTGGCACCCAGCCAGACCACCAGCAGGTTCTCCACACCGAACAGCAAGCCGTTCCACTGCTGGTAGAGCAGCCGCAGCTTTTGCGTGCGCAGCCCGGCATTGACCTGCTCGATCAGCAGCGAGAGCCAGGTGGCGCGGCGTTCGTCCTGCCGCTGGAACAGCTGGATGGTCTTCACCCCCCGCACGGTTTCCAGAAAATGGCTTTGCTGGCGTGCGCCGTGCACGATTTCGGCCTCGGTGGCGCGCCGCAGCGGCCCGTACCACACCCCGCGCCCCAGCAGGTACAGCAGCATGGCCGCGCAGGCGATGCCGCCGAGTGTGGGGCTGTAGATGGACATCATCACCAGCGTGATGGCGGCCATTAGCCCGTCCAGCACCGCGCCCAGGAAGGCCGTGGTCAGCGTGGACTGGATGCTGTCCACCGCCCCGAAGCGCGACACCACGTCGCCCAGGTGCCTGCGCTCGAAGTACTGGGTGGGCAAGCGCAGCAAATGGCTGAAGACATTGGCGCGCCATTGCACGCTCAGCGTGGTGCCCATGCCCATCAGGGTCCAGCTGCGGGCCGCCGACACCGCCTGCTGCATCAGCATCAGCAGGCCAAAACCCACAACCAGTACGCTCAGCAGGTCGCGGTCTTGGCCAACTATCACGAGGTCCACCACCCATTGCATGAAAAACGGGCTGGTCAGTGCGAAGGCTTCCAGCACCAGCGACAGCAGCAAAATCTGCGCAAAAGAGCGGTACAGGCCGGTCACCCGCCCCAGCAGGCTACCCAGCTTGACGGATGGCGGGGCCTCTTTGGGGCTGAAGTCCACATCCGGCCACAGCTCCAGCGCCACACCCGTGAACGCGCCGGACACTTCAGCCATCGACAGCTGCCGCTCGCCGTGCGCTGGGTCCAGCACCGTCACGTGGCGCTTGCCCACCGCCGACAGCACCACAAAATGGTTGAAGTCCCAGTGCAGCACGCAGGGTAGTTTGAGTTGGCCCAGGTCGTGCAGCGCCAGCTTGACCGGTCGGCTGCCGAGCTGCATCTGCTGCGCGATCTGCAGCAGTTGCGCCAGTGTCGCGCCCTTGAGCGACACCGGGAAACGCTGGCGCAGGGTGGCCAGGTCGGTCTGGTCGCCGTGGTGACGCGCCACCATGGCCAGGCAGGCCAGGCCGCATTCGGTGGCTTCGGTCTGCAGCACCAGGGGCGGTGCACGGCGCAGCCCCAGGGCGAGTCGGTTCAGCACGGGGGCCTCACAGCTTGCCCGCCATGCCGTACAGCGGCTCCAGCACCCACTCATAAAGGCGGCGGTTTTCCTGCATCACATCCGCTTCCACCACCATGCTCACCTGCAAAGGCCATGTCCGCTGGGCGGCGCGCATGGTTTGCGACTGCAGGGTGGCCGTGACGCGGTACAGCGGCTCGTTTTGCGCCGCTGCGGCGCTGGGCAGCGCGCCGGTGGCCGCCAGTTCGGCCGCGGGCAGCGCTGTTTTGGCAATCGCCGACACCACGCCCTGTGCCTGGCCGAACTTCTGGTACGGGTAGGCCTGGTAGCGCAGGCGCACCGTGTCACCCACGCGCAGGAAGCCCATGGCCCGGCTGGGCGCATACAGGTGGGCCTGCAGCACCGAGCCCGCAGGCACGATGCTGAGCAGCGCCCGCGTGGGGTCCACGTTCTGCCCGGCTTCGGCCACGATGGCCGTCACCACCCCGGCTTGCGGCGCGTGGATGACCAACTGCCGCAGCGACTCGCTCTCGGCCAGTTCCTGCTCCACGCCCAGGCGGTTGCGGTCCAGTTCGGCCCGTTGGGCCTGGTGGCGCAGGGGCAGGGCGCGTAGTTCGTCGCTGCGCGCCTGGATCTCCTGGGTGGTGCTTTCCTGTTCGCGCAGCAGGCCTTGCAGCTTGACCCGCTGGTCCAGCCATTCGGACTGCCGCAATTGGGCCTGTTCTTTGGAGTAAAAACCTTGCGCCACCAGGCCGGAAGAGCGGGCTTCCGATTCGGCGGCGAGGGTGGTGCGCTGGCGCTGGCTGGCGATCTGCGCGTCCAGGGTGTCGCCTTGCGTCTTCAGCAGCGCCAGCCGGGTCGCCAGGGCGGTTTTCTCCTGGGCCTGCAAGGCCAGGGTCTGGGCCATCTGGGCCTGGAGCGAATCGCCGCGTTGCCGCACGCGCGCGCTTACCGTGGCCTGCACGCCGCTGCCTGGGGGGCCGCTGGCAGACTGGCGGTCGCTGCCCAGCTCGAACAGGGCCTGCCCCTGCTGCACGCTCTGGCCTTCTTCGACCCGCATGCGCAGCACCACGCCAGCCTGCGGCACATGCACCCGCACCAGCCCGGTGGACGGCATCAACTGGCCCGACAAGGTGCTGCGCTGGGTGTAGCTGCCCCAGATGAAAAAGCCCACCACCAGCAGCCCCATGCCACAGGCCAGCGCGGTCCACAGGCTGTAGCTCAGGGGCCGCACCATGGTGATGGTGCCGAGCCAGTGGCGGTGCTGCCGGTCTAGTGCCTCGGACCGAAATAGCGGCTGGGTGGTCGCAGTGGTGTGGCTGCCCGACGGGTTCAAGGCAGCAGGCGGTCCAGCAGCGGCGAGCTGAAGACGCGGTAGGGGTCGTGCCGGTTATAGGCCGCCTGGGCATCTTCCCAGCGGGTTCCGATGGCTTGCCCGTCGCGGTAGGCCTGCGGCACGCTGTAGCCGAGGGTCGTTGCATCATCCCAGGCGGCGGTATCGGTGTAGCCCCAGCCTTTGGACCATTCAGGCCGCACGGCGGCGTAGCTGCCCGAGAAGTTGGACAGCATCCACTGCTCGATCTCGCGGTAGAAGGCGTTGGCATGCGGGGTGCCGGGTACGGTGAGGATGTCGAACCACACCGCCACCGTCCACTCGGGGTGGTCTGGCCGGGGCCGCACGGCCGACAGCGCGGGGGCTACTGCACCCGCCATGGCGACGTCGCCGGGCTGGTCCAGGCCGGTCACCCGGATCTCGACCGGGCCGTTCATCGGGTACTTGCCACTGCGCTGCCAGGCCTCCACCCGCGACTGGTCGAAGCTGGTGAATTCATACAGGGTGCGCTGCACATCCGCGCGCCGCGTCAGCACCGCATAGCCATTGGCCGTGACGCGCAAGGTGGTGGGCTTGACGTAGAGCAGCAAGTCCTTGGACCAGCCCCACAGGTCCAGCGACAAGGTGCTGGCCAAACCCAGCGCCGAGACTTTCGCCTGGGCCTGCCCGAACAGCGGAGTGAGCCCGGGCTCGCCCCGCACGATGCGGGCGAGCAGGTCGGTCACTTCGAACGGGACATTGTCCGAGAACACGTAGTTGAAAGGCCCCCACACGCGGCGTGCCAGCAGCGGCTTGGTCGGCGCGACGCTCCAGACCTTGAGCCACGGAAAGGCCGTGAAGGGAAACCAAATGGTTTCGACCCGGCCCCCGCTGTCCAGGAAGCTGGTGAAAGTGCGCCCGCCGCTGCCCTGCTGCGCAAACAGTTCTGTGGCCGCAATGTCCATGCGGCTTTGGCAGCGCAGGCGCTGGTTGGTGCCCACCTGCAAGCGGGCCTCCACGATGAAAGCCCGGCCCAGGTGCACCAGCAGGGGCGCGATATTCGGGTCATTGCGGGCGAAGTTGCGCAACACATATTTCTGCTGCGCGCTGTCGAACACCACGGCCGTAAGCGAAAGTACGAGGTTGCTGACTGAGCCATAGGTCTGCCCGGCCTGGCGGGATTCACCCTTGGCGGGCACCGCCGTGCCGTGGCCGTCGATGGCCAGCACGCCGCCCAGGGTCAGGTCGCCGGGGGCGGGCACGGCAGTCAGGCCGAGCCCGGAGGTCTCCAGGCGCTCCAGCAAGGCCTGCATGGTGATGCCGGTCTGGGCGGTCACCGTGCAGGGAGCGCTTTGGGTGTCCACGGTCACGGCAGTCAGGTGCTGGGTCGTGTCCAGCAGCAGCACCGCGGCACAGGCTGCCGTGCCCGCGGCCATGGTGAGCGGCGACCAGTTGTGCATCATGCCGCGCGGGCGCACCTTATAGCCCGCGTTGCGCGCCCAGTTGACGACCTCTACCACCTCGTCAGCCGAGCGGGGTGCGCAGGTCCAGACATCGTCCACGGCGATGTCGCCCGCCCAGTTCTTGAAGCTTTGCCGGTACAGGGGAATCTGGTTCGGAAAGGCGGGTGGCACAGCGCAGTTGGCGACCGCATGGGCGGTGCCGAGCTGGGAGAAGGGCAGCCAGGCCCCCAGCAGGCTCGCGCGGGCCAGAAAATTGCGGCGGTCGGTGGACGGGGTGTAGAACATACATGTGCAAGGAATGCCGCCAAGGCATGTACCGACAGACCCGATGGCGACAAAGGTATGGGGAGGGACCGGGTCCAACCCTAGGGCGGCCCGGTCGGGGAACTAACGCCGGATCAGGGCCATTCGGTGTAGTAGTGGTATGGCACCGGGCCCTGCGGGCCGCCCACGGCGGTGGCTACGGCTTCCACCGTCTGGAAGACCACGAAGCCGCCGGTATCGGCTGCCTGGTGGATGCCGACACCGACCGGTCCGAGCAGATTGAAGGTCTGGCCCACGGACGAAATGACTGCGGTGTTCAGCGCCTGGTTGGTGACCACGTTGGCAGTGTGCAAGGTGCTGCCTATCAGGCCGCCCAAAAAGCCTGCGCCGCTGACCTGGTCGATTTCATGGGCAGACAAGGCCGAAATGGAGGATGTTGCTTGTGGGTGCATATTTCTTTCACGGATGGATGGAGGGTTGTCAGGTCCGCCAATTTCGCGGCCGCAGAATTGACCGGATGAAGGTAACACCGTACATCTGAAAAATTTACATTAATTTGTATTCAATGTTTCAATTAGTTTTTCAGAAAAATAAATTGCGTACAAAATAGTGGATTGGTAAGAGGGCACGTTGGCAAATGGCGCTGGCATTTCTGCTGTGATCGGCCCTGACCCTTGAGCCACACTGGGGTGATGGGGATCAAATCCGCGGCAGCAATGCCCTTGGCTTTTTTGCGCCGGGGGGCGCTTCCTATAATGGACAACATGATCTCTCGCGAACCCACACTCGAACGTCTTGCCATTGCCCAATCGCTCTTGTTGGAGCCTTTTGGTCTGACACCTGCCCACCTGGGCCGGGCGCTGGCGGAAATCACGGCACACAAAGTGGACGATGCCGACCTGTACTTCCAGTACACCCGCAGCGAGGGCTGGAGCCTGGAGGAGGGCATCGTCAAAACCGGGTCCTTCAGCATCGACCAGGGTGTGGGCGTGCGCGCCGTGAGCGGCGAGAAAACCGCCTTTGCCTACTCCGACGACATCTCCGAAGCGGCCCTGCTCGACGCGGCGCGCACTGTGCGGTCTATTTCGGCTGCTGCGCAGAACAGACGGGCGAAGGTAGCTACACAAAAAGTAGCAAAAAGCCGCAGCTTGTATATGGGCGTAGACCCGATTGCCACGCTGGACAGCACGGCTAAAGTGAAGCTTCTGGAGCGGGTGGAAAAGCTCGCCCGCGCCAAAGACCCGCGCGTAGCCCAGGTCATGGCCGGGCTGGCCGCCGAATACGACGTGGTGATGGTCGCGCGTGCCGATGGCACCCTGGCCGCCGATGTGCGCCCTCTGGTGCGCCTGAGCGTCACCGTGATTGCCGAGGCCACGGTCAAGGGCGTAGTGCGCCGCGAAATGGGTTCGGGCGGCGGCGGTGGTCGCTTCGGCCTGGCCTACTTCGACGATGCCATGCTCAATGAATACGTCGATGCCGCCGTGCACGCCGCCCTGACCAACCTTGAATCTCGCCCTGCCCCCGCTGGCGTGATGACGGTGGTGCTGGGTTCCGGCTGGCCCGGCATCCTGCTGCACGAGGCCATTGGCCACGGACTGGAAGGCGACTTCAACCGCAAGGGCTCCAGCGCGTTCAGTGGCCGCATCGGCCAGCGTGTGGCCGCCAAGGGCGTGACGGTGCTGGACGACGGCACAATTTCCGACCGCCGCGGCTCGCTGAATGTGGATGACGAAGGCTGCGCAAGCCAGCGCAATGTGCTGATCGAAGACGGCATCTTGAAGGGCTACATCCAGGACGCGATGAACGCCCGCCTGATGGGTGTCAAGCCCACCGGCAATGGCCGCCGCGAGAGCTACGCCCACATTCCCATGCCGCGCATGACCAATACCTACATGCTGGGCGGCGACAAAGACCCGCAGGAAATCATCGGCAGCATCAAAAAAGGCCTGTACGCCAGCAACTTTGGTGGCGGCCAGGTGGACATCACCTCGGGCAAGTTCGTGTTTTCGGCCAGCGAAGCCTACTGGGTGGAAAACGGCAAGATCCAGTACCCGGTGAAGGGCGCGACCATCGTGGGCAGCGGCCCCGAGTGCCTGAAGAAGGTCAGCATGATCGGCAACGACATGAAGCTCGACCCTGGTGTGGGCACCTGCGGCAAGGAAGGCCAGAGCGTGCCGGTGGGCGTGGGCCAGCCTACCTTGCGCATTGATGGCCTGACGGTCGGCGGCACAGCTTAAATTGCCTGTGGTACATTGAGCCGCTATGCATCAAAGCGTGTTTGCCTACTTTTACTTTTGGTTCTCGGTCCCCGGCGGATGAGAGGCTCAGTTGTAGACAAGCAAGCCCTTCATGAAAACCGCCGGAGCCTCAAGCTCTCAGGCGGTTTTTTTACGTCCCTCTTTCATCCATTTTTCGTCCCTTTTTTATAAAACCCACAGGAGCAGCCCATGAATGCCAAGACCCACCCCAGCAGCGACAACTGGTATGCGAGCGTCGAAAAAACCAGCAAAACCGACGACGAACGCATCAAGGACATTACCGTGCTACCCCCTCCAGAACACCTCATCCGCTTCTTCCCCATCAGCGGCACGCCGGTCGAGACACTGATCACCACCACCCGCAAAAACATCCACAACATCATGGCGGGCACCGACGACCGCTTGCTGGTGGTGATTGGCCCCTGCTCCATCCACGACCCGGCCGCCGCCATGGAGTACGCGCGCCGCCTGATGGTGCAACGCGAGAAATACGCCGACACGCTGGAGATCGTGATGCGCGTGTACTTCGAGAAGCCCCGCACCACGGTGGGCTGGAAGGGCCTGATCAACGACCCCTACCTCGATGAAACCTACCGCATCGACGAAGGCCTGCGCATCGCCCGCCAGTTGCTGATCGACATCAACCGCCTGGGCCTGCCCGCCGGTAGCGAGTTCCTGGACGTGATCTCGCCCCAGTACATCGGCGACCTGATCGCCTGGGGCGCGATTGGCGCGCGCACCACCGAGAGCCAGGTGCACCGCGAACTGGCCTCCGGCCTGTCGGCCCCCATCGGCTTCAAGAACGGCACCGACGGCAATATCCGCATTGCCACCGATGCCATCCAGGCGGCGGCCCGTGGCCACCACTTCCTGTCGGTGCATAAAAACGGCCAGGTCGCCATCGTGCAGACCAATGGCAACAAGGATTGCCACGTCATTCTGCGTGGCGGCAAAGCGCCTAACTACGATGCCGCCAGCGTGGCCGCCGCCTGTGCCGAGCTCAGCGCCGCCCAGATGCCCGCCACCCTGATGGTCGATTGCAGCCACGCCAACAGCAGCAAAAAGCACGAAAAGCAAATCGAAGTGGCCCGTGACATCGCCGTCCAGGTGGCCGGTGGTTCGCGCCAAGTGTTCGGCCTGATGGTGGAAAGCCACCTGGTCGAAGGCGCTCAGAAGTTCACCCCCGGCAAGACCGACCAGAAATCGCTGGCCTACGGCCAGAGCATCACCGATGCCTGCCTGGGCTGGGACCAATCTTTGCAGACCCTGGAAATTTTGTCTGCCGCAGTCCAGGCACGTCGGGTAAGCTGATACCGGATGCGCGTACCGGCACCCCTGCGGAGCCGGTACGTTGATTTTGTGAACGGAGCAGCAGCATGGTACTGGATCGACCTATTTTCTGGCTGGGTTTGGCGGGGCTGTCTCCGCAGCAGCGGGCCGCTTTGGTGGCCGTCTTACCCTACCAGCCAACCAGTCTGCCTGCCTGGCGGGTGGCCAAATTTGCCGAAGCCGATGCCTGGTGCATCAATGGTGGTGCCGCCCGGCTGCACGATGACGGCACCCTGACCGTACCCGACAGCCGCAGCGCTGAATCTGAACTATTGCTCCATCTGGACCAGGTAGACCGGCCACTGGCCTTCACCAGGCCCCTATCGGCCCCCGAGATCGAGCCCTTGACCACGTTTGAGCCCGAGTCCGAGCGGGCGGTGCGCATGGTGCTGAAAAAGTTCGAAACCTGGTTGCAGCCTTTGCGGGCGCAGTATTTTCTGGGGGCATTGCTGCACCAGCGGGTGGGCAACCTGTCGCTCGTGGCTTACGAGCTGACGCACCAGGGCGTTTTGTTGGCGGTGGTGGATATACCCAAGCGTCGCATCGACTACTTGGCAGATGCCAGTCCGGTGCAGTTGGAGCAGGCGGGGTGGGACGTGCGGGGCCCCGATTCCGAGCCCCTGCCATCCCGGTTCCAGAAAGTGGGTTTACGGGAGGTGATGTGGCAGTTTGCCCAGCACTCTGCTGTCGATCTGTTACCCACGGTGTTCAAAACCGATGCCCTGAGGCTGCTGCGCCAGCCCTTGGTCCCCGAGGCCTGGCTCAAGGACTCCCAGCGCACGGTGTTGCGCGCGCTGGAGATCGGTCCCTGCAGCCTGGAGCAGTTGCTGCAAAGCGGCCTGAACCCCGAGCAGTTGGGACGCGACCTGGTCAGCCTGTATTTTGACGGCGCGCTGTCTACCGCCTCGGGCGAAGTGAATTGGCTGTCTTCGGCCAACCAGCGCTCCTCGGTGTTTGATCCGTCGTCGCTGTCCGAAAACGCCGTTAATACCCGGACCCCGGCAGACTCGCGTTACGCCGCGCCCCTGGTCGCGGGCGACACCACCAGTCCGGAATAGCGATTGCGGGTGCGTTAGGGAGTTAGAGATAAAAAGTGCCTCCCGTGCTTATTCCATAAGCACGAGAAGCTACTAATTTTGTAGTGCGCTCAACAGTTTGGCGTGGATGCCGCCAAAGCCGCCGTTGCTCATGCACAGGATGTGGTCGCCTGGCTGGGCGGCTGCTACCACCTGCACCACCAGTGCAGCTACTGTGTCGGCCACCTGGGCCCGGTCACCCATGGGTTCCAGCGCGCTGCGGGCATCCCAGCCCAGGCCGCCGCTGTGGCAAAACGCCAGGTCGGCATCTTCCAGGCTCCACGGCAGCTGGGCTTTCATCGCCCCCAGTTTCATGGTGTTGCTGCGCGGCTCAAACACCGCCAGGATGCGCTGGCCCGGCCCGATGCGGCGGCGCAGTCCGTCCACCGTGGTGCGGATGGCAGTGGGGTGGTGGGCAAAGTCGTCGTACACGGTGATGCCGCGCACGCTGCCTATCACTTCCATGCGCCGCTTCACGTTCTGGAACGCGCCCAGCGCCCGGGCTGCCACGTCGGCAGGCACGCCCACATGGTCGGCGGCGGCGATGGCGGCCAGCGCATTGAGCTGGTTGTGCACGCCGCCCAGTGCCCATTCCACTTTGGCCACCGGCTTTCCGTGCTGCAGCACCTCAAAGTGGTGGGGTTCGCCCTGGGCGGTGAAGTCGCTCACCGCCGCGCCAAAGCTGCGTACCTCGCTCCAGCAGCCCTGGTGCAGCACGCGGGCCAGGCTTTCCTCCAGCCCGTTAGTCACCACCCGGCCGGTGCTGGGCACGGTGCGCAGCAGGTGGTGGAACTGGCGCTCGATGGCGGGCAGGTCATCAAAAATATCCGCGTGGTCGAATTCCAGGTTGTTCAGCACCGCCGTGCGTGGGCGGTAGTGCACAAACTTGCTGCGCTTGTCGAAGAAGGCGGTGTCGTATTCGTCGGCCTCGATCACAAAGGTCTTGCCTGCGCCCAGCCGGGCGGACACCCCGAAATTCAGCGGCACGCCACCGACCAGAAAGCCCGGCTGCAGCCCGGCGTGCTCCAGCACCCAGGCCAGCATCGCGGTGGTGGTGGTTTTGCCGTGGGTGCCCGCCACCGCCAGCACATGGCGGTCTTGCAGCACGTGCTCGGCCAGCCATTGCGGGCCGCTGGTGTAGGGCAGGCCCGCGTCCAGAATGGCCTCCATCAGCGGAAACTTCGGCGTGCCGTCGGCTGCGCGGGCGCGCGACACCACATTGCCGACCACGAACATGTCGGGCTCCAGTGCCAACTGGTCGGCCGAGAAACCTTCGATCAGCCCGATGTCCAGCGCGCGCAACTGGTCGCTCATGGGGGGGTAGACCCCCGCGTCGCAGCCCGTCACCCGGTGCCCAGCCTCCCGCGCCAACGCGGCCAACCCCCCCATGAAGGTGCCGCAAATACCCAAAATATGAATGTGCATGCGGGGATTTTAGGGGTGGCCCCTGGCCCGACCCGGATTGTGAAAAAAGGCAAAATCGAAAGCATGGATGCACTGACCTTAGAGATCGCCGAGACCGCCGCCCGCATGGTGGTCGAAGAAGGCCTGGAATACGGGCCGGCCAAGCGCCGTGCCGCCGCGCAACTGGGCGCAGGCCGCGCGGCTTTGCCCGGCAACGACACCGTGGAAGACGCGGTGCGGGCCTATATCGACCTGTTTTGTGGCGACACCCAGCCCGCCGAGTTGCGCGCCCTGCGCCAATTGGCCCTGGTCTGGATGGAGCGCATGGAGCGGTTTCGGCCGCATTTGTGTGGTGCGGTGTGGCAGGGCACGGCCACGCGCTTGTCGGACGTGGCGATCCAGTTGTTTTGTGACGACTCCAAATCGGCCGAGATTGCGCTGATCGACCATCGCGTGCCCTACACGCCGGCCACCGTCACCGGGTTTCGGGGCGAGCCCGTCGAGGCATTGAGTTTTGCCAGTCTGAGCCCGGAGCTGGGCGAAACGGTGGGCGTGCACTTCATGGTCTACGACCTGGACGACCTGCGCGGGGCCTTGAAGCCCGACGCCAAAGGCCGTGCCCCCCGCGGCGACACCGCCGCCGTGCGCCGCTTGCTGGCGCAGGACGCGCCATGATGGCCGCTTCACGCCGTCGGCTCATGGCCGGGGTGGCTGCTGCTGCCGGGCTGGCGGGTGCGGGCGTGGCCTGGTGGAGATACCAGTCCGCGCCCCTGCTGTCGGGCGTAGAAGAAGCGCTGTGGCGGCTCAGTTTTGACACTCCGCAGGGTACGCCGCTGGCGATGCAGGCTTTGCGTGGACGCCCCGTGCTGCTGAATTTCTGGGCCACCTGGTGCCCGCCGTGCGTGGAAGAAATGCCCATGATCAACCGCTTCTTTCAAGAAAATGCGGCCAATGGCTGGCAAGTGGTGGGCTTGGCGGTGGACCAACCCAGCTCGGTACGCACATTTTTACAAAAAACGCCGGTCAATTATCCCATCGCCATGGCGGGCCTGGGTGGCACCGAGCTGGGGCGATCACTGGGTAACCTGGCGGGGGGCTTGCCCTTTACCGTGGTGCTCGGGTCGGGTGGTACGGTGCTCCATCGTAAAATGGGTCGGGTTAACCCTGAAGATTTACGGGTCTGGGCGGAGTTGAAATAGCGCATTCGGTGGCAGACTTGCCCCATGAGGACTGTCTTTTGCGGCAGTCTGTCGATGTAAATAAAAGAAATAAACGATCGTTGTATGAAATTAGGGTAGATTCCACCCCTTTTCAAGCATCGTGGCTGGAGGTTTTATGGATTTGCGCAAACTCAAAACGTTGATCGACCTGGTGTCTGATTCCAACGTGTCAGAACTGGAAATTACCGAAGCCGAGGGCAAGGTCCGCATCGTCAAGGGTGGTGGTGCCATGGTGTACCAAACCGCCCAGCCCGCGATGGTGGCGGCGCCGGTGATGGCGGCGGCACCCCAGGCAGTGGACGTGGTCCCGGCAGCCCCTGCGGCTCCCGCAGGCCATGTGGTCAAGTCGCCCATGGTCGGCACTTTCTACCGCTCGTCCAGCCCTGGCGCCAAGTCCTTTGTGGAAGTGGGCAGCCAGGTCAAGGAAGGCGACACCATCTGCATCATCGAAGCGATGAAGATACTGAACGAAATCGAGGCCGACAAAGCGGGCACCGTGGTGCAAATGCTGTGCGAAAACGGCCAGGCCGTCGAATACGGCCAACCTTTGTACGTGATCGAGTAAACCCACAGAGTTTGGTGGCGCATGTTTAAAAAAATACTGATTGCAAACCGGGGGGAGATCGCCCTTCGCATCCAGCGGGCGTGCCGTGAAATGGGCATCAAGGCCGTCATGGTGTATTCCGAGGCGGACCGGGAGGCCAAGTACGTCAAGCTGGCCGACGAAGCGGTGTGTATCGGGCCTGCGGCCTCGGCCTTGAGCTACCTGAATATGCCCGCGCTGATTTCGGCGGCCGAAGTGACCGACGCCGAGGCCATCCACCCCGGCTACGGTTTCCTCAGCGAAAACGCCGATTTTGCCGAGCGCGTAGAAAAAAGCGGCTTCCAGTTCATCGGCCCCACGCCTGAGAACATCCGCATGATGGGCGACAAGGTATCGGCCAAGCAGGCCATGATCAAAGCGGGCGTGCCCTGCGTGCCTGGCTCCGAAGGCGAACTGTCGGACGATCCAGTGGTAATCAAGCGCACTGCCAAGGCGGTGGGTTACCCGGTCATCATCAAGGCTGCAGGCGGCGGCGGTGGCCGCGGCATGCGCGTGGTGCACACCGAAGCAGCCCTGATCAATGCGGTGCAAATGACCAAGGCCGAGGCCCTGGCGGCATTCAGCAATGGCGCGGTCTACATGGAGAAATACCTCCAGAACCCCCGCCACATCGAAATCCAGATCCTTGCAGACAAGTTCCGCAACGTGGTCTACCTGGGCGAGCGCGACTGCTCCATGCAGCGCCGCCACCAGAAGGTGCTGGAAGAAGCGCCCGCGCCCGGTATTCCCCGCAAACTCATCGAACGCATTGGCGAACGTTGTGCTGCCGCTTGCAAGAAAATTGGCTACCGGGGAGCCGGTACGTTCGAGTTTCTGTACGAAAACGGCGAGTTTTATTTCATCGAAATGAATACCCGCGTGCAGGTCGAGCATCCCGTGACCGAGCTGATTACCGGTGTGGACATCGTCCGCACCCAGATCATGGTGGCGGCGGGTGAAAAACTGCCCTTCGCCCAGCGCCAGATCAGCATCCATGGCCACGCCATTGAGTGCCGGGTGAATGCCGAAGATCCGTACAAGTTCACGCCCTCGCCTGGCCGCATCACCATGTGGCATCCACCGGGTGGCCCGGGCGTGCGTGTGGATTCGCATGTGTACACCAACTACTATGTGCCACCGAACTACGACTCCATGGTCGGCAAGATCATCGTGCACGGTGACACGCGGGAACAGGCCATGGCGCGCATGCGCACGGCCTTGCTGGAAACCGTGATCGAAGGCATCAACACCAACATCCCGCTGCACCGCGAGCTGATGGTGGACGCCAAGTTCATGGCGGGCGGTACCAATATCCATTACCTGGAAGAGTGGCTCTCGCAGCACAAGCGCTAAATATCTGAACAATGTTTGAAATCAGTTTGATGTGCCCGCAAGATCGGGTCGAGATGGTCAGCGACGCGCTGGATGCCCTGGATGCCCTGAGCGTGAGCGTGGAAGACGCGGACGCTCAGACCGATGCAGAACAAGCCCTGTTTGGCGAGCCCGGCATGCCGCCACCCAAAGACGGCTGGCAGCGTTCGCGCATCCAGGCGCTGTTTGCCACCGAGGCCTTGGCGCGTGATGCAGCAGACGTTTTGGCGCTGCAGGACTTTTTTGCCGGTTGTGACTTGCTGGGCATCGTTCCGGTGCCGGAGCAAGACTGGGTGCGCCTGACCCAGTCGCAGTTTGCACCGGTGGACATTACGCCGGATTTCTGGATTGTGCCCACCTGGCACGAGCCACCCGCCGAGGCGACGCGGGTGATCCGCCTCGACCCCGGCCTGGCCTTTGGCACCGGCACCCATCCCACCACCCGCATGTGCCTGCGCTGGATTGCCCGGCAGGAAGCGGGCGCTTTGGCGCGGGTGCTGGACTACGGTTGCGGTTCGGGTATTTTGGCGATTGGCGCGGCCAAGTTTGGCGCAACCGATATCGATGCGGTGGATATTGACGATGCGGCGGTGCAGTCCACCGTGCTCAATGCCCATGCCAACCATGTGCAGCTCAAGGCCGGTTTGCCGGAACAGGCCCAAGGCCTGTACGGCACCGTGCTGGCGAATATTCTGGCCACGCCGCTGAAGGTGCTAGCCCCGCTGCTGTGCGCCCATGTGGCCCCTGGCGGTGCCCTGGTGCTGGCCGGTATTCTGGAACGCCAGACCGACGAATTGAAAGAGGCCTACGCCCCCTACGCCGCACTGGAAGTGTCGGACACGCAAGACGGCTGGGTCTTGATGACCGCACGGCTCTAAGCCACTGCCGGTGTAGTCCCGAGCACGCATCCCGCAGACCATGGCCTTGATCACACGCTGCCCGGTGTGCGGGACTCTGTTCAAGGTGGTTCCTGACCAGCTCCGCATCTCCGAAGGCTGGGTGCGATGTGGCCATTGCGCGGAAATATTCGATGCGTCTGGCGATCTGCAGCAAAGTGAAGCAGAGCATCTGGAGGTCCAGCCAGTAGGGTCCATGCCCGAGGTGCCGCCACCACTACCCATTCCTGCACTTGCCGAGTCCCCTCCAGAGCCCGTCAGCATGCCCGAACTGGCGCAGGATGCCCCGGACTCTATTCCGCCTGAAGAGTTTGAACCCGAGCCAGCCTTGCCTCCGGAACCCGATGTTCTGGAGCCGCCGGTTTCCTTGCCCGCCACCGTGGTAGATGCAGTGCCGGACAGCCCGCCTGATCTGCCGCCCGCACCTGTGGAGGGCGGCAGCTATTCCTTTACCCGCGAACCCCCTTCCCAGGCCGTGCTGCCGCGGCCCGTCACGCGAAGGCTGTGGGTGGCAGCGGCGGTGCTGTTGGTCGTAGTCCTGGGCCTGCAAGGCGTTTTCCAGGGGCGTGACCGTCTGGCTGCGACCTGGCCCGAGGCCCGGCCCTGGCTACAGGCGGCCTGTGCCCGGCTGGGATGCACGGTGCAGGCTTTGCGGCAGATCGACGCCATCGTCATCGACAGCTCCACACTGAGCGCCCTGCAAAACGAGGATGCTTACCGGTTGAACCTGGTGCTCAAGAACCAGGCTACGCTGGATCTGGCGATGCCCGCGATCGAATTTGTGCTGACCGATTCCGACGAGCAGGCGGTGTTTCGGCGGGTGCTGACCCCGGTCGAACTGGGCGCGGCATCCCGGGTGCTATTTGCAGGGCGCGAGTGGGCGACCTCGGTCGATGTGCGGGTCATCGACAACCCCAACAAGGGGCGCATTGTTGGCTACCGTTTGCTGGCCTTTTACCCATAAAAAAGGCTCGGTACCTTGCGATACCGAGCCTGATGCGGATCCTACGTATCCGGTCAGGGCTTGTTGGCCGTGGGGAAAGGCCAGGCCGCTTGCGGATTGAGGGTCGTTTGGGCCGATGCTGCAGCGGGCGCAGAAGCAGGCTTGGCGGCAGGTGCTTTGGCGGCGGTCTTCTTGGCAGCGGCTTTAGGGGCGGCGGCCTTCTTGGCGGGCTCTGCCTTGGCAACTACTGCGGCCTTTTTGGCGACGGTCGCTTTTTTGGCTGGCGCGGCGGCCTTGGCTGCGGCTTTGGGTGCTGCTGCTGCCTTTTTGGCGGGAGCCGCTTTCACGGGTGCTGCCTTGGCCACAACGGCCTTGGCGACCGCAGCCTTTTTCGCGGGAGCGGCTTTCTTGGCAGCTGGAGCAGCCTTGGCTACGGCTTTGACCGGTGCTGCCTTGGCAGGAGCTGCTTTGACTGCGGCTACTTTCTTGGCGGGGGCTGCCTTTTTAGCGGGAGCGGCGGCTTTCTTGGCCGGTGCAGCCTTGACGGGCGCAGCTTTTACCGCGACAGCTTTGGTTGCAGCTTTAGCGGGAGCTACTTTTTTCGCAGCGACGGCCTTGGTGGGGGTTGCCGCCTTTGCGGGGGGGGCCTTTTTTGCGGCCGGTTTTTTTGCAGTTGCCATTATTTTCTCCTTGATCTGTTTACAAAGAGCACTTTATACCGATTGTTAGGCATAGAGCGATGCATGGTGTTGGGCGTTTGCCCAGCACCATGGACTCGGGGGCGCAAAGAGCTGCCCGCACCTGGGTGCAGGTCGGGGTTTGCGCGTTATTTAAAAGCATGGACGTGATGGCGTTCAGTCCCAGGAAAGCGCGCCGCCCGATTGGTACTCAATCACGCGGGTTTCAAAGAAATTGCGCTCTTTCTTGAGGTCGATCATTTCGCTCATCCAGGGGAACGGATTTTCTTCGTGCGGAAAGCAGGCTTCCAGGCCGATCTGGGTGGCGCGGCGGTTGGCGATGTAGCGCAGATAGCCCTTGAACATGGAGGCGTTCATGCCCAGCACGCCACGCGGCATGGTGTCTTCGGCGTACTGGTATTCCAGCTCGACGGCACGCATGAAAAGGTCCTTGATCTCGGTTTTGAACTCGGCCGTCCACAGGTGGGGATTTTCCAGTTTGAGCTGGTTGATCAGGTCGATGCCGAAGTTGCAGTGCATGGACTCGTCGCGCAGGATGTACTGGTACTGCTCGGCGGCACCGGTCATCTTGTTCTGACGGCCCAGGGCCAGGATCTGCGTGAAGCCGACATAGAAGAACAGGCCTTCCATCAGGCAGGCGAAAACGATCAGGCTCTTGAGCAGGGTTTGGTCGGTCTCAGTGGTGCCGGTGTGGAAGTTGGGGTCCATGATCGCTTCGATGAAGGGGATCAGGAACTGGTCTTTGTTGCGGATGGACGCGACTTCGTTGTAGGCGTTGAAGATCTCGCTCTCGTCCAGGCCCAGCGACTCCACGATGTACTGGTAGGCATGGGTGTGGATGGCTTCTTCAAACGCCTGGCGCAGCAGGAACTGGCGGCACTCGGGCGCGGTGATGTGGCGGTAAGTGCCCAGCACGATGTTGTTGGCGGCCAGCGAGTCGGCGGTGACAAAGAAGCCCAGGTTGCGCTTGACGATGCGGCGCTCGTCTTCGGTCAGGCCGTTCGGGTCTTTCCACAGCGCGATGTCGCGGGTCATGTTGACCTCTTGCGGCATCCAGTGGTTGGCGCAGGAGGCCAGGTACTTTTCCCAGGCCCATTTGTACTTGAACGGCACCAGTTGGTTCACATCGGTCTGGCCGTTGATGATGCGCTTGTCGGCGGCGTTGACACGGCGTGCTGCGGTGGCTTGCACGGCGACGTGGGCGGTGGCGGTGTCCATGGCCGAGGGCTCTGCGGAAGGGGCTGCCGAGGGTGTTTCGGTCGGAAAAACAGCGTGGGTTTCCACACGGCTGGTGGGTAAACCGAGGGGTGCTGCAGATAGCGGTGAGGGCTTGACTTCTTCGTCCCAGGTCAACATAGATTTTCCAATGCTAGGATTATGAGAGCAGCACTGGAAAATGAAAAGTATTCATTTCCAATGCGGCTGTTTTTAGGGGCTTTGTTGCTCAATCGCATCGTAAAAAAGAGCTTTTTACGGTGCGATGGCAGACCGGCTCACCGGCTTACTGGCAGGCTTCGCAACCAGGGTCGTCGATCGCACAGAACTTGATGTCGGTGGCGGGGTTGGCGCTGAGGGCATCGGCGTTCATTTGCTGGCGTGCGGCCATGGCGGCGGTGTCGATGGCGCTCATCTTTTGGCTGGGGGCCTGGCCCGACGACACGGCGTTCATGCGGCCTGCGGCCACGGTCGATTTCTCGACGTGGGTGGCGCTGCGGGTGCGCAGGTAGTAGGTGGTTTTGAGGCCACGCGTCCAGGCCAGCTTGTAGGTGTCGTCGAGCTTCTTGCCCGAGGCGCCGGCCATGTAGATGTTCAGCGATTGGGCCTGGTCGATCCACTTCTGGCGGCGCGACGCGGCTTCCACCAGCCAGGTGGTTTCCACTTCGAACGCGGTGCGGTACAGCGCCTTGATTTCATGGGGCACGCGGTCGATGGATTGCAGCGAACCGTCGAAGTGCTTCAGGTCCATCAGCATCACGTTGTCCCACAGGCCCAGGCGTTTCAGGTCGTGCACCAGGTAGCTGTTGATGACGGTGAACTCGCCCGACAGATTGGACTTGACCGACAGATTGCCGAAGCAGGGCTCGATCGAGGCATCCACGCCAATGATGTTGGAGATGGTGGCGGTGGGCGCAATGGCGACGCAGTTGGAGTTGCGCATGCCGTCCGCCTGGATTTTCTGGCGCAGGCTGCCCCAGTCCAGGGTGGAGGAGCGGTCCACATCCACATAGCCACCGCGGGCTTGGGACAGCAGGTCCAGGGTGTCCAGCGGCAGGATGCCCTGGTCCCACAGCGAACCCTTGTAGCTGGAGTACTGGCCGCGTTCTTTGGCCAGCTCGCTGGAGGCCCAGTAGGCGTAGTAGCAGATGGCTTCCATCGAGGTGTCGGCAAAGGCCACGGCGGCCTCGCTGGCGTACGGAATGCGCAGCGCGTACAGGCTGTCCTGGAAGCCCATCAGGCCCATGCCGACCGGGCGGTGCAGCATGTTGGAGTTGCGGGCCTTTTGAACAGCGTAGTAGTTGATGTCGATCACGTTGTCCAGCATGCGCATGGCCGTGGTGATGGTCTTTTGCAGCTTGGCGTGGTCGAGCGCACCATTGGTAATGTGTTGCAGCAGGTTCACCGAGCCCAGGTTGCAGACGGCGGTTTCGGTGTCGCTGGTGTTCAGGGTGATCTCGGTGCACAGGTTGCTGGAGTGCACCACGCCCACGTGCTGCTGGGGGCTGCGCACATTGCAGGCATCCTTGAACGTGATCCAGGGGTGGCCGGTTTCAAACAGCATGGTCAGCATCTTGCGCCACAGGTCGCTGGCGGGCAGGGTGCGCGAAGGCTTGATCTCGCCGCGCTGGGCGCGGGCTTCGTAGGCTACGTAGGCGGCTTCAAACTCGGCACCGAACTTGTCGTGCAGGTCGGGCACGTTGTTGGGCGAGAACAGGGTCCAGCTACCGCCTTCCATGACGCGGCGCATGAACAGATCGGGCACCCAGTTGGCGGTGTTCATGTCGTGGGTGCGGCGGCGGTCATCGCCGGTGTTCTTGCGCAGCTCCAGGAACTCTTCGATGTCGAGGTGCCAGGTTTCCAGGTAGGTGCAGACCGCGCCCTTGCGCTTGCCGCCCTGGTTCACCGCCACGGCGGTGTCGTTGACGACCTTCAGGAACGGCACCACGCCTTGGGATTCGCCGTTGGTGCCCTTGATGTGGCTGCCCAGGGCGCGCACACGGGTCCAGTCGTTGCCTAGGCCGCCGGCAAACTTGGACAGCAGCGCGTTTTCCTTGATGGATTCGTAGATGCCATCCAGATCGTCGGGCACGGTGGTCAGGTAGCAGCTGGAGAGCTGGGGCCGCAGCGTGCCGCTGTTGAACAGCGTGGGCGTGCTGGACATGAAGTCGAACGACGACATGACTTCGTAGAACTCGATGGCGCGGGCTTCGCGGTTAGGCTCATTCAGCGCCAGGCCCATGGCCACGCGCATGAAGAAGGCCTGGGGCAGCTCGATGCGGGTCTTGCGCACGTGCAGGAAGTAGCGGTCGTACAGGGTTTGCAGGCCCAGGTAGTCAAACTGCAGGTCGCGCTGGGGCTTCAGGGCGGCGGCCAATTGGGGCAGGTCGTAGGTCAGCAGGGCGGCATCCAGCAGCTCGTTGTCCACACCCTTCTGGATGTACTGGGGGAAGTAGTCCACGTACTTGGCGGCCAGCTCGGCCTGCGTCAGGTCGGCACCCAGCACCTCTTTGGCGATGGTGTGCAGCAGCAGGCGGGCGGTGGCGTAGGTGTAGTCGGGGTCGGTTTCGATCAGGGTGCGGGCGGCCAGGATGGCTGCCTTGTAGACCTCTTCCATGGGCACGCCGTCGTACAGGTTGCGCATGGTTTCGGCGACGATGGGCGCAGCAGTCACTTCGCTGCCCAGACCGGCGCAGGCCTGCTCGATCAGTTGTTGCAGGCGGGCCGTGTCCAGGGCCACGCGCTGGCCGTCGTCCAGTACGTGCAGCACCGGGGCGGCTGGGGCTTGCTCGGCGACCTGCTTGGCGCGCTCCTGGGTATGGCGCTCACGGTACAGCACGTAGGCGCGGGCGATTTCGTGGTGGCCGCCACGCATCAGGCCCAGCTCCACGTTGTCCTGCACGTCTTCAATATGGAAGGTGCCGCCACCGGGGCGCGAGCGCACCAGGGCGCGCACCACGCCTTGCGTCAGCGTGTCCACCACTTCGCGTACGCTGGCCGAGGCCGCGCCCTGCGTGCCATGCACGGCCAAAAAGGCTTTCATCATGGCAATGGCGATCTTGCCCGGCTCGAAAGGCACCACCGCGCCGTTGCGGCGGATGATCTGGTAGTGCGCCAGCATCTCGGGCGCGCTGGCATCGCTGCGGTCAGACCGGGGTGCCGGGTCATGGGGAGGCAGGGCAGGTTGCAGCGGCTGGACGGCGGAGGGGGTGTTCAATGCAGTTTGCATGGTTTCCTTGGGGGGCTGACGGTAGGAGTGAAGTAGGTGGGCTGAAACTGGCGGGGGATTTCTGCAAAAAGCTGGAAAGAGCCCGTCAATGCTAGGGAATTGGGGCACTTTGCAATGCAAGTCAGACACTATATATAGGGTCTGGAATCAATTCAAGCCACTACCGCTAGTGTATCGCGACCTGGATGGCGACTGCGGCCTGGGGGTTTTGCAGACCCTGCGGCAGCAATCGCCCGGCAAGCGTTGCCCCGTCAGGCAGGCGGTATGCACATCCAGTAAACAAGCGGCTTGGCGGGGCATTTGCCCTGCAAAACGGCGCAGTGCTTAGCTATCGGGCTGCGGCTGCCGCGCGCGAGGGCGCAGCATCGGTACATTTTTATTTTTGAACCGACGATGGAAAGCAGCGCGGCTCCCAGCCTGTACCGCGCTGCACCGCCTGCCAGTCAAACCCGGCACCTGGGTCGTGCTTGCGGCCCGGCGCGATGTGCTCGTGGCCCGCCACATGGCGGATGGGGTAGGCGGGCACCAGCGCGGCCAGCAAGCTGACCAGGGTGTCGTACTGCGCGGGCTCGAAGGTTTCGCCCTCCAGGCCTTCGAGTTCGATGCCGATGGAGTCGTTGTTGCAGTTGCTGCGGCCCCGGTAGTGCGAGGCCCCGGCGTGCCAGGCCCGGTCGTCGGCGCTCACGAATTGCCACAACTCGCCCTGGCGGCGGATATAGAAGTGGGCCGACACCTGCAGGCCGCGGATGCTTTCAAAGTACGGGTGGGCGCTCCAGTCCAGGGTGTTGCCAAACAGGGCCTGCACATGGTTGCCGCCGTACTCGCCCGGCGGCAGGCTGATGGAGTGCACCACCACCAGGTCGGTGCGCGCGCCCTCGGGCCGGGGGCCGAAGTTGGGCGATGGGTGCTGGTGCGCAAACCGGTACCAGCCGTTGTGCCACAGCGGGGCTTGTGGGGCCGGGTGCGGATCAGGGGTCTTGGGGTTCATTGTCTTGCGGGGTGGCGATGTTCAGGCGTTCAATGCGGTAGCGGATCTGGCGCAGGCTCAGGCCCAGGCGCTGGGCCGTGGCGGTACGGTTGAAACCGGTGTCCAACAGCACCTTGACCAGAATCTGGCGCTCCTGCTGGTCTAAAAAAGCCTGCAGGTCGCTGGGGATCCCGTCCGCCGGCACGGCAGCGGCGGGGCGGCTGCTTTCTGCCAGGGGTGTCGGCTCGGTGGCATCAAAGTCGGCATGCAAGGCGTCACCGTCACCCATGGCCACGGCGCGGTGCAGCAGGTTTTCCAGCTCGCGTACATTGCCGCTCAGCGGGTGGCTGGCCAGTTGGGCCAGCAGCTCGGGCGACAGCAGGGGCACCGGCATGCCCGACTCCAGGGCGATGCGGGCCAGCAGTGCCTCGCACAGCGCGGGCAGGTCGCCCCGGCGCTCACGCAGCGGGGGCACGGCGATTTCGATCACGTTCAGCCGGTAGTACAAATCTTGCCGGAAGCGCCCGGCCTTCACATCGGCGGCCAGGTCCTTGTGGGTGGCGCTGACGATGCGCACGTCCACCGCGTCCTCCTGGGTGGAGCCCAGCGGGCGCACGCTGCGCTCCTGGATGGCGCGCAGCAGCTTGGACTGCATGGCCAACGGCAGGTCGCCGATTTCGTCCAGAAACAGCGTACCGTCGCGGGCCGCCTGGAAATAGCCTTGCCGGTCTTGCAGTGCGCCGGTGTACGAGCCCTTCTTGGCCCCAAAAAATTCGGCTTCCAGCAGGTTCTCGGGGATGGCGCTGCAGTTCACTGCCACCAGCGGCCCGGCCGCGCGGTGGCTGTTGGCGTGCAGGGCCTGGGCCACCAGCTCCTTGCCCGTGCCCGATTCGCCGCGCACCAGCACCGGTGCCATGCTGCGCGCCACCTTCACGATGCGCTGCTTGACCCCTTGCATGGCCTCCGACGTACCTACCAATTTTTGTAGCGCTCCTTGCCCTCCAGATAAGCGCAAGGGGGCTTTTTCATTAGTGGTTGTAGGCCTTGATGCCTGGCGGTTGTCCTGGATGGCCGAGACCACCACGGCACGGAACTGCCTCAGGTCCACCGGCTTGGTCAGGTAGTCGAAGGCTCCGGCCTTCAGGGCTTCCACCGCGTTCTCGGCCGAGCCGTAGGCGGTCATGACGATGACGCGCTCGGGCCGCTGCTGGGCTTTCAGGCCGTGCAGCAAAGCCAGGCCCAGGCCGTCGGGCAGGCGCATGTCGGTGATCACCACGTCATAGCGCTTGCTCTCCAGCAGCACGCGGGCCTCCTGCAGGTTGCCGGCGGTGTCGATGCGGTAGCCCTCGCGCAGCAAGGTCAGCTCGTACAGCGTGCGCAGGTCGGGCTCGTCGTCCACCACCAGGACGGATGCGGCTAAGGTTGAAGGGGGCTGGGCCATACGGAAAGGATGGGGGGGCTGGGTCAGACCGGTTGGATGTCAAAAGGGCGCGCCACCAGGGTACTCGGCTTGGGCGGGCGAAACTGCACAAAAAACTCGTTGCCCTGCACCGCCAGGCCGCTGCGTTCCCGGCTGGCGCGCTGGTAGCCGATGCTGGCGCGGTGGCGCTCGCACAGTTCCCGGCAAATATACAGACCCAGGCCGCTGGATCGGCTCTCTGAGCTGAAAAAAGGCTCGAACAGGTGCTGCTCCACCGTGTGCTCCATGGGCGGGCCGTCGCTCCACACCAGCAGGCTGGATTGGCGGCTGGGCAGCAGCCGGGTACCGACCTGGACGGCACCGACCTGGCCGCTCTCGTAGCGCAGGGCGTTGTCCAGCAGGTTGACCAGCACGCGGCGCAGGTGGTCGGGGTCAAAGTCCACCGGCAATCCCAGCGTGCCCAGCGCCACCTGCACCTTACGCTGGGCCGGGTCCTGCTGCAACCAGTCGCGGCAGATGCTGTCCACCGCCTCGTCCAGCTTGATTTGCAACGGTGCGTTGTCGTGTCCGGAGCGCACCGGCACCCGGGCGATCTCCAGCACTTCGTCGACAATTTTTGCCAGGCGCTGGGCGTTGTGCCGCACCATGGTGGTCAGCCGCTGCTGGGCCGGGTCGCTCAGTTCCTCTTCCAGCAGGGCGTTGGCCTGGGTGATGGCGGCCAGCGGGTTGCGGATTTCATGCGCCACGGCGGCGGACATGCGGCCCATGGCGGCCATTTTTTCGGTGCGCAGCCGGGCCTCCATTTCGCGCAGGTCGTGCAGGAACATCACGCACAGGCTGTCGGTTTGCCCTTCCATGGCGGCCGTCATGCGGGTGCGCACCCGCACCCGGCGCGGGCTGCGGCCGGTGTGCTGGATGCGGATGTCGGCCTGCTGCGGGTTCTCTTCGGCAAAGGTCTTTTGCGCCAGCGCCAGCAGCGCCAGCCAGCCGGGCTGGCTGCCCAACTGCAAGGGCGCATGGCCGTGGCGGCTGTCGGTGCCCAGCAGCAGGCGGGCCGCCGGGTTGGCGGCACGGGTGCTGCCGCTGGCATCGACCACCAGCACGCCGTCGGTCAGGGTTTCGATCACCAGCTCGTTGACCCGGGTCTGCAGCTGCGCGTCCTGCTGGCTGCGCAGGGCCAGCTGCTCTTCGCGCTCCAGCCGCGCCGCCAGCTGGTTGACAAGAAAGGCCGCCACAAAATAGCCCATGCCGGTCAGGCCGCTTTGCATGAACAGCGCGGCTTCGTCACCCGCCTGGCGGACGTACAGTTTCCAGGTGTCCAGCAGCAACAGCAGCAGCGTCATGCCGGCCGCCGTGCCCAGGGCGATGGCGCGCCGGCCCAGCACCGCCGCCAGCAGCACCGGCAGGCCCAGCAGCGGGCTGTAGTTGACGCTGCCGCCCGACTGCATTAGCTGCAGGGTGGAGAACACCAGGGCATCCACGCCCACCGTGCCGATCCAGAAGCGCTTGGACGGAGGCTCGGTCTGGCTGGGCCGCCCGGTCAGACGCAGCGTCAGGGCGCTGGCCAGGTAGCCGCTGCTAAACAGCAGCAGCCAGGGCGACACTGCCTGGCCCAACGCCAGCAGCGCGCCGTGCCAGACCAGAATGGCCAGGGCAATCGTCACCCGCGCCGTCATGAAACCGTACCAAATCCGCGCCAGGGCGAGCGGGTCGGGCTCGGCCAGATGCGCGGCGGGGCTGGTGGGTGTCACCGTGGGGCCTGCTCCGCCTGCGCGCGGTGGGCCGGACTGCAGTAGATGCCGTGCGCGGTGGTGAGTGCCTCGGCGTTTGGCAGCAGCACGCCGCACACTTTGCAGGGCACCATTTCCTGCAGGGCCCGAGGGGGCTTGGACGGTTTGGTGGGGGGCCGCCGCGAGCGCCACAGCCACACGCCCAACAGCACCGCCAGCAAGACGATCAGCAGCTTCATGTGACCCGCCCCAGCACCACTTCCAGTACAAAGCGCGAGCCCACATAGCCCAGCAGCAGCAGACCCGCTCCGGCGTACAGCACCCGCACGGCCTTGCGGCCACGCCAGCCAAAGCGGCTGCGGCCCAACAGCAGCACCGCAAAGGTCAGCCAGGACAGCAGTGAAAACACGGTTTTGTGGCTCCACTTCCAGCCGTGGATACCGTAGAGCTGTTCGCCAAACAGCCAGCCCACCAGCAGCGTGGCCGACAGCAGCACAAAGCCCGCCTTCACCAGCCGAAAGGTCAGCCGCTCCAGCGTCAGCAGCGGAATACCGTTGTGTGTGTCGGCCGCCAGGCGCATCTGGCGTTCGGCCCGGGTCATCAGCCAGGCATGCAGCACCGCGGCTGCAAACAGGCCGTACGACGCAATGCCCAGTGCCCAGTGCAGCGGCAGCCAGGGCGAGGCCATCTCGTGCAGGGGTGTACCCGGAAACAGCAGGGCCAGCAGCACCGCCACCGCGCCCAGTCCGGCCAGCGCCCAGCGGGCCCGCAGTTGCGGGAACAAATGGCTTTCCACCGCGTACACCGTCAACACCAGCCAGGCCGTGACCGACAGGGCGGGCGCAAAGCCAAAGCGCGGCGGCGTGCCAAACAGGCCCAGGCTCAGCACCAGGGCGTGCAGCAGCCAGGCCAGCCACAGGGCGCCCCGGCTGGCGCGCATGCTCAGGGCCCCGGCCCCCACGGCGGGCACGGCATAGGCCAGCGCCGTGGCGGCAAACAGCAGCACGGTGGCAAGGGGCGCGGTCGTTAAAATCATGGGCGAAGTTTAGCGTTTCACCCTTCCCCCCTTCTTTCCTCTTTTCTCGCCTGCCTAACCCTCCCCGGACACTTCTTTATGGCCTCCGCTCTCACCGACAAACTCTCCCGCCTGGTCAAGGAAATCCGGGGCCAGGCCCGCATCACCGAGTCCAATGTGGCCGACATGCTGCGCGAAGTGCGCATGGCCCTGCTGGAGGCCGACGTGGCCCTGCCGGTGGTGCGCGACTTCATTGCGCGGGTGAAAGAAAAAGCCCTGGGCCAGGAGGTGATGGGTTCGCTCTCGCCCGGCCAGGCGCTGGTGGGCATCGTCAACCGCGAACTCAGCCGCACCATGGGCGAGGGCATCAGCGACATCAACCTGGCCACCCAGCCGCCCGCCGTTATTTTGATGGCCGGTCTGCAGGGCGCAGGTAAAACCACCACCACCGCCAAGCTGGCCAAGCACCTGATTGAGAAGCGCAAGAAAAAAGTGCTCACCGTGTCCGGCGACGTGTACCGCCCGGCCGCCATCGAGCAGCTGAAGATGGTGACCAAGCAGGCCGGGGCCGAGTGGTTCCCCAGCACGCCCGACCAGAAGCCGCTGGACATCGCCGCCGCCGCCATTGACTACGCCCGCAAGCACTACTTTGACGTGCTGCTGGTCGACACGGCGGGCCGCCTGGCCATCGACGAAGTGCTGATGCGCGAAATCAAGGACCTGCACGCCTTCCTCAAGCCCGTCGAAACCCTGTTCGTGGTCGATGCCATGCAGGGCCAGGACGCGATCAACACCGCCAAGGCCTTCTCCGATGCGCTGCCGCTGACCGGCATCATCCTCACCAAGACCGACGGCGACTCGCGCGGCGGCGCCGCCCTGTCGGTGCGCCATGTGACGGGCGTGCCCATCAAGTTTGCCGGTACCAGCGAAAAGATCGACGGCCTGGAAGTGTTCGATGCCGAGCGCCACGCCGGGCGGGTGCTGGGCATGGGCGACATCCTGGCCCTGGTCGAGCAGGTCACCGCCGGGGTCGACATGGCCGCGGCGCAAAAGCTGGCCGCCAAGGTCAAAAGCGGCGAAAGCTTTGACCTGAACGACTTCCTGAGCCAGATCCAGCAGATGAAGCAAATGGGCGGCCTGTCCAGCCTGATGGACAAGCTGCCCGCCCAGATGGCCGCCAAGGCGGGCTCCATGGACATGGACAAGGCCGAGCGCGACATCCGCCGCAAGGAAGGCATCATCTACAGCATGACCCCGCTGGAGCGCCGCAAGCCCGACCTGATCAAGGCCACCCGCAAGCGCCGCATCGCCGCCGGTGCCGGGGTCCAGGTGCAAGAGGTGAACCGCATGCTCAACGAGTTCAGCCAGATGCAGGACATGATGAAGAAGATGAAGGGCGGCGGCATGATGAAGATGATCAAGCGCATGGGTGGCATGAAGGGCATGCCGAAGTTTTAAGGTTAAATCGGCCTCTAGCGCTTATTCCATCAGCACGAGCAGCTATTTTTTACATAGCAAATACCTGCAGGCAGGCTGGGCATCCGGTTAAACCCTAGGAGGCTGCTTTACCTGGGCGCAGCGGCGGGAGCGTGGGCATATTGGGTTATTCTTAACATTTGCTTACATTGTTCGCCCGAGACCCCGCACATGAAAAACCTGAAGATTTCGACCCGGCTGCTGGTGCTGGTGGGGGTGTTGTCGGCTTTGCTGGTGGCGATCGGGGCGATGGGCTTGCTGGGCATTGCCAAGTCCAATGCGGCCATGGAGTCGATGTACCGCAACCGCATGCAGACCCAGAGCGCGGTGGCCGAATTCCAGTTTCTGACCATGCGCAACCGGCAGCTGATTTCCAATGCCTTGCTGTCGCCGGTGCCCGAGAAAATCGCCAAGGCCACGGCCGAGGCCGAGGCCAATATCCTGAAGGTCAACAAGGTCTGGGCCACGCTGCAGGCCACGCCCATGGGCCCGGGGGGCGACACCCTGGTCAAGGCCATTGCAGCCAAGCAACAAAAAATCATGCAGGAGGGCTTGCGCCCCGCGCTGCAAGCCCTGGCCGACGAGGACGTGGCCACGGCGCGGGTGCTGGCGGTGCGCAAGTTTGGCGATTTGTTCGACCCCATCTTCGACGACATCGGCGGCCTGCTGGTGCTGACCCAGGCCGACACCCAGCGCGACTTTGACGATGCCCTGGCCCGTTACGCCACCATCCGCACGGTGTTCATTGCCTCCATCCTGGCCGGTATCGTGTTTGCCGCCCTGTTTGGCTACACCCTGATGCGCGGCATCACCAAGCCGCTGCTGCGGGCGGGCGAAGTGGCCAACGCCGTGGCCCAGGGGCAGTTGAACCAGGCCATCGACACCTCGGGCCAGGACGAAGTCGCCGTGGTGATGCAGGCCTTGGCGGCCATGCAGGCCAGTCTGTCGCAGGTGGTGGCCACGGTGCGCCAGGGGTCAGAGAGCGTATCCACCGCCAGCGCCGAGATCGCCCAGGGCAACCACGACCTGAGCGCGCGTACCGAGCACCAGGCCAGCGCACTGGAACAAACCGCCGCCAGCATGGAGGAGCTGGGCTCTACCGTCAAACAAAACGCCGACAGTGCGGCCCAGGCCAACCAGCTCGCCCGGCGCGCCAGCGCGGTGGCCGTGCAGGGCGGCGAGGTGGTGGCCGAGGTGGTGACCACCATGCAGGGCATCAACGCCAGTTCCAAAAAGATTGCCGACATCATCGGCGTGATCGACGGCATTGCCTTCCAGACCAATATTCTGGCCCTGAACGCCGCGGTGGAAGCCGCCCGCGCGGGTGAGCAGGGCCGGGGCTTTGCTGTGGTGGCCAGCGAAGTGCGTTCGCTGGCCGGGCGCAGCGCCGACGCCGCCCGGGAAATCAAGCTGCTGATCAGCGCCAGCGTAGACCGCGTGGCCCAGGGCACGCTGCTGGTGGACAAGGCGGGCACCACCATGGCCGAGGTGGTGGCCGCCATCCGCAGTGCCACCGACATCATGGGTGAGATCAGTGCCGCGAGCCGCGAGCAAAGCCTGGGCGTGTCCCAGGTGGGCGAGGCCGTGACCCAGATGGACCAGGCCACCCAGCAAAACGCCGCCCTGGTGGAAGAAATGGCCGCCGCCGCTAGCAGCATGCGCGGCCAGGCGCAAGACCTGGTGGACGCGGTGGCGGTATTTGTCCTGAAGTGACGGCTCCCCCAGGCTCAGTGATGCGCATCTTTCTGCCGCTCGCTTCCAAGAGGCGCTAGCCAGCCCCGGGCACCGCCATTTGCCGGCAGCTTGCACCTGTATGTCGGCCAGATTTAAATGCTTTTTAGCCCGCCAGCGCTTATTCAATAAGCGTGAAATGCTATTTTTTATATAGCTTTTGGGTCGCTTGCCATGGAAGGGGCAAGCGGTGTAAAAACACCCCATTCGGTAACCAAAACCGTGTACAAATTAGTTACTATCGGTTACGAGTCGCAGACGGGGGTTACAGGCGAGGCCTGTACCGCAACGTTTTTGCGGACGGCTTCTGCCCCGATTGAAAGGACCCCCGCCATGCAACTTTCCGACTTGAAGGTCAGCACGCGTTTGAACTTTGGCTTTGGTCTGGTGGTGCTGCTGTCGCTGCTGTCGGCGGGGCTGGCCTTGCACAAGCTGGCGGGCGTGGCCCAAGACCTGCAGGACGTGGTCAAGGTCAACAACGTCAAGATCGCGCTCAACACCACCTTGTCGCAAGACGTGCACGTCGTGTCCCGCGTCATCCGCACCATTGCGCTGCTGGACGACAAGGCCGCCCAAGAGCGCGAGACGCGCAAGATCACCGAGGCCCGCACCAGCTACGACAAGGCCTGGGAGGCGCTGCAGAACTTCCCGCCCAGCGATGCCGGAAAAGCCCTGCGCGGCAAGATTGCCCAGGCCGCCCAGACCGCCCGCGCGCTGAACAACCAGGTGCTGGCCCTAGGCCTGGCCGACCAGCCTGTCGATGCCACTGCGCTGCTGCTCAAAGAGGCCGGCCCGGCCACCACGCTGTGGCAGGAGGCGATTGCCGACAACATCGCCTACCAGCAAAAGAACAACGACCACGAGTACGACGCGGCCATGGACGACTACGCCGAGGCCCGCACCCTGCTGATCGGCTTTGGCCTGTTCAGTGTGTTGTTGGCCGCCTTGGTGGGCGCGCTCATCACCCGCTCCATCGTGCGCCAGCTCGGGGCCGAGCCCGCCACCGCCACCGCCCTGGCGCAGGGCGTGGCCGCGGGCAACCTGGGCGTGCAGATCCGCCTGCGCGAGGGCGACACCACCAGCCTGATGGCCCAACTGCAGAGCATGCAGACCAGCCTGGTGCGGCTGGTCACCCAGGTGCGCCTGGGCTCGGAAAGTGTGGCCACCGCCAGTTCCGAGATCGCCCAGGGCAACCACGACCTCAGCGCCCGCACCGAGCAGCAGGCCAGCGCGCTGGAAGAAACCGCGGCCTCGATGGAGCAGCTCAGCGCCACCGTGCGGCAAAACGCCGACAGCGCCACCCAGGCCAACCAGCTGGCCCAGCACGCCAGCACCGTGGCCGTACAGGGTGGCGAGGTAGTGGCCGAGGTGGTGACCACCATGCAGGGCATCAACGACAGCTCGAAGAAGATCGCCGACATCATCGGCGTGATCGACGGCATCGCCTTCCAGACCAATATCCTGGCGCTGAACGCTGCGGTAGAAGCCGCCCGTGCCGGGGAGCAGGGCCGGGGCTTTGCGGTGGTGGCCAGCGAGGTGCGCAGCCTGGCCGGGCGCAGCGCCGAAGCCGCCAAGGAAATCAAGCTGCTGATCGGTGCCAGCGTGGACCGTGTGGCCCAGGGCACGGCATTGGTAGACAAGGCGGGCGGCACCATGGCCGAGGTGGTGGCCTCCATCCGCCGGGTCACCGGCATCGTCGGCGAGATCAGCGCCGCCAGCAACGAGCAAAGCGCGGGTGTGGCGCAGATCGGCGAGGCGGTCTCGCAGATTGACCACGTGACCCAGCAAAACGCCGCCCTGGTGGAGGAAATGGCCGCAGCGGCCAGCAGCATGAAGAGCCAGGCTGAGGACCTGGTGGCTTCGGTGGCGGTGTTCAGGCTGCCCCCTGGCGTGGGTGTGCCGCAGCTGCGGTAGGCGGACTGCACCAGGCCGGTGGTGGGGCCACAACACCACCACGGAACCATCTTTACCGTTTACCAACCGATGAGGACCTTGATGCGCAACAACCAACCCATCCTGAACCAGGAATACCCCTTTCCCAGCGGGCAGACCCTGGTCTCCACCACCGATCTGCAGGGCAACATCCGCTACTGCAATCCGTACTTCATCGAGGTCAGTGGCTTCAGCCGCGACGAACTGGTGGGCCAGCCGCACAACCTGATCCGCCACCCGGACATGCCCGAAGAGGCCTATCGGGACATGTGGGCCACCATCAAGAGCGGGCGGCCCTGGTCGGCGATGGTGAAGAACCGGCGCAAGGACGGCAGCTACTACTGGGTGCGGGCCAACGTCACACCGCTGATGGAGGGCAACCAGCCCACCGGCTACATGTCGGTGCGCACCGAACCCCTGCGCGCCGACATCGATGCCGCCACCGCGCTGTACGCCCGCATGCGCGCCGAAAAGGCCCAGGGTCAGCGCATCACCTGCCTGGACGGCGGCCATGTGCGGGTCAACAGCCTGGCCGGGCGCATCGCCACGGCGCTGACGCTGGGGCTGGCGGGCAAACTCACCCTGACCTCCGGTGCCTTGACGGCTTTGGGCGTGGCGGTCGGGGTGGCCATCGGTGGGGCTTCGGCCGGCTCTATCGCCCTGGTGGCGGTGCCCACGGTACTGGTGTGCGCGGTGGTGGGCGGCTGGTTGCTCAAGACCATGGCGATCGATCCGCTGCAGAGCCTGGTGGCTTTTTCCAACCGCATGGCCGCCGGAGACCTGACGCAAAGCCTGCAAAGCCGGGGCACCGATGCCTTGGGCAGCCTGTCGGCGGCGCTGAACCAGCTCAACGTCAACCTGCTGTCCATCGTGCGCGATGCGCGCACCGGGGTGGAAAACATGTCGATCTCCACCCAGGAGATTGCGCAGGGCAACAACGACCTGTCGCAGCGCACCGAAAGCCAGGCCAGCAACCTGGAGCAAACCGCGGCCTCCATGGAGCAACTCACCGCCACCGTGCGCCAGAACACCGATTCCGCCATCCAGGCCGCCCAGTTGGCGGCGCAGGCCGATGCCGTCACCCGCCGCGGTGGGGAGGCGGTGCAGGATGTCACCCGCACCATGCGCGAGATCAGCACCTCGTCGGCCCGTATCGGCGAGATCATCCAGGTGATCGACAGCATCGCTTTCCAGACCAATATCCTGGCCTTGAACGCTGCCGTGGAAGCCGCGCGGGCGGGTGACCAGGGGCGGGGGTTTGCCGTGGTGGCCTCGGAGGTGCGGGCGCTGTCACAGCGCACGGCCTCGGCGGCGCGCGAGGTCAAGACCCTGATTGCCGAATCTGCCGCCACGGTGGACAGCGGCAGCCGCCTGGCCGATGCCGCCCAGGTCACCATGGGCGATGCCCTGGCATCGGTGAGCCGGGTGACCTTGCTGGTCAACGAGATCAGCGCCGCCTCGCGCGAGCAGCAGCAGGGCATTGCGCAGGTGAACGATGCCATCACCCAAATGGACAACATCACCCAGCAAAACGCCGCGCTGGTGGAGCAGATTGCCGCCGCCGCCACCGCGCTGCACGGGCAGTCGGAGGCCGTGTCGGAGAGCGTGCGGGTGTTCCGCTTGCAGAAATAAGCCCTTTTGCTTTTTAGAAGCTATTTAAGGGTTTTGTGCTTATTCCATAAGCGTGAAAGGCTATATTTTAAATAGCACTTAGCCGCTGGACCGCACCAATTTGGCCGACAGGGCGTTGCGCAGGGTCAGGGCGGTGTCGGCCAGATGCTGCCGGGTTTCCACGCTGTTGCCACGGCGCTGCTGGGCGGCGCTGATGCGCGCCAGCAAGGCCGTGGCCTGGCCACGCACCAGGCTGCGGGCATCGGCACGCGTGGCTCCGGCGGGGCGCAGCAGCAGGGCGGTCAGCCGCTCGGTGTAGGCCTGCTGCAATTCGCGCTGCTCCGGGCCGGGGGCGGCCAGATCGGACCACACTTCGGCCTGCACGCGCTGCACCAGTTCGGGCAGGCGCAGTGCGTCGGCGCTGGGGGCCTGGCGGCTGTCGTTGTCCAGCAGCTTGCCCGCCAGCGCGTCGCCCATCAGGTTGTTGAGCACCAGCAGGCGCAGGCCAAACACCTCGCGGGCCAGCGGCAGGTCGCCCGCGCTGGCGGGGGCTTCGGCGCGGGCCAGGTAGTCGGGCACCAGGCGGCGCTGCAAGGCGGGCGAGATGCTGAAGCGATCGGCGGCCAGCACCTCGCGCAGCAGCAGGTCGAGCGCGGCACGCTGGTCGGCGGCGGGTGCGGCTTGGGCCGGGTCGCGCCCGGTGTTGGCAAAGTCGCGCAGCATGCGCACACCGCCCAGTTGGCGCAGCAGGATGCCGGTGGCCGAGCCCGCGTCGTTCAGCGACTCGCGCAGCAGGCGGCGCACGCGGCTCCAGTCCTGGTCGGGCGGGGGCTGCTGGGCCTCCAGTCGCTGGAACACGCTGTGGGCAATGGCAAAGCGCTGCCGTGCAAAGGCCACCGGGTCGCTGCCCAGGTCGCGCTGCAGGGTTTCGGGGTCGGCCCCGAGGTAGAAGTCGTCGTCCGTGCCATAAGCCAGGGCGGGCTCGGCGCTGCGGCTGGCAATTTGCGCCAGCGTGGCGGCTTCCACCGCGGGCGGGATGGGGCGGTAGGCGTAGTCGATGGCCCAATAGTCGTAGGGGCCCAGCGTGGTCTGGAAGGCGGCCGGGCGCGGCTGGCCGGGCAGGGCCAGGTTGACTGGCAGGTAGTCCATCACCGAGCCGCCCAGGCCCTGCGCCCGGGTAAAGGCCGGGTCGGCCAGCTGCGCCTGGGTGAACAGCCGCGAGGCGCGGAAGTTGTGCCGCAGGCCCAGGGTGTGGCCCACCTCGTGCACCGTGAGGCTGGTGATGTAGTCGCGCACGAACTGCTCGGCTTCGGGGCTGTCGGGGGCGATGTCGCCCTGGGCGGCCAGCAGGTCGAGTGCATAGGCCAGTTGCGCACCGGCTTCTGCGCCGATGTCGCAGTCCTGGCTGGCCTCGGCGGCGGTGGATTCCAGACGGCGCACAGCGGAGGCGCGGGTGGCGCGCACGCTTTGGCTCTCGATGCGGATGTCGGCATCCAGGATCTCGCCGCTGCGCGGGTCTACGTGGCGCGGGCCGATGGCGGCAAGGCCGGTGCTGTTGTTGGTAGACCAGCGCACCGAGGCGCGGCCAAAGTCCAGGGTGTCGAAGTCGGCATTGTCCGGCTGCTGCTGCACCCGGATCGCGTCCTTGAAGCCAATGCGCTCAAACGCCGGGTTCCAGGCCAGGATGCCCGCGCGGATGGCCTCGCGGTATTTCAGCGGCACGCTGCGGTCTATCCAGTAGGTGATGGGTTGGACCGGCTCGGACAGCTCGGCCAGCGGGTCCTGTTTCTCCAGCCGCCAGCGGGCAATGAAGCGCTGCCGGGCGGTGGGGGCCAGGTCATCGCCAAAGTTGTCTACCGCTTCCACAAAGTGGCCAATGCGCGGGTCGGCCAGGCGCGGGGCCATTTCTTGAGCGGGCAGGCGGGCCAGCGAGTAGTGGATCTGGATGAACATGCTGCGCGGGTCCACCAGGTTGCGCGGGGCACCGGGTAGGCTGCTGCCGGGCGCGGGCAGGGCGATACCGGCGGTGGCGTAGTGGTTCATCACCTCCAGCACCAGCAGGTCGGGCGTGCCGCGCACCTTCAGGATGGCCGAGTTGCGCATGTCCACGCCGTAGTTTTGCCGGTAGGTCTGGGCCAGCGCCTGGGCTACGCCGCCCATGTCGTTGATGAACAGCGCGCCCGCATCCACCAGCACGCTCTGGCGGTTGGGGTGCGGCTGGCTGGCCACCGGGGTGCTGCCCAGCAGGCTGGGGGCGTAGGCGGCGGCCACGGCCCGGGCCTCGGGCGTGCCGGGCGGGGCCACGAAGTCGGTGTTGCGCGCCACCAGTTGCACCAGGTTGTGCACGCGGCGAAATTCCACCAGGCGGGGGGCCAGCATGCGCCCGCCAAACAGCCCGCCCTCGCCAATGCCGTTGGCCATCTTGGGCGACAAGAAGAAGGGTTTGCCAAAGTCGTCCGGCCCCAGCTCCAGCCAGAAACGCTCGTCGCGCTGGTACACCGGAAACAGCCCGATGCTGCGCTGCGTGCCCTGCAGCACGGTGGCAAACAGCGGCAGGGGCGAGGGCGGGGCGCTGGCTGCGCGCGGCGCACTGGCGGCAGATTGTGCTGCGATGGCCGCCGTGGTGGCCACGTTGGCGGCGGCCTGGGCCTCGTTCACCGCCTGGGCCACCTTGGTGGTGGTTGTGGTGCAACTGGCCAGCAGAAAGGCCAGCGGCAGCGAGATGCGGAGGAGAAGCGTTGTCATGGCGCTGGATGGTGATTCTTGGAATAAAAATGGCCGCTGGCGCTGGATCTATCTGCACAAGCGGCTATCAAAACCATAGTAACTGATGCGTGTGAAGTGGCTTCCTACAATGCCCCATGGTTTCTGTCGCCCATCGCCCCGTGTGTGGCCACTGCCTGCGCCCGCGCCGTACCTGCATCTGCCACTGGGTGCGCCCCACGGCCCACGCGGTGGAGGTGCTGGTGCTGCAGCACCCGCTGGAAGTGCACCAGGCCAAGGGCAGCGCCCGCCTGCTGCACCTCAGCCTGCCGCACAGCCGCATGGTGGTGGGCGAGGCCTTTGCCACACCGGTCTGGCCGGAGGACGGCAAGCACACGCTGCTGCTGTACCCCGACACGCCCTTGGACACGGCTCCCGACCTGTTGCCCCCACCGCCACTCCCGCCCGAATGGCTGCAAAACCCATCGCGCCTGCGCCTGGTGGTGCTGGACGGCACCTGGCGCAAAAGCCGCAAGATGCTCTACCAGAGCCCGCCGCTGCAGCAACTGCCCCGCCTGGCCCTGCGCGGCCTGCCGCCCTCGCACTACCGCATCCGCAAGGCGCATCTGCCGGACCAGTTGTCCACGCTGGAGGCGACCTGCGCGGCGTTGGGGCAGCTGGAGGGCAGTGCAGAGCGGTTTGCGCCCTTGCTGGCCGCGTTCGATGGGTTTGTGGGGCAGCAGGCGGGGTATGTCAGCCCCAGGAGCGGGTGAACACCTCGTCCAGGGCATCTGCGATGGCTGCGCCCTGGTCTTGCAGGTCGCCTATCTTGGCACCCAACTGGTCCACCGCCACCGACACAATTTCCAGTGGGTGGAGCACCACGGACACCCCGTCGATGCGAAAAGCGGGGTTGAGCCGCGACGGCTTGATCTGGGCGGCACCGGGGCTGCTGCTGCGCACCAGGGGCACCACCACCCGGCGGCGGTAGGTGTCGAACAGGGTCGATTGCACCACCACCACAAAGGGAATCTGGGCCCGCTGCGCACCCAGGTTGCGGTGTACGTCAAATTGCGGCATGGCGCGGTCTACAGCGTGGAGTACTCGTCGGCAAAAGCGCCCGCCGCGTCGTTGAACGCGTTCCAGGCCTGTGCGGTTTGCGTGGCTTGCTGCTGGCGTGCCTGCTGCGCCTGGGCATGCTCCTGCACATAGGCTGACAGCAGGGTCTCCACCACCGCAGACAGGTTGCTGGTCATGCCGCGGGCTTGCTGTACCAGGTCTTCACTCAGCGTGAGGTTGACGGGGCGCTTGCGTCCGGTGGGTGGGGCGGTCAGGGTGTTCATACAAAATCCTGGGCATGGAGGTTATGCGCATGGTATGCGCATTGCTATCTCCTGTCATCAGATTCCCAGTGGATCCACATCAATCGCCCAGCGGATCAGCCCCTTGGCCTCGGGCTGGCTGCGGGTGGCGCGCAGCACGGCTTGCCAGGCCAGCAGGAAGCGCTGCAGGGCCTGGCGAGACGGGCTTTCGACCAGCATCTGGGCGCGTTCGATGTTGGCCACGCGCTGCACGCCCATGGGCACGGCGGGGTAGAGGGTGACGCGGTCCACGTCGGGCACGTCGCAGGCAGCGGCGCTGGCCAGCGTCAAAAAGGCCTGGGCGGCCTCCTGGGTGCGGGCCTCGGCGCGCACCAGGGCCTGGAAGCTGAACGGCGGCATGCCCGCAATGCGGCGCTCGTCGAGCTGGCTGGCGGCAAAGGCCGGGTAGTCGTGCTGGCGCAGCGCGGCAAACAGCGGGTGCTGGGGGTGCTCGGTCTGCACCCACATCTCGCTGGCCGCGCTCTGGGCGGCATCGCGGCCAGCGCGTCCCCCCGCCTGCATCAGCAGGGCAAACAGGCGCTCGGGCGCGCGGAAGTCGCTGGAGAACAGCGCACCGTCGGGCTGGATGGCGGCCACCAGGGTGATGCGCCGAAAGTCGTGGCCCTTGGCAATCATTTGCGTGCCCACCAGCACATCGACTGCGCCGGTGTGGACCTCGGCCAGTTGGGCCTCCAGCGCGCCTTTGGCCTTGGTGCTGTCGGCATCGATGCGGGCCACCACCACCGGGCCGCCGTCGGGGCGGCGCACGGTGGCGAGCAGCTCGGCCAGGTGTTCTTCGAGCCGCTCGGTGCCCCGGCCCACAGGGGCGATGTCGGGGTTGCCACAGCTGGGGCAGGCGCGCGGCACGGGTTCAGCATAGCCACAGTGGTGGCAGCGCAGGCTGCGGTCGATCTTGTGGAACACGCGGTAGGCGCTGCAGTACGGGCATTCGCTTTTCCATTCGCAGCTGCCGCAGGCCAGCACCGGGGCGTAGCCGCGCCGGTTCAAAAAGACCATGCTTTGCTCACCGCGGGCGATGCGCTGCTGGATGGCGGCCAGCAGTTGGGGCGAGAACACGGTTTTCTTCTGCTGCAGGCCCATATCGACCAGCCGCACCTTGGGCAACGCCCCCGCGCCGATGCGGCTGGGCATGGCCAGGCGCACGTAGCGGCCGCCTTCGGCTGCGGGGCGGCTGTGGTGCCAGCTCTCCAGCGACGGGGTGGCCGAGCCCAATAGAACACGGCAAGGCTCTGTATCTGTGGATAAACGGGTTTCCAGCTGGCTGCGGTACACGGCCAGGTCGCGGGCCGAGTAGCGTGCGCCTTCCTGCTGCTTGTAGCTGGGGTCGTGCTCTTCATCGACCACGATGAGCTTGAGCCGCGGCATGGACGCAAACACCGCCATGCGCGTGCCCAGCACGATGCGCGCCGTGCCACCGTGGGCGGCCAGCCAGCTTTTCAGGCGCTGCGGGGCGGTCATGCCGCTGTGCATGGACACGACCGCCGCCGCGCCAAAGCGGGGCTCGAAGCGTTCGCGGAAGCGGGCTTCGAGCTGTGGCGTGAGGTTGATCTCGGGCACCATCACCAGCGCCTGGGCGGTGGGGTCGCGGGCCAGCAGGCTTTGCACCAGTTGCAGGTAGACCTCGGTCTTGCCGCTGCCGGTGGCACCAAACAGCAGGAACGGGCCAGTTTGGGCATGAAATTCGGCGATCACGCTGGTCTGCTCAGCACTGAGAGCTACTAAATTAGTAGCATCTGCCGTATTCGCATCCACCGTCCCGCTGGGCCGCTTGAGCCGCCGGGTGAGCTGCGCCGCGCCCAGTTCGCGCAGTTGCGGGGGCAGGGCGGCCAGGGCTACTTCGCCTACCGCACGCTGGTAGTACAGGGCGGCAAACTGCACCAGGCCGCGCCAGGCGGCGTTCAGTGGAGGCAAGCCGTCGAGTGCGGCGCTTAAGGGACGAACCTCAAAATCAGAGTCTGGCGGCGTGCCATCCCACACCACGCCCAGCGTCTCGCGCGTGCCCAGCGGCACCCGCACCAGGCTGCCGGGCGGTAGCGCGGCGCTGTGGCTGTAGGTGAGTGGCCCGGCGATGGCGCTGTGGGCGGGGGTCTGGACGGCGACGGAGAGCCGGTGCGGCATTTGTGTGTGTTATTTCACGTGAACTAGAGGGAATGCGCCTAAGTGCTTGATTTGCAACTGATTTAAAAGGTATCCCAGGAATCTGTGGATAACTTTGTTGATATCTCTGCAGGGTGGGCTGCAAAGCCCGGTAAATCAAGGCTTTCGACGGATTGCCTCTAAAAAAAGCAATTTCAGATGACTATATGAATCAAGCACTTACGGTCGCTATGGGTTTCATAGCGGGTCGTGTCGCCCCCCAAGGGGCCTACCACAGTGCACCCTAAATTTTGTGCATAAGTGGTGCATCCCAAAACTGTTTTCAGGCCCGGATCTGCCGGGAAGCCCGGTGCACGGCCTCTACCAGCGCGGCCACGTGCTCGGGCGGCGTGTGCTGGTTGATGCCGTGGCCCAGGTTGAAGATGTGGGTGGGGCCGGTGCCTGCACCCTGGTGCGGCACGCCAAAGCTGTTCACCACGCGCTCCACCTCGGTGGCAATCTGCGCGGGCGGGGCAAACAGTACATTGGGGTCGATGTTGCCTTGCAGCGCCTTACTGCGGCCCACCAGCGCGCGCGCCTTGGCCAGGTTGACCGTCCAGTCCAGGCCCAGCACTTCGCAGTCCAGACCGGCCATTTCGTCCAGCCACAGGCCACCGCCCTTGGTGAACACCAGGCGCGGGATGCGTTGACCGTTGTGCTCGGTTTTGAGCTGTTTGAGCACCTGCTGGGTGTAGGCCAGGCTGAACTGCTGGAAAGCGCCATCGGCCAGCACGCCGCCCCAGCTGTCAAAAATCATCACTGCCTGGGCACCGGCTTCGATCTGCGCATTGAGGTAGGCGGCCACCGCGTCGGCATTCACCTGCAGCATGCGGTGCATCAGGTCGGGGCGGCTGTACAGCATGCTTTTGACCAGGCGGTAGTCGTCCGAGCCCTTGCCTTCGACCATGTAGCAGGCCAGCGTCCAGGGGCTGCCCGAGAAGCCGATCAGCGGCACCCGGCCATTCAGCGCGCGGCGGATGGAGGTGACGGCATCGGTCACGTAGCGCAGCTTGTCCATGTCGGGCACTTCCAGCTTGGACACGGCGGCCTCGTCGCGCACCGGGTGGGCAAAGCGCGGGCCTTCGCCCTGGGCAAAGCTCAGGCCCAGGCCCATGGCATCGGGCACGGTGAGGATGTCGCTGAACAAAATGGCGGCATCCAGCGGGAAGCGCTCCAGCGGCTGCAGGGTGACTTCGGTGGCGTAGTCGGTGTTGGTGGCCAGGCCCATGAAGCTGCCCGCCTTGGCCCGCGTGGCCAGGTATTCCGGCAGGTAGCGGCCCGCCTGGCGCATCAGCCACACGGGGGTGTGGTCGGTGGACTGGCGCAGGCAGGCGCGCAGAAAGCTGTCGTTTTGGAGGGGGGCGAAGGACATGGCGGCGAGAGATGTGCGAAGGGTGGGCAAACGGGGGAGCTTACCGCACCGCCCTTTCGCCCGGGAGCAACTCCGTCCCAGTGCTATCTATTCAGTAGCTTCTCACGCTCGCCAAATAAGCACAAGAGGCCTAAATGGGTGCTAAATAACGCCGCGGGCCGATAAAACTGCGTGCTCGGTCTTGATGCACTTGTTTTGCACCACCCGCAGCCCGGCCATCTGGGCCTTGTGGGCGGCTGCAGCGTGGGAGACGCCCAGTTGCATCCACACGGCTTTGGCCTTGATGGCGAGGGCTTCGTCGACGATGGGGGGAATCTCCCTGCTGCGGCGGAAGCAGTTCACGACCTCGATCACCTGGTCCTGGGCCGCCTCGGTCAGGTTGGGGTAGGCTTTTTCGCCCAGGATTTCACTGGCGTTCGGGTTGATGGGAATGATGCGGTAGCCGCGTACCTGCAGGCTGCGTGCCACCTGGTAGCTGGGGCGCGCAGGGTCCGGCGACAGCCCGACCACCGCAATGGTGCGGGCGTGCGTCAGGATTTGGCGGATGGCATCGGCTTCGCTCATAGAGGCCTAGTTTACGCAAGCTTGGAGGCTCTGCCAATTGCCCCAGGGACCGGCTCTTTGCGCACGGTCAAGCAAAGTGGTCGAACCCGGCAAAGGCGCGTACCACGGGGGCACCCCGGCCATCGATGAGGCGGATGGGGCCATCGGCCTGGCGGGCCTCGATCTGGCCGATGCGCGTTACCGGCGTGTCGGCCTGGGCGGCGGCGGCGGCCACCGCCGGACGGGCCGAGGGCGGGGCGGTGAACACCAGCTCGTAGTCGTCCCCACCGGCCAAAACGCAGTCCAGCAACTGTTCTGCATGAAATAGGGTCTCTGTGCTTATCGGATAAGCATGGGCAGCTATTAATTGAATAGCAATCGAAGTATCCACTACCGCGCCCACCCCTGAGGCCCGCAAAATGTGCCCAAGATCGCCCAGCAGGCCGTCGCTTACATCGGCCGCGGCTGTGGCCACGCCGCGCAGCGCCAGCCCCAGGGCCACGCGGGGCGTGGGCCGCTCCAGCCGGATGCGGGCCTGGGCAAAGGCGGCTTCTGGCAGCGACAGCGTGCCGCGAAACACCTCCAGCGCCAGCCGCGCATCGCCCAGCGTGCCGCTCACATACAGGTCGTCACCCACCCGCGCGCCCGAGCGCAGCAGCGCCTGGCCCGGTGGCACTTCGCCGAACACGGTGATGCAGATGTTCAAGGGGCCTTGCGTGGTGTCGCCGCCCACCAGTTCGCAGCCGTGGGTATCGGCCAGCGCCAGCAGGCCTTGGGAAAACGGCTCCAGCCAGGCGGCATCGGCGCGCGGCAAGGCCAGTGCCAGGGTAAAGGCCAGCGGCTGCGCGCCACAGGCGGCCAGGTCGCTCAGGTTCACCGCCAGCGCCTTGTGGCCCAGCGCGGCGGGGGGCACGGTGCTGAGAAAGTGGCGGCCTTCGACCAGCATGTCGCTGGAGATGGCCAGTTGCATGCCGGGGCGGGGCTGCAGCAGGGCGCAGTCGTCACCCACGCCCAGCACGGCGCGCGGCGTGGGGCGGGTGAAGTAGCGGCGGATCAGGTCGAACTCGCCCATCTCAGTGCAGCGTGTGGCTGGCCGGGGGCAGGTGGTTGCCGGTGGCATCCAGCACAAAGGTGGGGATGGGGGCTTCAAAGCGCTCACCGTCTTCGGCCACGCAAAAATAGCTGCCGCGCATGGCCCCGGTGCCGGTACGAAGGCGGCAGCCGCTGCTGTACTGGAAGGAGTCGCCCGGCTTCAGCAGGGGCTGGTGGCCCACCACGCCCAGGCCTTTGACTTCTTCAATGTGGCCATTGGCATCGCTGATGGTCCAGTGGCGGGCAATCAGCTGGGCGGTGGTGTCGCCGGTGTTCTGGATGGTGACCGTGTAGGCAAAGCTGTACACGGCCTGGGTGGGGTCGGACTGCTCGGGCAGGTACTGCGGCAAGACTTCGACGGTGAACTGGTATTTGGGCATGGGCAGGATCGTACCGTGCTTGCATACAGCGTCTGCGAAAATACGGCCCATGAAAAATTTCCGCATTGCCCCTTCCATCCTGTCCGCCGACTTCGCCCGCCTGGGCGAGGAAGTGAAAAACGTCATTGCCGCCGGTGCCGACTGGATCCACTTCGACGTGATGGACAACCATTACGTGCCCAACCTGACCTTCGGCCCGATGATTTGCAGTGCCTTGAAGCCGCATGCCAAAAAGCCCGACGGCACGCCGGTGCCCATTGACGTGCACCTGATGGTGCAGCCCGTGGATGCGCTGGCGGCCTCGTTTGCCGATGCAGGCGCGTCGCTGATCAGCTTCCACCCTGAAGGCACGGGCCACGTGCACCGCAGCGTGCAGGCCATCAAGGCCAAGGGCTGCCAGGCCGGGCTGGTGTTCAACCCCGCCACGCCGCTGGACGTGCTGGACTGGGTGATCGACGACATCGACCTGATTCTGATCATGAGCGTCAACCCCGGTTTTGGCGGCCAGAGTTTCATCGACTCGGCCCTGCGCAAGGTGGAGCAAGCGCGTAAACGTATCGAGGCTTCGGGCAAAGATATCCGCCTGGAGGTGGACGGAGGCATCAAGACCGACAACATCGCCCGCGTGGCATCGGCTGGGGCAGACACCTTTGTGGCGGGCAGCGCGATTTTCGGCAACCCTGATTACAAGGCGGTGATCGACGGGATGCGCAGCGCCCTGGCCACCGTGTGACCTACCATCCGGCTATGACTTCTGGGAGCGCGCCATGGCATTGATCATCACCGACGAGTGCATCAACTGCGATGTGTGCGAGCCCGAGTGCCCGAACGATGCCATCTACCTGGGCGTACAGATCTACGAGATCGACCCGCACAAGTGCACCGAGTGCGTCGGTCATTTCGACGAACCCCAGTGCGTGCAGGTCTGCCCGGTGTCCTGCATTCCGGTCAACCCGGAGCATGTGGAAGACAAGGACAGCCTCTGGGCCAAGTACCGGCGCTTGCAGGCCGCGATCGCGAAGCCCTAAACCGGCTCGGGTGGACGCACCGGCTTGGGCCGGGGCGGCTTGGTGGTGTGGATGGCCATGGTGGCTTTGTCCATATCGCCCGCCATCAGCGCGGGTACGGCCAAAATGGCCCGGGTCATGCTGTCTTCAATCGCCGTGCGGTGGTCGGCAGACGGCTTTTTCAGCACCCAGTTCAGTACCTCATCGCGCGCACCCGGGTGGCCAATGCCAATGCGCAGCCGCCAGTAATCGGCGCTGCCCAGTTGCGCATGGATGTCGCGCAGGCCGTTGTGCCCCGCGTGGCTGCCACCCAGCTTGAGCTTGGCCTGGCCGGGGATGATGTCCAGCTCGTCGTGCACCACCAGAATCTCGCTGGGCTGGATCTTGAAGAAGCGGGCCAGCGCGCCCACCGATTTACCCGACAGGTTCATGAAGGTTTGCGGTTTGAGCAGCCAGCGCGGCTCGCCGTCCACCACCACGCGGGCCACCAGGCCGTAGTAGCTTTTGTCGGGCTGCAGGCTGGTTTTGAGCTCGTGCGCCAGTGCGTCTATCCACCAGAACCCGGCGTTGTGGCGGGTGGCTTCGTACTCGGGGCCGGGGTTGCCCAGGCCAACAAACAGTTTGATCATGACGGGGATTATCCAAAAACAAAAAAGGCCCACCGAAGTGGGCCCTTTCAGGGCTGAACCATGCAGCGAAGAATTACTTCTTGGCAGCAGGCTTGGCAGCAGCAGGCGCCTTGGCACCGGCTTTGCCCTTGGCGGGTGCAGCAGCGGCAGCGGGATCCACAGGCACTTCTTCGGCCAGAGCGATCACGGACACCAGTGCAGGGTTTTCCTTGCCCTTGGTGACAACCGATACGCCCTTGGGCAATACCAGGTCCTTGGCGTGCAAAGACGAGCCTTTGGTCAGGCCGCTCAGGTCCACCGCGATGAACTCGGGCAGGTCTGCAGGCAGGCAGGAGATTTGCACTTCGGTCGCCACGGGGGTGACCATGCAGTTTTCCGTCTTGACGGCGGGAGACACGTCCTGGCCGCTATAGTGCAGAGGCACCTTCATGGTCAGCTTGGTGTTGGCTTCGACGCGCTGGAAGTCAGCGTGCAAAATCAGTTGGCGGAAGGGGTGCATTTGCACATTGCGCAACAGCACTTTGCTTTCCTTGCCAGCCAGTTCCATGTCCAGAATGGTGGAGTGGAAGGTTTCTTTTTTCAGAGCGTGCCACAGAGCGTTGTGGTCGATTTCGATCTGGGTTGCGGGTGTTTCACCACCGTAAACGATGCCGGGGGTACGGCCAGTAATGCGGAGACGGCGGCTCGCACCCGTGCCCTGCTTTGCGCGCTCAAAAGCGACGAATTTCATAATCAACTCCGGTAAGAGTGCACCGCGACCAGTGTCACTCCGATTTAAAAAGGCCCGCGCGCTGCATGCGCACTGGGCCTGCTTTTTTGTTCTCTGGCCTAGAAAAGGTTTTCCTGGTCCGAGAACAAACTCATGACCGACTCGCCGTTGGCAATCCGCTGTATCGTTTCGGCGATCAGGGGGGCCACGGTGAGTTGGCGAATTTTGGGGCATGCCAGCGCCGCAGCGCTGAGCGGAATGGTATTGGTCACCACGACTTCGTCCAGGGCCGAACCGTTCGCAATGCGTTCGATGGCCGGGCCGGAGAAGATGGGGTGGGTGCAATACGCATAAACTTTTTTCGCGCCGCGCTCTTTCAAGACTTCGGCGGCTTTGACCAGCGTGCCTGCGGTGTCGATCATGTCGTCCATGACCACGCAGTTGCGGCCATCGATTTCACCGATCACGTGCATGACTTCGCTGACATTGGCCTTGGGGCGGCGCTTGTCGATGATGGCCATGTCGCAACCCAGTTGCTTGGCCAGCGCACGGGCACGCACCACGCCACCCACATCGGGCGATACCACGATCAGGTCTTCGTAATTCTTTTGACGCAGGTCGCCCAGCAGCACGGGCGAGGCGTAAATATTGTCCACCGGGATATCAAAGAAGCCCTGGATCTGGTCGGCATGCAGGTCCATGGTCAACACGCGGTCCACACCCACGGCTTGCAGCATGTTGGCCACCACCTTGGCGGTGATAGGCACACGGGCCGAGCGCGGGCGGCGGTCCTGGCGGGCGTAGCCAAAGTAGGGGATCACGGCGCTGATACGTTCGGCAGAGGCACGCTTGAGCGCGTCCACCATGATCAGCAGTTCCATCAGGTTTTCGTTGGTGGGTGCGCAGGTGCTTTGCACCACAAACACGTCGCGGGCCCGCACATTCTGGTTGATTTCGACGGTCACTTCGCCATCGGAGAAGCGGCCCACGCGGGCTGCGCCCAATGAAATGCCAAGGTGTTTGGCAATGTCAGCGGCCATGCCAGGATTGGCATTGCCCGTGAAAATCATGAAATCAGTGTGGTGGGGCTGCATGAGCGTTCCGGCAATGTAGTAACTGGCGATGAAATAACTGTGTGCGAATACCCCGGATATCAGCGTATCCAGAATATTTGGCAGGGGAAGAAGGACTCGAACCTTCGCATGCTGGAATCAAAATCCAGTGCCTTAACCAACTTGGCGACTCCCCTACACGGGTCCGCAGCATGAAGCTGCAAACCGATTAACCATCGCTGGAGGCCCAACCCTTGAGAGGGTGAACGTCCATATTGCTGCATTTGCGAATCTGCCAGGCCCCATGTTGGCTGGGACCATCCGACAAATCTACATCGCTCAGCATTTGCGCAAACACCGCGCTACCTGAGCCAGTCATTCTAGCATTTAAACCTTTGCCTCCAAGCCACTCAAGGACTTGAACTACAGCAGGGCAGAGGTTTTGCGCAACTGGCTGCAAGTCATTAGTACCGAAGTAATAAGGCTGTGCAGCAAAGCCTGCGAGTATAGCACTATCTGAATCGCGTTTTAAATCTGGTGATGAAAAAATCAGTTTGGTGTCCAGCCCTTCATGCGGCTTGACCACCGCAAAGCGGGCCGGTGGCAGCGCAATCGGGGTGATTTTTTCGCCAATACCCTCCACCCAGGCGTTGCTGCCGCCCAGGAAAAAGGGCACATCCGCCCCAAGCTGCAGGCCAATGATTTTAAGTTGCGCCAACGGCAGATTCAGCTTCCACAGGCGGTTCAGCGCCAGCAGGGAGGACGCGGCATCCGACGAACCGCCGCCCATGCCCGCCTGCGCCGGAATGCTTTTCAGCACGCCGATGTGTGCGCCCAGGCTTGTGCCGGTGGCGGCCTGCAGCGCACGGGCGGCGCGCAGTACCAGGTCGTCGGGCGGCAGCGGGGTGTTGAGGTCTTCGCGGCTGAGCTGGCCGTCGGCACGCAGTTCAAAGTGCAGGGTGTCACACCAGTCAATCAGCATGAAGACCGATTGCAGCAGGTGGTAGCCATCGGCGCGGCGGCCGGTGATGTGCAGAAAAAGATTCAGCTTGGCCGGGGCGGCCACGTCGTACAGGGCTTGCATAGTTATTTGTCGAGGACGAGGCGCAGGGTGGCCGTGGGTTCTGGCTGGCTGCGCACGGCGGTCAACCGGCCATCGTCCAGGCGGGCCAGATCGGCTTGCCAGCCCGGCACCAGGGTGTTGCTGCCGTGCAGCCAGTCGAACAGCGCCACAAGTGGCAGCGGGGCTCCGGTAGCCTGTGCCACCAGGGCTTCCAGCGAGTCAAAAGAGCGTATTTCGCCATTGGTGTGCAGGGTCGCCGATCCGGGTTGCCACAGCATGCGGGCCACGGTGCCGCCCAGCGGGTTGAAGAGGGTGAGTTCGCCCGCTTCTGACGAGCCCTTGAGCTCAAAGCTGGCCGAAAAAGACTGCGCGGCCGATCCATCGACCTGCAAGGCCAGACGGCCACTCCAGAAGGCGGACGGGTCGGCATTCTGGCGGCCACTGTTCAGGTGCGCGCACCCGGCCAGCAACAACGTGCACGCCACCAGCGCCCCACGGCGGGTCAGGGCGATCACAGCTTGACTTGCAGGCGCTTGAGGGTGGCCAGCAGGGTTTCGTTGTCGCTGTTGATCTGCAGGCCTTCTTTCCAGATGCTGGTGGCGCGTTCGCGTTGGCCCAGGGCCCACAGCACCTCGCCCAGGTGGGCGGCGATTTCGGCATCGGGCTTGGCCTTGAAGGCTCCGTCGAGCACGCGCAAGGCTTCGTCCTTGTTGCCCATGCGGAACTCGACCCAGCCCAGGCTGTCGGCGATGAAGGGGTCGTTGGGCACAAATTCCAGCGCCTTGCGGATTAGCTCGCGGGCCTCGGGCAGACGCAGATTGCGCTCGGCCAGCGAATAGCCCAGGGCGTTGTAGGCGTGGTGGTAGTCGGGCTTGCTGGCGATCAGTTTGCGCAGCAGGCGCTCCATCTCGTCCATCTTGTCGAGCTTTTCGGCCAGCATGGCCTGGTCGTACAGCAGATCGGCATCGTCGGGATGGTCGGCGACGGCTTTGGCCATCAGGTCATAGGCGGTTTGGTACTGCCTGTTGTCGCGCAGTAATTGCACTTCGGCCGACAGCTTCATGCGGGCATCTGCTGCTGTGCGCTCTGGCAGGGCTTGCAGCAGGGCACGGCCTTCGGCCAGCTTGCCTTGCTTGGCCAGCAACGAGGCCCGGCGGCCCTGCACGGCCAGCAGTTCTTCGGCGTTGTCGATTTTTTGCAACCAGGCGGAGGCCGCGGGGTAGTCCTTGCGGTTCTCGGCCACCTGCGACAGGGCCGTGTACGCCGACGACATGCCCCGGGTGCGCCCTTCGCTGGGCGGCAGGGGCTCGGCCAGGGTGATGAAGCGCTGCAGCGACACCTCCGCGGCGCCGAGCTGGTTTTCCTGGACCTGCAGGCTGCCTTGCACCAACCAGGCATCGGGGAAATCAGGGTTCTGGCTGGTCAGTAGCTTGAGCTGCTGGGTGGCTTCGCCGTAGCGCTGCGCCTCCAGCAGCGCGCGCACATAGCCCATGTGCAGCTCGGGCAACGGCTTGCCATCCAGGTAATGCAGTACCAGGGGCTCGGCCAGAGGCACCCTCGGGCCCATCATTTCCAGGGCTAGCTGCACCGGGCCGGGCGCGGTGATAGACAGGGCCTGTCCATTGCGGGCTGCCTCCAGCGCACCCGAGGTATCGCCCGCCGCCAGCCGCATCCGGCCCACGGTGGTCCAGGCCGCGGGGCCCAGCACTCCATCTTTCAGGTAGCTGCCCAGCACCTGCTGCACCACCGAGGCCGCCTGGCTCTTGTCGGTGATCTGCGCGAAGGTGGGCGGTATGGCAGAGATGGCGGCGGCGCGGTCGGCTTCGGGGGCCATTGCCAGCTCGGTCTTGAGCGGCTCGGCGGTGTCGGCCACGCGGTTTAGCGCCAGCAGGATTTGCAACACGTAGCGGTTGGCATCGCGCGATGCAGGTTCCGCCTTGCTCCAGACGCGGGCCGCTTGTAGCGCGGCATCGCCGGAGCGTGATTGCAGAGCGATCTCGACTGCGCGGCGGTACAGGCTGGGGTCGTCGGCCTTGCGGGCACCTTCCAGGTACAGCTGGTAGGCAATGCCGGGCTCGCCGCCTGCGGCGTTCAGCTCGGCCAACAGCATGATGTAGAACAGCTCACCGTTCAGTGCCGACTGCGCAGGCGGTGCCTCGGCGGCGCCGGGGACGGCGGCTTCGGGCGCGGTCTGCGCAAATGCGTGCAGGCTGCCCACGGCCAAAGCCAAAGTTGCCAATCCGTGGGTAGCCAGTCTGATATATCGCTTCATCGGCTCATAATAATCCAAGCCCATTAACGTACGCGACGTGAGGGGTGAAGCCCTCGGCAACGCCATTTCCCTTCTTTCCAAGCCCACCATGCCCGAGCTCCCCGAGGTTGAAGTCACCCGCCTGAGTTTTGCCGACCGCATCCAGGGCGCGCGCATCCACAGCGTGCGCATGGGCAAACCGCTGCGTTGGCCGCTAGGCTATGACCCCGCGCTGCTGGCGGGCCGCACCGTGCTGCAGGTGCGCCGCCGGGGCAAATATTTGCTGCTGGACCTGGATGCGGGCCTGTTGCTGCTGCACCTGGGCATGTCGGGTAGCCTGCATTTCGCGCCCCAGCAGCCCGTGCCGGGCGTGCACGACCACTGCGATGTGGTCACCCACCTGGGCACCTTGCGCCTGCACGACCCGCGCCGCTTTGGTGCCGTGGTGTATGCCCACAGCCAGGACGCGCCCGAGGCCGCCAAGCTGCTGGGCCACCTGGGCATGGAGCCGCTGGACGACGGGTTTTCTTTACCGGCTTTTTACGCGGGGCTACAGGCGCGCAAAACCGCCATCAAGCAGGTGCTGCTGGCGGGCGAGGTGGTAGTGGGTGTGGGCAATATCTATGCGTCCGAGGCGCTATTTATCGCCGGTATCCGCCCTACGGTGCGGGCCCACAGCATCAGCAAGCCGCGCGCCGCCAAGTTGCATGCCGCCGTGCGCAGCGTGCTGGCCCGGGCGGTGTTGAAGGGCGGCAGCACCCTGCGGGACTTTTCCAACGCCCATGGCGAGAGCGGCTACTTCCAGCTCGAAGCCATGGTCTACGACCGCCAGGGCCAGCCCTGCCGGGTCTGCGGCACGCCCATCCAGCAAATCCGCCAGGGCCAGAGGTCAACCTACTTCTGCCCGGTGTGCCAAAAGCGCTAGTGCTATATTGATTTTTTGCACTTTTATTACCGGCCTATCCCTCTGTGGCGACCTCCTTCAATGAACAACTAGGCCAGCACGGCGCGTGGCGGCGTGAACTGGCACTGCGCTTGAAGCTGCTGTCTGCGTGGATGAAGGAGCACGCGCTGATGGATGCCGGGGTGGAGGCGCGGCTGCGGCGGCTGGAAGACCAGATGCGCAGCGACAAGGTGATGGTCGCCTTCGTGGCCGAGTTCTCGCGCGGCAAGTCGGAGATGATCAATGCGGTGTTCTTTGCCGGGTATGGCCGCCGCATCATGCCCGCCAGCGCGGGCCGCACCACCATGTGCCCCACCGAGCTGGGCTATGACGCCGAGGTGCCGCCCAGCCTTCGGCTGCTGCCCATCGAGTCGCGTATGCACCCCCAGTCGCTGGCCGAATGGCGGCAGGCCCCCGAGCAGTGGACGCACATCGACCTGGACGTCAACGATGCGGCCCAGCTGGCCCAGACCATGGAAAAGGTCACCGAAGTCCGCAGTGTGAGCCAGGACGAAGCCCGTGCCCTGGGCTTCTGGCACGACCAGGAACCCGACGACAACCCGCCGCTGGACATTGAGGGCCGGGTCGAGGTGCCCCGTTGGCGGCATGCGCTGGTCAACATGGCGCACCCGCTGCTGCTGCAGGGGCTGGTGATTCTGGACACGCCGGGGCTCAACGCCATCGGTGCCGAGCCCGAGCTGACCGTCAACCTGATTCCCCAGGCCCACGCGGTGGTTTTCATTCTGGGGGCTGACACCGGGGTCACCAAGTCCGACCTGTCCGTCTGGCGCGACCACCTGCGCCCCGCAGCCGACGCCATGGAAACCCGGGTGGTGGTTTTAAACAAGGTCGACACCCTGTGGGATGCGCTGAGCACGCCCGAGCAGGTGCAGGTGCAGGTGGACCGCCAGCGGGTCGACTCCGCCGCGCTGCTGGGCGTGCCTGCGCAGCGGGTGCTGGCGGTGTCGGCGCAAAAGGGGCTGGTGGCCAAGATCACTGGCGACGCGCCCCTGCTGCAAGCCAGTGGCCTGCCCGCGCTGGAAGTGGCGCTGGGCCAGGGCATCCTGGGCCAGCGGCAGGAAATCCTGCGTTCTGCCGTGGCGCGCGGCATCACCGACCTGCGCGTTGAGACCAGTCGCGTGCTGCACGTGCGCCGCCGCGACCTGGCGGAACAAAAAATGGAGCTGCAGGGCCTGGGCGGCAAAAACCTCACCGTGGTGAAGAACATGCGCCAGCGCATCGAGCAGGAAAAGCTCGAGTTCGACATGGGCAACGCCAAGATCCACGCGGTGCGGGCCATCCAGCTCAAGCTGCTGGGCGAGGTCTACACCCTGCTGGGCAGCCGCACCCTGAAGGCCGAGATGGCCGTGCTGGCCGAGGCGCTGCAAAAACCCGGCTGGAAGCGCGGCGTAAAAGGCGTGTACGCCGCCACCTTTGCCAGGCTGCGCGACAACCTGGCCAAGTCCTACGCCGTGGGGGCCGAAATCCACAGCATGCTGGCCGCCACCTTTGCCCAGCTCAACACCGAATTCGGTTTCTCGCTGCTGCTGGCCGACGCGCCCGAGGCGCAGCGCTTCCAGGCCGAGCTGTCCGAGATCGAAGCCAGCCATGTGCAGTACCTCAGCCTGCGCAACGCCCTCAAGCTGGCCCAGCCCGAATTTGCCGAACGCCTGGTGCGGGCGCTGCGCTCGCGGCTGCGCGGGGTCAACCAGTCGGCCTTTGACGAGGTAGAGCTGTGGAGCAAATCCGCCGCCGCCCAGCTGGAAGACCAGCTCAAGGAGCGCCGCAAGAGCTTCACCCGCCGCCTCGAAGGCATAGACCGCATGCAGACCGCTGCCGGAGGCCTGGACGCGCAGGTGGCCGAGATCGAAGGCCAGGAGGCCGTGCTGGGCCAGTTCGAATCGCGTTTGCAGCTGCTGACCTCGTATTTTTTGACCACCGCCGGACCCCGGCCCCCTATGGAATGACTTCGGCATGACGGCAGTTTTAGAGGCGGCGTATGCGGCCCCCCAGGCGGTGGCGACCGCCTTCGCCTCCCAGGTGATCGCCTGGCAAAAGACCCATGGCCGCAACAGCCTGCCCTGGCAAAACACCCAGGACCCGTACCGCGTGTGGCTATCAGAAATCATGCTGCAGCAGACCCAGGTGGGCTCGGTGCTGGAGTACTTTCCGCGCTTTCTGGCCCGCTTTCCCGACGTGCAAACCCTGGCCGCCGCCAGCCTGGACGACGTGCTGGGTCTGTGGAGCGGCCTGGGCTACTACAGCCGCGCCCGCAACCTGTACCGCTGCGCCCAGCAGGTGATGGAGGTGCACGGCGGGCGCTTTCCGCCCACCGCCGAGCTGCTGCAAACCCTGCCGGGCATTGGCCGCTCTACCGCCGCCGCCATCGCCTCGTTTTGCTATGGCGAGCGGGCGGCCATTCTGGATGCCAACGTCAAGCGCGTGCTGACCCGGGTGCTGGGCTTTGGGGCCGACCTGGCCGTGGCCGCCAACGAGCGCGCCCTGTGGGACCAGGCCACCGCCTTGCTGCCCGCCCAGGCCGGGCTGGACACCATGCCGCGCTATACCCAGGGCCTGATGGACCTGGGCGCCACCGTGTGTGCGCCGCGCCAGCCCACCTGCCTGCTGTGCCCGGTGCAGCCGGTGTGCAAGGCCCAGCGCGAGGGCGCGCCCGAGAAATACCCGGTCAAAACCCGCAAGCTCAAGCGCAGCACCGAATCCTGGTGGCTGCTGTGGGCGCAGGACGCTGCCGGGCGCGTGTGGCTGCAGCGGCGGCCCGACGCAGGCGTGTGGGCGGGGCTGTACTGCCTGCCGGTGTTCGACAGCCGCGAGGCCTTGGCCGCATCGGTGGGGGCTGCGGTATTGGACGATTTGCCGGTGTTTTTGCACGTGCTGACGCACAAGGACTTGTACCTGCACCCGGTGCAGACCCAGTGGCCGCAAGACGCGCGCCCCGGCCCGCACGGCGACTGGGTCGAGGCTCCTCGCTGGGTGGAAATGGGTTTGCCCGCACCTATTCGCAAACTGCTGTCTGCTATCTAATTAGTAGCTTCTCGTGCTTATGGAATAAGCATGGGCGGCCTAAAAAGCTTAAAACACCGTGGCGCCACCTGAGATGGGCGGCAGATCGCCGCGCGCGTCCAGTTCGCGGTGCCGCTTCAGCGTGACCCAGCGCTTGGCGAAGGCGGCTGCCAGTTGCTCCACCAGGTAGACCGAGCGGTGCTGCCCGCCGGTGCAACCGATACCGACGGTGACGTAGCTGCGGTGGTCGCGGGCCAGGGGCTCCAGCCAGTGGGTCAGAAACTTCTCGATGTCTTTGAACATTTGCGCCACGTCGGGGCTCTGGCGCAAAAACGCCGCCACCGGGTCGTCGCGTCCGGTCAGGGGGCGCAGGTCGGGTTCGTAGTGCGGATTCGGCAGCATGCGCACGTCGAACACAAAGTCGGCATCCACCGGAATGCCGCGCTTGAAGGCGAAGGACTCGAACACCAGCGTCAACTGCGCCTCGGGGGCGGCGATCAGCGACTTGATGTAGCCCTGCAGTTGCGAGGCGCGGATGAAGCTGGTGTCCAGCACATGGGCTTTTTCGCGCAGGTCGGCCAGCAGCTCGCGCTCCAGCTCGATGGCTTCGACCAGGGCGTGCTGCTGGTCGGTGCGCTCGGAGCGCGACAGCGGGTGCTTGCGCCGCGTCTCGGAGTAGCGGCGCACCAGGGTGTCGGTGGCCGAGTCGAGGAACAGCGACTTGATGTGTACGCCCTGTTTGCGCAGGGTTTCCAGGTGCTGCGGCACCAGGGGCAGGGCGGTGGCACTGCGTACGTCCATGGCAATCGCCACCTTCTTTGCGCCCTGGGTCTGCTCCAGCTTCACAAAGTTCAGCAGCAGCTCGGGCGGCAGGTTGTCCACGCAGTAGTAGCCCGCGTCTTCCAGGGCGTGCAGGGCGACGGATTTGCCCGAGCCGGACATGCCGGTGATCAAGACGATTTCAAGTTTCATAGTGCGATCCCTAGCATCTCTTTGGCGTGGGCCAGCGTGGTGCCGGATAGTTTTTCGCCCCCGAGCATGCGCGCAACTTCGGCCACGCGCTGCTCGCCCAGCACCAAGGCCACGCTGCTGACCGTGCTTTTGCCGTCGCGCTGCTTGGCCACCACCAGGTGGTGGTCGGCGCAGGCGGCTACCTGGGGCAGGTGGGTGACGGCCAGCACCTGGCGGTCGCGGCCCAACTGCTTCATCAGGCGGCCCACGGTTTCGGCCACGGCACCGCCCACGCCGGAATCCACCTCGTCGAAGATCAGGGTTTGCGCCGTGCCCAGCTCGCTGGTGGTCACCGCAATCGCCAGCGCGATGCGCGACAGCTCGCCGCCAGAGGCCACCTTGCCCACCGCCCGCGGCGTGCTGCCCGCGTGGCCAGCCACCAGAAACTGCACTTCTTCCAGGCCGCTGGCGCTGGGTTCTATCTTTTGCAACGCCACCTGGAACTGGCCGCCCTGCATGCCCAGGCCCTGCATTGCCAGGGTGATGGCCTTGGCCAGCTTGGGGGCCGCCAGCGCGCGGACTTTGCCCAGCACTGCGGCTTCGGCGCAGTAGGCGGCCTGGGCTTTGCGCTCGGCGGCTTCCAGGGCCTGCGCGTCGGCGGCTGCGTCCAGCCGGGCCAGCTCGGCCTTCCAGCTGGCCAGCAGGCCGGGCAGCTCGGCGGGCGTGCGCTTGTAGCGCCGGGCCAGGGATACCCATTGCGACAACCGGTCGTCCAACTCGCCCAGGCGTTGCGGGTCCAGCTCGGTTTTGCGCAGGGTGGTATGCAGCGAATGCGCGGCATCCTCGGCCTGCGCCAAACTAGATGCCAAAACCTCGGCCAGCGCAGCATACTCGGGCGCAATGCGCTCTTGATTGTGTAGCGCGGTGTGGGCGCGGGACAAACCGGCCAAAGCACCGGAGTCTTCGCCCTCCAGCGCGTCAATGGCGGTTTGCACCGCATCCAGCAGGGCCTGGGTGTGGGAGAGGCGGGTGTGCTCGGCGTTCAGCTCGGCCCATTCGTCGGCACCGGGGTTGAGCTTGCCCACCTCGCCAATCTGCCAGGCCAGGCGCTCCTGCTCTTGTTGCAGCGAGTCGCGCGCCGCCTGGGCATCGGCCAGGGCTTTCTGGGCGCTGCGCCACTGGGTCCACAGCGCCTCTAAAAAGCGGGTGCTGGTGCCCGCATAGGCATCCAGCAGGCTGCGCACGGTGTCGGGGCGCGTCAGGCTTTGCCAGGCGTGCTGGCCGTGGATGTCGAGCAGCTGGTCGCCGATCTCGCGCAACTGGGTGGCGGTGGCCGGGCTGCCGTTGATCCAGGAGCGGCTTTTGCCCTGCGCGTCCACCGTGCGGCGCAGCAGCAGGCTGTCGGCCTGGTCAAATCCGGCCTGCTCCAGCCAGGTGTTGGTGGCGGGCGGGCTGTCGAATTCGGCGCTGATGTCGGCCCGCGCCGCGCCCTCGCGCACCGTGCCCGCATCGGCGCGGCTGCCCAGGGCCAGTTGCAGTGCGTCGATCAGGATGGATTTGCCAGCGCCGGTTTCGCCGGTGAGCACGCTGAAACCGCCTTGCAGGTCCAGTTCCAGCTCCCGCACGATCACGAAATCGCGCAGGGTAATACGTTTCAACGCCATAACTTAAGCACCTTCGTTCCAGTGGAGTTTGCGCCGCAGGGTGTCAAAGTAGCTCCAGCCCTGGGGGTGCAGAAAGCGCGCCCGGTGCTCGGAGCGGCGCACGATGATGCGGTCACCGTGCTGCAGCGAGGCCAGCGACTGCATGTCGAAATTGGCGCTGGCGTCGCGCCCTGCTACTAATTCAATAGCTACTTCCGCCGCATCCGCAAGCACAATCGGCCTATTTGTCAATGTATGCGGGGCAATGGGCACCATCACCCAACCGGGGATGGACGGGTGCATCAGCGGCCCGCCCGCCGACAGCGAATAGGCCGTGGAGCCGGTGGGCGTGGCAATGATCAGGCCGTCGGCCCGCTGGTTGGCCACCAGGCGGCCATCCACCTCCACGCGCAGCTCCAGCATGCCCGAGGTGGCACCGCGGTTCACCACCACGTCGTTCAGCGCCAGCGCGTCAAACACGCACACACCGGCGCGCATCACCTGGGCATGCATCAGGCTGCGGTGGTCTTCCTCGAAGGTGCCTTGCAGCATCGGCAGCAGGGTGGTGGCGTAGGACTCGATCGGAATGTCGGTAATAAACCCCAGCCGCCCCTGGTTGATGCCCATCAGCGCCACGCCGTAGCGGGCCAGTTGGCGGCCAATACCCAGCATGGTGCCGTCGCCGCCCACCACCAGCCCCAGGTCGCAGCGCTGGCCAATGGCTGCGATGTCCAGCGCGGGGTAGCCGCTCAGGCCGGTGTTGGCCACGGTTTCCGCATCCACCACCACCTCGCAGCCCTGTTGGGTTAAAAACTGTGCAATCTCTTCCAGAATCTGGCGCGACGAGGCGTTGGCTGCGTAGGTGCCCGGTGCGGCATATTTGCCAAACAGCGCTACGTGGCGGAATTGTGATTTCATTCACAAATTACAACACGACTTGTGCTGCATCCAGAGGATGCGGCCAGGAGTATCAATGCCCCTAAAATGAAGCCATGCTCGATGACCGTGCCAAGTTGTTAATGAAAGCGCTGGTCGAGCGCTATATCGCCGATGGCCAGCCCATAGGCTCGCGCACGCTCTCCAAGGCCTCGGGCCTGGACCTCTCGCCCGCGACCATCCGCAACGTCATGTCCGACCTGGAAGAGCTGGGCCTGATCGTCAGCCCGCACACCTCGGCCGGGCGCATTCCCACGGCACGCGGCTACCGCCTGTTTGTAGACACCATGCTTACCGCCCAGCCCGGCCCGCTGGTGCCGCCCAAGCTGGTCGCCGAGCAGCCGCAAAAGGTCATCGTCAACGCCGCCAACCTTCTGTCCAGCCTGTCGCAGTTTGTGGGCGTGGTGATGGCACCGCGGCGCACCTCGGTGTTTCGCCATATTGAATTTTTGCGCCTGTCGGACAAGCGCTTTTTGGTCATCATCGTCTCGCCCGAGGGCGACGTGCAAAACCGCGTCATCTTCACCGAGGTGGACTACACCTCCTCGCAACTGGTGGAGGCCGCCAACTACCTCAACGGCCACTACGCCGGCCTGTCCATCGAGCAGGTGCGCGAGCGCCTCAAGAACGAGGTCGACACCCTGCGCGGCGAGATCGCCAGCCTGATGCAGGCCGCCGTCAACGCCAGCTCCGACGCGCTCACCCGCGAGCAGGACGAGGTGGTGATCTCCGGCGAACGCAACCTGCTGGCCGTGAGCGACTTCTCCAGCGACATGGGCCACCTGCGCCGCGCGTTTGACCTGTTCGAGCAAAAAACCCAGATCATGCGGCTGCTGGACATCTCCAGCCAGGCCGAAGGCGTGCGCATCTACATCGGCGGCGAAAGCCAGGTCGTGCCGTTCGAAGAACTCTCCATCGTCAGCGCCCCTTACGAGGTAGACGGCCAGATCGTCGGCACCCTGGGCGTGATCGGCCCCACCCGCATGGCCTACGACCGCATGATCCAGATCGTGGACATCACCTCCAAGCTGGTCAGCAACGCCCTGAGCCACCAAAAGTAGCCCGCTTTTCGCGCAGTAGAATGCCGGGTTGTGTGGGACGTTAGCTCAGTTGGTTAGAGCAGAGGACTCATAATCCTTTGGTCGAGTGTTCAAGTCACTCACGTCCTACCATTATTCATGCGCCTTAGCGCCCGATTCGGGCTCTGAGGCGTTTCTACAATTCCGGCCTACTTTCTACAAAGTTGGGTATCAGGACGAGTCTTATGAGTTTTGAACCATTCAATTGGACATGTTCTGTTTGTGGCCGCCCGACGACAGTTGTTCAAACGAATATCGCAACTTCCTCAGCGAGCCTCGATTGCGGTGCAACCGCTGAAGACGCGGCGGTCAATATATCTGCCACGTTGATTGAGTGTCCCAACCCAGAATGCCTTGCTCAGGATGTCTCAGTTGATGCACACTTTGGGACGGCGTCCCGAGGATCAAACTACTTGTATGTAAGACCTGATCCAGCACGGCCAGTCGGAATTGGAAAATTCCGATTCATTCCTTCCGTTGCTAAGCCTCTTTCCGGCTATGTGCCCAGGGTCGTACAGGAGGATTATGCTGAAGCTAATTTGATATTGCAGCTAAGTCCGAAGTCAGCTGCTGCTCTCGCTAGGCGAGCTCTGCAGGGCATGATTCGTGACTACTGGGGTATTAGCAAAGGCACGCTCGCCGATGAATTAAAAGCAACTGAAGATAAATGCGATCCAGAGTTATACCTTGCACTGCAGGGAATTAGAGCTGTAGGCAATATTGCGGCGCATCCGGAACGAGATGTGAATCTGATCGTTGATATTGAGGTCGGAGAAGCCGAGAGCTTGATTGAGGTAATTCATCTGCTTGACCAAGAATGGTACGTGGCGCGCGAAAAGCGTCGCCAGCGTGTCGTCAAGGCTCATGAATTGGCGCAGCTAAAGAAGATGGAGCAAGGGCGTTGAGTTACTTCAATGGCTTAACTCGTTCACCCATCCGTGCCCTTACGTAGTGCTCAGTCATTCCCCGACTCTTGTGCGCCAGCAGCTTTTGCGAGTGTGCCAGGTCACCGGTATCGGTCGCCGCCTTGATAAATTCCCTGGTAAGCCCCTCAAACGCTCGTCCGCACGAGTCGAAGAGGCGTAATTTCGGAAGTTACGCCAAGACGTTTGGGTGGACCCCAGCAGCTTGTGCTGTGATTGGTGTCATATCTATTACCCAATATAGGGTGTCTCCGATACATCAACTTCGGCTTCAATTCCGAGTCCATCTAAAATTATTTCAACGGCTTCTTTTCGCTGTAATTTATTTCGATGAGGACCAACAATAATTCGCTTAATTGGCAGCCTACCCTTTGTAGTTATGCCAGAGAGATTGCTGAACAGTTCAATATATGGTACGGGGCAACCGTCACGAATGAAGGTCTTAGAATCTTTAGCTGGCCTCGATTCAGAGGCATTAATATTTTTAATGCTTTGATGGGCGGGAATCGCGATTATTCGAATTTCTTTCTCTTCCTCAAAGCCTCGGTGCTTGTGAAAGCAAGACAAGCTAGTTATGGCTGTGTAGGTTGATTCCATTACATCTGACGTAGGGTTATGTTTAAATGCCGAAATTCCGGCTCTTAGTTCAGTCTCGGCAGTCAGGATTTCAGGGGCTACTTCGTGTCTATCAGTGCCAAGAGACTCGTCGTAGTAGTGCACGTCCCCCCATTGCATGTGTTGATAGTGGAAGGCCGCTACTTCTTGGTCTATCAGTTCCTTGAGCATTTTTGAGTCAAAGATGATTGCGTAAGCCCCGTCTTTGCCATAGCCGCGCCATTGACTCAATAACCCGTTTCGGCTTGTCCATGCATCTTTTGGTGCACACATGGAAAAGACATAGGGCTGGTTAAAGGCCAACGTGACTTTTCGAATGCTCTCGGTGAACTGCGCCGCTGCGCCTTGAATCAGTTCTTCATCGTTTGATCGACCTGTCTTGCGGAACTCGTCCTCAATAATTCTAGAGAGACGTCGGTTGAAAAATAGTTTAATTTCTTCTGTATCGTTGAGAAATGATGCATGCGTAGCCCAAATAGCCTGTGAATTGAGAATCCCTGTCAGTCCGCTCGCACTTGTGTAATGAACGAGTTCAGGGTACTCATCTGATACATCTTTTTCTTGCAGTTTCGCTGGTGGCATGGTCACCCTAAAGTAAATAGTTGGATTTCTTGAAATCGCATCACTTCACGTAGGGAAGCATTAAATCACTCACTAATCCTCCTATGCTCTGTGTGAAACTCCAAACTTTATTTGCCCCATCACAGATCTTTGCTGCTTTCTCAATAACCTCTGCCATGGCTTTTAGAGTGATTTTTGCCTCTTCTGGTGACTCCGATATTGCTGCTTTAAATTTTGTATCTTCTACTTTTAAGTCACCCGCAAACTTCCGCATAGCTTCGCGCAGAGGCTCTGCACCTTGCACCTTGGCAATGCGAAGAGCATTTCGAATTGCGGTGACTTGACGTTGTACAAAACTCTTGAGATATGGTGAAATATTAGACTCGGCGAGCGCCTTTTCCAAGACGATTAGCGCATCCTCAATAGCTGCCTTGTCCTGTGCTTGGATGTCGTCGTCATCCTCCTCGCGCAATGCCCAAGCCGCCCAAAGAAATGATAACCTACACTCTGGAGCTTGAATGTTTCCCCTTAAACCATCCCAATTTTGATTAATATATTGTGGAGAAGCTGTTGCCTTAAATCTTGAAAATCCAGGCTCCATCAGCTCAGTGTTTACATCATGGGAAATTAGCTTATTGCTTACCGAGTCAATTTCACTTCTTAAGGCCAAAAGGCACACCATTACATCATCCTCGATGCTTTGGCTCTGAGGATTAAGTTCAAACACCGCTGACCATACCTGAGTCATCGGTTGATCTGCCCCACGTCCAGTTAGTGAGACGAACAGGTTTAAAAGTCTTTGCGCTTGATTCATGTTTCTTTCGGTTTCCAAATCTAGACTAGGACCTGTTTAACGGGGGCACTACCAAATGCCAGGATCTGTGGCCAATGCGGGAGAACCTGTTGTTAATCTCGATGATTTTGCGGTTGTACGTCAGCAGCGTTGAGTCACCATTGACTCTTCAACGCCTCTAACCAACTCTGTACCGGACGTGCCCAGGGCCAGGGCAACCCGCAAGATCACCCCAAAAGAAGGCGATTTCATCCCCCGTTCCAGCTGACTCACATAGGAGGTGTGAATGTCGGCGCGATGGGCTAGCTCCTCCTGCGAGATACCACAGGCAATGCGCAGTTTTTTAACCTGCTTGCCAAAGTGTTCTTCTGCTACGCCCATCCTTTGATAGTGCGCACTTCACTACTATAGTACCAGAGACTATAGTGTCAGTCTGTCGTCCCCAATTGCCCAAACTGTCAGTGGTTGCCTGCACCATCGGCAGGGCCGTACGCCTGACTTTCGACACTTTTGGTTCAGGCTCGATGTCGCATAACAACTGAAATAGCTTCAAATAACTATTTATATTGACGAGTAACGATTTTCCTGTTTATTTAAAAAGGAGGCGTGAGGTCTCCTATATTTGTTGCCAATCTGAAATAGGTGGTGCAGTTTTCGTTACTTCTGGCTAAAATTATTTTTCAAGTGATTTTGTGAATAGATTTCATCTTTTAATTTTTTCAATAGGAGTTGTGTAATGCAGAAATGATGGAGTGTGAGGATTGAAGAATTTAAACAACAGGGAGAGTATTTTGCGCGGTCAAATTTTAGATTATGTGGTTAGGACAAATTCTGGACTCATATCCACAGAAAATGGTGAAAGGTTCGAATTTGTTGGAGCCGATTGGAACGGCAACAACGCTCCTGTTCGAGGTGCTTGGGTTGACTTCAAAGCAAGCAATGAAAAGGCTATCGATATCTATAGTGCACTTGCACAGGGAAAGAGTGGAGAAACAGGACCGAAAAAACCAGAACTCACCCTTTGGTCACTATTCCTAGGTGGCTTCGGAGCCCATAAGTTTTACCTAGGATCTTGGGGCTGGGGAATCGTCTATTTGGCCACTTGCTGGTGGTTGTTCATACCATTCTTTGTTGCAATGGTGGAGACCGTTCGCTACATCTTAATGACCGAAGAGGAGTTTCAGATCAAGTTGGGTACCTATCAGAAAAGTCCTTTTGGCTTCTTTTGGTGAGTATTGATTAAGCGATCTTTGGCTCTGGAGGTGCTCTATTAGGATCCGAGCCAGAGATAGCTATTTTCTAGAAGGATGCCAATGAAGCTTGTTATTGCATTGGGAATTGGGTTTGGAGTCATCTTTTTAATATCGCTGCTGCGGGGTATCTTCTCGAAACCAAGTGTTCCGGTAGGTCCAGTAGTTAAGCTTGAGGAGCCAGGAGTTCCATGGTTTTTAATTGGACTACTTCGGCTACTCAGAGTTTTAGTCGGTATTTTGGCGTTGCTTGTCGGGCTCTTAACTCTTAAGTCAATTTTGTTTGGTTATGTAAGGAATTTTGATAACAGTTCTACGATGAGTGGGTGGATGACGGCATTTGTTTTTATTCTGCGATTTATGCCGCTAATTGTGATGTGGTGGTTTGCTGATGTGTTAAAAGACAAGATAAATCTTCTTTATAGAAATGGAGCAAAAACCAGTAAGATTTTGATCGCTACATGTTGGGATTATTAATGGAGTATTTAAATTGACAAGCATGAACCCTAAAGCAGCACTCCTGGAGTTGACGCTGATGAATGCCGAAGTTGACGAAGAGAGCTTTGAGAACTTCTTCATCAAAGGAACCAAGATGGGGATACCTGCCGAGGTCTTAACCCGGCTGAATCAACTGTGGGAGCAAGTGCAAGTCATCGGAGGTCACGTGATAGCGGTCGGCAAAATCATCGTCGAGCGCATGTTTGCTTTCCTGTCGGCAAACCCTCGTATCGCTGTTGGGGCTGCAATTGGGTTGGCAGTGGGGTATCTGCTAACGGGCATCCCATTTATTGGAGCACTCTTGGCACCTCTGGTCACGGTGCTTGGAATCGCTGGTTCTAGCTATGGTGCTGCAACTCAGAACGATGCGTCACCTTCCGCTCTGGCTGTTCTTACTGCCCTTGTAGAAAAATTCTTTGAACTGCTAAGGAGTGTCTTTGAGGGCGTTGCACAGTATGTTGAGGCCGTCCAATGAAAGAGCATCAGGGAGAAGACAACCTCCGCGTTGAAAGCCCTGCAGATAGCACACCCGAAGATGCCGCTAAAGCCGACACCCTCAAGGCAATAGCAAGCCTGCAGGGCAAGGACAAGGTGGGGCGTGCCGGTGAGCTACTGGGTATTGCTTCTGGTGCCGTCGCAGGTACCTCACTTGCGGGTGCCGTCGCTGGGGCTGCCGGAGCCACCACACTGCTTGGCTCAGGAACTCTTGCCGGTGTCCTAGGCGGAGTCTTCGTGACGGCAACGCCTGTCGGTTGGGTGATTGGTGCCGCAGCAGCAGGTGCAGCCGCAGCCTATGGCATTACCAAACTGGTGAGGTCGGGGGCCACCCAAGACCATATCCGGGCTGGTCTAACTAGGAGGTTAAAAACGTTAGCCGGTGTCTCTGATTCCCCTGATCCACTTCGAGGAGATTTGGATGTATGCATTGCCGATGCATTGAATGCAGGCAATTTGGATAGTACCCAAGCGGCTCGAATTCTGTCCTTGGTCGATAAAGGTAGGCTTCCAATAGACGTTGCCCTAGAAAGGGTCCGGGGATTGGATCACACCATTTGAGCAATTCGTACGGTATTTAAAAGAGCTATGCCGATATTTGTAGATTCGACGGTGAGGAACTGACGAAATACCTAGCAGGACCATTTGTGAGAGTTATTGGGTTTTGGCAATTATTATGTGGGGCTAATTAGTGGTTAGTATCATTTTTTTTGAAAACCACATCCCTAATAATATTTCGCTTATGTTCTTCTTGTTGTTAAATTCATGAAGGTGAATAAGTGCTTTATATGCTGAATGTTATCTAGCTAGGTTGCCCAGTGGACTGTCTAGGTGATTAAGTGATAGATCAATTTAAGAAAGGAATACAGGCTGGTATTTACAGATAAGTTTCCCCCCCAAGCACGCCCTCGGTTAACAGCCCTGGGCGTTTTTTCGTTTCTGAAAGGAGTATTTATGGCAATTACGAGAAGCCTGATAGAGGAGGGCGCTGATGCTAGTCATTCGTGACCCTGCGTTGACCCTGCAGATTCTGGATACGGAGATGGCCACCATCGCTGCCTGCAGATTTGCTATGTTGAGCGAAGACGAACCCTACGACCCAAAGGTCCATGGGTTCTTTGTCGTATTGGAGGCAGGGGATAGTGTGGGTGTGCTCGATGCACAACTGGGCTTCCCGGTCCTAGCTAACCGATTCGATGGAACACGCTTCGGTGAACAAGGCTTTCACCCAAGCTTTGAATTCATCGAGGAACACAAGGGGTGCTACGAAATGGTCTTTGTCCTCAGTGACGATGGCTATGGCGTGGAAGTGTTCATCCCCAAGGTAGGCAACATCGATCCCGATCTGCTGGCCATGTGCCGACAGTACGCGGTTCGTTCACCAGAGGTATCTATCCCATGAGACATGACACATCACCACCAACAGCCACCTTCGGGTGGTTTTTTCGTTTCTGGGCCTTGCATAGTGATCTGGCTTGCTGGATCCATCCCCCTGAGTGCCCCTGGTAAGTCTCTAAAAACTGAGGAAAACCGCGTATCTGTAATGAAGGACATAGGCCTTCGAAACCACCATCAACCAACGGAGAAATGAAATATGAAATCGAAAACCACCACCGTAGCAGGATCCACCACGACCAGGGTTCTCAAAATCGCAACCTGTCCTACGCTGTCCGCTAAGTCCACTCTGACGTACCACGTCGGATACCGGGCCAACGCGGAGGTGTTGTTCAGGATCTATGGCAACAGCGGAGGCGGCTTTTATAGCAACGACTGGATTGCAGTCAGCGAGATAGAGCGCACTCTGGGTAAGCAGACCCTGATCAGCAGCGTATCGATACAGCCTGTGTGCAAGGGTAAGTCGGCCAATACCGCTGGATTCGTGCTGGCGGCGCTGAAACAGGAAGGCTTGGTTGCCCGCTCAACGGAGAACCCGCGCCAATACATCCGCACACCCTCTGAAGCCTTCATGGCCTCGGTCAAGGTGCTGGTGGAGTCGGGGGTAGATCTGGATCCAGAGCAGGCACCTGCAACTAAAACGCCGCCTGTGAAGGTAGCGGCATCACCGGTCTTGAGCACCTCCAAAGAAGTCAAACCCACCGCCTAAATCTCCTGGGCGGGAGTGTCTTTCCCATGGTCACTCAATGCCATCACTTCTAAGCCGTTGAAGCACAAGGCGTTTTATTTTCTCGTACCGGTGGTTGGTGCAATGCCGACCAGAAACCGACCCATTCCCTCAAACAAGGAGCTTGATGAAAACCATTGCCGCTATTACTGTAATCGCTTGCCTGACTGCCTGCGTCCCCTATGGCATCCGCTGGATCGCCGCCGTGGTGATTGCTGTCCTGTGTGCATTCTTCCCTAGGACTGTCCTGTTAGTGTTGTTCGCCATCGTCGGCATCCGTGTGCTGCTGTACCTGCTTGAAAAGGAAATCAAGCGATGACATCGCAGAACTTTCACCATGGGCAGGGCGGTCGGACCATGGATGGCTAACGCGCCGATCTCCGTCTGATTGCTGATTTCCCCTCAAGCCTTCCTCCTTCCCCTTTTTCTTGACCACTGAGATGACTCAGGTCTGCCTTGTGCAGAGGCATCGCTACGTCTGGAATCAGGGGAGTGGAGGGAGGCACCAATTAAATCAAGGAGTTTTTGATGACCGTTTCCCCTTTGATATCTCGTGAGCTTTTAACCGATTCACAGCGCGGCAAGTTTGTCGCTAGGCTATTCGGTGCACGCTTCATCTACCTAGAGTCCTTCACCTTCGACACCGCAGGGAGCCTGTCGGTGGACTATGACGGTGGTTACTGGCACTACTACACCTTGAGCAATGGTGGGTTCTATATGGCACCTAACCATGAGGGTGTCTTGCGGGTCATTTCTGACAACGGCTTCGAGGGTGATCTGTCTGCGGATGCCTTCGGAATCACCTGCTGTCTGTACGCCTATAGCTTGCTGTCGGGTTCGCCGAACACGGAGTTCTCGGAGATGTGCACGGAGCAATTCCACCTCTTGAGAGCCTACATGGCTGAGCATGAGGAGTTGGATGCGATTCTGGCTGCTGTCGATTGATGCGGTCAGTGTAGGCCGCACCCATGCTTCACTGAACAGGACTTTTCTAACGTTGGAAAGGGCGGTTCAGTGAGGTGCTTCTCGCGCGCGGTGGGGGTACGTTGCCATTTTTCAAGGGACAAAATGCGATAAGAAATACCAATATCGCTTCGAATTCTGGGCGGCAGCCGTATAAAATTTAGAGCTGCATTGAACTAGAGACAATGTCAGCCGTCGGCTCAGCGCACTTCGAGTCGGCACCAGAAATGATGGCATATCCTGCTGTCACCTGGTTTTACACCCTGGTTGGAAACACTGGTGCAACGCCAGTGCCGCTTTTTCGATACATCCCTTGTATCAAAAGCCTATACGCCGTATGGCCCCCTATCGCCGCTTGGCCCCCCTATTGCCGTATGGCCCGTTGGTTCCGTTTTATTACGGACATTTGGCTATGAGTCGCCTTCTAGCTAAACGTATTTTTAGTGGCGGTTCTTGAGCACGTCTCATGAACGAAGGCTGGTCAGTTCTGCATGTTCGTTTTGTCGTGCACTACTGATCGGTAGTTGTTTGCAATTTTTTATATTTGAGGCTTTTATTACTCTATCTAACTTTTCATATATCTCCGACGTGACCACTTCGGTCGCTCCTTTGTCCCCACCAACAACTTTGACGGTGGCTGTTTGCAACGACGTGGTTGGCAATGATCTGGACACCGTGCTAACTATCGCGAATCCGAGCAATGCCCTTGGTCAGGTACAAATGGTCGATTCCGAGTGTTCCACCCAATCTGAGGTTGGACCTATTGTTGGGGATCATCAGTCCACACCACATCCAAAGGAGGTCTCTGCTACTGGTGATTCGCAATCCCAACGCATGGAGCAAGCTCAACGTGTCGTCAAGCGTGCTATCCAGTTGGCGAGGGATAATGGTGATGCCGGATTACTCTTTGACGATGATGTGCTCTCGGCATTTTCTCGTTTGAAGAGGTTTGACCAAGCCAACTTTCAGCGCGCTAAGTCAGAGATCAAGAGGCTAAAGTTCGGTGTTAGCTGGACCGATCTAGAAAGAGCAATTCGCGTACTTCCTAATACTGAGCTGGAGGTCAAACCGACCCATAACTGCTATGCCAGGGACATCCATCGGCACTTGACAGTTGATGGCCACATTCCGATTCGCCACGAGGGGGAACTCTATTCGGTGGATGCTCCCAGTTCACTATGGGTCCCGTATGCGCACACTAAGCTAGTGCAGTTGGTTACGGAATTGCACGACGGAAAAGATCTGTGTAAAAAAGGGGGCGATTACAACAGCATTGCCAGCCTCGTCGTCTCTGTAGCTGCTGATTCCAACTTTGGGAGTGCGCCCATCGGCTTGGCTTGCGGAGATGAATTTTTTCAGGCTAACGGCGACACTTTCAGCAAGGTGCCTTTGACACCCGCGCACAAGCAACGTTTCCGGGTTAGCTTCAAACCGCTGAAGATGGACATGCACCTATTCCAGAAATTTCTGCGGGAGACCTTTTCTTCAAACGATACGGAAGAGGAAGTGCAACAGCTAGCACTAATGCAAGAGATTGCAGGAGCGGTCATGTTTGGCCTGACGGCAAGTCAGCAAAAAGCCGTTCTTTTCCATGACCCATTTGGTCGTTCAGGGAAGGGAACGATGGGGACGATACTGGAACAGTTGGTCCCGGAAACGTATCGGGAATCCATTGATCCGTTCCATTGGGATGACGAGTACTACCTAGCCAAGTTGGCCGGAGTTCGCCTAAACATGGTGGGTGAGCTCCCAATAGGGCGGACTATTCCTGCTGCTGTATTTAAGCGCGTAACAGGGTTGGATTCGCTTACGGGGCGTGCAATTGCGAAGATGCCGTTCTCGTTTAAAAATGAAGCGACACACATCTTCATGTCCAACCACATGATCACTACCAATGACCATACTGCGGCATTTTACGAACGCTGGATTGTTGTCGCGTTCCCAAATAGCCGCGTGAAGCTAGGGCTTGGTATGGATCCGAATCTTGCCAAGCGTATCTTGGAAAATGAACTTCCAGGTATCGCTCAGTGGGCATTGGAAGGTGCTGAGCGTCTGCTGAAGAACGGAAAATTTTCCTACTCGAAGGCTCACGACCACTACATGCAAAAGTGGCGTATGAGTGCCAACCCGGTCGAAGAATTCATCCATGAAGTCTGCGATTTGGTCCCACAAGATCAGTATGTTCGCCGTGCTGCTCTTTTTGAAGCTTTCGAGGCATGGTGCGGCTTGAATCGTCGAAAGGCTTGTTCCAAGAGCGAGTTCAAGGAATTGCTGGAACATAACATTCCCATGGGTATCAGCCATGCCAAGCTGAATGGCAATGAGATCTTTCGAGGGGTGAAGTTCAAACCCACCGAAGCAGAAGTGGCGGAACAACTGGCGATCGATAGCCGTTTCTAAGGCCTTCATCTTTGCTGGAGCTTCACAGCGCAGAAATGGTTGTGATGTCTTCCCTAGGGAGGTGGTAAAGGTGGGTTTTTTAGACCACAACCTTTCCTAAAGGAAAAAGTAGTTCCGTCCTGGTGGTTCTCTCCGTAGAGCCTCTAGGACGGGCCCCTTGGCGTGGGGTTTTCCCACCTTTCCCACCACCACCTTGCTGCCGCCGTGCCTCCCCTATGAGCACGGGTAGTGACCTGACCTGTCCAGGGCAACCCATAGACGCACCCATCTGTGCTGCCTGTGTGGCTTCGGCTTGCCTGTTTCCCATGCTCAGTCTTCCATGTGGGCCAGTGCCTACACACCTCTATCAACCCAAGCCTTGTCCAACACCACTATGAAGAACCCGATTTTCAACACCAGATGCCGCTATTGCAGCACGTCTTCCATCCAGTCACCACACACATCCACCTAAGAAAGGAAACCATGGCAATCATCAAAAATCTAGACCAGTCCTATATCGATAACCACTTGGTATGCCCTGCTGGGAAGCAGCGTGAGGAGCTTGTCGATCCCCTGCGTACGGGCCTGTATATCGAGGTACGTGCAACCAGTCCAGGGCAGGGTACCTATTACCTGCGCTACAAGGATGCCGCCAGCAAGACCTGTCACCAGAAGCTAGGGCGCACCTCGGAATTCTCCTTGGCGGAAGCCCGTAAGAAGGCGAAGCAGTTGAAGGCATCCATCACTATGGGCTCAGACCCACGGGGTGAGGAAAAGGCAAAGAAGGCTGTGCCCACCTTGACGGCTTTCTTCGATGATTCATATCTACCCTATGTGACACCTCGCAAGCGATCATGGAAAAAGGATGTTGGACTCTTCGAGAAATATGTGAGGGCGAAGTTTGGTACTCGGCGCTTGAGTGAGTTACGTCGCCAGGAAGTTCAGGAATTCCATGCGGGTTTGCTGGATAAAAAGCTATCACCTGGTTGACGACAATTACCTTGGCCGGTTAACGACAACTATGTTGGCCGGTTAGCGGCCTACACCGGGCGGGTCCGGGAGGCGGGGCTACCGTTGAACCTTCGAACATGAATCGAAGGTAGACGGCATGCCCGGCAAGAGAATCACGGACCACCAAGTGCACAAGTACAAGCAACACCGCAACCAGCTTAGCCAGGTCGCGTCTGCCGCCAAGGCCGGCATCAGTGAACGCAGCGCCCGTCGCATTGAAGACGCCAACCATCTGCCCTCACAGCGCCCCGAACGGAACTGGCGCACCCGCCCCGACCCATTGGAGGCGGTCTGGGACAGTGAAGTCGTGCCACTGTTGCAAACGGATGCCCGGCTCAATGCCGTTACCCTGCTCGAAGAGCTGCAACGCCGCTATCCGGGTCAGTGGGACAGCAGCGTGCTGCGCACCCTGCAGCGCCGTGTCCGTCAGTGGCGTGCCAAGTACGGCGCCGAACGCGAGGTCTACTTCGCCCAGGAGCACCCGCCCGGACGCCAGTGCCTGTCGGACTTCACCGTGCTCGATGAGCTCTGCGTCAAGATTGACGGGGTTGTGTTTGCCCATCGTCTGTACCAGTTTGCATTGGCCTATTCCGGTTGGCGCCACGCCACGGTCATCGACTCCGGCGAGAGCTTCATGGCGCTATCCACCGGACTGCAAGCGGCCCTCTGGGCCTTGGGCGGCGTGCCGGAAGAACACCGCACCGACAGTCTGTCGGCGGCGTTCAACAACGTGGCCGAGCAAGAAGAGCTGACGCGCCGCTATGCCGGCTTGTGCAGCCACTACGGTCTGCGGGCTACACGCTGCAACCCGGGCCAGTCCAACGAGAACGGCTCCATCGAATCGCGCCACGATTCCCTCAAGACGGCGCTCGACCAGGCCTTGCGGCTGCGCGGCAGCCGCAGCTTTGGGCTGCGCCGAGAATACGAGGCGTTTGTCGACACCATCGTGCAGCGCATGAATGCACGCACCACCAAGTTGCTGGCCATCGAGCGCACCATGCTCAAGGCCTTGCCGGTGCGGCGCACCGCCGAGTTCGAAGAGATTCCGGTACGGGTCAGCAAGTACGCCATCTTCACCGTCAAGGGTGCGCAGTACAGCACGCCAAGCCAGTTGATTGGGCACCGGTTGATGGTGCGTCAGTACGCCGAGCACATTGAATGCTGGCTAGGTGGCCAGTGTGTGTTGAGCCTTGCGCGTGCCAGGCCGGGCGACGGCCAGCGCCATGGACGCTCGATTGATTACCGCCATTTAGTTGGCGCATTGAAACGCAAGCCCGGCGCCTTTGCGCGTTGGGTGCTGCGCGATGCCGCCTTCCCGCGTGCGGTGTACCGCCAGACCTGGGAGCGTCTGGCTGGCAGCAAGCCCGAGCGCGAAGCCTGCAAGACCATGGTGGGCCTGCTGGTCCTGGCCGCCGATGGGCACGAGGCGCAGTTGGCGCAGGAGCTGGAGCAACTCATCGAACTCGACCAGTTGCCCGACCTGCATGCGCTGACGCTATTGCTGGCACCCCCGCGTGCAGAGATACCGCAGGTGATGGTGACGCTGCCGGCCTTGGCCAGTTACGACGCGCTGTTTGAGGTGGCCCCATGAGCGCGGCGCCAATTAGCACGTCAATTACCGCCACATCGGCACGTCTGGGCGTGATGCTCACAGACCTGCGCCTGCCCACCATCAAGCGCCTGGCGGGCGACCTGTGCGCACTGTCGGACCTTGAGGGTTGGCCCGCACACCGCCTGCTCGAAGCGTTACTGGAGCACGAAATCAATGAACGAGAGTCTCGCCGCATTGACCGCCACCGCGTGGAGTCCGGGCTCAGCCCGGATAAACGCCTCTCCAGCTTTGACTTCACGGCCGTTCCCACCGTGTCCAAGGCCCAGGTGATGGCACTGGCCGAAGGTACGCAGTGGCTGGACCGGGGCGCCAACGTACTGCTGTTCGGGCCACCCGGCGTGGGCAAGAGCCATTTGGTATGTGCTCTGGGCCATGCCCTGATTGATGCCGGGCGGCGGGTGCTGTTTACGCGCTGTTCGGACCTGGTGCAGCGCTTGCAGGCGGCCCGGCGGGACTTGCGACTGCCGCAGGAATTGGCCAAGCTGGACCGGTTTGACTTGCTGATTCTGGATGACCTGAGCTATGTACGGCGAGACCAGTCAGAAACCTCTGTGCTGTTCGAGCTCATATCGGAGCGTTATGAACGCAAGAGCCTGGCCCTCACTGCCAACACGCCGTTCTCCCAATGGGGCGAGGTGTTTGTGGAACCGGCTATGACGCTGGCGGCCGTTGACCGCCTGGTACACCACTCGACGATTCTGGAAATGAATGTGGAGAGTTACCGCCGACGAGCAGCTCAGCAGCAAGCCCCAGCAGTACGCAAGGCACGTTCAACGACATAAAGATTCAAAATCATTCCCCGCTTTCCACCGGCCAGGATAGTTGTCGCCGAGCGGTCAAGATAGTTGACACCGACCAATCACCAGCATCTGCTGACCATGTGGTGAAGCTGCTTCGGCAGATGATGAACAAGGCCGTGGAATGGGAGGTGATTGCCGTTAGCCCCATCGCACGTATCAAACTGTTCAATGCTGACAACCGGCTGGAGCACTACATGGACTTGGAACAGCTACAGCGCCTGTTGAATGTCTTGCAGGTTGATGACAATCGGTCCGTGTGCAATGTGGCGTTGTTCTTACTTTGTACGGGTGCCCGACTGAACGAAGCGCTGGATGCTACATGGGACCAAGTTGACACGCAATCACGGGTATGGCGTATTTCTGCTGCGACCAGCAAGAGCAAGCGGGTTCGGTCGGTACCACTCAACGATAGTGCCATCGAGTTGTTGGGTGTCCTGAGAAATCAAGACCCTGATCGGGAGCATCCACACCTGTTCATCAGCGGCAGAACTGGTGAGCGTCTTGGCCATGTCCACAAGGTGTGGGATCGGATCAGGATCAAGGCGGCGCTACCTAAGCTACGGTTGCACGATCTTCGGCACCAATTTGCATCGTTCTTGGTCAACAACGGACGTAGCCTGTACGAGGTGCAAAAGATCCTGGGCCATTCAAGCCACTCCGTGACGGAGCGCTATGCCCACCTGAGTTCCGCGTCGTTGATGGATGCGGCCAACAGTGCATCGGTGATGATCAAGGGTGCAATGCCCCAGGTCCTGACGCCAGGGTAAGGAGATCGTGGGGGCCTTTCTAAGAGGGGCTCCCACACCTCCCTGTCTGGTGAGGTGATCTCATTTCTCTTTTTTTCGACTTTCAGGATGCTTGCTTGTGTCGTGCATGACCTCTCGTCGTTCATGCTCGCGGTAAATAGAAGCAGGAAGTGCCTCTTGGCGGGACCGGCGCTGGCGTTCAGAATGCTTCTGCTCTGCTGCGTTTCTGTTTCAGCGCCTCTGTACCTGTTGCCTGCATCGGTAATAGTTAAAGGGTATTAGGCGAGCCACTCTTAAATGAATTTTTAGAAAAGGTCGGTATGTTTGATATCGCAGGAATTCTTAAATTTGTAAATGATTCTGGAATTGGAAAAATAATTGGCGGAGCTATCAGTAAGATCAACAAAGAAACGCCTCTGGCAAAGGAACTCTCCTTTCATCGCAGCTCTTTCGTTAATGTATCTGCCGAATTTGAAGAACAGGCGACGGAGGTTGCAACCTGGTCTGCAGTGATGGAGCAGCAATATGCTGGTAAGTCGCTTAAGTTGGACCGAGGTTATCTAAACTTGGAAATATGGTTGGAACCATTTGAAGCTGGAGGTAGCCAAGTTGCACGGAAAAAGTCAACCATATGGGAAATTATTAAAAAGGCTAATCATCATACTGTTTTGCTAGGATGCCCCGGCACAGGAAAAACAACAACCCTTAAAGCCATAGCACGTGCTTTATTGATGGGTGATCGGAAGGTCGCAAATTTTTATCCTATACCAATTCTTATTCCATTAAGGGAAAAAACTTCCGGACAATCACTTTTCAGTGCACTTCTACTTTACATTGGTGTCGAAACGTCTGCTCCACCTAATTTCTTTGAAAAACCGGATGCGATAGCTTCATTTCAAAAAGCGCAACTAAAGGTTTTGGCTCAAATTCTTAATGAGGAAAAATTTATATTAATTCTGGATGGTTACGATGAATTGCCTTTAGAGGAGAAAAGGGCCTTTGCGGGGGAATTTCAATCTCTCACAAAAAATGTTACTCGATCCTTAATTATCCTCACTTCAAGAACGGCGGATTTTAGTTATTCTTCGGTAAATACAGAGGCTTATGAAATTGCCACATTGTCGCTTGAGCAGATTCACCGATTTGTAGATAATTTCTTTGCTGACTCACCTGATCTAGCTAAAGACGCGAAAGAAGAGATTGTTGAAAGAAAATTACTTGGTGCAGATGCGATACCGTTGACACTTATTTATCTTTGTTTGATTTATCGTCACCACGGAAAGCTGTTCAATTCTCGTCGATAGATTTACGACAAGATACTAGAGTTGCTTTTGGAGGAGTGGGATAGAGCACGCAGAGTTAGGCGGCCATCCCAGTTTTTGACTTTTGATATCCAAGACAAGAAGAGATTTCTTCGTCAGCTGGCATTCGAGCTTTCAAGTAAAACGGCTGCATCGTTTTTCCCAACTGATCTGGTGTCCGAGGTGTTTGAAAAAATATCTTCTGGATTTGAAGGAATAGAAGGTGAAGACATGAGGGAGCTATTTCGTGAGTTGGAAACTCATACGGGCCTTTTTTTGTATGCAGGTCATGGCTACGAGTTTCAACACAAAACAATGCAGGAATTTTTATTTGCATTACACCTATATGAGTTTCCCGTAGTGCCAACTGATGAGAGGTTTTTGCTGTCTCATCCTAATGAACTGGCACTCACGGTCTCTTTCAATGATAATCCAACAATGTATCTGGCCTATCTGGTCATGGAGCGATTCGAATGGTCGTTCTATGATGAGGATTTCATTGCTGTATTTTTAGATAGATTAATTTTAGAAGAGGTTAAGTTTCGGATTCATCCGTATCTTGGCATATGTGCGATAAAAATCTATGAAGGAATTAGAGGTTATAACGCGCGAGGCAAGCGGTCGCCAAAAGAACTGCTTGCTCACTTTTACCGGCTATTGGAATTGGATAATGCAATTGGCCGTTCACTTGCTCAGCTACAAAATTCTTACGAGATAGAAGGATTTGATGCGAAGAAAAAAAGTATTCGCTTGCGTTGGCATCGGCCTGTGGATTCCGCATTAAATTATCGTGAGCCGAAGGAGCTTAATGCTCCCTGGGATTTTATTGGCTACCTAGCTCCAGATGGAGTAGGGTCTCTAAATCGCCTATCTGACGATTAAATATCAGGGGGCGAGGTTGAAGTGAAGGTTTACCTAGGGCGATTTATTCAGAGTTATTTATTATTCACTGCGGAAAATTGATCTTTGGGAACCTTGGTGATCTGAAATTGCTACTTTTTTCGAAGTAATATGAGCGATGAGAGGATCTGTAATGGCATGGTAAATCTGGCCCGTTGAGTCAATTGGTTGAAAATGCGCGTCAATCATTATTTTTCTTGTTGCCTCTCCATCAAACTCAGAAATTTTCGATTGTTGGGTCGGTAGATTGCCGCGAAGATGCATGTTTTCCGATTTCATATGCCCGGAAAAAGTGAGAACAAGGATTCCTCCTTTCTCTATCACCACGGGAAGAGATGGGCGAACCTCTATTTCTGAGAGCGGATTGTCTGCCACCAATTCGTTAGCATTTGAACGCATCAGTAGCATGGCTGATTGAACAAGTGCCGGTTTGTTGCCATTATTTAGTAGTGCTACTTGATACATCATTTCGCCACCGAGTGGATCGGCTTCAAGAACGACTGCTTCAAGTCTATCTTCTCGCCGAAATTCCGTGAGATAGAGCGTGAATGCCGCGACAATAAGCGCGCAAGCACTAATGGCCAGCGTAGATTTTTCGCCATTTGTCATGAGGCTAATAGATTTGAATGGTCTATTTCGTTGAATAATATCCTTGCGGAGTCTAATTGGTTTTTGCAGATTAAAGGCGGGTGTGCTATAAGTTGTGCATAAAAATTCAGGGTGTGGTTCTGTATATGTATGCACCATAAACGAAGCAAAGAACACCACTGATCAAAAATACCCCCATAAGCCAAAATTGGATGCGCGGAAAAAGGATCACCCTATAGCTCCTATTTATTGCATTTTGCGTGAGGCGAGCAACTGTCCATTGATAAGTTATTGACAGGCCAATGGAGAGGACTAAAAGTATCCAGCAGGCAATATGCCAACCTGACAGAATTTCAGTCACCTTTTGATTCTTGGAAATTCCGGTTACTTTTTCCATAAAAAATACAGGTAGAAAAAGTGCCGCCATTGCTAGCTTACTTGTTTCCTTTGCGGAGTCATTCCATGTTGCCATCAATTTTAAGTAGCGATCAATTTCTTTGTTCGCTTTCTCGTCTGGTGTCGCTTCATTGTTTCCGGTGGTTCCCATTTGTTTCTCCTAGAAAAATACCGGCGGCTGCAAGTCAGCCTTTGTGATGTTGATAGCTACGTTAGAAATCTACGATGTTATCGTAGGAGGTAGATTGAAATTTAAAAATATTTTTTCTAACCACCACCCGGTTTCCCGAACCTCACGTGGGCAACTCCACCGTTCGCCTGCAGGCTAGCCCGCGCTGTCGAAAAGGTTCTTTGGAATGGATGATGTCTCTATATCAAATTAATCATTGATTTAGAAGCCAAGCTAGAATAATTATTAGAAATAATCTAATTGCCATTTCTGGTGATTTGGGGCGAAATAGTATTGTTCGGATAGATCTTAATATGAAAACTAGAGAAAATAAGAGTAGATAAAACCTAGCGGACCAAGTTATGGTGGAGAACGCCAGGAAAAGCCATTTCATTAACGCTATGTATGCTTCTTTAGGCATTATTCCGCCTAATAATGGTGCTAAATGTAGTAGGTCGTTTTCCGCTGCCCCGTCTTCAAAAGTAAGTAATGTTAAAAAGACTGTTCCAATAATTATAACGAGAATGCAAAAAATTATTCTGAATAATTTTTTACTCCTAAGTCCTGTTGATAGTATTCCGGAGAGTTCGCTGTCGCACTCTAATAGCGAATTTGTGACGTATGCCAGAACGCCCCAAAATGCTAGCGCCAAAAATATAGAATATGTCGCGCCAACTGTTGCTACGACGTCCTCTATCCTTATGTCTATGTAATGCTGAATTAATGTTGTTAAAATTGGAAAAGCAATATTTAGGAGTGCTGCGGCCACAATTATACCTGTGGTCATCATTAAAGTCCTCATTGGTATGAGTGCATTTAAGAACCCAGAAAATGGAACGCTTCTTGGCGTATAAATAAATTTAAAAAATTTATTTACGAATTTAGTTTCTGGCGATAATAAATCCGTGGAATGTGATTTGAAAAGAGTTGCCGTTAGTATGCGAATTTTCTCTACTGCAGAAGAGTACATTGCTTGCTTTGTCGGCAGCAGTTCATCTAAGGATGCAATCGAAATGGTGTCGTCTGCGGGTATTACTGCAATTGGTGGATTATTTTTAAATGTCTCTCCTAAGTATTTCCTAGACCAATGAGTTAAAAGCGTGGTTGTGAAGCCTTGTCCGACTCTATTGAAAATAAGGTGAAATTTTCTCTCATTACTTTTCTCTATTTCTTGGACGCTTGTAAAACTATTTATTAGCTGTCTTGTGCCGAAAAAGGTAATTAATTCAGGAATGCATACTATTAATATATTTTTGGCAATGGCAACTGCGGTCCTTGATATAGAATCGGCGCTTCCATGGCAGTCAATTATTGCAACTCTAGCATTGCAGTCAAGAATGGATTTGTTAATTATTGCGGATATTGCTTCGAAAATTTCTTCGGGTGATACATTCTCTAATTGATGAATTCCGGTGATGTCGATTTGTGGTGCAATAAGGCAGTAAATGTTGTCGCTAATTTTTTGAATTTTAGAGAATTCATTTAAAATGTGAAGACGGTCGTCGTTGAATTCTGTAAATTTTTTATTTGGTAGACATTCGCCATGATCTCCAATTAGTTCACTCAGACCGCGGTTTAAGAAATCTAAATCAATCAGTAATACAGGGGAGCCAGATGTGGATATTATCTGGGCTAGGCCAATAGCAAGAGTGGTTTTCCCAACTCCTCCTTTCCCGCTGGTAATCGCAATGATTTCGCATTGTTTCATAGTTGGTCTGCAATCGATATAGTGCCCTATAGGCGTCGAGTAAACTCTTTGTTGAGATTGCTCGGTCCTTTTGACATGCAAAATGTAGGGTTAAAGCCGCTTATGCATTGTAGGGCGACATATCCAAGTATTAAAATTATAAACAGGACTTTTAATGTATTGGATATTATGTGACTAGAGTCACTGCTAGAGTTGGCCATTGAAAAAACTGACCATCCAATTAAAAAGACAACGGCAGCCCTAAGGCAGGCACTCGCACATGGAGATGCATCCTCTACGGTTTCCAATATCTTTAGAAGAGTTCGTTCATATGGCACCGCTCTTAGGGTTGTTGGCTGTGTTTTTGTGGCTGTAGTTTTATTCGGTCCGACCGCTTGTTTTCTTCCAGGTAACTTTTTACCATCGCCTGGGTCTTCATTAGCTTGAGGGGTGGTCACTATGGTGCCAATCTATCTTTTGATTAATAGATATGAGATTTTTAAATAATTTCTCACGTGATCATTTTTGAAGATGATTTATTGGATTCTTTTGCGGATCATGGTGCATCCACAATATTAAGGATGTTTTTTTGGAAGACATCGATTAGTGACTTGTATGTTTCTTTACCTCGCTTCACAAGTGGCATGAGTGATGAATGATGTTTTTTTTAGTCCATGCCCGAATGAATTTTGGTGTTTGACTAAGATGTCCTTACTAGTCTGGAGGTTTGGAGCATGTCGGGATATCCGCGTTTGGACATTCCAATTGAGTTTGCCCATGCCAAACGGTGCTTTCTAGCGGCTCAAGACGCTGCGCCCGGCAAGTGGCTTGCCGCAAGCGACTGCCGTAATGATTCGGGCGCTGCTGGCCCTTTACCGTTCTTGACTGCATTTAGCGGATCGTCATTTGCGCTGTGAACTTCAAAGAGTTCATTCTTAGATGCTGTGCAGTGTTTATTGCGTCAACAATCTACGGGCTTGAGGGTCTGTAGGTCACATAGCACGTCGGATAAAACTGAGGCGTGTGAGGCTGCTGGTTGACCGCTTACTGGTGCGTCAAAGTCAGTTTTGCCGATCATTCGGTTTCGGTTCGGCTGATCAGGCGTAACTCGTTGATCTGCATGGAAAAAAACCCCTGTCAAAAAGCAAGGGCTTCATAACAGTTCGGTATACGTTCGGTTCTAAGGCCTAAAGGGTGGTGGGGGCGGAAGAAATCCTTTAAATTCATGGGCTTAAGGAGGCCTGGAAGCTGGGCTCCCTTGTTCTCATAATCCTTTGGTCGAGTGTTCAAGTCACTCACGTCCTACCATTCCAATTTATAACCCGGCGCGTTTCTCGTGCCCTGGTTTCAGCGGGGGGTGAGCCCATCAGCGGTGTCAAGCTTCACCATCGCGATCCGCACCATCACCCCTCCCGCGCAGCACAAAAACTGAACTGGTCCCGCCCCGCCCGCTTCGCCAGGTACATGGCCGAATCTGCGCTTTTGACCAGCTCGCCCACCGTCAGGCCGTCCTGGGGATAAAACGCCACGCCTATGCTGCCGGACACCTGGGGGGCGGGGTGGGCGATGTCGAAGGGGCGGGCCAGTTCGCGCTGGATGACGGTGGCTACGGCTTTGGCGTGCTCGGGGCTGCCCAGGTCGGGCAGGATGACGGTGAATTCGTCGCCGCCCAGGCGCGCCACCGTGTCTTCCTTGCGCAGGCAGGATTGGATGCGCAGGGCGGCCTGGCGCAGCAGTGCATCGCCTGCCTCGTGGCCTAGCGTGTCGTTGATTTCTTTGAAGTGGTCCAGATCGATAAACAGCAGTGCCAGCAGGCACTGGGAGCGGGCCGCGTGCCGCAGCTGCAGGTCCAGCCGGTCCAGAAACAGTCTGCGGTTGGGTAGCCCGGTCAGGCTGTCGTAGTTGGCGCTGCGCCAGTTGTGTTCTTCGGTGGCCTTGCGGTCGGTGACGTTGCGGGCCGTACCCACCACCGCCTCGACGTTGCCCGCCACGTCCACCACGGGCGCAAAAATGTAGTCGTATACATCGGTGACCACGCCGTCTGCGGCGTAGCGCATCTCGCCGCGCACCGGTTTTTTGGAGTGGATGACGGCGGCAATGCTCTGTTGCAGCGCATCGGCCCCGGGCAGGCCTACTTCGGCGCACAACTTACCGGTGATATCGTCCATCTTGCAGCCCAGCAGCGCCGTCATGGCCTGGTTGGCGTAGGCGAAGTGACCGTCCAGATCGAAGGTGAAACTCAGGTCTGGCGACGACGACAAGATGGTGTCAAACATCCGGGTGAGTTGCTCTTTTTCATACGCGTAACTGGTCACCGATTCGGTGATGGCCTGGTCAATGGCCTCGTTGAAGCGAATAAGGTCTCTGACGGCCGTGGCGGGAATGGTTTCGTCCTTCAGCGACTTCTGCCACAGGCGGGTGACGCTGGCGCGCAGGGCGCGGTACTCGGCCACCGCTGCGTCCAAGCCGAACCCAAAGGCCAGGCGTTCCTTGCCGTGCTCGTTGGCGGCGGTGTCTTCTTGCTCCGTTTCGTTCAGGCCTTTTGATTTGTCGGTGGCATCGCGCTCGGTCTGGGGCTGGTCCAGGTCGGCGGCCACCGTCTCCAACACCAGTTTGATGTGGTCGCGCAGCGCCACCTTGTTCATGGTTTGTCCTGGGGGCACCAGGGTGGCGGCAAAGTCTTGCCACTCCTGCAGGATGGGTTCCATGTTCGAGAGGATGAAAGCTGAGAGGCGCATTCCCGCTTATAGGGCGAATCGGCCACCGCGTATAGCCGGTAGAGCACATAAGGAAATTGCAGCCCGTCGCTATGCCCCTACCCCCATGTGGCTGCGGCATGCCGTCCTACCGCATCCCTGGCGCAAAGCCGACAGCCGTTAATTGCCAATCGCCGCACCATGCTGTCTCATCTTCTGGAGACACAACGTGAACGACGCCATCTTGCCCGCCTCGCCCAACATGCCCCCCGGGATTGCACCCGCATACGCTCAAAGTTCGACACCGTCCGTCAGCGCCGTCTCATGGGCGGCCATTGTGGCGGGGGCCGCCGGGGCTGCTGCGCTGTCGCTGATTCTGCTGATCCTGGGCGTGGGCCTGGGGCTTTCGTCTGTGTCGCCATGGTCTGGCCAGGGCGCTACGGCCAGTACCTTTGGCATCTCGACGATTGTGTGGCTGGCCTTTACCCAGCTGGCTGCGGCTGGCTTGGGTGGCTATCTGGCGGGTCGCCTGCGCATGCGCTGGGCGGCTGTGCATACCGACGAGGTGTACTTTCGCGACACCGCCCATGGGTTTCTGGCCTGGGCGTTGGCGACTTTGGTGACGGCAGCCATGCTGACATCGGCCATTGGCGGCATCGTCAACGGTGCCGCCAGCACGGCGGCCAATGCGGTGCCTGCGTTGGCTGCGGCTGCTAAATCGGATGGTGGTTTTGTCGACCAGGGCTATTTTGTCGACGGCCTGTTTCGAAAAAACATGGGGGCTGCAGCCGCTCCGGATGCCGCTGCCAGTGCACCCACCCAAGCCACCCAGGAGGAAGTGGTGTCCTCCTCCGCCGAAGTGGGCCGCATCTTGGCCAGCGCCATGGTCAAGGGCCAGCTGCCTGCCGACGATGCGAAATATGTAGGCCAGCTGGTCGCACAGCGCACCGGGCTGCCCCAGGCCGATGCCGATAAGCGGGTTGCCGATGTATTCGCCCGGGTGCAGGCCAGCGCCAAAGACCTGGAGGCCACCACCCGCAGTGCGGCAGACAAGGCCCGCAAAGCATCGGCGTACAGCGCCCTGTGGCTGTTCGTGTCGCTGCTGATGGGTGCCTTTATTGCCAGCCTGGCCGCCACCTTCGGTGGCCGCCAGCGCGACCTTTTTTAACCACGCAACCCAAGGAGACACCCCATGCGTTCACTGCTTTTGCTATTTCTCGGGATCCCTATTCCCATCATCATTTTGATTGCGCTCTTCGTCCACTAGAGCACCCCCACAACCCTCCAAGGAGTCACACCATGCCAACCACGACCAAAACCCCCGCAAAGTCCGCCCCGTCCAAACCGCAAGAGGCCACCGCCATGCTGCGAGCCGACCACAAGCGGGTCAGTGAACTGTTTGCCGAGTATGAAATCACCAGCTCCGTCAGTAAGAAAAAAGACCTGGTCAGCACCATCTGCAAGGAGCTGAGCGTGCACGCGCAAGTGGAGGAAGAAATCTTCTACCCCGCCGTCCAACGCGCGCTGCGCGATACCGAACTGGTGCCCGAAGCCACCGTAGAGCACGCCACCCTGAAGGATCTGATTGCGCAAGTCCATGGTGTGACCCCCGACGGTGCCATGTTCGATGCCAAGATCAAGGTGTTGTCCGAATATGTGAAGCACCACGTGAAAGAGGAGCACACCGAAATGTTCCCCAAAGCCAAAAAGACCAGCCTGGACCTGCTGGCCCTGGGGGCAAAGATGGCCTCGCGCAAGACCGAGTTGCTGGCCGCAAGATCCGCCTGATACAGCGCCATGGGGCTTGGCAGGGCGCTTTGCCTCTAACATGGGCGCCTTGCACAACCAAAGGCATTCCATGATTTTCGTGACCGGTGGCGCTGGCTACATTGGCTCCCACACCTGCGTTGAACTGCTCAATGCCGGGCTGGACGTAACGGTATTCGACAATTTTTGCAACAGCCAGCCCGAGTCGCTGGCGCGGGTCGAGCGCATCACGGGCAAAAAGCCCCGGCTGATCGAGGGCGACATCCGCGATGTGGCGGCCCTGACGGCGGCGCTGCAATCCAGCGGGGCCACGGCGGTGATCCACTGCGCGGGCCTGAAGGCCGTGGGCGAGTCGGTGGCCCAGCCGCTGCGCTACTACGACAACAACGTGGTGGGCACGCTGCGCCTGCTGGAGGCCATGGGCGCGTGTGGCGTGAAGACGCTGGTGTTCAGCTCCTCGGCCACGGTGTACGGCGACCCGCAGCGCCTGCCGCTGACCGAAGACCACCCGCTCTCGGCCACCAACCCCTATGGCCGCAGCAAGCTGATGGTGGAAGACCTGCTGCGCGACCTGCACCGCAGCGACGCGACGTGGCGCATCGGCATCCTGCGCTACTTCAACCCGGTGGGCGCGCACGAAAGCGGGCTGATCGGCGAAGACCCGCGCGGTACGCCCAACAATCTGCTGCCGTTTGTGGCCCAGGTGGCCGTGGGGCAGCGGGCCTTTTTGAACGTGTGGGGCGACGACTACGCCACCGCCGACGGCACCGGCGTGCGCGACTACATCCACGTGGTCGACCTGGCCGTGGGCCACCTCAAGGCGCTGGAGCGCCTGCAGGCCGTACCCGACTTCTTGACCGTGAACCTGGGCACCGGCATTGGCTACAGCGTGCTGGACATGGTGCGCGCGTTCGAAAAAGCCAGCGGCAAACCCGTGCCCTACCAGGTCGCCCCCCGGCGGCCCGGCGACATTGCCGCCTGCTATGCCGAACCCACTGCCGCCCTGGAATTGCTGGGCTGGCGCGCCGAGCGCGGGCTGGATGCCATGTGTGCTGATGCCTGGCGCTGGCAGAGCGCCAACCCCACCGGGTTCAGCGCGGCTGTCTGATGTTCCTGTGCGGTTTCGGAATATCTAGTGGATACTCCATCGCAAGTTATTTTGGCTTCCTGTGCTTATAGAGTGAGCGTGAGAAGCTACTGATACCGTAGCTAGCGTGTTTTTATGGTGTGCGGTTTATGCATGGCACCTACACCACCCGCCCCACCTCCGGCCAGCGCCGGTGCAGCCCCATCCAGGCCAGCAGGCCGATGCTGAGCAGGCCCGCCGAAGCCAGCGCCAGCGCAATGGCCGAGTGCATCACCAGGGGGGCCAGTACCCCGGCCACCAGCCCGTTGGCGGTAGAGCCCAAACAGGCCTGCAGGCTGGAGGCCATGCCGCGCCGCTCGGGCACCAGGTCCAGCACCAGCAGGGTCACGGCGGGCACCATCATGGCCCAGCCAAACGCAAACAGCGCCACCGGAAACAGCGCCCAGCTCACGTGCGCGGTGAACAGCAGATTGGCCAGCACATTCACCGCCGACACCCCCACCATGATGACAAAGCCGTGGCGGATCTGCGTCTTGGCCGCGACCTTGCCCGCCATACGCCCACTGAGCCAGGCACCGGACATGATGCCGCTGATGGTCAGGACAAAGAACCAGAAAAACTGCGTCGGCCCCAGGCCCAGCAGGTGGCCTAAAAACTCGGGGGCCGACAGCACGTACAAAAACATGCCGTTGAAGGGCACGCCGCTGGCCAGGGCCAGCAGCACAAAGCGTGGGTTGGAGATCAGCTGCCGGTAGCCGCGCAGCAGGTTGCGGGCGTTCAGCGGCTGGCGCTGGTCGCGGTGCAGGGTTTCGGGCAGGAAGCGGAAGTTGGCCAGCCACAGCAGCACGCCCACGCCGGTCAAGAACCAGAAAATGCTGTGCCAGCCCAGGTGCACAAACAGCCAGCCGCCGATGATGGGCGCAATCGCCGGGGCCACGCCGAAGTAGATGGTGATCTGGCTCATCACCTTTTGCGCATCGGCCGGGGGAAACATGTCGCGCACCACCGCCCGCGACACCACGATGCCCGCGCCGGTCGACAAGCCCTGCAAGGCACGAAAAAACACCAGTTGCCCAATGCTTTGCGATAGCGCACAGCCCGCGCTGGCCAGGGTGAAGATCGCCAGGCCCGTAAGCACCACCGGGCGGCGGCCGAAGCTGTCCGACAGCGCGCCGTGGAACAGGTTCATGAACGCAAAGCCAAACAGGTAGGCCGACAGCGTTTGCTGCATCTCGGCCGGGGTGGCGTTCGTGGATGCCGCAATCCCCGAGAACGCCGGGATGAAGGTGTCGATGGAAAACGGCCCCAGCATGCCGAGCAGGGCCAACAGAATTGCCAGGGCCCAGCGTGGCGCGGGCCACAACTGGGCGGCGTTTGGATTCATTACAGGAAGCGGGGTGGTAAGCCCACCAGTATCCCCGCGAACCGACTTACGTGCTTATTTCAAGCCCGCAGCCGCCCGCAGCAGTTGGGCCTTGTGCCTGCGGCGCAACGCCCATAGCCCTGCTGCGCAGGACTTAGCCCTTCAGGCCTGCCGCGTTCCGCAGCAGTTGGGCCTTGTCGGTACGCTCCCAGGTGAATTCAGGCTCTTCGCGCCCAAAGTGCCCATACGCCGCGGTCTTCTCGTAGATCGGGCGCAGCAGGTCCAGCATCTGGATGATGCCCTTGGGGCGCAGGTCGAAGTGGGCCTTGACCAGCTCGGCGATCTGCTCGTCGGGGATCACGCCCGTGCCTTCGGTGTAGATGGTCACGTTCATCGGGTGGGCCACGCCAATCGCATAGGCCACCTGGATCTGGCACTGGCGCGCCAGGCCGGCGGCCACGATGTTCTTGGCCACGTAGCGGGCGGCGTAGGCGGCCGAACGGTCCACCTTTGTAGGGTCTTTGCCGCTGAACGCGCCGCCGCCGTGCGGGCAGGCACCGCCGTAGGTGTCCACAATGATCTTGCGCCCGGTCAGGCCGCAGTCGCCTTGCGGGCCGCCGATGACGAAGCGGCCGGTGGGGTTGATCAGGTACTTGGTGTCCTGCAGCCACTCTTTGGGCAGCACCGGCTTGATGATTTCCTCGATCACCGCCTCGATGAAGGAGGCCTTCATCTTGGTGGGCGTTTCCGACTGGTCGGGGTGGTGCTGGGTGGACAGCACCACGGTGTCGATGCTGTGCGGCTTGCCGTCCACGTAGCGCATGGTCACCTGGCTCTTGGCATCGGGGCGCAGGAAGGGCAGGCGGCCGTCCTTGCGCAGTTGCGCCTGGCGCTCGACCAGGCGGTGCGCGTAGTAGATGGGCGCGGGCATCAGCTCGGGTGTCTCATTGCAGGCGTAGCCAAACATCAGACCCTGGTCGCCCGCGCCGGTGTTGAGGTGGTCGTCTGACGCATGATCCACGCCCTGGGCGATGTCGTTGCTCTGCTTGTCGTAGCAGACCATGACCGCGCAGCCCTTGTGGTCGATGCCGTATTCGGTGTTGTCGTAGCCGATGCGCTTGATGGTGTCGCGCGCCACCTGGATGTAGTCCACGTGCGCATTGGTGGTGATTTCACCGGCCAGCACGACCAGGCCGGTGTTGGTCAGCGTCTCGGCAGCCACACGACTCAGCGGGTCTTGCTTGAAGATTGCGTCCAGAATCGCGTCCGAGATCTGGTCGGCCACCTTGTCGGGGTGGCCTTCGGAGACGGATTCGGAGGTGAAGAGAAAGTCGTTCGCCATTTTGTAAACTCCTGTGTTGGTGATGGCGCGTTGCCAGCCCGGGAGCTTTGGCGAACGCTTTAGCAGATGTGTTTAACGTCGCCCTGCAAGTAGTTCATTTAACTCAGCGACCCCGTCATTTTACCGCCACAAACTATGTCCTTGTTGTTTCGATGGTCCGCCCACCTGCCGCTGGCGGTACTGCACATGCTGGGTGCGCTGCTGGGTTGGCTGGCGTACCTGGCATCGCCCACCTACCGCAAGCGCTTCAACGAGAACGTGGCCCAGGCCGGGATTGCCCCGCGCCAGGCCCGCCGTGCCATCGCCGAAGCCGGCAAGCTGGCTACCGAATTGCCCTGGCTGTGGCTGCGCCCCCGCGCCCAGAAGCTGCCCAAAATCCAATGGCAGGGCGTGGAGCACCTGGAAGCCGCGCTGGCCCTGGGCAAGGGCGTGGTCTTCATGACCCCGCACGTGGGCAGCTTCGAGGTGGTGCCCCAGGCCCACGCCGCCCGCTTCAGCGAGCAGTACGGCGACATGACCATCCTCTACAAGCCGTCCAAGTTCGCCTGGCTGGATGATCTGCTCAAGGCCGCCCGCTCCGCACCGGGGCTGGAGGCCGCGCCCACCACCACCGGCGGCGTGCGCATGATCCTCAAGTCGCTCAAGCAAGGCCGGGTGGTGGGCATGCTGCCCGACCAGGTGCCCGGGGAAGGGCAGGGCGTGTGGGCCCCGTTTTTTGGCCGCCCGGCCTACACCATGACCCTGGCCTTGCGCCTGGCCCGGCAAAGCGGTGCGCCAATGCTGGTAGCCTTGGGCGACCGTTTGCCCTGGGGGCGCGGCTATGTCATCCATGTGCAGCCCCTGCATTTGCCGCTGGACCAGGGCGATGCAGTGGCCGCTGCGGCGCTGAACGCCGCCATGGAAGACCTGATCCGCCAACGCCCCGGCATGTACCTCTGGAGCTACGCGCGCTACAAGCAGCCGCGGCCAGAAGCGCGCCCTTGATTTCCCGTTTTTGATTTGGATTTTTGATGCTGTCCCAAGGATTGATTGTGTTCATGCGCCTGCTGGCGCGCCTGCCACTGGCCTGGGTGCGCGGCGTGGGCTGGGTCCTGGGGATGGTGTTGTACGCGCTGCTGGGCGGTCGGCGGGCCATCGCCACTACCAACCTCGCACTATGTTTTCCAGAGCAGTCTGCGCAGGAGCGGCGGGCGCTGGTGCGGCAAATCTTTGTGTATTTCACCCAGGCCTGGCTGGACCGGGGCTGGCTGTGGCACGGCGCGCCTGAGCGCACCTTGCAGCGGCTCAAAATCGTGGGCGACGTGGCGCAACTCAGCGGCGATACCCCCACCGTGCTGTTTGTGCCGCACTTTGTGGGGCTGGACGCGGGGGCTACCGCCTTGTCGCAGCAGATTCCGCGTGACTTCAACACCATCTTCACCCCCCAAAGCAACCAGGTGATGGACGCGTGGATCGCCCAGGGCCGCCAGCGCTTTGGTAACGCCCGCCTGTTCGACCGCCGCCAGGGCGTGAAGGAAATCGTCGCCTCGCTGCGCCAGGGCCAGCCGCTGTACCTGCTGCCCGACATGGACTTTGGGGCCAAGGACGCGTTTTTCGTGCTGTTTTACGGCGTGCCCGCCGCCACCGTGCCGTCGCTGGCCCGCTTTGCCCGCCTGGGCCGGGCCAAGGTGGTGCCGGTGCTGACCCGGATGACCGACTGGGGTTATGAAATCGAAGTGCTGCCTGCCTGGGAAGACTTCCCCAGCGCCGATGCCGAAGCCGACACCGCCCTGATGAACCGCCGCCTGCAAGACTACATCGCCACCATGCCCGCACAGTACTTCTGGGTGCACAAGCGCTTCAAAACCCGGCCCCCAGGCGCGCCCGAGGTGTATTGAGGTTTACTATGCTTTTAGGAGCTGCTTGTGCTGATGGGATGAGCACGGGCGGCCTGAAAGACCATGGATGTCGGTTAGGCAATCAGCCTTTGCTCGTCAAGCAGTAGCTGCACTGCGTTGCGGCTTCGTCGTTAAGTCCATCCTAGGCAGGCGGCTGCCAATTACAGTTTTCCTATATTTTCACAAAACCTGAAAATCGTAGGAAAACTGTTTTAATTCAACAGGATAGAGGCCTAAAAACCTCAATCTTCGTCCAAATTCTCAGGCTCGTCCACCACCGGTGCGGCGGGCTCGGGTGCGGGGGCATCGCTGCCTTCGGGGTGGGCCCACTGCCATAGCAACTGGCTGGCTTCGTCGATGCCTTGCTTCTTCAGCGCCGAGAACAGCTTGACCTCGCCGCCACCGGCCTGCAGGCGCGCGATGGACAGGGCCTTGGTGGCTTCTTCGCGGTTGAGCTTGTCGGACTTGGTGAGCAAAATCAAAAACTTCAGGCCTTCGGCCACGCGGGGGCGCACGATGTCCAGCAGGATTTCGTCCAGCTCGGTCAGGCCATGGCGCGGGTCGCACATCATCACGATGCCGACCAGGTTTTCGCGGGTGACCAAATAATTGGCCATCACGCGCTGCCAGCGGATCTTGTCGGCCTTGGGCACGGCCGCGTAGCCGTAGCCTGGCAAGTCGGCCAGCACCGCGTCGGTCACGCCCTGTTTGCCCAGGCTGAACAGGTTGATGTTCTGCGTGCGGCCGGGCTTTTTGGAGGCGTAGGCCAGCTGCTTTTGCTGCGTCAGGGTGTTGATGCAGGTGGATTTGCCCGCGTTGGAGCGCCCCACGAAGGCGATTTCCGGCACGGTCAGCGGCGGCAGATGGTGTAACTGCGGCGCGGTGGTCAGGAACTTGGCCGTGTGCATCCAGCCCGAGGCGATGACCGCCTGGCTTTTGGCGGGCGGTAATTTGGGCAAGGGCGCGCCGTCGGCTGCCGGGGGAGTGGTAGGAATCATGGAATCTTCGGAGGACAGGGCGCAGGGGCTGCGGCTGTCGTGTTCAAGGGGTTCTCGTAAAGACAACCGGGCCTGCATTGTAGAATCATTGGCTTGTGCGCCCCGGATTCACTCTGGATGCGTACCCAGATCGCCCCCGAAAAGACAAATCGATAGGCCCCCTCGAATATGAAGCTCCTTGTCTCCCTGTTGACCGCCGCCGCGCTGGCGAGCCCCTTTGTGTCGGCTTCGGCCAATGAAGAGAAGCCCGCAGCGCCCATGGCCGCCAAGCCCGATCTGGTCAAAGGCGAGGCCAGCTTTACCGCGGTGTGCGCCGCCTGCCACGGTGCCGACGGCAATTCGGGCATTGCCGCCAACCCCAAGTTGTCGCAGCAGCACCCCCAGTACCTCATGAAGCAGTTGCAGGAATTCAAGTCCGGCAAGCGCAACAACGCCATCATGAAGGGCTTTGCCACCGCCCTGAGTGACGACGACATGCGCAACATCGCCTATTGGGTTACGTCCAAACCGGTCAAACCGGGCTTTGCCAAAGACAAAGAGCTGGTGGCTCTGGGTGAACGTATTTACCGCGGTGGCATTGCCGACCGCCAGATCGCTGCCTGCGCTGGCTGCCACAGCCCCAACGGTGCCGGCATTCCGGCCCAATACCCGCGTCTGGGTGGCCAACATGCCGACTACGTGGCCACGCAACTGACCACTTTCCGCGATGGCGGCCGCAAGAACAGCGTGCAAATGACCATGGTGGCCGCCAAGATGAACGACCGTGAAATCAAGGCCGTGGCCGATTACATCGCTGGCCTGCATTGAAATGGCACAGGAGCCGGGTTCTTTAGGGAACCAATGGCTCCGTGAACACCCCTAAAAGGGCGGGCCTGCGATGACGGCCCGCCCTTTTTTACTTTTGCCTTTGAGCGTTTTCTTCCATGTCTGTCAGTACCCACGGCGTTCGCGTCAAAACCCGCTCCCATGCCCTGCGCGCTGCGGTGGAGCTGTTTTCGTCGATGCGGTTCTCGATCTCGCTGCTGACCGTGATCTGCATCGCGTCGGTGATCGGCACGGTGCTCAAGCAGCAGGAGCCGCTGGTCAACTACGTCAACCAGTTCGGGCCGTTCTGGGCCCAGGTGTTTGCGGCGGCCAGCCTGACCACGGTGTACAGCGCCTGGTGGTTCATGCTGATTCTGGCGTTTTTGGTGCTCAGCACCTCGCTGTGCATTGCGCGCAGCACGCCCAAGATCTGGGCTGACTTCAAGATTTTCAAGGAAAACATCCGCGCCCAAAGCCTCAAGGCCTTTGCCCACCACGCCCAGGCCACCCTGGCCGAAACGCCCGAGGTGGCGGCCCAGCGCATTGGACAGACCCTGGTCAGCGGCGGCTGGAAGGTGAAGCTGCAGCAGCGCGACAACGGTTGGATGGTGGCCGCCAAGGCCGGTGCCGCCAACAAGCTGGGCTACATCGCCGCCCACAGCGCCATCGTGCTGATCTGCCTGGGTGGCCTGTTCGACGGCGACCTGGTGGTCAAGGCGCAGATGCTGCTCAACGGCAAGTCGGTCTACAAGGGCGGCGGGCTGATCGCCGACGTGCCTGCCGATTACCGCATGGGCCCCAACAACCCGACCTTTCGCGGCAACATCCTGGTGGCCGAGGGCTCCCAAAGCAGCACCGCCATCCTGAACCAGGCCGAAGGCGTGGTGCTGCAAGACCTGCCGTTTGCCATCGAACTGAAGAAGTTTGTCGTCGAGTACTACTCCACCGGCATGCCCAAGCTGTTTGCCAGCGACATCGTCATCCACGACAAGGAAACCGGGGCCGCCATTCCGGCCCGCGTAGAGGTTAACCACCCAGCCAACTACAAGGGCGTGGAGATTTACCAGTCCAGCTTTGACGATGGCGGCTCCAAAGTGTCGCTGCGGGCCGTGCCCATGGGGGCAGCCACCAAGCCGTTCGAGATCGAGGGCACCATTGGCGGCACCTCGCAGCTCACCCAAGGCGCCGGTGGCGACAAGCTCACGCTGGAGTACACCGCCCTGCGCATCATCAACGTGGAAAACTTCGGTGCCAACGCCGCCTCCTCGGGCGCGGACGTGCGCAAGGTCGATTTGCGCCACTCCATCGATTCGCGCCTGGGCGCGGCCAACAAGACGCAAACGCAAAAAGTGCTGCGCAACGTGGGCCCCAGCATTACCTACAAGCTGCGCGATGCCGCAGGCCAGGCCCGCGAGTTCCACAACTACATGCTGCCGGTGGATACCGGCGACGGCGTGCCGGTCTACCTGTTGGGCATGCGCGAGAACCCCGCTGACACCTTCCGCTACCTGCGCATCCCGGTGGATGCCGAGGGCAGCATCGACAGTTTCACCCGTCTGCGCACCGCGCTGCTGGACCCGGCGTTGCGCACCCAGGCGGTGCAGCGTTACGCGGCCAAGGCGGTGGACCCGGCGCGTCCTGAACTGGCGCAGCAGCTCAGCCTGTCGGCCAACCGTGCCCTGGCCCTGTTTGCCGGGGCGGAGGCGGGTGGCAAAAGCACCAAAGGCGCCAAAGGTGGCCTGCAGGCCATCGCCGACTTCATCGAAACCAATGTGCCCGAGGCCGAGCGGGAAAAAGCCGGTTCGGTACTGGTGCGGATCCTGAACGGCGTGCTGTTCGAGTTGCTGCAAGCCGCCCAGACCCAGGCCGGGCTGCCGCCCCTGGAGCCCTCGGAAAAGACCCAGGGCTACATGACACAGGCGGTGCTGGCCCTGAGCGACGTGCAGTTCTACCCCGCACCCATGGCCTTCGAGCTAACCAACTTCACCCAGGTGCAGGCCAGCGTATTCCAGGTGGCCCGCGCACCCGGCAAGAAGGTGGTGTATCTTGGCTGTGCGTTCCTGATCCTGGGCGTGTTTGCCATGCTGTACGTGCGCGAGCGCCGCGTCTGGGTCTGGCTCAGCCAGGGAGATAACAGTACCGAAGCCAGCATGGCCTTGTCCACCAACCGCAAGACCATGGACGGCGACCGCGAATTTGACCACCTCAAAGACAAGCTGATTGGGGCGAAAGACTGATATGAACACCACCACCTCCCCCACCACCATCCAGCTCAATGAGGCCTATTGGGGCCGTCGCAGCGCCTTCGACTGGCTGTTTGCCGCCCTGGTGGTGGTCGGCGGCCTGTTTGCGTTCAGCCGCTACATGGACTTCATGGACGTGTACGAAAAAGGCATCTTGCTGGGGGCCATGCCCGCCGCCATCTGGATCGGCTGGTTCTGGCGGCCTTTGCGGGGACTGATGCTGACGGTGGCGGCGCTGTCGCTACTGGCTATTTGGTCCTACCAGGTGGACGGGCAGGGCAGCCTGCCGCGCTCGGAAACCGTGTTCTGGCTGAAGTACTTTTTGTCCAGCCAGTCGGCCATTTTGTGGATGAGCGTGCTGTTCTTCATGGCCACCATTTTTTACTGGCTGGGCATGGCCGCATCCGGCAGCAACAGCGCCAGCATGGAATCCATTGGCTCGCGCATCACCTGGGCGGCCGTCACCATGGCCCTGGTGGGCACCATGGTGCGCTGGTACGAGAGTTACCTGATCGGTGCAGACGTGGGCCACATCCCGGTGAGCAACCTGTACGAAGTGTTTGTGCTGTTTTGCTGGCTCACCGCCACCTTCTACCTGTACTTTGAAGCCCAGTACAACACCCGCGCCATGGGGGCGATGGTGATGCTGGTGGTCAGTGCGGCGGTGGGCTTTTTGCTCTGGTACACCGTGGTGCGCGAGGCGCACGAGATCCAGCCCCTGGTGCCCGCCCTGAAAAGCTGGTGGATGAAACTGCACGTGCCTGCCAACTTCATCGGCTATGGCACTTTCTCGCTGGCCGCGATGCTGGCCTTTGCCTACCTGATCAAGCAGCAGGCCGCCGAGACCCGCTGGCACAAGCTCACGCCGCTGTGGCTGCTGGGCGTGGTGCTGTGCTTTATTCCGCTGGTGTTCCGCAAAACCACCGCGGACGCGGGCGGCAGCTACTGGGCCGGATACCTGATGGTATCGGCGGTGATCATGGGCAGCATTCTGTGGGGCCGCCAACGCATTGCCTCGCGCCTGCCCAGCCTGGAGGTGCTGGACGACGTGATGTACAAGTCCATCGCCGTGGGTTTTGCTTTCTTTACCATCGCCACTGTGCTGGGTGCCCTGTGGGCGGCCGAGGCCTGGGGCGGCTACTGGAGCTGGGACCCGAAGGAAACCTGGGCGCTGATCGTCTGGCTGAACTACGCCGCCTGGCTGCACATGCGGCTCATGAAGGGCCTGCGCGGCACCGTGGCCGCCTGGTGGGCGCTGGCGGGCTTGGGCGTGACCAGTTTTGCGTTCCTGGGCGTCAATATGTTCCTGAGCGGCCTGCACAGCTACGGAACCTTGTAAGACTTTTGCGTCTCGCACGACTGACTCTTACGCCATCCCGCGCTACGTTAAGGATTTCACCATGTTGATCAAGACACACTCCGACGGCTTCCTCCACTCCGCTTCCAGCGAGATCACGCCGCAGCGCGTCTACGCCGGGCGGCGCGACATGGTCAAGCTGATGGCCAGCGGAGTCGCCGGGGCCGCGCTGGCCACCTGGGCCGGGCGTGAGGCGATGGCGCAAGCGGCTGCCCCAGGTGGGGGCAAGCTGGCCCCGCTGGTAGGAGCCAAGTCGGCGGTGGCGGGGGCCGCGGTGATGGAAAAAATCACGCCCTACAAGGACGCATCCACCTACAACAATTTCTACGAGTTCGGCACCGACAAGGCCGACCCGGCGCAAAACGCCCACACCCTGAAAACCACGCCCTGGACGGTGGAGATCGAGGGCCTGGTCAAAAAGCCCGCCAAGTACACGCTGGAAGACCTGCTCAAGCTCTCGCCCATGGAAGAGCGCATCTACCGCCTGCGCTGCGTGGAGGGCTGGTCCATGGTGATTCCGTGGGTGGGCTACTCGCTCAGCGCGCTGATCAAGGCGGTGGAGCCGCTGGGCAGCGCCAAGTTTGTCGAGTTCGTCACCCTGGCCGACCCCAAGACCATGCCTTTCGTGGGCTCCCGGGTGCTGCAGTGGCCCTATGTGGAAGGCCTGCGCATGGACGAGGCCATGCACCCGCTGGCGCTGCTGACCTTTGGCATGTACGGCGAGGTGCTGCCCAACCAGAGCGGCGCGCCGGTGCGCATGGTGTTGCCCTGGAAGTACGGTTTCAAGAGCGGCAAGAGCATCGTCAAAATCCGCTTTACCGACAAGCAGCCCGCCACCGCCTGGAAGAAGGCTGCCGCCAACGAATACGGCTTCTATTCCAACGTCAACCCCAATGTGGACCACCCGCGCTGGAGCCAGGCCACCGAGCGCCGCATCGGCGAAGACGGCCTATTCGCCAAGAAGCGCAAAACCCTGATGTTCAACGGCTACGAGGCCCAGGTGGGCCAGCTCTACGCCGGGCTGGACTTGACCAAAAACTTCTGAGCCGGCCATGAAAAAGCTCTTGCTCCACCCCGCTGCCAAGCCGGGTGTGTTTTTGCTCTGTCTGTTGCCTTTTCTGTGGCTGGCGTGGAATACCTTCCAGGCGCAGTTGGGCAATGCCAACACACTGGGGGCCAACCCCGCCGAGCACCTGATCCGCGCCACCGGCGACTGGACGCTGCGCTTTATCTGCATCGTGCTGGCCGTCACGCCCCTGCGTACCATCACCAACACCCCCGGCCTGGCGCGCTTTCGGCGCATGCTGGGGCTGTATGTGTACTTTTACGTGGTGCTGCACCTGCTGAGCTACAGCTGGTTCGACATGGGCTTTGACGTGCCCGATATCGCCAAGGACATCGCCAAGCGGCCTTTCATCCTGGTGGGTTTCCTGGCCTTTGTGCTACTCACCCCGCTGGCCGCCACCTCATTCAACCGCGCCATCAAGGCCATGGGTGCCAAGCGCTGGCAGACCCTGCACAAGCTGGTGTACGGCATTGCCGGGCTGGGGCTGTTACACTTTTTCTGGATGCGGGCGGGCAAGAACAACTTCGCCGAAGTCGCGGTGTACGCCGCCATCATCGCCGTGCTGCTGGGCTGGCGTGTGGTTCAGTACCTTAAGAAAAAAGGCCTCTCACGCCCATCCAATAAGCGTGTAGTGCTATAAAAATCAGTATTTCGATCTGATGGGCATCAAGAGCCAGCCTAAGCCTCCTCTGCCGCGCCCGTGTCCACATCTTCAAACACCGTCTCCATCGGCAAGCTCAGGCCCACAGATTCCAAACGGCAGCTGGGCTCGCCTGCGTAGTCGTGCAAAAGCCACTCGTTGTTGGGCTGGCGGCAGTAGATTTCGATGCGCCGGGTGTCCACATCAATGAGCACAAACTCCTGCAAGGCGGCGATTTGTCGGTAGGCCACAAACTTGGCACCCCGGTCATAGGCCGCGGTGGAGGCGGACAATATTTCCACGATGAGCTTGGGGTGCTCTACAAACAAGTCGGCCCGGCGGTCGCGCTCGTCGCAGGTGGCCATCACATCAGGGTAAAAGAAGGCATCGGCCGCCGCCACGTGCAGCTTCATGTCGGCAATAAAGGGCAGGCATGGCGAGCCCCGCAGGTGCTCTCGTAGCGCGGCGAACATATTGCCCGCCACAATCGCGTGTGTGCGCCTTACGCCCACCATGGCGAACACTTCTCCTGCCAGGTATTCGGAACGATGGGGCTGCTCCGCCTCCCAGGCCAGGTAGGCATCGGCATCAAAGTGGGGTTGGCTCAGGGGTAGTCCCATGTGAATTTCCTGGTGTGCGACGGCGACGGGGGAATCTTAGCGCGTGTTGCCGCAGCAGCACTTGGGACAAGGCGTTGGTGGGGATTCGGCCATGGGGCGTGGCTTCAGAACTCGGTGTGGATGGCCCCGGTGACGCGGCCATCGTCTTCCACCACCGCCATCCAGCGCCATTTGTCGAATGTGGTGCAGGGGTGGGAAATGCCCAGCACCACGCGGTCGCCCACCTGGGGCACCACACCGGCGGGGTCAAAGCGCAGGTAGGCGTGCTGGTCGTTCAGCGCGCTGATGTGCCAGTCGGATGGTGTTGCTACTGATGTTGTAGCGCCTCGTGCTACATAGCTCTGCGGTAGCGGCATTTCCAGGTCATAAGAAATATCGCGGCGACCACAGGTGAGCAGGGCCAGACCGGGTTCGGGCACAGACTGCACCAGCGTCCACACCGACAAGGCGGCGCGCAAGGAGCTGTCCAGCCCTTCGCGCTGCTCCAACTTTTTCAAATACCGGGCGTAGTTGCCGTGGTCGTGGGTGATGTAGCAGCCCGAGCGCAGCACGCCGGTGAACGGGCGCGACAAATCTTGCGTGCGCAGCAGCGGCAGCACCAGGTCGAACACGGCGGAGCCTCCGGCGGTGACCAGCAGCTCCTCGCCTTGCCATAGGGCTTCGGCATCCACCGCCCGCACCACCTCGGTGACGCGGCGCAGCAGGTGGGTCACCTCCTGGGCATCGTGGGCGCTGTCGCAGCGGGCCACGCCGCCCTCGTAGCACTCGATGCCGCCCAAGCGTACGGCTGGGGAGGCCGCCAACGCGCGGGCCAGGGCCATGGCCTGCTCGGCGGTGCGGCAGCCGGTACGCTGGCCGGGAATGCCCATTTCCAGCAACACATCGAAGGGCTCGGTGGCCTGGCGCTTGTGCGCCCAGTCTTCAATCAAGCCCAGTTGCGCCAGCGAATCCACCAGAAACCAGACCTTGAGGCCGGGCTGCGCGGCCAGCAACGCCGCCAGCGCGTCAAAGTCGGCATCGCAGACCACCTGGTTGCAGATGACGATGCGCCGCGCCCCAGCGGCCACGCCTACGCGGGCCTGGTACACCGTGGCAAAGCTCAGGCCCCAGGCCCCGGCTTCCAGTTGCTGGGCGAACAGCTCGGGCGACATGGTGGTTTTGCCGTGCGGGGCCAGCACCACGCCCTTGCGCTCGGCATAGGCCTGCATCCAGGCGATGTTGTGCGCCAGCGCGGCCCGGTTGAGGGTGGCCAGCGGAAACGCCAGGTCATTGGCCAGCAGGTTCCAGCCCCGCCCCGCCAGGTCGCTGGCCAACACCGGGGCGGTGGCCGGGAAGCTCTTGAAGTGCGTGTCGAGGGTGAGGCGCATGGAGTGTGGGAAAAATTTATGGCGAAATACGGCCTATCCGCTGGTCGCATGGCGCTTTTATGCTATCAAAATGATAATTTACGCTACCAGCTTCTCGAACCGGATCTGGTCGGCAATCGACTCGCGGGTGCGGATGAGGTGGGCGGCTGCGCCATCTACCAGCACTTCGGCGGGGCGGCCCCGGCTGTTGTAGTTGCTGGCCATGCTCATGCAGTAGGCCCCGGCCGACAGTACCGCCAGCAGGTCGCCGGGCTGCACTGCCAGGTCGCGGTCGCGGCCAATCCAGTCGCCGCTTTCGCACACCGGGCCGACCACATCCATCAGGGTGGTGGCCTCCGCGCGCGGGGCCAGGGGCACTATGCAATGGAAAGCCTGGTACATCGCGGGGCGGGGCAGGTCGTTCATGGCCGCGTCGATGATGGCGAAGTTCTTTTGCTCACCGGGCTTGAGGTACAGCACCTCGGTGATGCACACGCCCGCATTGCCCACCAGCGAGCGGCCGGGCTCGACCATCAGCTGGCGCTGGCCGTAGCCGCGTGCATCCAGCTTGGCCAGCAGTTGGTGCCACAGCGCGTCGGCTGCGGGCGGGGTGTCGTCCTGGTAGTTGATGCCCAGGCCGCCGCCGAAGTCGATGTGGTGCAGGGTGATGCCGGTGGCCTCGATCGCGTCCACCAGGTCCAGCACCCGGTCCATGGCATCCAGGTAGGGGGTTTCCTCGGTGATTTGCGAGCCGATGTGGCAGTCGATGCCCACCACACGCAGGCCGGGCAGGCTGGCGGCGCGCTGGTAGGTGGCCAGGGTTTCCTCGTGGGCGATGCCGAATTTGTTGCCCTTGAGCCCGGTGGAGATGTAGGGGTGGGTCTTGGGGTCGACGTTGGGGTTTACGCGGATGCTGACCGGCGCGCGCAGGCCCATGGACAGTGCCACTTCGTTCAACACCTCCAGCTCGGCGGTGCTCTCCACGTTGAAGCAGCCAATGCCCACGCCCAGCGCGTGGCGCATCTCGGCCCGGGTCTTGCCCACGCCGGAGAAGATCACCTTGGAGGCCACCGCACCGGCGGCCAGCACCCGCGCCAGCTCGCCGCTGGAGACGATGTCAAAGCCGCAGCCCGCCTGGGCAAACACCTGCAGCACGCCCAAGGACGAGTTGGCCTTCATGGCGTAGCAGATCTGCGCCTTGCGGCCCGCAAAGCCGCGCTGGTAGGCGGCCAGGGCTTCCAGCATGGAGGCTTTGGAGTAGACGAACAGGGGCGTGCCGTGGGTCTGGGCCAGGGCGGCGAGCGGCTGGCCTTCGATGCACAGGGTGTTGTTTTGGTAAGCGATGTGGGGGTGGCCGGGTAGGGGGGATGTCATGGGTTTGGGGGGCAAAAAAGTTTGCGCAATGGTAGTGCGGTGGCCCGCGCCCATCCATAGCAAATGCACGGTGCTTGCGGGGGATGGCCGGGGTTTTGCAGGGTTCTGGGGGGCAACGCCTGCAAAAAATCGAAATTAAGGTGCGGAGGCGGGGGGGGCTGGTTTCAGCACCTCGGGCGTGAGGGTTTCGGGCAGCGTGGCGCGGTGCGTGCTGGCCGGTTCCGTGGGGTGGTAGAGCACGCCTTTTTGGCCGCAGCCCCCCAAAAAGGCGAGGCTTGCGACCATGGTGGCGGCAAGGGCGGGGCGGCTGACTAGAATTTGGCTTAACTTCAACATGGCGAAATTGTATGACCGACCCCGAATTCATGGACCGCGCGGAAATTTTGCTCCAAGCCGTGGAGGCTAGCTGCGACCGCATCAACGACAGCACCGATGCCGATATCGACAACCAGCGCACCGGCGGCATGGTCACCCTGACCTTCCCCAACCGCAGCCAGATCATCATCAATCTGCAAAAGCCGCTGCAAGAAGTCTGGCTGGCCGCCAAGTCGGGCGGCTACCACTACAAGTTTGATAGCAATCAGTGGATGGACACCAAGGGCCAGGGCGAGTTTTTTGCCGGCCTGACCCGCGATGCCAGTGCCCAATCGGGGTTGTCGCTGGAATTCAAGCCCTGATCAGTTCTTGAACAGATCGATGATGCGGTTGCGTTCCTCGTTGGCCGGAGGCGCGGGCGTGGCTACGCCATTGCCAGAGTTGCCCGGGGCGGCTTGCGCGTCGTCCAAGCCCAGGCTGGTGACACCCGTGCTGCGGCCATATTCGGAATAAAACCAGTCGCCCCCGGCGTTGGTCACGCCTTCGGGCGGCACAGGTACCACCACCGGTACGCCGTTCAGGGCGGTTTCCATGAAGTTGATCCACACCGGCAGGGCCAGGCCGCCACCGGTTTCGCGCGCGCCCAGGTTGCGCGGCGTGTCGTAGCCGATCCAGGTGATGGCCGTCAGTGTGGGCTGGTAGCCCGCGAACCAGGCATCGATGGAGTCGTTGGTGGTGCCGGTCTTGCCGTACACATCGGGGCGTTTGAGGATGCGCTGGGCGGCCGCCGCCGTGCCGCGCAGGGTGACTTCGCCCAGCAGGTTGGTCATCATAAAGGCGTTGCGCGGGCTGATGGTGCGCACCGATTCGTCCAGCACCGGGGCCTTGGTTTCCACCAGCACTTTGCCTCTTTGGTCGGTCACCTTGGCCACCAGCCAGGGGTTGACGCGGTAGCCGCCATTGGCAAACACCGCGTAGGCCGAGGCCATTTGCATCGGCGTGACCGAGCCCGCGCCCAGCGCCATAGTCAGGTAGGCCGGGTGCTTTTCGGGGTCAAAACCGAAGTGGGTGATCCACTCCTGCTCTTTCTTGGGCCCGATGGCCTGCAGCAGGCGGATGGAGACCATGTTTTTCGACTTGGCCAGCGCGGTGCGCAGCGTCATCTGGCCTTCAAACTTGCCGTCGTAGTTTTTCGGCTCCCAGGGCTGGCCGCCGGTCACGCCCGCGTCAAAAAACAGCGGCGCGTCGTTGACGATGGTGGCCGGGGTAAAGCCGTTTTCCAGGGCCGCTGAATAAATAAAGGGCTTGAAGCTGGAGCCCGGCTGCCGCCAGGCCTGGGTCACGTGGTTGAACTTGTTCTTCTGGAAGTCGAAGCCGCCCACCAGGGCCTTGATGGAGCCGTCGCGCGGGTCGAGCGCCACAAATGCGCCTTCCACCTCGGGCAGCTGGGTGATCTCCCAGGTGCCTTTGGTGGTTTTCATGACGCGGATGATGGCACCGCGCCGGATCTTGATGTTGGGCGGGGCCTTGTCGGCCAGGCCCGACTGTGCGGGTTTCAGGCCGTCGCCGGTGATGTCCACGGTATCGCCGTTCTGGCGCACGGCGCTGATCTTTTTGGGGTTGGCATCCAGCACCATGGCCGACATCACGTCGCCGTTGTCGGGGTGGTCCACCAGGGCTTCGTCGATCGCGTCGTCCAGGTCGGCCGGGTCGGTGGGCAGGGTGACGAACTTTTCCGGGCCGCGGTAGATCTGGCGGCGCTCAAAGTCCATCAGGCCCCGGCGCAGGGCCTTGTAGGCAGCATCCTGGTCGTTGGCCTTGAGCGTGGTGTAGACGTTCAGGCCGCGGGTGTAGGTTTCTTCGCCGTACTGGGCAAACATCAGCTGGCGCACGGTTTCGGTTACGTATTCGGCGTGGATGCGGTCGCTGCCGATGCCCGTGCGCACGTGCAGCTCCTCTTTGCGGGCGGCGTTGGCCTGGTCTTCGGTGATGAAGCCGTTTTCTTCCATGCGGGTGATGATGTGCTGTTGCCGGATCTTGGCCCGGGTGGGGTTGGCGATCGGGTTGTAGGCCGAGGGGGCTTTGGGCAGGCCTGCGAGCATGGCGGCTTCGGCGATGCTGAGATTCTTCAGCGGTTTGCCGAAGTAGGCTTCTGCCGCCGAGGCAAAGCCATAGGCGTGGTTGCCCAGGAAGATCTGGTTCATATAGATTTCCAGAATCTGGTCCTTGCTCAGCGCGTGTTCCAGCTTGAAGGTCAGCAAAATCTCGTAAATCTTGCGGGTGTAGCTTTTTTCGGCCGACAAATACACGTTGCGCGCCACCTGCATGGTGATGGTGGAGGCACCCTGGCTTTTCATGCGGCCCATATTGGCCACGGCGGCCCGCACCATGCCTTTGTAGTCCACGCCACCGTGCTGGTAGAAGCGTGCATCTTCAATCGCCAGCACGGCATCTTTCATCACCTGTGGAATGTCTTTGATGGGGGTCAGGCTGCGGCGCTCTTCGCCAAACTCGGCCAGCAACAGGCCTTCGGCCGAAAACACCCGCAGCGGCAACTTGGGGCGATAGTCCGACAGCTCGGAAATATCGGGCAAATTGGGGTAGGCCACTGCCAGGGCCACGCCGATCACCATGGCCAGTGCCACCACGCCTGCCAGCGCCAGGCCCAGGCCCCATCCCAGCAGACGCAGCGACCAGGCCAGAATCTGCGAGCTCTGGTTTGCGTGGGGGGTGTTAGATGGAGGTTTGGAAGGCATAGGGCACGGCGAACAGAAAAGAAAAAAAGGGAGGGCGGTAACCGCAAATCGCCCCCATTTTGCCCTTACCCTCAAGGCTATTCGCCAAGAGCACGCGTGTACTTTTGGCAACGCTCTGTAGATTTACCTTTGGAAATATGCTTTGCTGGGGGTTAGTCTTACTGATAGCATCCCCGTCAAATGTTAATTTTTGTAGCATTCTGCTCAGTACCGGGAGAAAGATTTGATCTCATTGGGATCGTTGTTCAGTCGCAAACCCCAGCCATTGCTGGGTCTTGACATCAGTTCGTCCAGCCTCAAGCTGGTCGAGCTGGACCATGATGCGGTCGGAAACCTGGTGCTTAAGCGTTGTGCAATTGAGCCTTTGGAACGCGGCTGGATCACCGACGGCAATATCGAAAAATTCGACGAGGTCGCTGAAGCGATGCGCCGTCTGGTCAAGAAAAGTGGCACCCGCACCAAAAATGTGGCTATGGCCTTGCCGCCGTCTGCCGTGATCACCAAGCGCATTGTTCTGCCCGGTGGGCTGTCGGACATGGAGCTGGAGGTCCAGGTCGAGTCGGAAGCCAACCAATACATCCCTTTTTCGCTCGACGAAGTGAGCCTCGACTTTTGCGTGGTCGGCCCCAGCGCCAGTTCGGCAGGCGATGTGGATGTGCTGATTGCCGCTTCGCGCAAAGAAAAGGTGCAAGACCGCCAGGGCCTGGCCGAAGCCGCCGGGCTGAACCCGGTGATTCTGGATATCGAATCTTATTCCGCTCGGCTGGCCACCTCGCGCCTGATCGAACGCATGGCCAACCGAGGCGCAGATGCCCTGGTGGCGCTGTTTGAAGTGGGTGCCCTGGCCACCAGCATGCAGGTGATTTGCAACGACGAAGTGCTGTACGAGCGCGACCAGGCCTTCGGCGGAGCGCAACTGACCCAGTTGATCGTGCGCCAGTACGGGTTTTCGCAAGAAGAAGCCGAGAGCAAAAAGCGCAGCGGCGACCTGCCCGAAGACTACGGCAGTGTGGTGTTACAGCCCTTTGTAGAGAGCCTGGCCCAGGAAATCGGCCGGGCCTTGCAGTTCTTCTTTACCAGCACGCCCCACAACAGGGTGGACCACGTGCTGTTGGCGGGCGGCTCGGCGGCCTTGCCTGGCCTGACGGAGGCCGTTACCCAGCACGCATCGTTTGCCTGCAGTCTGGTCAACCCGTTTGAAGGCATGGAGATGGGCAACGACGTCCGGCTGAAAAAGGTGCTGCGCGAAGCGCCCTCGTACCTCACCTCGTGTGGGTTGGCCATGCGGAGGTTTCTGCAGTGATCCTGATCAATCTATTGCCGCACCGAGAAGCGGCACGGGCGCGTAGGCGTGAAACCTTCCAGGTGATGCTGGCGATTTCGGTTTTGCTGGGTGCCTTGCTCATCGGGGCCGGGTTTCTGTGGTTTGAGGCCCAGATCTCGGGCCAGCAAGAGCGCAACGGAATTTTGACCCAGGCGGTTTCGGTACTGGACGGTCAGATCAAGGAAATTGCCAATATCGAATCCGAAATCAAGGCCTTGACCGAACGCCAGAAAGCCGTAGAAGACCTGCAAGCAGACCGCAATCTGCCGGTTCATTTGCTCAATGAACTGGTGAAACAGCTGCCAGATGGAACTTACATCACCAGTCTGAGGCAGGAAAATCAAAGCGTCACCATCCAGGGAGTGGCCCAGTCGAATGAGCGTGTATCGGAACTGTTGCGCAATTTGGCCAACAACACGCCTTGGCTGTCCAAACCCGATCTGGTGGAGATTGTGGCCAGCAATGTGAGCCTGACTGCGCGCGACCAGCGGCGGGTGGCCAAATTCAATTTGCGGGTACGTCTGATGCGTTCCAGCGAAGTGCAAAAAACCGTTGAATCGGCGGCATCTGCTGCGGTCGTCAGCCCATAGCAAAAGTGTCATGGCTACAAAAAAACCTTCCGTGAATATTGACTTCAAGGCCCTGCAGGAATCGCTGCAAAGGCAGTTCCGCGACCTGAACCCCAACGACCCCTCGGTGTGGCCTGTGGTGCCGCGCTATCTGTTGTTCTTTGTGGTGGTATTGGCGGTGGTCGCCGGTCTTTGGTACACCTGGCTCAGCAGCTACGAGGAAGAGTTGGTTGCCGAGCAAACCAAGGAAGCCCAGTTGCGTGAAACCTATACCGCCCGGCTGGGCAAGGCCGTCAATCTGGAGGCGCTCAAAAAGCAGCGCGAACAGGTCCAGCAATACGTGACGCAACTCGAAAAGCAACTGCCCAGCAAAGCCGAAATGGCCGCCTTGCTGTCGGATGTGAACCAGGCCGGTCTGGGGCGCAGCCTGCAGTTTGAATTGTTCCGCCCGGGCCAGGTGGTGGTCAAAGACTATTACGCCGAGTTGCCGATTGCCGTGCGGGTGACGGGCAAGTACCACGACATGGGGGCTTTTGCCTCCGATGTGGCCAACCTCTCCCGCATTGTGACGCTCAACAACCTGTCCATCGCCCCCATGAACGCCAGCCAGGACGGCATGCTGTCTATGGAAGTCACTGCCAGAACCTTCCGCTACCTCGACGCCGAAGAAATCGCAGCACAGAAACCGGGAGCCAAGAAATGAAATGGCTTCCTTGTGTGGTTGTGGGTAGTCTGGCTGCCGCCCTGTTGGTGGGGTGCAGCATTTCCGGAGAAGACGAATTGCGCCAGTGGATGAGCGAGCAGCGCAACCAGGTGCACCCCCGCGTCATCCCCTTGTTAGAACCCAAGAAATTCATCCCCCAGGCCTACACCCAGGAAGGCTCGGTAGACCCGTTCAGCTTGCAAAAGCTGACCCAGGCGCTCAAGCGCGATGCCACCCAAAGTGTGGCCAATACCGCCTTGATTGCCCCCGAGATGTCGCGCCGCAAAGAGGCGCTGGAAGCCTATCCGGTGGACTCCATGGTGATGGTGGGCAGCTTGCGCAAAGCTGGTCAGCCCGTGGCCTTGGTCAAAATCGACAACCTGCTCTACCAGGTGCGTGTGGGCAACTACCTGGGCTTGAACTACGGCCGGGTCATGAAGATTGACGAATCAGAACTTACGTTACGGGAAATCGTGCAGGACTCGACCGGAGACTGGATCGAGCGGCCCGCTAGTTTGGTGCTACAAGAGGGAGCGAAATGAATAAGCAGAATCGAATGGGGTGGCACATGCTAGACCGTAAGCTGGAAAAGTTTGCCGCAGCGCTGGTGTTTGCGCTTACCTCGGTGGCCGCGCACGCGCAAGCCACCATTGAGTCCGTCACCGGCTCCATGCAGGGGGGCACCGAGGTCATTCGTATTGACCTCAGTGAGCCGCTGGCGGCCTTACCTTCTGGCGTGTCCATCCAGTCACCGGCCCGCATTGCGCTCGATTTTCCGGGTGTGTCCAACGGCATTGGCCGCTCGTCCATCGACGTGAACCAGGGCAATCTGCGCTCGGTGAATGTGGTGCAGGTTGGGGACCGGTCGCGCATTGTGCTCAACCTGAAGCAGGCCACCTCGTACAAGGCCGAACTCAAAGGCAAGTCGATTCTGGTGGTGCTGGATGCCGTGGCAGCCCCAGCGCCCACGGCCAGTGCAACACCTACTTTTGCCGATGCGGGCAGCCGCGACAAGGCCCCGCTGCGAGACATCGACTTCCGCCGCGGCGACGACAACGCAGGCCGCATCATTGTGGCTTTGCGCAACACCCAGGTGGGTGTAGACGTGCGCCAGCAAGGGCAAAACCTGGTGGTCGAGTTTCTGAACTCCAGCCTGCCCGAAGGCCTGCGCCGCCGCCTCGACGTGGCAGACTTCGGCACACCTGTGCAAAACATCACCACCACGCAGGTGGGCGACCGTGTGCGCATGCTCATCGAGCCCAAAGGCGCGTGGGACCACAGCGCTTACCAAAGCGACGGCCAGTTCGTGGTCGAAATCCGCCAGCAAAAGACCGACCCGACCAAATTAGTCCAGGGCACGGGCTATGCGGGCGAAAAACTGTCGCTGAACTTCCAGAACATCGAAGTCCGCGCGCTGTTGCAGGTGATCGCAGACTTCACCAACTTCAACGTCGTCACTTCCGACTCCGTCACCGGCTCTGTCACCCTGCGGCTGAAAGACGTGCCCTGGGACCAGGCCCTGCAAATCATCATGGACTCCAAAGGTCTGGGCATGCGCAAGTCGGGCTCGGTGCTGTGGATTGCGCCCAAGGACGAAATCGACGCACGCACCAAGAAAGACCTGGAATCTGCCGCCTCCATGCAGGCATTAGAGCCCTTGGTAACCCAGTCATTCCAGCTCAATTACGCCAAGGCGGGCGATATTGTGACCCAGCTAGGAGGCTCGGTCTCCGGTACCAACAGCAACATGCCCCGCTTCCTCAGTGTGCGCGGTACCGCGATTTCTGAGCCCCGCACCAACCAGATTTTTGTCAACGACATCCCCAGTCGCATCGCTGCGGTGCAGGACCTGATCAAAAAGCTGGACATTGCGGTGCGCCAAGTATTGATCGAAGCCCGCATCGTGGAAGCCTCGGACACCTTTGGCAAGTCACTCGGTGTCAAGCTCGGCAGCACCGCCGGCAGTTCGACCACGGCGGGCGTGGCAGCAGGCAGCGTAGGCTTGGCAGGCAACACGCGGTTCACCGTGGGCACCAGCTACAACAATGTGGTTGCCAGCAACGGCTCCAGTGGCTCTACGGTGGATACCACCAGCAACTTTGTGAACCTGCCCGCAGTGGGTGAGGGCGGCTACAACGCGGCGGCGTTTGCGCTGTCGATTTTCAGCAGCGCCGCCAACCGCTTCCTGAACCTGGAAATCTCGGCCTTGGAAAACGACGGCAAGGGCAAGCTCGTGTCCAGCCCACGCATCGTCACCGCCGACCAGACCAAGGCGTTGATCGAGCAAGGTACCGAATTCCCCTACCAGCAAGCCACCTCCAGCGGTGCCACGTCCGTGGCCTTCCGCAAGGCGAATCTGAAGCTGGAAGTCACTCCCCAGATCACCCCAGAGGGCAACATCATCCTTGACCTGGACATCAACAAGGACAGCCGTGGCGAGACCACCTCGGCCGGTATTGCCATCGACACCAAACACATCAAGACACAGGTTTTGGTAGAAAACGGCGGTACAGTGGTGATCGGCGGTATCTTTACATTGGACGAGACCGATAGCATTACCAAGGTGCCTGTGCTGGGCGACATTCCGTATTTGGGCAACCTCTTCAAATCCAAATCGCAAGCCAGCACCAAGAAGGAAATGCTGGTTTTCATCACGCCAAAAATGATCGTCGAACGCGCAGGCTCGCGCTAAGAAATACTGACAACGGAGCAGGGAAAAATGATGCGTTATTTAAAGGTGTGGGCGCTGGTATTGCTGGCGTTGGTGATGGCGGCTTGTGGTGGAGGGGGAAATCCGGGAAGCTCGTCTGGAGGCGGAACAACGCCTACTGTGTCGACGGTGACTTCAATCGAGCTATTGGCTTCAGCCACTTCGCTAGATTCTGCCGACAGCACAAAGGGTGTGACGATTACTGCTTTTGCTAAAAACACCTCTAACGTGGGTGTTGCAGCCCAATCTGTTGCATTCGCAGCGACATCTGGTGCATTGACCGGTGTTTCGACAGTTAGCGATTCGAATGGGAAAGCCACCGCAGTATTGACTACCGGTGCGGACCATTCCAACCGAAATATCACTGTTACAGTCACGATCGGAACGGTTGTGAAAACCATCGTGATTCCTGTGACGGGAACAACCATCACCATTACCGGCAGTGCGTCCATGCTGGTGGCGGCATCATCTAGTTTTACGGTAGCGTTAAAAGACAGTGGCGGTACGGCTATACCCGGTACAACACTGACCATTACTTCATCTTTAGGCAATGCTATTTCGGTTGCGGCATCACCGTTAACGACCAATAGTGCTGGCGTTGGTAGTTTTTCATACACGGCAAATAATGCTGGAACCGATACCTTAACAGTGGCAGGTGCTGGTGTTAGTGCGACGTACTCTGTAATTATCAGTAATACCAACTTTGCGTTTGTAACGCCAGTGGACGGGGCAGACATCAATGTCGGAGCTATCGGCCAACCGGTGTCTGTGCGTTTGTTGCCTGCAGTGGCGGGTATCACCATTAATTTCAGCTCAACCCGTGGTGAAGTGAGTCCACCCAGCGCCGTGACTGATGCGTCTGGCGTAGCTACCACGACCGCAAGATCTACATCTGCTGGTGCTGCCAATATCACAGCGGTTGCAGCAACAACAGGAAGTCCTCAAACCCGGCGGGCGGTGAATTTCATTGCCACTGTTCCGAATTCAGTTGTGTTGCAGACCAACGTCAGTGCGATTGCCCCTAATACAGCAGGCTCTACTGCAAACCAAGTTACCTTAACAGCCACCGTAAAGGATATCAATAACAATGCCGTCAAAGGGAGTGTTGTTAATTTCTCTGTGACTGATACCAGTGGCGGCACTATTGCCAATGGAACTGGGGTGACCAATGCCAATGGTGTGGTTGTTGATGCCTATATTCCAGGCACATCCTCGACCGCAGCGAATGGTGTTGTTTTAACTGCGACCGTGGCGGGAACGCCTTTTTCTAATCAGGCCACTGTAACTGTTAATGCACAGGCCTTGTTTATCACCATCGGTGTGGGTAATGAGATAACAAATCTTGATACCAGTACATACAGCAAGCCATTTTCTGTGTACGTTAATGATGCCAATGGTTCGGCGGTAGCAAATCAACAGATTATTTTGTCAGCTTATCCAGTTGCATATGCTAAAGGCGTGTTGGTTTTTGACACGGCTAGTGGTGTTTGGGTTATGAATAGTTTCGTCTCTTGTGACAACGAAGATGTGGATAGAAGCGGTATCTATTCTGTGGGTAAAGATACCAATACCGACGGAGCTTTAACGCCTGGTTCCCCCGGTTTAATTCCGACTTCGTCCGTTACCACTAGCACAAGCGGTTCGGCTGCATTTAATTTGAATTACGGTGAGCAATTCGCACCGTGGGTTGTTTTTGAGATCAAGGCACGGGCAACCGTTGCCGGAACTGAGTCCAGTAAGATTTTTTACTATGCAGCAAAGGGATCTGCTGCAGATTTCGGTTCTTCGATTGTTGCGCCTGCAGGTCGCGTGAGTCCATTTGGGACGGTTTTGAGTTGCACCAGCCCGAATTAAGCATCTTCCTCGTCGGCCTCCCCGGCTCCGGTAAATCCACCGTCGGCCGCCAGCTTGCCCGGCGGCTGCAGGTTCCTTTCATCGACTCGGACCACGTGATAGAGCAGCGCATTGGTTGCTCTATCCGTGAGTTTTTCGAGCGCGAGGGGGAGCCGCGTTTCCGTGATGTGGAGGCAGAGGTCATTGAAGCACTGACCCTCAACGGTCCTGGCGTACTGGCCACGGGCGGGGGCACGGTGCTGCGGCCAGCCAATCGGGAGGCGCTGCACGGTCGGGGCCAAGTGGTGTATCTGCGCTCCACCCCGGAAGAAGTCTTTCGCCGGGTACGCCACGATGTGAACCGGCCCCTGCTGCAGGTGGCCGATCCCCTGAACCGGCTGCGCGATCTGTTCGCCATCCGCGACCCGCTGTACCGCGAAACTGCGCACTTTGTGATCGAAACCGGGCGGCCTTCGGTGTCGACCCTGGTCAACATGATCATCATGCAGTTGGAACTCGGTGGCGCTCCACCAACTTGAGTACGCGGCGCACGCCAGCGCCCGGGCTTCCCCTTAAACTGTGTGGCTATGCCCGCAACCACACAGACCATCGCCACCCAAACCGTCCATATTGCCCTGGGCGACCGCAGCTACCCCATCGACATCGGTACCGGCTTGCTGGACAACCCGGCCACCTGGGCGGACCTGCCGCGCGCCGCGACGGCGCTGATCGTCACCAACACCACCGTCGGCCCGCTGTACGCCCAGCGCCTCCAGGCCGCGCTGCACGGCCACTACCCGACCATCCACACTGTGGTGCTGCCGGATGGCGAGGCGTATAAAACCTGGGAAACCCTGAACCTGATTTTTGACGCGCTGCTGGGCTTTGGGTGCGACCGCAAGACCGTGCTGTTTGCCCTGGGTGGCGGTGTGGTGGGCGACATGACCGGTTTTGCCGCTGCCAGCTACATGCGCGGCGTGCCCTTTGTGCAGGTGCCGACCACGCTGCTGGCCCAGGTAGATTCGTCGGTGGGTGGCAAAACCGCCATCAACCACCCGTTGGGCAAGAATATGGTGGGCGCGTTCTACCAGCCTTGTAAAGTGGTCTGCGACCTGGACACGCTGGCTACGCTGCCACCGCGCGAGCTCAGCGCCGGGTTGGCCGAGGTCATCAAGTACGGGCCCATTGCCGACATGGACTTGCTGGACTGGCTGGATGCGCACATGGATGCTCTGCGTGCAGGCGATGTGGCCGCCTTGGCCCATGCGGTGCGGCGCAGTTGCGAGATCAAGGCCTTTGTGGTGGGCCAGGACGAACGCGAAGCCGGGCTGCGCGCCATTCTGAACTTTGGCCACACCTTCGGCCACGCCATCGAGGCGGGCATGGGCTACGGCACGTGGCTGCACGGCGAAGGCGTGGGCAGCGGCATGGTGATGGCGGCGCATTTGTCGCAGCGGCTGGGCCTGATCGACGCGGCCCTGGTGCAGCGCCTCACCCAGCTCATCCAGCGCGCGGGCCTGCCCACCGTGGGCGCAGTGCTGGACGCGGCGGACAACGCCGGCCGCTACCTGCAACTGATGCGGGTGGACAAAAAATCCGAGGCGGGCGAAATCAAGTTTGTGTTGATCGGTCCACCCGGCAACGCCACCGTGCGCGGTGCACCCGATGCCCTGGTGCGGACGGTGGTCGATGCCTGCTGCGTGTGAGCAGATTTTCATGCATGCTACTGAAATAATAGCTTCTCATGCTTATCTAATAAGCGCTAGAGGTCTATTTCTTATAAATCTATGCCGCTAGCCGCTTACGCCTGCGACCCGGCGCAAAGCCGGGGCCGCCGCTTCTTTGAAGCGCCCGCACCCACCCGCACCGAGTTCCAGCGCGACCGCGACCGCATCGTCCACTCCACCGCGTTCCGCCGCCTGGTCTACAAAACCCAGGTGTTTTTGAACCACGAGGGCGACCTGTTCCGCACCCGGCTCACCCATTCGCTGGAGGTGGCGCAGCTGGGCCGCTCCATCGCCCGCGCGCTGGACCTCAACGAAGACCTGGTCGAGGCGATCGCCCTGGCCCACGACCTGGGCCACACCCCGTTTGGCCACGCCGGGCAAGACGCGCTGAACGCCTGCATGGCCGAGTTTGGGGGCTTCGAGCACAACCTGCAAAGCCTGCGCGTGGTGGACGCGCTGGAAGAGCGCTACCCGCTGTTTGACGGCCTGAACCTCACGTTTGAAACCCGCGAGGGCATCCTCAAACACTGCTCCCGTGCCAATGCCGAAAATCTGGGCGACGTGGGCCAGCGTTTTCTGGACCGCACCCAGCCCAGCCTGGAAGCCCAGCTATGCAACCTGGCCGACGAGATCGCCTACAACGCCCATGACATCGACGACGGTGTCCGCTCCGGCCTGATCACGCTGGAGCAGTTGCAAGACGTGCCGCTGGTGGCCCATTTCCACCAGCAAACCCTGGCCGAGCACCCGCAGCTCAAAGGCCGCCGCGTGCTCTACGAGTCGATCCGCCGCATGCTCAGCGCCCAGGTCTACGACGTGATCGCCGCCACCCAGGCCGCCCTGCAAGCCGCCCAGCCGCAGAGCGTGGACGGCGCCCGTCAGTGCGCGCCGCTGCTGTGTTTCAGCCCGGCCATGCGGGCCCAGTCGCTGGAGCTGAAGCGTTTTTTAATGAAGAATCTGTACCGCCATCCCCAGGTGATGGCCATGACCGCGCAAGCGCAAACCATGGTGCATGAACTGTTCAGCGCCTACCTGGCCGCGCCGCACGAGATGGCCCCCGCGTATACCGAAAGGGCGGCCCGGGCTGGGGCACCGCGCGCCGTGGCCGACTACCTGGCCGGCATGACCGACCGCTTTGCCGCCCGCGAGCACGAGCGGCTGACCGGGCAAAAACTGCTTGGATAAATAACAGCAAAGAGACATCCGTGAGCTTTCTCAACCAACTCAAAACCCAGGCCCACGCCCTGCGCAGCCAGCAAAATGCCGCCCAGATGACGGCCGAGGCCCGCGTGGCGCAGACCGAGGCCGCCTGCCAGACGGTAGCCGCCTATCTGGCCGACCTGGCCCAGCAGCTCAACGTCATCACCCCGCCCGCACCCGCCTTCACGCTGGACGGAAAAACCCCCTGGCCCGCCATGAAGATGGCCGACTTTCGCTGCGACGTGCGGCAAAAGCGATTACGTGGCGTGGATGTGGTGGACTACATCGGCATGGGCTGGCGGGTACAACCCCAAGATGGGCCACCGGTGGAGGCGGCAGTGAGCGTCAACTTTCCGCCGGAGCTGGAGCGCGTTGAAGCCCGGCTGGCGCTGGGCCATTTGAAGCATGACCGGCGGGAGCAGCGCCACCCTGACACCAACAAACTGCTGGCCATCCGCTTCGAGTACACCACTGAGCTGCTGGGCAGCGTGCGCATCACCCCCGACCACGACCATTCGCGCATGGCGTTTCGCATCAGCAATGCCACCGGTTTCGAGGTGCACACCACCGAGATGGCGGCTGCCGACATCAACCCCGCCGTGCTGGACGAACTGGCCCGCCTGCTGGTGGCCCAGCCCAGCCGCTTCCTGCGCTAAGCCATGGCCACCAACGCTACCGTGATAGCCGACATGCGCCGCTGGCTGGAGCGCGCCGTCATCGGCCTGAACCTGTGCCCCTTCGCCAAAGCCGTACACACCAAGGGCCAGATCCACTACGCAGTGAGCGCCGCCACCGACACCGATGCCCTGCGCCAAGACCTGATTCATGAGCTCAAAGAGCTGCTCGTGCTGGACCCATCTGCACGAGATACTACGCTTTTGATAGCGCCCCATGTGCTGCACGACTTCCTGGACTACAACGATTTCGTGGGCCGGTCCGAGCGATTGCTGCGCAAGATGGACCTGGAAGGCGTGGTGCAGATCGCCAGCTTCCACCCCGAATTCCAGTTTGCGTTCACCGAGTTCGACGACATCACCAACGCCACCAACCGCGCCCCATACCCCTGCCTGCACCTGCTGCGCGAGGCCAGCATCGACCGCGCCGTGGCCGCCTTCCCGGAGGCGGAAACCATCTTCGAGCGCAACAAGGCGACGATGGAGGCGCTGGGGCAGGGCGGTTGGGATGCCCTGGGCGTGGGAAAATCACCCGATGAAGACCCCCAAAAATAAGCCGCTGGCCGCACCCGCGCTGCCACCCGAAATCGACCCCGCCCAGTCCGTCGAGCTGCTCAAAGAGCTGCACATCCTCACCCGTGACGGCAAGCTCAACCAGGACTCGCGGCGCAAGCTCAAGCAGGTCTACCACCTGTTCCAGTTCATCGAAAAGCTGTTGGGCGAGTTGCCCGCCAGCAGCACCGGTTTGACCCTGGCCGACCACGGCGCGGGCAAGTCCTACCTGGGCTTCATCGTCTACGACCTGTACTTCAAGGCCCTGGGTGTCGGCCACATCTATGGCATTGAGACGCGCTCTGAATTGGTCACCAAGTCGCAAGAACTCGCAGCGCGCCTGGGCTTTGAGCGCATGTCCTTTCTGAACCTGAGCGTGGCCGAATCCACCCAGTCGGCCCTGCTGCCCGCGCGCATCGACGTGGTCACCGCCCTGCACGCCTGCGACACCGCCACCGACGACGCGATTGCCTTTGGCCTGGAAAAGAACGCCCGCGCCATGGTGCTGGTGCCCTGCTGCCAGGCCGAGGTGGCGGCCTGCCTGCGCCAGAACAAGGCCTTGAACGGCAGCAAAACGCCCTTGTCCGAACTCTGGCGGCATCCGCTGCACACCCGCGAAATGGGCAGCCAGATCACCAATGTGCTGCGCTGCCTGTACCTGGAAGCCTGGGGCTACCAGGTCACCGTGACCGAGCTGGTCGGCTGGGAGCACAGCATGAAAAACGAGCTCATCATCGCCAAGCACACCGGCCATAAAAAGCGTGCTGCCGCCGAGCGCCTGACGGCACTGCTGGCCGAGTTTGGCCTGTCGGCCCTGCTGGCCACCCGCTTCAAATTGCCCGAAACACCCGGAGCCTGACCATGTCTGCTGTGCCGTTAAAGAAATTTTTGCCCCAGGCCAGCCCGCTGGTACTGGGCTGCATGGGCCTGGGCGGCGGCTGGGACACGCAGCCGCTAACCGACTTTGATGTGGACAAGGCCCAGGCCGCCACCGAGGCTGCGCTGGCGGCGGGCATCACCCTGTTTGACCACGCCAACATCTACACGCTGGGCAAGGCCGAGGAGAGCTTTGGCCGCCTGTTCCAGCGCCAGCCCTCGCTGCGGCACAGCCTGCTGCTGCAGTCCAAATGCGGCATCCGCTTCGCCGATGCAGAAGGCCCCAAGCGCTACGACCTGTCGGCCCAGCATATTGTGGGGAGCGTGGACGCGATCTTGCGTAGGCTGCAGACCGACTACCTGGACGTGCTGATCCTGCACCGTCCCGACCCGCTGGTGCAGCCCGCCGAAGTGGCCGAGGCCTGGCAACAGATCAAGGCCGCAGGCAAGGCGCGCTTCCTGGGCGTATCGAACATGCACGCCGCCCAGGTGGCCTGGTTGCAGCAGGCGCTGGACGAGCCTCTGGTGGTGAACCAGTTGGAGATGAGTCTGCTCAAGCGCGACTGGTTGGAGTCTGCCACTTGCTTCAACGACGGGCAGGGCGCATCGTCGCTCGCGTGGGACGGCACGCTGGAATACGCCCAACAACACGGCCTGCAGCTCCAGGCCTGGGGCGCTTTGGCACGCGGCTGGTTCACCGGTGCCGCGCCAGCCGACGCCCCCGCCGCTGTGCGCCGCACCGCAGACCGCGTGGCGCAACTGGCCCAAGCCCACGGTGTGTCCAATGAGGCCATCGTGCTGGCCTGGCTGATGCAGCACCCGGCGCGCATCCAGCCCGTGATCGGCACCACCGACCCCCAGCGCATCCACGCCTGCGCCCAGGCCACCCAGGTGACCCTCAGCCGGGGTGCGTGGTACCAGCTTTATGAGACCGCCCGGGGCCACGAACTGCCTTGAAGAAATAATAGGGGTCAGAACCCGATTAATATCGCGCATCCACTTTGAGGTTGCGTACATGGCCCGGCTTCCCCGCCTCACCGTCCCCGGTTACCCCCACCACGTCATCCAGCGTGGCAACAACCGCCAGCCCATCTTTGTCCACCCGGGCGATTACGGCCTGTTGCTGGGCCTGCTGACCGAGAACGCCAAGAAGTTCGGCGTGCAGGTCCATGCCTATGTGCTGATGCCCAACCACTTCCACCTGCTGGCCACACCCGCCACGGCCGAGAGCCTGCCGCAGATGATGCAGGCGGTGGGCCGCAGCTATGTGCGCTATTTCAACGATGCGCAGGGCCGCACCGGCACCCTGTGGGAAGGGCGCTACAAATCCACCCTGGTGCAAACCGACCGCTACCTGCTGGCCTGCATGGCCTACATCGATCTGAACCCGGTGCGGGCCGGGCTGGTGGCCGACCCGCGCGACTACGCCTGGTCCAGCTACGGCCACCACATCGGCCAGCGGGCCGACAAACTGGTCACGCCACACCCGCTGTGGTGGGCGCTGGGCAACACGCCGTTTGCACGCGAGGTGGCCTACGCCAAATTGGTGCATGCAGGCATCACCGAGGAGCAACAGCAGCAACTGACCCAATCGGCCTTGCGTGGCTGGGCTTTGGGCGATGCGGATTTTGTGGCGGATTTACAAAAGCGCACCGAACGCCGGGTGGCCAAGGCCGCCGCAGGCCGACCCTTTTTGCCCAAAAAATCAGAATAAAAAGTGCTTCTCGTGCTTATCCAATCAGCACAAGCAGCTCCTATTTTTGATGTGTCCCCATTTAATTACTTGATGATTTAGTCAAGAATTAATTGGAATCTGACCCCTATTATTCTGCTTGGCATTGTTGTTGCTGTGCTTTATGCTTCGATCCCCCGCGAAACACTATAGGAGAGCGCCATGACAACGGCTGCCGAGATCCAGTATCTCAAAGACCACGGTTTGTATTCCTCCAGCAACGAGCACGATGCTTGTGGCCTGGGTTTTGTGGCCCATATCAAGGGCGAAAAGCGCCACGATATCGTCACCCAGGCGCTGAAGATCCTGGAAAACATCGACCACCGGGGTGCCGTGGGTGCCGACCCGCTGATGGGCGATGGCGCGGGCATTCTGATCCAGATCCCCGACGCGCTCTACCGCGAAGAAATGGCCAAGCAAGGTGTGACCCTGCCCGCCGCCGGTGAGTACGGCGTGGGCATGATCTTCTTGCCCAAAGAGCACGCCTCCCGCCAGGCCTGCGAGCAGGAGATGGAGCGCGCCATCAAGGCCGAAGGCCAGGTGTTCCTGGGCTGGCGCGATGTGCCGGTGGACAAGGACATGCCCATGTCGCCCACGGTGCGCAAGACCGAGCCGCTCTTGAAGCAGGTATTCATTGGCCGCGGCGACGATGTCATCGTGCAGGACGCGCTGGAGCGCAAGCTGTACGTGATCCGCAAGACCGCCAGCGCCAACATCCAGAACCTCAAGCTCAAGCACAGCAAAGAGTATTACGTGCCCAGCATGTCCAGCCGCACGGTCATCTACAAGGGCCTGCTGTTGGCCGACCAGGTCGGCGTGTACTACAAGGATTTGTCCGACGAGCGCTGCGTCTCGGCGATTGGCCTGGTGCACCAGCGTTTCTCCACCAACACCTTCCCCGAGTGGCCGCTGGCCCACCCATACCGCTACGTGGCGCACAACGGTGAAATCAACACCGTCAAGGGCAACTACAACTGGATGAAGGCCCGCGAAGGCGTGATGGCCAGCCCCGTGCTGGCCGCCGACCTGGCCAAGCTCTACCCCATCAGCTTCGCCAACCAGTCCGACACCGCCACCTTCGACAACTGCCTGGAGTTGCTGACCATGGCCGGCTACCCCATCAGCCAGGCCGTGATGATGATGATCCCCGAGCCCTGGGAACAGCACACCAACATGGACGAGCGCCGCCGCGCCTTCTACGAATACCACGCCGCGATGATGGAACCCTGGGACGGCCCGGCCTCCATCGTGTTCACCGATGGCCGCCAGATCGGTGCCACGCTGGACCGCAACGGCCTGCGCCCCTCGCGCTACTGCGTTACCGACGACGACCTGGTCATCATGGCCTCCGAGTCCGGCGTGCTGCCCGTGCCCGAGAACAAGATCGTGCGCAAATGGCGTTTGCAGCCCGGCAAGATGTTCCTGATCGACCTGGAACAGGGCCGCATGATCGACGACGACGAGCTCAAGGCCAACATCGTCAACACCAAGCCCTACAAGCAGTGGATCGACAACCTGCGCATCAAGCTCGACAGCGTGCCCGCCGACTCGGCTGCCGCCACCGTCAGCCCCACAGCGCTGCTCGACCGCCAGCAGGCCTTCGGCTACACCCAGGAAGACATCAAGTTCCTGCTCTCGCCCATGGCCCAGGCCGGGGAAGAGGGCATCGGCTCCATGGGCAACGACAGCCCGCTGGCTGTGCTCAGCGACAAGAACAAGCCGCTGTACAACTACTTCCGCCAGATGTTCGCCCAGGTGACGAACCCGCCGATCGACCCGATCCGCGAAGCCATCGTCATGTCGCTGGTGTCCTTCATCGGCCCCAAGCCCAACCTGCTGGACATCAACCAGGTCAACCCGCCGATGCGCCTGGAAGTGGCCCAGCCCATCCTCGACTTTGCCGACATGGCCAAGCTGCGCGACATCGAACGCCACACCCACGGCAAGTTCCGCAGCCACACGCTGGACATCACCTATCCCGCCGCCTGGGGCCGCGAGGGCGTGGAAGCCAAGCTGGCCTCGCTGTGCGCCGAAGCCGTGGACGCGATCAAGGGCGGTAAAAACATCCTCATCGTCAGCGACCGCAACGTCAGCGCCACGCAAATCGCCATTCCCGCCCTGCTGGCCAGCAGCGCCCTGCACCAGCACCTGGTGACCCTGGGCCTGCGCACCACTACCGGCCTGGTGGTGGAAACCGGTACCGCCCGCGAAGTGCACCACTTTGGCGTGCTGGCAGGCTACGGTGCCGAAGCCATCCACCCCTACCTGGCGATGGAAACCCTGGCCGACCTGCACAAGGACCTGTCCGGTGCGCTGTCGCCCGAGAAAGCCATCTACAACTACGTCAAGGCTATCGGCAAGGGCCTCTCCAAGATCATGTCCAAGATGGGCGTGAGCACCTACATGAGCTACTGTGGTGCGCAGCTGTTCGAGGTGATTGGCCTGAACCAGGAAACCGTCTCCAAGTACTTCACCGGCACCTCCAGCCGCGTGGAAGGCATTGGCGTGTTCGAGATTGCCGAAGAAGCCCTGCGCATGCACAAGGCGGCTTTTGGCGACGACCCGGTGCTGGCCACCATGCTCGACGCGGGCGGTGAATACGCCTGGCGCGTGCGCGGCGAAGAGCACATGTGGACGCCCGATGCCATCGCCAAGCTGCAGCACAGCACCCGCGCCAACAACTGGAACACCTACAAGGAATACGCCCAGCTCATCAACGACCAAAGCCGTCGCCACATGACCCTGCGCGGCCTGTTCGAGTTCAAGATCGACCCGGCCAAGGCCATTCCGGTGGAAGAAGTCGAAGCGGCGAAAGAAATCGTCAAGCGCTTCGCCACCGGTGCCATGTCCATGGGCTCCATCTCCACCGAAGCCCACACCACCCTGGCCGTGGCCATGAACCGCATTGGCGGCAAGAGCAACACCGGCGAAGGCGGCGAGGACTCCAACCGTTACCGCCAGGAGCTCAAGGGCATCCCGATCAAGCAAGGCCAGACCCTGCGTGAAATCATCGGCCCCGAGGTGGTGGAAACCGTCAACTACCCGCTGCAAGACGGCGACTCGCTGCGCAGCCGCATCAAGCAGGTGGCTTCGGGCCGCTTCGGTGTCACCGCCGAATACCTGGTGTCCAGCGACCAGATCCAGATCAAGATGGCCCAGGGTGCCAAGCCGGGCGAGGGCGGCCAGCTGCCCGGCGGCAAGGTGTCCGAGTACATCGGCAAGCTGCGCCACTCGGTGCCAGGTGTGGGCCTGATTTCGCCCCCGCCGCACCACGACATCTATTCGATCGAAGACTTGGCCCAGCTGATCCACGACCTGAAGAACGTGGCACCGCACGCCAGCATCAGCACCAAGCTGGTGTCGGAAGTGGGCGTGGGCACCATCGCCGCAGGCGTGACCAAGTGCAAGAGCGACCACATCGTGATCGCCGGGCACGACGGCGGCACCGGCGCATCGCCCTGGTCGTCCATCAAGCATGCCGGTGGCCCGTGGGAAATCGGCCTGGCCGAAACGCAGCAGACCCTGGTGCTGAACCGCCTGCGGGGCCGCGTGCGCGTGCAGGCCGACGGCCAGATGAAGACCGGCCGCGATGTCGCCATCGGCGCACTGCTGGGCGCGGATGAATTCGGCTTTGCCACCGCCCCGCTGGTGGTCGAAGGCTGCATCATGATGCGCAAGTGCCACCTGAACACCTGCCCCGTGGGTGTGGCTACGCAAGACCCGGTGCTGCGCAAGAAATTCCAGGGCAAGCCTGAGCATGTGGTGAACTTCTTCTTCTTCATCGCCGAAGAAGTGCGCCAGATCATGGCCCAGCTGGGCATCCGCAAGTTCGACGACCTGATTGGCCGCGCCGACCTGCTGGACACCCGCAAGGGCATCGCCCACTGGAAGGCCAGCGGCCTGGACTTCAACCGCCTGTTCGCCCAGCCCAATGTGCCCGCCGATGTGCCGCGTTACCACGTGCAAAACCAGGAGCACGGCCTGGAAAAATCGCTGGATAACGTGCTGATCGAGAAATCGCAGCCCGCCATCCTGCGCGGCGAGAAGGTCAAGTTCATGGAAGTGGCGCGCAACGTCAACCGCTCGCTGGGAGCCATGCTCTCGGGTGCGCTGACCAAGGTGCGCCCCGAAGGCCTGCCGGACGACACCATCCGCATCCAGCTCGAAGGTACGGGCGGCCAGTCGTTTGGTGCCTTCCTGGCCAACGGCATCACGCTGTACCTGATTGGCGATGCCAACGACTACACCGGCAAGGGCCTCTCCGGTGGCCGTATCGTGGTACGCCCCAGCATCGACTTCCGCGGCACGGCCACGCAAAACACTATCGTCGGCAACACGGTGATGTACGGCGCGACCAGCGGCGAATCCTTCTTCAGCGGCGTGGCCGGGGAGCGCTTTGCGGTGCGCCTGTCGGGTGCCACCACGGTGGTGGAAGGCACGGGTGACCACGGTTGCGAGTACATGACCGGTGGCACCGCGTTGATCCTGGGTAAAACCGGACGCAACTTCGCTGCCGGCATGAGCGGCGGCATCGCCTACGTCTATGACGAAGATGGCCAGTTCGCCAAGCGCTGCAACATGTCCATGGTGTCCCTGGAGAAAGTGCTGCCCTCGGGTGAGCAACAAGGCCTGGGCGTGGCCGACCAGTGGCACAACGGCCAGACCGACGAAGTCCAGCTCAAGAAGCTGCTGGAAGACCACAACCGCTGGACCGGCAGCAAGCGCGCCCGCGATCTGCTGGACAGCTGGGCCGAGGCGCGTGGCAAGTTCGTCAAGGTGTTCCCGCTGGAGTACCAGCGCGCCCTGGGCGAAATCCATGCACGAAAAGTGGCCCTTGCGCAGGCCGCATCAGCACAAGCAGCTACTAAAACAGAAGCAGTGCCTGCCAAGTAAAGCCAAGCAAAGAATAGGAACGAATCATGGGTAAAGTCACAGGCTTCATGGAATACGGGCGGCTCGAAGAGGGCTACAAGCCCGCCGCCGAGCGCGTCAAGCACTACAAGGAATTCGTCGTCGGCCTCGACGAATCGCAGGCCAAGGTCCAGGGCGCGCGCTGCATGGACTGCGGCATTCCGTTCTGCAACAACGGTTGCCCGGTCAACAACATCATTCCGGACTTCAACGATCTGGTGTACCGCGGCGACTGGCAGAACGCCATCGAGGTGCTGCACAGCACCAACAACTTCCCCGAGTTCACCGGCCGCATCTGCCCCGCACCCTGCGAGGCAGCCTGCACGCTGAACGTGAACGACCTGCCGGTGGGCATCAAGTCCATCGAGCACGCCATCATCAACCGCGCCTGGGACGAGGGCTGGGTCCAGCCCCGCGTGACCAAGCACAAGACTGGCAAAAAAGTGGCGGTGGTCGGCTCCGGCCCCGCAGGCCTGGCGGCCGCCCAGCAACTGGCCCGCGTGGGCCATGACGTGACGCTGTTCGAAAAGAACGACCGCGTCGGCGGCCTGCTGCGCTACGGCATCCCCGACTTCAAGATGGAAAAGAGCCACATCGACCGCCGTGTGGCGCAGATGCAGGCCGAGGGTGTGACCTTCCGCACCGGCGTGATGGTCGGCGCGGCCAAAGACCCGCTGGGCAAGGGCTCCAAGGTGACCAACTGGGCCAAGGAAACCATCACCCCCGAGCAGCTGCAAAAAGACTTCGACGCGGTGGTCCTCACCGGCGGTGCCGAGCAGTCGCGCGACCTGCCTGTGCCCGGCCGCGAGCTGGACGGCATCCATTTCGCGATGGAATTCCTGCCCCAGCAGAACAAGGTCAACGCGGGCGACAAGCTCAAGGCCCAGCTGCGCGCCGATGGCAAGAAGGTCATCGTCATCGGCGGTGGCGACACCGGCTCCGACTGCGTGGGCACCAGCAACCGCCACGGCGCGGTCAGTGTGACCCAGTTCGAGGTGATGCCCCAGCCACCCGAAGAAGAAAACCGCCCCATGACCTGGCCCTACTGGCCGATCAAGCTGCGCACCAGCTCCAGCCACGTTGAAGGCTGCGAGCGCGAGTTCGCCATCTCCACCAAGGAGTTCATCGGCGAAAAGGGCAAGGTCACCGGCCTGAAGACTGTGCGCGTCGAGTTCAAGGACGGCAAGCTGGTGGAAATTCCCGGCACCGAAGTCGTGATGCAGGCCGACCTGGTGCTGCTGGCCATGGGCTTCGTCAGCCCCGTGGCCAACGTGCTGGATGCCTTTGGTATCGAGAAAGATGCCCGTGGCAACGCCAAGGCGCACACCGAGTTCAGCGGCGGCTACGCCACCAATGTGCCCAAGGTGTTTGCGGCAGGCGACATCCGCCGCGGCCAGAGCCTGGTCGTGTGGGCCATCCGCGAAGGTCGTCAGGCGGCGCGCGCCGTCGATGAATTTTTGATGGGTTTCAGCGACCTTCCACGCTGAAATGTTGAACACCCCCAGGCTACAGCGCAAGCGCTTTCCGCCAACCCCCTTGCAGGGGGCAACACCTGTGGCCTGGTAAAGCCAGTTCCACGGTGTTTCTGGAAGGGGTGTCTGTGCCTTGGGTTATGTGCTTTTTCGGGGGTCTGCGATTCTACCATGGGCGTGAGCAGCTCCTGAATTCATAGCGTAGGGCGGAAACTCTAATACATACATCCGGGTATGTTTGTATTTCGCGACACTGCCGGGCCGACTATGGGGGCTATCCCTTATCATGCAAAAGCCGGAAGTGTTCCGGCTTTTGCTTTTTTATGACCTCATCCGCTTCTGACAACCTTGTTGACATCCGCCAGCTCACCTTCGGGTACGGAGATCGTCCGGTGCTGGACGGCATTACGCTGAGCATTCCGCGCGGCAAGGTGACGGCTTTGATGGGGGCTTCGGGTGGCGGCAAGACCACGGTGCTGCGCCTGATTGGTGGGCAGATCACGGCGCAAAAGGGCGAGCTGCTGCTGGGCGGCCAGAACGTCGCCCAGTTTGACCAGGCCGGTTGGTACGCTGCGCGCCGCCGCATGGGCATGCTGTTCCAGTTTGGCGCCTTATTTACCGATATGACGGTGTTCGACAACGTGGCGTTTCCGCTGCGCGAGCACACCGACCTGTCCGAAGCGCTGGTGCGCGACATCGTGCTGATGAAGCTGGGTGCGGTTGGCCTGCGCGGCGCGCGCGACCTCATGCCCAGTGAAGTCTCGGGCGGCATGGCGCGCCGGGTGGCCCTGGCCCGCGCCATGGCGCTGGACCCCGAGCTGCTGATGTACGACGAGCCTTTCGCCGGGCTGGACCCGATATCGTTGGGCACCGCAGCCCGGTTGATCCGCGACCTGAACGACACCATGGGCCTGACCAGCGTGGTGGTGTCGCACGACCTGGACGAAACCTTTCACATCGCCGACAAGGTGGTGATTTTGGCCAACGGCAAGATCGTGGCCCAGGGCACGCCGGAGGAGGTGCGCGGCAGCACCGACCCGCTGGTGCACCAGTTCATCCACGCGCTGCCTGATGGTCCGGTGCGCTTCCATTACCCCGGCCCCACGGTGGAGCAGGATTTTGGTGCAGGCCTGCAGCCGCCCCAAGGTGGTGCCGCATGAGCTGGTACAAGCCATCCGACGTGGGTTTTGCGCTGCGCAGCAAACTGGCCGATATCGGCCGCGCCACGCGCCTGTTTGTACGCCTGGTGGCGCTGCTGGGGCCTACTTTGCGGCGCTTTGGTCTGGTGCGCGACCAGATCCATTTTTTGGGCAACTATTCGCTGGCGCTGATCAGCGTGTCGGGCCTGTTCGTCGGCTTTGTGCTGGGCTTGCAGGGCTATTACACCTTGCAGCGTTATGGCTCCAGCGAGGCCCTGGGCATGCTGGTGGCCCTGAGCCTGGTGCGTGAACTGGGCCCCGTGGTCACGGCCCTGCTGTTTGCCGGGCGCGCGGGCACCTCGCTCACTGCAGGCATTGGTTTGATGAAGGCGGGCGAGCAGCTCAGCGCTATGGAGCTGATGGCGGTGGACCCGGTGCAGCGCATCCTGGCCCCGCGCTTTTGGGCCGGGGTGATCACCATGCCCTTGCTGGCAGCGCTGTTCAGCGCGGTGGGCATCGTGGGGGGCTGGGTGGTCGGCGTGCTGATGATCGGCGTGGATGCGGGCGCGTTCTGGAGCCAGATGCAGGGCGGCGTGGACGTGTGGCGTGACGTGGGCAACGGGGTCATCAAAAGCATCGTGTTCGGTTTTACGGTGAGCTTTGTGGCGCTGCTGCAAGGCTATGAGGCCCAGCCCACGCCCGAAGGCGTGTCGCGGGCGACGACGCGCACGGTGGTGGTGGCCTCGCTGGCGGTGCTGGCGCTGGATTTTCTGCTCACGGCCACCATGTTCACAATCTGAGGTACGGTTTATGCAACGCTCTAAAAACGATGTCTGGGTGGGTTTGTTTGTGCTGCTGGGGGCGGCGGCGCTGCTGTTTCTGGCGCTGCAGTCGGCCAATCTGCTGACGCTGAATTTCCAGACCGGCTACACCGTGTCGGCCAAGTTTGACAACATCGGCGGGCTCAAGCCCAAGGCCGCCGTCAAAAGCGCCGGGGTGGTGGTGGGTCGGGTGGACAGCATCACTTTTGATGACAAAAGCTTCCAGGCACGGGTGTCCCTGGCCATGGATCCGCGCTACGCTTTCCCCAAAGACAGCTCGCTGAAGATTTTGACCAGCGGCCTGCTGGGCGAGCAGTACATCGGCATCGAAGCCGGTGCCGATGCCAAGAACCTGGTGGCCGGCGACACGATTGCGGCCACGCAGTCGGCGGTGGTCCTGGAGAATTTGATCAGCCAGTTTTTATACAGCAAGGCCGCCGATGGCCCGGATACCCCCGCTGCTGCTCCCGCTAAAAAATGACCACTATGAAAAATATAACTAGATACGCAAGCCTGGCCTGCACAACCGGCGCTTTTGTTCTGATGTCCGGCTGCGCTACCGGCCCGCAGGCAAACCCGCGCGATCCGCTGGAGCCGATGAACCGGCAGATATTTGGCTTCAACGAGGTCGTGGACAACGCTGTGGTCAAGCCCGTGGCCAAGGCCTACACCTATGTGTTGCCTTCGCTGGTGCGCCAGGGCGTGACCAATTTCTTCTCCAACCTGGGCGAGGTCTGGAGCACGGCCAACAACGTGCTGCAGTTCAAGGGCCGCGAGGCCGCTGAAAGCTGGATGCGTTTCAGCATCAACAGCGTGTTTGGTATTGCGGGCATTTTTGACCTGGCCACCGACATGGGGCTGGAGCGCCACAAAGAAGACTTTGGCCAGACGCTGGGGGTATGGGGCGTAGCGTCGGGGCCTTACCTGGTGTTGCCTTTGTTCGGGCCGTCTACCATCCGCGACACCGCGGCGCTGCCGATCGACATGCAGGGCAGCATGCTCAACGCCGTGCCGCACTCGGGCGACCGCGACCGCCTCACCGGCCTGAACCTGGTCGATACCCGCGCCAACCTGCTGCGTGCGGGTGCGGTGCTGGACGAGGCCGCGCTGGACAAGTACACCTTTACCCGCGACTTCTACCTGCAATTGCGCCGCAGCGAGGTCTACGACGGCAACCCGCCCGACCTGCCGGTGCCGGACGCACCCAAGTAATAACTTGCAACGCTGGCTTGTAACTTCGGCCTCCGCGTCAACCTGCGGGTGCCCATTTCCATTATTGCAAGGCGGGTTTCCCGCAGAGAAAGTTCGTATGAAACGTCGTTTGTTAGGCCAGTGGGCCGCAGGTTTTGTGTTTTCCGTGGCGGCTGTCACGTCCATGGGGGCTTGGGCCGCCGATGAAGCGCCTGACGCACTGGTGCAGCGCATCTCCAGCGATGTGCTCGACACCATCAAGGCTGACAAGACCCTGCAGCAGGGCAATGTGAACAAGATCATGGCCCTGGTCGACACCAAGATCATGCCCAACGTGAACTTTCAGCGCATGACCGCCTCGGCCGTCGGCCCCGGCTGGCGCCAGGCCACACCCGAGCAGCAAAAGAAACTGCAGGACGAGTTCAAGACCCTGCTGGTGCGCACCTACTCGGGTGCCTTGGCCCAGGTCACCAGCGACCAGGAGGTCAGCCTGAAACCCCTGCGGGCGGCAGCAGACGACAAAGAAGTGCTGGTGCGCACCGAAGTCAAAGGCCGTGGCGACCCCATCCAGCTCGACTACCGCCTGGAGAAAACCCCCGGCGAGGGCGCAGGCTGGAAGATCTTCAACCTGAACGTGCTGGGCGTGTGGCTTGTGGAAACCTACCGCAGCCAGTTCGCCAGCGAAATCAACGCCAAGGGTGTGGACGGCCTGATTGCCAGCCTGACCACGCGCAACCAAGCCAACGCCAAAAAGAACTGACATGCTGGTGCTGCCCGCCGAGCTGACCCACGCGCAGGCCACGGCCTCGCTGCGCATGCTGCTGCAGGGCCTGCGCTCGCAGACCGGCGCGGCCGTGGTGGTGGATGCCACTGCGCTGGCCCGCTTCGATTCTTCCGCCCTGGCCGTGCTGCTGGAATGCCGCCGCGAAAGCTTCAGCCTGGGCCGCTCGTTTGCGGTGCGCGGCCTGCCCCAGCGGCTGGCGGCGCTGGCTGGCTTGTACGGCGTGGCCGAGCTGTTACCGACAGCCTGAAAACCTTACCGGGCGGCAGGTGGGGCCTGCCGTTAAAATCATCGGCCCATGCCCGCCATATCCTTCCAGCAGGTCTCCAAGACCTACCCCAGCCCCCGCGGCTCCCAAAAACCCCCACTCACCGCCCTCGACAGCGTCAGCTTCGACATCGCGCAGGGGGAATTCTTTGGCCTGCTCGGCCCCAACGGTGCGGGTAAAACCACGCTGATCAGCATTCTGGCGGGCTTGAACCGCGCCACCGGCGGCAAGGTGCTGGTGCACGGCCATGACGTGGCCAAAGACTTCGCCCAGGCCCGCCGCCAGCTCGGTGTGGTGCCGCAGGAGCTGGTGTTCGACCCGTTTTTCAACGTCCGCGAGGCGCTGCGCATCCAGTCCGGCTACTTTGGCGTGAAGAACAACGATGCCTGGATCGACGAGCTGCTGGAAAGCCTGGGCCTGGCCGACAAGGCCACGTCCAATATGCGCCAGCTCTCGGGCGGCATGAAGCGCCGCGTGCTGGTGGCCCAGGCCCTGGTGCACAAGCCGCCGGTCATCGTGCTCGACGAGCCCACCGCCGGGGTCGATGTGGAGCTGCGCCAGACCCTGTGGCAGTTCATCGCCAAGCTCAACAAACAAGGCCACACGGTGCTGCTCACCACCCATTACCTGGAAGAGGCCGAAGCCCTGTGCTCGCGCATCGCCATGCTGAAAAAGGGCCGCATCGTCGCCCTGGACCGTACCAGCGAGCTGCTGAAAAATGCCTCCAGCAATGTGCTGCGCTTCAAAGTGGATAGCGAACTTCCCCCAGCCCTGGCGCAGCAGGCCCGGATTACAGGCCGCATCGTGCAGTTCCCCGCACACAACGCTGCGGAGATCGAGCGCTACCTGGCCGCAGTGCGCGAAGCCGGTTTGACCGCCGAAGATGTGGAGATCCGCAAGGCCGATCTGGAAGACGTGTTCCTCGACGTGATGACCAACGGCTACGTGGCCAGCGAGGTGGCAGCATGACCGGCTGGCAAACCCTGCTCTACAAAGAGTCGCTGCGCTTTTGGAAAGTGGCTTTCCAGACCGTGGGCGCGCCGGTGCTCACCGCCGTGCTCTACCTGCTGATCTTCGGCCATGTGCTCGAAGGCAAGGCCCTGGTCTACGGCACCATCAACTACACCGCCTTTCTGGTGCCCGGCCTGGTGATGATGAGCGTGCTGCAAAACGCGTTTGCCAACAGTTCCTCGTCGCTGATCCAGAGCAAGATCATGGGCAGCCTGGTGTTTGTGCTGCTGTCGCCGCTGTCGCACTGGGACTGGTTCTGGGCCTACGTGGGCTCGGCCATCGCACGCGGCCTGCTGGTGGGTGTGGGCGTGTTTGCCGTCACCGCCATCTTCACCGGTGCCAGCTTCGAGGCCCCTCTGTGGATCATCGTGTTTGCGGTGCTGGGCGCGGCGCTGATGGGCACCCTAGGCATCATCGCCGGGCTGTGGGCCGAAAAGTTCGACCAGATGGCGGCGTTCCAGAACTTCGTGATCATGCCTATGACGTTTTTGAGCGGCGTGTTCTATTCCATCCATTCTCTGCCGCCTTTCTGGCAAACCGTGAGCCACCTGAACCCGTTTTTCTACATGATCGACGGCTTCCGCTACGGTTTTTTTGGCGTGAGCGACGTGTCGCCCTGGCTCAGCCTGGGCATCGTGGGCGCGGCCCTCTTGGTGGTGAGTGCCATCACCGTCAACCTGCTGCGCATCGGCTACAAAATCCGCGGATAACCAACATGACTGCTGAAGAACTCCAAACCATCATCCAATCGCACCTGCCCTGCGAGCACATTGCCCTCGAAGGCGATGGCCGCCATTGGTACGCCACCATCGTATCCAGCGAGTTCGAAGGCCGCCGCGCCATCCAGCGCCACCAGCGGGTCTACGCCACGCTGGGCTCCAAGATGTACACCGACGAAGTGCATGCGCTGTCGATGAAGACCTACACACCGGCCGAATGGGCCGCTTTGCCCCGTTAAACCTTTTTAGAGCTTTCTCCATGGACAAACTCCTCATCCGCGGTGGCCGCACTTTGCAAGGCCAGGTCCGCATCTCCGGTGCCAAGAACGCCGCCCTGCCCGAACTCTGCGCCGCGCTGCTGACCGCCGAGCCGGTCACCCTGACCAACGTGCCACGCCTGCAAGACGTGTCCACCATGCTCACGCTGATCCGCAACATGGGCGTGACCGCAGACCGCACCGAGGATGGCACCGTCACCATCAACGCCAGCGATCTGTCGTCGCCCGAAGCCCCGTACGAGCTGGTCAAGACCATGCGCGCTTCGGTGCTGGCCCTGGGGCCGCTGCTGGCCCGCTTTGGCGAGGCCACGGTGTCGCTGCCCGGCGGCTGCGCGATTGGCTCGCGCCCGGTGGACCAGCACATCCTCGGGATGCAGGCCATGGGTGCCGAGATCGTGGTCGAGCACGGCTACATGATTGCCAAGCTGCCCGCAGGCCGCACCCGCCTCAAGGGCTGCCACATCACCACCGACATGGTCACTGTCACCGGCACCGAGAACTTCCTCATGGCCGCCACGCTGGCCGAGGGCGAAACCATTCTGGAAAACGCCGCGCAAGAGCCGGAAATCAGCGACCTGGCCGAAATGCTGATCAAGATGGGGGCCAAGATCGAAGGCCACGGCACCCACCGCATCCGCATCCAGGGCGTGGAATCGCTGCACGGCTGCAGCCACCAGGTGGTGGCCGACCGCATCGAGACCGGCACCTTTTTGTGCGCCGTGGCCGCCACCGGTGGCGACGTGCTGCTGCAGCATGGCCGCGCCGACCACCTGGACGCGGTGATCGACAAGCTGCGCACCGCCGGTGTCACCGTGACCCCCGAGGCCGACGGCATCCGCGTGCAGTCCGCGGGCCCGGCCCACACGCACCTGAAGGCGCAGAGTTTTCGCACCACCGAATACCCTGGTTTTCCCACCGACATGCAAGCCCAGTTCATGACGTTGAACTGCGTAGCCCAGGGAGCCAGCAAGGTAACAGAGACGATTTTTGAAAACCGCTTCATGCACGTCAACGAGCTGGTGCGCCTGGGCGCGCATATCCAGATCGACGGCAAGGTGGCGGTGGTTGAAGGCATTGCCAAGCTCTCCGGTGCCACCGTGATGGCCACCGACCTGCGCGCCTCGGCCAGCCTGGTGATTGCCGGCCTGGTGGCCGAGGGCGAAACCGTGGTGGACCGCATTTACCACCTGGACCGCGGCTACGACCAGATGGAAGCCAAGCTGCGCGGCATCGGCGCGGACATCGAACGGGTGAAGGCATGATCACCTTAGCCCTCTCCAAAGGCCGCATCTTCGACGACACGCTGCCGCTGTTGCGCTCTGCCGGTATCGAGGTGCTGGACGACCCCGAAAAGTCCCGCAAGCTGATTCTGGACACCAACCAGTCTGGGGTGCGCGTGCTCATCGTTCGCGCCTCCGACGTGCCCACCTACGTGGAAAACGGCGGTGCCGACCTGGGCATCACCGGCAAAGACACGCTGATCGAACACGGCGGCCAGGGCCTGTACCAGCCGCTGGACCTGCAGATTGCGAAATGCCGCATCAGCGTGGCGGTGCGCAACGACTTCGACTACGAGCGCGCCGTCAAGCAGGGCTCGCGCCTGCGGGTTGCTACTAAATATGTAGCGATTGCGCGCGAATTCTTCGCCGCCAAGGGCGTGCACGTCGATCTGATCAAGCTCTACGGCAGCATGGAACTGGCCCCGCTGACCGGCCTGGCCGATGCCATCGTGGACCTGGTGTCCACCGGCAACACGCTGCGGGCCAACCACCTGGTGGAAGTGGAACGCATCATGGACATCAGCTCGCGCCTGGTGGTGAACCAGGCCGCGCTCAAGCTCAAGCAAGCCCCCATCCGCGCCATGATCGATGCCTTCGCCGCGGCGGTGGCCGAGCGCGCAAAAACCTGAATACTATGACTTTTGTAGCTACTCCCGCCCGTCTGGTCAGCACAAGCAGCACTTTTGAGGCTGAATTCAAAGCCCGCCTGCACTGGTCTGCCGAGGCCGACACGGCGATTGAAACCACCGTTGCCAACATCCTGGCCGACGTGCAATTGCGCGGCGACGTGGCGGTGCTGGAGTACACCAACCGCTTTGACGGCCTGCACGCCAACACCCTGGCCGAGCTGGAGCTGACCCAGGCCGAGCTCAAGGCCGCCTTCGATGCCATTCCCGCCGCCCAGCGCGAAGCCCTGCAGGCGGCAGCCGCCCGCGTGCGCAGCTACCACGAGGCGCAGAAAAAGGCTTCGGGTGAAAGCTGGAGCTACCGCGACGCCGACGGCACCCTGCTGGGCCAAAAGGTCACGCCGCTGGACCGCGTGGGCATCTACGTGCCCGGCGGCAAGGCGGCGTACCCCAGCAGCGTGTTGATGAACGCCATCCCCGCGCACGTGGCGGGTGTGGGCGAGATCATCATGGTGGTGCCCACCCCGCGCGGTGAGAAAAACGCCCTGGTGCTGGCCGCCGCCTATGTGGCCGGTGTCACCCGCGCCTACACCATCGGCGGTGCCCAGGCCGTGGCTGCGCTGGCCTATGGCACGGCCACCATCCCCAACGTGCACAAGATTACCGGCCCCGGCAACGCCTACGTGGCCGCCGCCAAGCGCCGCGTCTTCGGCACCGTGGGCATCGACATGATTGCCGGCCCCAGCGAGATTCTGGTGCTGGCCGACGGCAGCACCCCGCCCGACTGGGTGGCCATGGACCTGTTCAGCCAGGCCGAACACGACGAGCTGGCGCAAAGCATTCTGCTGTGCCCCGACGCAGCCTACATCGACCAGGTGCAGGCTTCGATCGACCGCCTGCTCAATGAAATGCCCCGCGCCGAGATCATCGCCAAGTCGCTCACCGGCCGCGGCGCGCTGATCCAGACCCGCAGCATGGAAGAAGCCTGCGAGATCAGCAACCGCATCGCCCCCGAGCATTTGGAGGTCAGCAGTACCGACCCGCACCGCTGGGAGCCGCTGCTGCGCCACGCCGGAGCCATCTTTCTCGGTGCCTACACCAGCGAGAGCCTGGGCGACTACTGCGCCGGACCCAACCACGTGCTGCCCACCGCAGGCACGGCCCGCTTCTCCAGCCCGCTGGGCGTGTATGACTTCCAAAAGCGCAGCAGCCTGATCGAAGTCAGCCAGGCCGGTGCCCAGGAACTGGGCCGTATCGCGGCGGAGCTGGCCTATGGCGAGGGCTTGCAGGCCCACGCCCGGGCCGCCGAGATGCGGTTGGACAAAAAATAGGCTTTTTTCCAGGCGTAAAAAGAGCTGCTACCGCCCGTTCCATCGGCGGTAGCAGCTCTTTTTTTTGATGTTAAAAACGATAGCGTATCGGTTGTTTAAGCGGTTAACAACCGGGCTCCGTCCACCTTGGATGCCCCCCGGTCCAGCGTCCACAAGGGGCTCTCGCCTGCTGCGTGGGCCAGCGCAATGTGCAGGCAGTCGGCAAAGTCGGCACTGCTTTTTTGGTACAGCGCCAGAGCCACTTCTACCGCCGATTCGGAGCCAAACGACAACTCGGTGGCGGCCAGCAGCCGGGATATGGCCGTTGTCACCTGCTCTTTGCTGAAGCGGTAGGCTGCGCGCAGCACCCACTCCAGCTCCAGCACCACGGTAACCGGCAGGTAGAGCGTTTCACCGGCCTGCAATGCGTTGTGGATCAGGTCGTGCGCCAGGGCCGACTGGGCCGGGTCGTCTTGCACCAAGAAGCGCACCAGCACATTGGTGTCCAGGGCGGCCATGCAATATCAGGGCCGCATGTCTTCGGTACGCACGCTGCGGCCCTTGGGGGCTTGCAGCATGCCCGCCAAATCCAGCAGCGACTGGTTTTTGACCCGCACAGTCAGGCTGCCGTCGGGCATCAAATGCCATTGCAGTTGCGTGCCGGCCTGGGCGTGCAAAGCATCGCGGATGGCCTGCGGTACGGTGGTCTGGCCTTTGGCGGTGAGAGTCGAGGTGGACATGTAAATCCCTTACTTATCCATGAATTGTAATGTCAGGCAGACATTTTGTACTGCGGCGCGTGCGCCTGCAGCCACTGCTCCAGCATCATCAAGATCCACACCATTTCACCAAAATAGCCGGGGTGCTCCTGCAGCCGCTCGGTCAGCAGGCTGCGGATGAATTCGGGGCGCACGATGTTGCGGGTGGCCAGGCTGTTCAGCGAATCGGTGGCGACTGCTCTGAGGCCGTCGTGGCGGGTGGCCCATACGCCGAAGGGCAGGCCGAAGCCCTGTTTCTTTTTGGTCAGAATTTCGTCGGGCAGGAAGCCGCGCAGGGCTTCCTTGAAGAACCAGCGCAGCTTCAGGCCCTTGAGTTTGTACTCCAGCGGCAGCTTGAGCGAGAAGTCCAGCAGCGCCTCGTTGAGCATGGGAAAGCCTACGTGCAGACCCGCCAGCCGGGTGGTGCCGCAGACCTTGGGCAGGTCGCTTTCGGCCAGGGTGTAGCGCCAGTCGAAGGCCAGCATGCGGTTGAGCTGGCTGCCGGTGGTGGGCAGGTTCCAGATGCCGCGCTGCTGCTCGGCCGGGCCCTGGATGTTGACCTGGCTCAGAAACGCCGGGGTCAGCACATCGTTCACGCCCAGGCGCAGCAGCAGGTTGTACATCTGCAGGCGGTCGGGCAGCGGCACCTTGGCCTGTTCCACGTAGCTGGAGGCTTTGCTGAGCAGGGGGATGCTGCTTTCGGCGGTCTTGGCCAGCACCGGCTCCATCAGGCCGCTGCGGATGCCGCTGGGCAGCATGTCGTACCAGCCGAACACGCGCTGCTTGGCGTAGCGGCTGTTGCCACCAAAGAGCTCGTCGCCGCCGTCACCGGCCAAAATTTTGGTCACGCCGTCGTCCTTGGCTTTGCGGGCGCAGTAGTACGAGGGCAGGGCGGACGAGTTGCCAAACGGCTGGTCGTAGGAGCGGGCCACGTCGGCAATGCTGCGCACCAGGTCGTCGGGGGTGACGTAGTACTCGTGGTGCTCGGTGCCAAAGTGGCGCGAGGCCAGCCGGGCGTATTCCATCTCGTCGTAGCCCTCGGCATCGAAGCCGATGGAGTAGGTGGCCGCTTTTTGGCCCTGCTTGCCGCCGATTTCGCTGAGCATGCCCGCCACGGTGGAGCTGTCGGTGCCGCCGCTCAAAAAGCAGGCCGCCGTGCCACCGTCGAGCTGGGCGTTGACGGCGGTGCGCACCAGGCCGCGGAATTCTTCGCGCAGGCTGCTGAACGAGGCGCTGCGCGGCTCGATGAAGGTCGGCACCCAGTAGGGTGCGACGGTGAGTTTGCCGTGCTCAAACAGCGCGTAGTGGCCTGGCGGCAGGCGGAACACGCCTTTGAAGATGGTGCGCGGCGAGGGGATGGCGTGGAAGTACAGGTAGTCGAAGATGGCCTGCGGGTCGATGTCGGCCCCATCGGCAAGCTCGTCCGCGCGGCCCGCAAAGCGGATCTGCCCGTCCGCCACCCGGTAGCACAGGCTGCGAATGGCAAAGCGGTCCACCGCCAAAAAGGTGCGGCCCGATGGCTCTTGCAGCCCTACCGCAAAGTCGCCCGTGGCCTGCAGCGCGGCGCTGCAGGCATCGGCGGCGCAGGCAGCTTGCCAGGCAGCCAATGTGCCGTTGGTGCCCGCGATGGCGGCCAGGCGGGCATCGGTAAAGCGGGGGCTGCCAAGTACCAGGGATGCCAGGGAAGGGGTGTTTGAGGACATAGTGGAAGCGTAGAAAGCAAAAATATCAGGGCTGGCGCGCCAGCAGGCGCTGCATGGCACCGGGATTATGCGGGGCAATGCTGAGCGCAATGCTCTTGGCGGTGTGACTATATTCACGCTGCGCTTGCAGGGTTTTGTCCAGGGCAATGGCTTTGCCCAGCAGCGGCGAGCCCGCCCGCAGCCGGTAGTCGCCGCCGGGTGCCAGGCTGCTGCGGTCGGTGTTGAAGTTGTTGCGGAAGTCGCCCGGCGTGGTGGCCTGCAGGGGTGCCGCGCCCACCAGCAGGTTGTTCGCGGCCAGCACGGCATCGGCACCGGGTTTGACCTTCAGCCAGACGCCGCCCTGGGGCAGGTCGTCCACCAGGGTGTTGTAGGCCAGGCTGAGCTGGTTGACCGGCCAGGTGTAGCCCTCGGCCCCGAAGGAGATGACTGCCGGGTTTTCGGTCAACGGGCCCTGCTGGACGATGTTGCCCACCACCACGGCCACCCCGCCATTGGGAAACTCCAGCTCGTAGCTGGCGCTGCCGCCTTCGTCGGTCAGGCGGTTGTACAGGATGTTGCTTTGCGCCGCGCGGCTTTTCAGCAGGTGGCCGGTACGGGCGTGGTGCAGGTAACTGCCGGTAATAGTTGCACGGGCGATCTGGCCGATGTAGAGGTTGTGGTTGTGCCCGTCGGGGCGCATGTTGTAGGCAAATTCGCTGTTTTCCACCTCCAGCACCGCGTTGGGGTCGTTGCTGGTGAGCAAGCCCATTTCGTTGAGTGTGAAACTGCAGTTGCGCACCACCAGCCAGCCGGATTCAAAGCGGATGCCCGCGCCGTTGCGGCCCGCCACCTGCGCGCCCTCGAAGTCAAAGCCTTCCACGGTGAACTTTGGCGAACGCACTACCCAGATGCCTTTGTCCTCTGCCGCCGCGCCGTTGGCCTGCAGGCGCACCCGCCCACCCACGGCACGCAGCGTCAGGTTGGGCTGGGTCCACACGGCCACGTCGCCCACGTACTCGCCTGCATCCACTTCAATAAGAGTGCCTGCGCTTGCCAGACGGGCAGCAGCAGCTATGGTTTTAATAGCTCGCTGCGGGCCGACCTGCAGCGTGTTGACCGCGCTTTGGGCCACGGCCACGCCGCACAGCAGCAGCCACAAGGCTAAAAAACGGATGTAACGCGGAGGAAGGGTGAATGCCATAAGTCGGAGCATTCTGCCGGATGCCTTGTCACGCTTCTCCCCGTATGATCTCGCAGCAGAAATTAACCGAAGACTTACGCAGCCTCCCCTGTGTTGCCCTCTGGGCGCGCAGAGGAGGCTACGTAAGCCGTGTAACCAAGGTCCCCGTGTGAAAACAGTTTTGATGATCGCCTACCACTTCCCGCCGCTGGCGGGCAGCAGTGGTATCCAGCGGACCTTGCGCTTTGTGCAGCACCTGCCCGCGCTGGGCTGGAAGCCGGTGGTGCTGACCGCCGATCCGCGCGCCTACGAGCGCACCAGCCCCGATTTGATGAACGACGTGCCCGAAGGCACCGTGGTGCGCCGCGCCTTCGCCCTCGACACGGCCAGGCACCTCAACATCCAGGGCCGCTACATGGGCTGGATGGCCCGGCCCGACCGCTGGATCAGCTGGCGCTTTGACGCGGTGCGCCAGGGCCTGCAACTCATTAAGGAATTCAAGCCTGACGCGATCTGGTCCACCTACCCCATCGCCACCGCCCATGTGATCGCCCAGCAGTTGCACCACAAGACCGGTCTGCCCTGGATTGCCGACTTCCGTGACCCGATGGCCCAAGACGGCTACCCCGCCGACCCCATCACCTGGCGCAGCTACCAGCGCATCGAGCAAGAGGCGGTGGAGCAGGCCAGCCGCAGCGTCTTCACCACCCCCGGCGCGGCGCAGATGTACCGCGAGCGCTATCCCCAGGCCGCCAGCCGCATCACCGTGCTGGAAAACGGCTATGACGAAGAGAGCTTTGCCCACGCGCCTGCCGTGGCGAGCCGCCCGTTGACCGACGACCAACCTGTGGTGCTGCTGCACAGCGGCATCGTCTACCCGTCCGAGCGCGACCCGACCCAGCTCTTTCAGGCCCTGCAGCGCCTCAAGGCCAGTGGTGCGTTGACGGCCCGACAGTTGCAAATCCGCTTCCGCGCCTCGGCCCACGACGACATGCTGACCCAGTTGGCTACCGAGCACGGCGTGCAGGACTTCATCGAACTCAGCCCCGCCGTGCCCTACCGCGAGGCGCTGGCTGAAATGTTGTCGGTGGATGCCTTGCTGGTCATGCAGGCCAGCAACTGCAACGCCCAGATTCCGGCCAAGATTTACGAATACCTGCGCGCAGGCCGCCCCATCCTGGGCCTGACCGACCCGGCGGGCGACACCGCCGGTGTGCTGCGCGGTGCCGGGCTGGAGGCCATGGCCCGCATCGACTCGGCCGACGAGATTGCCGCCCTGTTGCCGCAGTTTGTGGCGGATGTGCGGGCCCAGGCGGTGCGTTTGCCCGACCCTGCCGCCGTCAAGAACGCTTCGCGCCAGGGCCGGTCGCAGGCGTTTGCGGAGCTGCTGGCGGGTTTGTAAACACCAGCGCCACCCGCAGTCCGCCCAGTGCGGGGGATGCGTCCAGCCGCAGTTTCGCGCCGTGCGCCTGCGCAATCGCCTGGGCAATCGCCAGGCCCAGCCCGCTGCCGCCTGCCGTGGCCTCGGCGCTGCGGTAGAAGCGGTCAAACACCTTGTCCAGATCGCCAGGCGCAATGCCGGGGCCGGAGTCTTCCACGGTCAGCACGGGTGCGCCGTTGTCGGAGGTGATGGCTACGTCCACCCGGCCCTGCTCGGGCGTGTATTTCAGCGCGTTGTCCAGCAGGTTGCGCAGCAGGATGCGCAGCGCGTCGGGGTGGCCCATCACCTCTGTGGGCTCGCTGGGGGCGACTCCCAGGTCGATGCTGCGCGCCTGGGCTTGGGGCAGCGCTTCTTCCACGGCGAGTTGCACCAGGTCATGCAGCGCGATGCGCTCAGGCGGCGTATCGCTGGCGGACTCTTGCCGGGCCAGCACCAGCAGCTGGTTCATCAGGCGCACCGCCCGGTCTATGCCCTGGTGCAGGCGGGCGATGGCGACGCTGCGGGTGGGCGCATCGGGGGCGCGGTCCAGCGCCTGGGCTTGCAGTTTCAGGGCGGTGAGCGGCGAGCGCAGCTCGTGCGCGGCATTGGCCACAAAGGATTTCTGGGCATCGAAAGCGGCGTGCACCCGGCCAAACAGCAGGTTCAGCTCACGCACCAGGGGCAGCACCTCGTCGGGCAGGTCGGCTTCGGGCAGGGGCGACAGGTCGTCCACCGCACGTGCTGCCACCTGCTGGCGGGTGCGCTCCAGCGGCTTGAGGGCGTGGCGTATGGCCCACCACAGCGCGGCCATCAGCAGCGGGGCCATGATGGCCATGGGCAGCATGGCGCGCACGGCCAGGGCGCGGGCGCGGGCCTGGCGGGCGCTCAGGTCCTGGGCGATCTGGATGGTTTGCGCCGGGGTCTGGATGGAGTAGACGCGGTAGCGCGTGCCGTTTTGCTCCACGTCCGAAAAGCCCAGCACGGCCTGCGGTGGCAGGCGGTTGCGGTGCGACTGGAACAGCTGCACCCCGGTGGGGCTCCAGATCTGCACTTCGTAGTCGGCATCAAAGGGGTCGTCTGGTGTGGCCTGGCTGGGCGCGCCGTTGCGCAGCGCCAATGCCATTTGCTGCAGGTGGTAGTCGAACATTTCGTCGGCCTGCTGCAGCGCGCCGCGGTAGGCAGATGCCGCCTGGAACAGCGCGGCCACCACGATGGCGGTCATCACCGAGCCCAGCAGGCGGCGGCGAATGGAGTTCATGGCCGAGGCATCACATAGCCCAAGCCACGCACGTTCTGGATCAGCTCGGCCCCCAGCTTTTTGCGCAGGCCGTGGATGTAGACCTCGACCGCATTGCTGCTCACGTCGTCTTTCCAGCTGTAGAGTTTTTCTTCCAGCTGGGCCCGCGAGAACACCACGCCGGGGCGTGCCATCAGCGCCTCCAGTACGGCCCATTCGCGGCCGGACAGGGTGACGGGCTGGCCGTCGCGGGTGGCTTCATGGGTGGCGGGGTTCAGGCGCAGGCCATGCACTTCCAGTACCGGGTCGGCGCGGCCTGCGCTGCGCCGAGTCAGGGCGCGGATGCGGGCCAGCAGCTCGTCGATGTCGTAGGGTTTGAGCACGTAGTCGTCGGCCCCGGCATCCAGCCCGGCAATGCGGTCGGCCACCGCGTCGCGGGCGGTGACCACCAGCACGGGGGTGGCATCTTTGCGCTGGCGCAGGGCTTTGAGCACGTCCAGCCCGTCGCGCCGGGGCAGGCCCAGGTCGAGCAGCACGAGGTCGTAGGCGGCGCTGCGCAGGGCAGTGTCGGCCATCTCGCCGTCTTTTACCCAGTCCACGGCGAAGTGCTCGGCGCGCAGCACGTCGAGCACGGTTTCACCGATCATGGGGTCGTCTTCTACCAGTAACAAGCGCATGCCGCGAGTATGTATTTTTTTGGCTTAGGCGGAACTTAAGGTCCCAGCCGCATTTATTTCTTGGGCCGACTCTTGCGCGCTGGCTTGGCCTCTGCCGGTGTGTGTTTCTGGTTTTCCTGGTCCAGCCACAGCAGCGAGTCCACATGCGACAGAAAACGCTGCAGATATTCGGGCGATAGCTGGCGCATCAGCGCCAGGGAGCGCAGTACCAGCATGTGGGGGTTCAGCGGGCCGGCGTTTTCGGGGCCGCGCACCATGGCCTGGTCCATATGGTCGATGGCGGCGATTTTGGACCACACCTCGCGGAAACCGCGCACGCTTTTCAGCTCTGGCCGGGGCCCGTGGTGGTGGCTTGGCTGTGTGGTGCGGCGGATGTAGTGGTTCAGTTCCGCCAGCGGCCCGGGGCCTCTGTTTGGCGCTGGTCGGAGCAGGCCCTGCGCTTGCCCCATGCGCTGGCTGTAGTCGGCCAGGGCCGTGGCCAGCTTGGCCTGCAAAATGGGCTGCAACGCACCCGTGGCTGCGGACGCGCGGCGGGATAGCACTTCCAGGTAATGGAAGCGTGCGGGGTCGAAGCGCTGGGCGTCGGCATTGCGTAACGACAGCAACGACTGTAGCGACGGCGACGCTCCCGCCTCGCTCATGGCTTGGCAGACCGGGGCACCGGGGCCATTTCCACGCGCCGGTTCAGCGCGCGGCCCTCTTCGCTGGTGTTGGAGGCCACCGGCTGCTCTGCACCAAAAGCCGCAGCAAACACTTTGGACGAGGGCATGCCTTCATCGATCAGCGAGCGGGTCACCTTGAGGGCGCGCTGGGCCGATAGCTCCAGGTTGTCGGCAAATTGCTGGTTGCCACCAACGATGGGTTTGTCGTCGGTAAAGCCGCTGACCATCAGCATGTCGCCGCGCTCACCCAGGACCAACTGCAAGGCCGGTACCAGGCTTTTCAGCAGTTGCTGGCCTTCAGGGCGCAATTGGTCGGAATTGACCGGGAACAGCACATTGCCGCTGATGCCGATGCGGCCGTTGTTCAGCGTGACCCGGCCCGCTGCCAGCGGAATGGCCAGGGCCTTTTCCAGTGCCATGCGGCGCTGCTCTTCCGCCTGGCGCTTGCCCACCTCGGCCTGCAGGTTGGCCACCAGGTCCATCTGCACCACCAGCACGCCCACCAGGATCAGCACAAACGCGCCCAGCAGGCCCGCCATCAGGTCGCCAAACACCGCCCATACCGGTGCGGCCTGCGCAATGCTGTCGTCGTCGATTCCATCCAGGCTATCGGCGCCGGTCATGCCACGCTCTCTTTGGCCACGGCGGCGGGCTTGCTGCCGCGTCTACGCAGGTCTTCCACCAGCCCCTGCTGCGAGCTGATGCTCAGGTCAATCACCTCGCGCGCCTGCGCCACGTAGTAGGCGAGTTGCTCGTCGCTGCGCGCCACCGACTGGCCGATGCTGCCCTCCATGCGGTGCAGGCTGTCGATCAGCTTTTCGTTGCTGGCGCTGAACAGCTGTACCCCATGGCCGAATGCTTCGCCCAGGCTGGCAAGCTCCACAGCGCTGCCCGCCACATGGGCGGCCACATCCGCCGCCTGGCCCGCGTGGGTGCCCAGGGTGTTGGCAAACTGCTGGCCGGCCTGGTCCAGCACCGTAGCCGCCGAGGCCACCAGCGACTCGATCGCCGCCTGCTGCGCGTTGGATGCCTGGTTCAGGTGCTGCAGCAGCGTGCTGATTTTTTCCAGTAGGCTGGAGCGCTCTTCAAAAGCCAGGTTGTCGCGCTCGCTGAGGCGGGTCATTTCCTGGCGCAGTTGGGTGATCACGCCCGCGGCGGCCTGCGGTACTTCGGCTGCCGTTTGCATCAGCCGGGTCATGGGGGCTTCCAGCGCCGTGCCCAGCGTGGCGAGGTGGCTGGCCAGTGCGGTCTGCAATGCGTCCAGGCGCTCCACGGCGGCCACGCCACGGCTGGCTTCTTCGGCCCGCAGCGCACCGAGTTCGCTGCGCCACAAGGCTGCCAGTTGGTCCATGCGCTCGCCTTGCTGCGCGGCCCAGCGGGCTTCCGTCTCGGTGCGCGACTGCACCAGGGCTTCGGACCGGGCCAGCACCCCGGCCAAGCCGTTCAGCGTCTGGCTGACCTGCTGGCTGGCACGGTCGGTAATGTCGCTGGCAGTTTGTGCCAGCGCCAGGCTGGCGGCCCGTTGGTCGGCCAGCGTTTGGGCACCCACGCGCTGCCATTCGCCCTGCAGCTGGCTGGCCATGGCTTCCAACGCCTGCGTCCAGCCCTGCAGCCGTTGCTGGTCGCTCGCCACCTGCTGGTTTTGCGACGCGGCGGCGGCCTCGTGCACGGTGGCCAGCAGCGTGGCGGAGCGCTGCTCAAACGTGGTGCTAAAGCGGGTCAGCGCCTGGCCCAATTGGGTAACCTGGGCTTCGCTGCTGCGCGCATGCTGCTGCAGCGCTGTGGTCCAGCCATCGCCCACGCTGCGCGCCGTGCTGCCGAGCTCAAAGGTCAGGCCGCTGATTTGCGCCTGGGTGGCATCCAGCACGCGCTGGTGCACACGGCTGGATTCCTGCGCGATCTCTGCCATGGCGGCCTGCACCACCGGCTGCAGGCTCTCGCCCGCCGCCTTGGCCCCGGCCACCAGGCTGTCTTGCAGCGATGTGCCCACGGACTGGGCCAGTTGGGTGTAGACCCCGCTGACATCGCGGTGGAACTGGTCCTGTTGACTCAGCAACTGCGTGCTTAAGCGTTCTTGCTGCTCTTGCAGCTGGGTGTTGAGTTGCGCGCTGCGGCGCTCCAGCCCGTCCACCATGGCCTGCAGGCGGTCTACCACTTCGGGCAGGCTCTGTGACTGCACCTGCAGCGCCTTGAAGGCTTCCTGACGCTGGTGGGCCTGTGACAACGGGCGAAACACCGTGGCCGCCAAGGTGTCGAGCTGGCGCACCACGTCCAGCCGCTCGCGCCGCCCCAGGGCCGACAACAAGCCCAGCATGGCCGAGGTGGCCACCCCGGCCACCGAGGTGCCAAACGACAGCCCCAGCCCCTTGATGGGTGCCGCCAGCGCCGTACGGATGGCCTCCAGGTTGCTAGAACCTTCGAGGGCAAAAACCGCCCCTTTGAAGGTCACCACCATGCCCAGAAAGGTGCCCAGCATGCCCAGCATCACCAGCAGCCCCACCAGATAGGGCGTGAGCGCCAGGCCGGGCAGGGCGGCCCGTTCACCCTCGATGCGCAGGCGCACCGGGTGGCGCAGGGCCGCGGGCACACGTTCCAGCCAGGCGGCCAAACCTGAGATCGACGCTGTCGGTTCCGCCACATGGGCCAGCGCAGCCGCCAATGCCGTGGTGGCCACCCGGTAGCGCTGCACCTCCCACGCCCCCAGCACATACACCGCGCCAATCGCCACAGTCATAGCCAGGGCCAGCCAGCTCACGCCGACAAAACCCATCCCCACCCAGGCCACGGTCGCCAGGCCGATGGCAAAAGCCATTGCAAAAACAATTCTGTTCATTGGTACTTATTCATTCATCTAGGTTGAGTGCTTCCATCAAGCCCCACACCGGCTCCAGCCGCACGTCCAGCTCGGCCCGCAAAACCGCTTGCAGTTCCTGGTTGAAGCCATGCAGCCAGCCGCCCGGTTGCCGCCACAGGGACGCGTCCTGGGCCGGGGGCTGCGTGTGCAGCTTGCGCAAATGCTCGAACCGCCGCTGCAGCCGCACCGGCACGGTCTCCAGCAGTTTCTGCGCGTGGCCGTCCAGCAGTTGCTCCCACACAGCGTCCAGCGTCGCCAACTGTCGCAGCGCGGGGGAGGCCTGGGCCAGGGTCTGGCGCAGGTGGGTGCGCAAGGGGCCCACCATCAGCTTCATGCTGCGTTGCTGGTCGAGGTAATGCTGGCGGTATGGCGCAAAGTCCACTTGCGAATCCGGGGGCGGCTCGGGCTGGTTGAGTGGATGGCGGCCACGCCGGGCACCGGTATCCGCAGCGTCGGGCTTCTCGATGGAGCGCACCAGCGTCTGTTGCACCTGGCGGCACTGCGCCTGCAGTGCGGCAACCTGGTCTGGCGACACGCACTTTGCATCGGTATCAGCCACCGGCCCCACCGACTGGTGCGCCGCGTGCAGCGTCACCGACTCAAACACGCCCACCCATTGGCTGAGTTTTTGCGCAACGTCCTGGCGCGATGCGTCCGCCCCACCCACGGCCGCAGCCTCGGGTGGTTCGAGGTCACCAAGCCAGCGGACGAGTGGGGAACTGCTGAAATTCCTGCGCAAAGACATTTATCCGGTAATTTTGGCCGCCAGCGCTTATTCCATAAGCGTAAGCAGCTATCAATTACGTAGTAAGGCTCATGCGGCCAAACGCGCCCGGTGGCGGGTAATCTGCGCGCGCACCTGCGCCCAGGCGGTGCCGCCCAGGATGTTGCGGGCGTTGAGCGAGCCGCGCAGGCTCAGGCACTCGTACACGTCTTGCTCGATCTTGGCGTTGAAGCCTTGCAGCACGTCCAGCGGCAGCTCGGACAGGTCCACGCCTTGGGCAATCGCCGCCTTCACCGCGTGGGCCACCACCTCGTGCGCGTCGCGGAAGGGCAGGCCCTTCTTGACCATGTAGTCGGCCAGGTCGGTGGCGGTGGCGTAGCCGCGCAGGGCGGCGCGTTCCATGGCTTCGGGCTTGACGGTGATGCCGCCCACCATTTCGGCAAAGATGCGCAGCGTGTCCTTGAGCGTGTCCACGGTGTCGAACAGCGGCTCCTTGTCTTCCTGGTTGTCCTTGTTGTAGGCCAGGGGCTGGCCCTTCATCAGGGTGATCAGGCCCATCAGGTGGCCAACCACGCGACCGGTTTTGCCGCGCGCCAGCTCGGGCACGTCGGGGTTTTTCTTCTGCGGCATGATGCTGGAGCCGGTGCAAAAGCGGTCGGCAATGTCGATGAAGCCAAAGCTCTGGCTCATCCACAGCACCAGTTCTTCGCTCAGGCGGCTGATGTGCACCATGGCGATGCTGGCGGCGGCGGTGAATTCGATGGCGAAGTCGCGGTCGCTCACGGCGTCCAGGCTGTTCTGGCACACGCCCTCCATCCCCAGGGTCTTGGCCACGCGCTCGCGGTCCAGCGGGTAGCTGGTGCCGGCCAGGGCGGCACTGCCCAGCGGCAGGCGGTTCACGCGTTTACGCACGTCCAGCATGCGTTCGGCATCGCGGGCAAACATTTCCACATAGGCCAGCATGTGGTGGCCAAAGCTCACCGGCTGGGCTACCTGCAGGTGGGTGAAGCCGGGCATCACCACTTCCACGTTTTTGTCGGCAATGGCCACCAGGGCCAGTTGCAGGTCGGTCAACAGGCCCTGGATCAGGTCCATCTCGCCGCGCAGCCACAGGCGCACGTCGGTGGCCACCTGGTCGTTGCGGCTGCGGCCGGTGTGCAGGCGCTTGCCCGCGTCGCCCACCAGCTGGGTCAGGCGGGCTTCGATGTTCAGGTGCACGTCTTCCAGGTCCAGCTTCCACTCGAAGTTGCCGGACTCGATGTCGCCGCTGATCTGCGCCAGGCCGCGCTGGATGTCGGCATGGTCCTGCGCGGCGATGATGCCTTGCGCTGCCAGCATCTCGGCGTGGGCCAGGCTGCCTGCGATGTCGGCCTGCCACAGGCGCTTGTCAAAAAACACGCTGGAGGTGTAGCGCTTGACCAGGTCGCTCATGGGCTCGGAGAACAGCGCCGACCAGGCTTCGGATTTTTTGTCGAGTTGGTTGTGGGAAGACATGGAGGAGTACCAGATGGAAGGGGGCGGCGTACCAGCGGGGATCAATTTCCCCATAATCGGCTGGTATGCAAGAACCGCAAATTTTATCGGGCTTCCAGCCACTGGCTTCCAAGCCCGAACCGCCAGCCCGCACGGCGCTGGTGTTCGATGCCTGCCAGGCGGGCGTGATCTTGCGCGCGGTGCTGTTTGTGGAGGTGGCCGTGGCGGTGGCGGCCTTGTTTGGCGCTCAGAGCAGTTGGGACTGGCTGACGCGGCTGGCGCTGTGGACCGGCGGCGCGCTGCCCGCGGTGCTGGTGTGGCTGCTGGCCGCCTGCAGCCTGAAACGCCCGCTGGCGCGCCTGCCGCAGCTGGCGCAAAACCTGGCCGGCGTGGTGCTGGGCGCGCTGGCCGGGCTGTACGGCTGCGGCATGCTGGCCCTGATCGGCCTGCTGGACCCCGTGCCCTGGCTGGCCAGCGCGGCGGCCGGTGCCTGGCTGTCGGCCCTGGTGGTGGCGGGTTTGGTGCTGCGCGCCCGCGCCCGCACCCCGGCGGCTACCACGGCACGGCTGGGCGAGCTACAGGCCCGCATCCGCCCGCATTTTCTGTTCAACACCCTCAACAGCGCCATCGCCCTGGTGCGCGCCGAGCCCGCCAAGGCCGAGGCCCTGCTGGAAGACCTGAGCGACCTGTTCCGCCATGCGTTGGTAGACCAGGGCGAGTCCGTCACGCTGGCCGCCGAAACCACGCTGGCCGAGCGCTACCTGTCCATCGAGCAGGTGCGTTTTGGCGAACGTCTGCGCATCCACTGGGCGCTGGACCCGCGCGCCGCCGGTGCGCAATTGCCGCCGCTGTTGCTGCAGCCGCTGGTGGAAAACGCGGTAAAGCACGGCGTGGAGCCCAGCGCCAGCGGTGCAGATGTGCATATCTCCACCGAGCGCCGAGGCAGCACGGTGGTGATCAAGATCGCCAACACCGTTCCGGGCGGACAGGGCGTGCCCGGCCACGGCCTGGCGCTGGACAACGTGCGCGACCGCCTGGGCCTGCTGCACGACATGCAAAGCCAGTTCCTGGCCACGTTCAAGGACGGCCTTTACCTCGTTCGCATCGAGATTCCGGTATGAAGACATTGCGCGTACTGGTGGTGGACGACGAAACGCTGGCCCGTGCCCGCCTGCGCACCCTGCTGGGCGACTGCACCGCTCCCGCCGCCGAGGTGGTGGGGGAGGCGGCCACCGCCGAACAGGCCCTGGCGCTGTTGCAGGCCCAGAGCGTGGACGTGGTGCTGCTCGACATCCACATGCCCGGCATGGACGGCGTGCACTTGGCGCAATTGCTGCGCAGCCAGACCCCGCCGCCCGCCGTGGTGTTTGTCACCGCCCACGCCGGGTATGCGTTGCAGGCCTTCGAGGTGGAAGCGGTGGACTATCTGACCAAGCCCGTGCGTTTGGAACGTTTGCAGCAGGCACTACAAAAAATAGAGCGGATTGTGCACGCCAGCAGAGCACAAGGCCCTGATTTGGTTGAAGAGTCGCTGGTCATACACGACCGGGGCCGCACCGAGCGCGTGCCGCTGTCCAGCGTGCTGTACCTGAAAGCCGAGCTGAAATACATCACCGTGCGCACCGCCACCCGGCACTACGTGCTGGATGGTGCGCTGGGCGAGCTGGAGCAGCGCCATGCCAGCGTGTTCATCCGCATCCACCGCAACGCGCTGGTGTCCCGCAGGGCCCTGCGGGCGCTGGAAAAGCATTTCGACCCCGAGGAGGGCGAAGGCTGGGCGGTGCGCCTGCAAGGCCTGGACGAGCCCTTGGCGGTGTCACGGCGACAACTGGCGGTGGTGCGGGAGGCGATGGCGCTGTAATATGCCTGATTGGGAGTATTGTGTCTTTATGCTGAATTAAGCATATTTTGTACAAATGCTGAATGGCGCATAAAATGCACCATGGCCTTTGCAATCCAAACCCCTGCTCAGTTGTCCACGCATTTGCGGGCGCTTCGCCATGCCAGGGGTTTGAGCCAGGCGGATCTGGGGGCCAGGCTGGGGTTGAGCCAGGCCCGTGTGGCCCGCATCGAAGGCGACCCGTTGTCCATCAGCGTTGAGCAGTTGTTGCGGGTTTTTTCCGCCCTCGGTGTGCGCATGGGTTTGGATGAACTGCCTTTAGCCGCTGGCGATGCTTTGGTGCCCAAAGCGCACTTTGTCAGTGAAGCACTGCCCCCACCCATAGCTCCGACCCAGGACGGCGACTGGTAATGGCCGTCGCTCTGCACATTTGGATGAACGGGCGCTATGTAGGCGTGTGGTCCACCTCGCGCAACGGGGTGCAGACCTTCCAGTACGACGGCCTGTGGACCCGCACCGTCTGGGGGCGGGCCCTGTCTTTGTCGTTGCCGTTTACCGAGGGCAACGGCGAGCACCGGGGCGCGGCCGTGGCGAATTATTTCGAGAACCTGCTGCCCGATAGCCTGGACATCCGCAAGCGCCTGGTGTCGCGCTTCAAGACCAAGTCCACCCAGGCCTTTGACCTGCTGGCCGCCATTGGCCGCGACTGCGTGGGGGCGGTACAAATCCTGCCCGAAGGGGCACAGCCCCAGGACTGGAACCGGGTGGAGTGCGAGCCACTTACCGATGCCGAGGTCGAACGCATCCTGCATGCCACCACCACCGATGCCCCCCTGGGCCAGCACCAGGACGACGGCGACTTTCGCATCTCCATTGCCGGGGCGCAGGAAAAAACCGCCCTGCTGCGCTTTGGCGGTGTGTGGCAGCGCCCGCTGGGGGCCACGCCCACTACCCACATTCTGAAGCTGCCCCTGGGCCTGGTGGGCAATATGCGGGCCGACATGCACGACTCGGTGCAGAACGAATGGCTGTGCGCGCAGATCGTGGCCGCGCTGGGCTTGCGCGTGGCCACCACCGAAATGGCGCAGTTTGGCAACCAAAAAGCCTTGGTGGTCGAGCGCTTTGACCGGCGCTGGCAAAACCTGGGCGATAGCCAGCCCCACCACCCCGGCTTCATCCCACCCTCCGTGGCCTGGATCGCACGGCTACCCCAGGAAGACCTGTGCCAGGCAACCGGCACATCGCCCTTGAAGAAGTACGAATCCGACGGCGGCCCCTCGATGCGCAACTGCCTGGACGTGCTGGCGGGCAGCGCGCAGGCGGCAGACGATTGCGCCCACTTTGCGCTGACCCAGCTCGCCTTCTGGCTGCTGGCCGCCACCGATGGCCACGCCAAAAACTATTCGCTGTCGCACCAAAGGGGGGGCACGTTCGCCCTGACTCCGCTGTACGACGTGCTGTCGGCCTGGCCCATCATCGGCGAGGGGCCGAACCAGTTGTCCGAGCACAAAGCCACCCTGGCCATGGCGCTGCGGGGTAAAACCAAGCACTACAAGCTAGGTGAAATCCGCGTGCGGCACTGGCAAGCCCTGGCGCAAAGCTGTGGTGCACCGCATGTGTGGCCGAAGATGCAAGGCATGGTGCGGCGCGTGGACGTGGCCCTGGACCAAGTGCAAACCCAGTTGCCGCCAGACTTTTCCCCCCGCGTGTGGGATGCGGTGCAGGCCGGGGTGCGCAAGCACGCCGCCCAGTTCCTGCGCGAAGCCGACACCGTAGCGCGGTAAGCTCCCGCCCATGATGCAACTCGCCCGCCTCCACCACGCCGCCATCATCTGCTCGGACTACGTGCGCTCCAAAGATTTCTACACCCGCATCCTGGGCCTGCGGGTCATCGCCGAAAATCTGCGGGTTGAGCGGCAGTCGTACAAGCTGGACCTGGCGCTGGCCGATGGCTCGCAGATCGAGCTGTTTTCGTTCCCCGCGCCGCCGCCGCGGCCGTCCCGGCCCGAGTCTTGCGGGCTGCGGCACCTGGCGTTTGGGGTGGCCGATCTGGATGCCAACATTACCAGCCTGCAGGCCGATGGCGTGGCGGTCGAGCCGGTGCGGGTGGACGAATTTACGGGCCGCCGCTTCACCTTTTTTGCCGACCCCGATGGGCTCCCGTTAGAACTTTACGAATTGAATTGAACCCGTGACCCCCATGAAAACAGTCTGGATCGTCGATGCCGCCTACATGTACAACTTTGGCCGCTCGCGTCCCAACGGCTTTGACTACCTGAAGCTGAAGAACGAGCTGGTCCGGGCCAACGGCGGCCCGATTTACGAGAGCTACTACCTCAACTCCACCGGCGACCCCAACGCCGAGGCGCAAAACGCCTTCCATACCTGGATCAAGTCCGCGCCACCCAAGGGCCCGCAGATGCGGGTGCAGCTCTACAAGCTCAAGGAGCAGCACAACCAGTGCCCGTCGTGCGGCACGCGGTTTGACCGCACAGTGCAAAAAGGCGTGGACGTGGCGATTGCCACCCTGATGATCAAGCTGGCCGCCCAGGGTATTTACGACCGGGTGATTTTGTCGGCGGGCGATGGCGATTTTGAAGATGCCATCTCCTACCTCAAGTCCGACCTGCGCAAAGAGGTCTGGATCAACGGCGCGCAGGCCACCTTGTCGGCCGACCTGCAGTGCTACGCCGACCGCGTGCTCTGGCTGGACGACATGGGCAGCAGCATCGATAAATAGCGTTTGCTATCGAGTTAGTAGCTGCTCGTGCTTATAGGGTAAGCGCGAGAGCTTGATTTTATTCAGTAGTTTCTTTGATCGACTTGAACCGGTTGCGCAGCTCGTGGCGCAGGTTCTTGCGCAGAATGGCTTGCTCAAAACGGCGTTTTTCATCCGGCGTGGCGGGCAGCAAGGGTGGCACGGGCGCGGGCTTGCGGTCGTCGCCCACGGCCACCATGGTGAAAAAGCAGCTGTTCACATGGCGCACGCTGTGGGTGCGGATGTCTTCGGCCACCACCTTGATGCCCACCTCCATCGACGAAGTGCCCGCATGGTTGATGCTGGCCAGAAAGGTCACCAGCTCGCCCACGTGGATGGGCTGCAAAAACATCACCTGGTCCACGCTCACCGTGACTACGTAGCGCCCCGCGTAGCGGCTGGCGCAGGCATAGGCCACCTGGTCAAGCAGCCTGAGCACCGCGCCGCCGTGCACGTTGCCCGAGAAATTGGCCATGTCGGGGGTCATCAAGACCGTCATGCTGAGTTGGTGGAGAGGGAAGTCCATGGGGGGCTTTCTGTGTAAATTTGGGCGCTATGTTAGCGGGCGCGCAGGCCCAGCCGACGCGCCAGCCGCACCAGATTCGCCCGGTGCAGGCCCAGTTCGCGTGCCACCGAGGCCCAGTTGCCGTCAAACCGTTGCAGGCTGGCGGCGATGCGCTGGCGTTGGTGGTCGTCCACCGAGGTGCGTAAATCGACCGGGGCTGCGGTGTCGGCGGGTAGGCCGGGTACTTGCAATTGTGGTGCCAGGTCAAGATGCGCCGCCGTCAGGCTGACGATCCGCGCCCGGGGGGCCGCGCCCTGCTGGGCCTTGAGGGCGCTGCGGGCGATCAGGTGCTCCAGCTCGCGCACATTGCCCGGCCAGGGGTGGGCCAGCAGGGCGGCCTGGGCATCGGCATCCAGGCGCAGGCTGCCCAGGCCCAGGCGCGAGCGGTTCAGCTCCAGAAAATGCCCGGCCAGCAGCAGCACGTCGTGGCCGCGCTCGCGCAGCGGTGGTACCGGCAGCGGGTAGACGCTGAGGCGGTGGTAGAAGTCGGCCCGGTAGCGGCCTGCGCGCACCTCCTGGGCCAGGTCGCGGTTGGTGGCGGCAATCACCCGCACGTCTACCCGGTGCTCGCGGTCCGAGCCCAGGCGCTGCAACTGCCCGCCCTGCAGCACCCGCAGCAGCTTGGCCTGCACCGCCAGCGACAGCTCGCCCACCTCGTCCAGAAACAGCGTGCCGCCGTCGGCCAGCTCGAACTTGCCGCGCCGGTCGGCCACCGCGCCCGAGAACGCACCGCGCACGTGGCCAAACAGCTCGCTTTCCACCAGCGACTCGGGCAGGGCCGCGCAGTTCAGGCTGATCAAGGGGCGGGCGGCGCGGGGCGATGCGGCGTGCAGCGCCTGCGCCACCAGCTCTTTGCCCACGCCGGTTTCGCCGGTGACCAGCACCGTCAGGTCGCTATTGCCCACGGTGGCGATGTCGGCCAGCAGGCGCTGGTGGGCCGGGCTTTGGCCGATCAGCATGGGGGTGGGGTGGTCTTGTGCCAGGGCGCGGTAGCTTTCGGCCCGCTGGTGTTCGGCCTCAAACTGCTGGGCCAGCCCGGCGATGCGTTGCACCACGCTGGCGGTGGCGGCGGCCAGGCTGGCAAAGGCCTGCAGGTCGCCCAGGTCCACGGTGCTGAAACGCTCTTTGTCCAGCGCGTCCAGCGTCAGCACACCCCAGGGGGTGTCGCCCAGCAGCACCGGGCAGCCCATGCAGTCGTGCACCTCCAGCTGCACGCCGGGGATCAGGCCGTCGTAGGGGTCGGGCAGCGGGCTGTTGGCCGGGAAGCGCAGCGGGCCGGGGGCTTGCAGCAGGGCTTGCAGGCGCGGGTGCTCGGCCACTTTGAAGCGCCGCCCCAGGGTGTCGTGGCTCAGGCCATTCACGGCCAGCGGCACCAGCGTGGCCCCATCCAGCCGCAGCAGCGCTGCCGCGTCGCAGGGCAAAAGCGCGCGCACGGCCTCCAGCAGGCGGCGGTAGCGCTCGCCATCGGGCAGTTCGCGGGCCAGGTCGTCCACCAACGGGACAATGGTTTGCAGCAGGGATTTGGCAGTCATTTTGATGTGTTATGTAGTCATTATGACTGCATTCATAAGATACATCAATGACGTAAGTGCTTGATCTGTATAGACCGCAGGCCGGGCACGGAACTTGATAAACACTGTGCAGCAGAGCGCCGCCCTGCACTCCCAGGACTAACGCAAGTTCCCCCTGTAAGCCCGAAGGGCGATACAGGGGCGCTGGGTAAGTCCTATCCCCATTTGAAAGCCCCCCATGCTGACTGCCGAACAACGCGCCATCGTCAAATCCACCGTGCCCCTGCTGGAGAGCGGCGGCGAAGCGCTGACCACGCATTTCTACAAAATCTTGCTGGCCGAGCACCCCGAAGTGCGCCCCTTCTTTAACCAGGCCCACCAGGCCAATGGCGACCAGCCACGCGCCCTGGCCAACGGCGTGCTGATGTACGCCCGCCACATCGACCGGCTGGAGCAACTGGGCGGCCTGGTGTCCACCATCATCAACAAACACGTGTCGCTGCAGATCGAGCCCGGCCACTACCCGGTGGTGGGGGCCTGCCTGCTGCGCGCCATCCGCGAGGTGCTGGGGGCCGAGATCGCCACCGATGCCGTCATCGCAGCCTGGGGTGCGGCCTACGGCCAGCTGGCCGACATCCTGATCGGTGCCGAAGAAAAAATCTACGCCGACACCGCCGCTGCCCCCGGTGGCTGGCGCGGCACGCGGGCCTTCCGCGTGGTCCGCAAAGAGGCCGAGAGCAGCGAAATCACCTCGTTCACCCTGCAGCCGCAAGACGGTGGCGCGCTGGTGGACTTCGCCCCCGGCCAGTTCATCGGCTTGCGCCTGGTGGTGGGCGGCAACGAGATCCGCCGCAACTATTCGCTGAGTGCTGCGCCCAACGGGGTGGACTACCGCATCAGCGTCAAGCGCGAGCCCGGCGGCGTGGCATCCAACTACCTGCACGACAGCGTGCAGGTGGGCGACACGCTGGACCTCGCCCCGCCTGCGGGCGACTTTGTGCTGGCGTCGGGTGAGCGCCCGGTGGTGCTGATCAGCGGCGGTGTCGGCATCACGCCCACGCTGGCCCTGCTGGACCAGGCCTTGCAAGGTACGCGCCCGGTGCACTTCATCCATTGCGCACGCAACCGCCATGTGCACGCCTTCCGCGCCGCCATCGACGCGCGTGCGGCACGCCACCCGCAGCTGCAGCGCTTTTATGTGTACGACGAGCATGTGGGCACCGACCACGCACCCGATGCGGTGGGCCACCTCCGCAGCGCCGACCTGGCCCGCTGGTTGCCCATCTCCAAAGACGTGGACGCCTACTTTTTGGGCCCTAAGCCCTTCATGCGGCATGTCAAAAAACAACTGCGCGAGCTGGGCGTGCCCGAGGCGCAAACCCGGTACGAGTTTTTTGGCCCGGCCAGCGCGCTGGACTGAGTTATTGCATAAATGAAACAGCTAGCGCAATAGGGGTGTGCGTCTTGTTTGTGTGGCATGGCTGCGCCTTAGAATTTCCGGATGCGCACTCCCACACCCAACCCCTCGGCCCACCGCATCGTCATCGTTGGAGGCGGGGCCGCTGGGCTGGTGCTGGCCACCGGCCTGGGCAATTCCCTGGGCCGCAAGGGCCTGGTGGACATCACCCTGATCGACAAGGCCCGCACCCATATCTGGAAGCCCAAGCTGCATGAAATTGCCGCAGGCAGCATGGACGTGGGCCGCCACGAACTCAACTACCTGGCCCAGGCGCACTGGCACCATTTCCACTACCGGGTGGGCGAAATGAACGGCCTGGACCGCGCCAACAAGCTGGTCCACGTTGCGCCCTTCATCGACGAAGACGGCGTGGTAGTTACCGCCCAGCGCAGCTTCCCCTACGACACCCTGGTGATGGCCGTGGGCAGCCGCAGCAACGACTTTGGCACGCCCGGTGTCGACCAGCATGCCCTGAAGCTGGAGACGCTGGCCGATGCCGAGCGCTTCCACCGCCGCATGCTGGACGCCTGCGTGCGCGCCAACGCCCAGGAAACCCCGCTACTGCCGGCGCAACTGCAGGTGGCGGTGATCGGGGCCGGGGCCACCGGTGTGGAACTGGTGGCGCAATTGCACCGCACCACCCGCGAAGTGGTGGCCTTTGGGCTGGACCGCATCAACCCTGAGCGCGACATCAAGCTCAACCTGATCGAGGCTGCCGACCGCATCTTGCCCGCGCTGTCGCCGCGCCTGTCCAACGGTGCCCACAACCTGCTCAACAGCCTCGGCATCAAGGTGCACACCTCGGCCCGCGTGTCGGGCGTGGGGGCCGACAACGTGCAGCTGGCCAGCGGCGAAGTCATTCCGGCCGAGCTGGTGGTCTGGGCGGCAGGCATCAAGGCACCGGGCTTCTTGAAAGACATCGACGGCCTGGAAACCAACCGCATCAACCAGTTGGCGGTGCAGCAAAACCTGCTGACCACGCGCGACGACAGCATCTTTGCCTTGGGCGACTGCTCGGCCTGCCCCTGGCCTGAGAAAAACGGCTTTGTGCCACCGCGCGCCCAAGCCGCCAACCAGCAGGCATCGCACCTGGTCAAGCAGATCAAGCGCCGCCTGGCCGGCAAGCCGCTGGAGCCCTACCGCTACCGCGACTTCGGCTCGCTGGTGTCACTGGGCGACTACAGCGCGGTCGGCAGTCTCATGGGCGGGATCATGGAAGGCAGCCTGTTCATCGACGGGCTGGTGGCCCGGGTGATGTACACCTCGCTCTACAAAATGCACGAGCTGGCCCTGCACGGCATGACCAAGGTCACCCTGGAAACCCTCACCCGGGCCATCACCCGGCGCACCGAGTCGCACGTCAAGTTGCATTGAAACGGCTGCTCCACGCGGGCGCTGGGGCGTTTCGATGTAGCATCCGGTTACTTTTTGGCCACCTTTGGCCAGGGGGTTGCGCGATGAACCAAGAGAGACACCATGAAATTCAATGACATGCGGGTATCCCACAAGCTGTGGGCTACGATTTTGGGTTTGCTGGTGGCGATGCTGCTGGTCACGGTGTGGACCCAGATACAGACCCGCCAGGTCAACGACACCGCCGACCGCCAGGTGGCGCACTACGAGGATGCCATCACCACCGTCACCGGCTGGCGCGGCATGGTCGAAATGGCGGTCAGCATGAACATCTACAGCGTGCTCACCACCGACGAAGCGCAAAGCAAGGTGTTTGAGGCCCGCGCCGCCGAGCTCACCGCCAAGATCAACCCCATCCAGGAGCGCATGAACAAGGCCGCCGAAACCCCGGCAGACAAGGCCGCCCTGGACAAGATCACCAGCACCCGTGCCGACATCCGTGGTCTGGGCGACAAGGTCAAGCAGCTCAAGGAAGCGCGCGATGCCGAGGTCAGCCAGGCCTTCATGGACAAAGACTACAAACCCCGCGCCGCGGTGTACCTGGACGCGATCGACAAATTCCTCGCCCTGCAGGTCCAGCAGCGCGATGCCGCCAGGCTGACCGCGCAGGCCGCCAGCAGCAACGTGGCCCTGGTGGCCGTAGCCAGCGTGGCCGTGGTGTTTGCACTGGGCGTGTTGCTGGCGTACTGGCTGGTGCGCTCCATCACCCTGCCACTGGAGCGGGCGGTGGCCGTGACCGATGCCATCGCCGCGGGTGACCTGACCATGGAAGTGCAAGACCCGCGCAAAGACGAATTCGGCCATTTGCTGCGCTCGCTGGGTGGCATGGTGGCCCGGCTGCGCGGCCTGGTGGCCGAGGTACGCACTGGCGTGGATTCGGTGTCTACCGCCTCCAACGAAATCGCCACCGGCAACCACGACCTGTCCGAGCGCACCGAGCAAACCGCCTCCAACCTGCAGCAGGCTGCCGCCAGCATGGAACAGCTGACCAGCACCGTGGCCCAGGCGGCCGACACCGCCCGCCAGGCCAACCAGCTGGCCGCCACCGCCGCCCAGGCCGCCACGCGCGGCGGTGAAGTGGTGGCCGAGGTGATTGGCACCATGCAGCACATCAGCACCTCGTCCAAGCGCATTGCCGACATCATTGGCACCATCGACGGTATTGCGTTCCAGACCAACATCCTGGCGCTGAACGCCGCGGTGGAAGCCGCCCGCGCCGGGGAGCAGGGCCGGGGCTTTGCCGTGGTAGCCAGCGAAGTGCGCAGCCTGGCGCAGCGCAGCGCCGATGCCGCCAAAGAAATCAAGACGCTGATCGGTGCGTCGGTGCAGACCGTCGAGACGGGTACCCAGCAGGTCAGCCGGGCCGGCGAAACCATGGGCGAAATCGTCAGCAGCGTGGGCCGCGTCAGCGACCTGATCGGCGAGATCAGCGCCGCCTCCACCGAGCAGCGCGACGGCATTGCCCAGGTCAACCAGGCGGTCAACCACCTGGACCAGATGACGCAGCAAAACGCCGCCCTGGTCGAGCAGTCTGCCGCCGCCGCCTCCGGCCTGCGCGACCAGGCCCAGCGCCTGGCCGAAGTGGTGTCGGTGTTCAATGTGGGTGGCCACGCGGCCAAGCTGGCGGCACCGGTGCCGCGCACCATCGCCGCCCCCATGCGCCCGGCCATCGCGGCCAAGCCTTCCGCGCCCAAAGCCTTGCCCGGCAAACCCGCCATCCAGCACACGGTGAAAGCCCTGGCCCGCGCGCCGCAGCCCGCCAAGCCCGCGCCTGCCCGGCCAGCGCTGGCACGGCCTGCGGCACCCAAGGGTGGCGAGGGGGATTGGGAAAGCTTCTAAATCCGGTTGCTATTTATTTAAGAGCTGCTTGTGCTTACTCCATCAGCGCAGGCGGCCTAAAAGGCTTGCAAAGTAGGGCGCTAAATCTCCGCGCCTTCCACCAGAAACTGCACCCGCCGCTGGCCCTGCCACTCGTTCACGTCCAGGCGGAAGGCCAGCGTCACCTTGTTCGGCAGGCTCTCGGTGTGGCCGAACCAGATGCCGTCTACCGGCTGGCCCTGGTGCTTGAGCTTGAGCGACAAATGCTTTTCGCCCACCAGGCGCTGCGACACCACCTCCAGCTCTTCGCTGAACGTGGGCGGCGCAAAGCCCTGGCCCCAGACCTCTTTGTGCAGCACATCGACCAGCTCGGCACGGCGGTATTCGGGCGCCAGCGGGCCGTCGGTTTCCATGCGGCGGGTGAGCGTGGCGGCATCCAGCCATTCCAGCGCCACCTGCTGCAGGCCTTGCTCGAATTCGGCCAGGTGGTCTTCGTGCACCGTGCAGCCCGCCGCCATGGCGTGGCCGCCAAAACGCAGCAGCACGCCGGGATGGCGCTTGGCCACCAGGTCCAGCGCGTCGCGCAAATGGAAGCCGGGGATGGAGCGGCCCGAGCCCTTGAGCTCGTGCTCTTTGCCTGGGGCCTTGCTGGCGGCAAACACGAAAGTGGGGCGGTGCAGCTTGTCCTTGAGGCGGCTGGCCACGATGCCCACCACGCCCTCGTGGAAGTCGGGGTCGAACACGCAAATCGCCGGGGGCGGCTCTTCGGATTCGTCAAACAGCGACTCGGCCACCAGCATGGCCTGCTCGCGCATGCCGCCCTCGATTTCGCGGCGCTCGCGGTTGATTTTGTCCAGGGTGGTGGCCAGCTCGGTGGCGCGGGCCGGGTCATCGGTCAGCAAGCACTCGATCCCCAGCGTCATGTCGGCCAGGCGGCCTGCGGCGTTGATGCGCGGGCCCAGGGCAAAGCCAAAGTCGAAGGTGGTGGCCACCTTGGCCACCCGGCCTGCTGCTACAAATAACGCAGCTAGTCCCGCCGGTTGGGCCTGCGCGCGCAGCCGTTTGAGCCCTTGTGCCACGAGGCGGCGGTTGTTGGCATCGAGCTTGACCACATCGGCCACCGTGCCCAGGGCCACCAGGGTCAGCAGCGGGTCCAGCTTGGGTTGCGTCTCTGCCGTGAACACGCCGCGTTGGCGCAGCTCGGCCCGCAGCGCTAGCAGCACGTAAAACATCACGCCCACCCCGGCAATCGACTTGCTCTCGAAGCTGCAACCGGGCTGGTTGGGGTTGACGATCACGTCCGCATCCGGCACGGCGATCTGGCCATCGCGCATCGCGGGCAGGTGGTGGTCGGTCACCAGCACCTGCAGGCCCAGCGCCTTGGCCTCGGCCACGCCTTCGAAGCTGGCGATGCCGTTGTCCACCGTCACCAGCAGGTCGGCCCCGCTGTCTTTCACCCGGCGCGAAATGCTGGCGGTGAGGCCGTAGCCGTCCACCACCCGGTCGGGCACGATGTAGTCGGCGTGCTGGGCTCCCAGCATGCGCAGGCCGCGCACGCCCACCGCGCAGGCCGTGGCCCCGTCGCAGTCGTAGTCGGCCACGATGCAGATGCGCTTATTCGCCGCGATGGCATCGGCCAGCAGCACGGCGGCCGCCTGGGTGCCCAGCATGCTGGCGGGCGGCAGCAGGCGGCCCAGGCCGTCGTCCAGCGCGTCCTTGTTGTCCACGCCGCGGGCGGCGAACAGGCGGGCCAGCAGGGGGTGGACCCCGGCCTGCTCCAGCGCCCAGACGGCGCGGGGGGGGATGTCGCGTGCTGTTATTTTCATAGCTGCTCCAGCACACTAGATAAGCGCTGGGGGCTGAAAAGGCTTGATATTTTTTGCATGAAACTGCGCGGTGCCAATTCAAAGGTGTGGGCGTTGCTTTCGCCGCACAGCGTGAGTTGCACGGCCTGGCCCTGGTCCAGTGCGGCCAGCAGTTCGGCGCAGGCGGTGGTGTCGAGGTGCTGCCAGGCGGCGGTCCAGGCTGCCCAGTCTTCCATCTGCGCAGCGTGCAACAAGGTCAGCGGCATCGTGGGCGCAGGCTTTGGAGTGGGCGGCGATGCCAAGGCCCCGCTGCCGCTGACCCAGAACGAATTGATCGCGAACAGGCCGCGCTCGGCCCGCGCGTCGCTCACCGGGTGGGTGTAGAGCAGCATCTGCATCTCGCTCTGCAGCCGCCGCAGCGGGCCGCCCTGGACGGTGGGCGGCATCCATTCGTCCACATTGCGTGCGCCCACGCCGCTGACCACGCGGTTCAGCGAGGCGGTGGCCAGGCCCCGGAATATCTCGCCCTGCGCCAGCCAGCGGGTGGGGGTGGCGTAGGTGAGGGTGATGCCGTCTTCTTCAAAGTAGGGCTGCACGGCGGCCAGCACGGCGCGGGATTCGGCCTCTTCCAGCCCCAGCGTGTCGGGCGGGGCCATCACGATGTGGTCGGTCATCACCTGCCAATGGCAGGGCGTGACCCAGGCCCAGGCACCGTCTTGCTGGGCCTCTTGGGCCGCCCAGGGGATGAGGCCGTCGGCCACCGGCAGGCCGTAGTGCCGCGCCAGGGCGCGTTCGTGCGGCGGCGACAGGCTGGTGTCTTCACCGTTGTCGCGCAAGGTGGGGGTGAGGCGTTGGAGCAGGCGCTCCAGGTTCGGCAGGCGCAGCGTGGCCAGCGCCGTGCGGCAGCCAGTAGAGGCGCTGGCGGCCAGGGGAATCAGCAGATGGGAGTCGGAAGGGGGGAGGGTGGGCATGCGGCTATTGTCCCGGATGGGCTGGCCCGCAACGCAAAAGCGGTGGCAGCTATTTTTTCAATAGCTGCCACCGCTGGATGGATAAGCACGAGAGGGCTAAAACGCCCCCAAGGTCAATTTAGTCGTTGGTTTCGCTGGAGAAGGTGCGCACGTTGCTGTAGGCATTGCTCACGCCGGACACGGTGCTGGCCACATAACGGGCCTTGGCTTCTTCTTGCACGCCTTGCGTCCAGCCGTGCAGGGTCACGCTGCCGTTGCTGGCGGTGACGGTCAGGTCCTTGGCGTCGCTACCCAGCTGGGTGCTGATGGCGGACTGGACCGAGCTGGCCAGGTCTGCGTCGTTGGTGGCAGCGTGGGCGGGGAGAAAAGCACCGGCAGCCAGGGCGAACAAAGCAGAAGCGGCGATGCGGTGGATAGAGCGGGTCATGGTGGAATCCTTTGGGTTGTTGCACCAACGTTGGTGCGTTGTTTTGGGGTGAGGTGATCTTCCCAAGCCGCCACAGCTTTTGTGTGTCGGCAACCCGCAGGCTGTGTTGCAACTGCAATCTAGGGTGAAACCCTAGGTTTTGCATTTTCAGGCCTATTTTTGATGTTAAAAATGGCAGCCCGTGCTTGCCAGATAAGCACAAGCAGCTCCTATTTTTAACTATCAAAACAGAAGCAACTTGTGTCTGCCGCCTCTGGCGGCATTATGTTTTTAGCCGATGGAGCGCAGTGCGCCGTTGACGATCTTCACCCGGTCACCGGCTTGCCAGCCCGGCTGCTCGGACTGGTGCAAGGTGCGGGTGGAGCCGTCGTCCAGGCGCACGGTGATCTCGTAGCTGTGCGAGGCTTTCACCTGGCCTTCGATGTGGTTACCGGCAAAGGCACCGCCCAGGGCACCCAGCACGGTCGCCACGTCGCGGCCCCGGCCGCCGCCGACCTGGTGGCCAAGCACGCCACCCACTACCGCGCCGCCCACGGCCCCTACGCCGCTGCCTTGGCCCGGGTTGGTGATTTCACGGGTGGACTCCACCACGCCGCAATTGCTGCAGATGGCGGCCACCTGTTGGGCCGGGTAGGGGACGGGCGCGTCGGTGCTGGCGCGGGGCTTGTGCGTGGACGTAGGTGCCGCCGCGAGATGCTGGGGCTTGGCCGGTGCCCGCACCGGTGCTTGCTCGGGGGCCAGCGCCTGGAGTGGCATGGGGGTTTCGGCGTTGTTGTGCGCCGCAGAGTTGGGAAGCCAGCCCATGATGGCGGCCGTGCCCACGGCGCAGACCAGCACGATGGCCGAGCAGGCGGCAATCACCAAGGGATGCAGACGGGGTTTCGAGAGGGAGCTGGTGGGTGTGTTCATAGTGGTAGTGATAGGTGGAGAACGGGTGATGCGTGGGCAGATGGCAAAACCGCAAGGGGGTTTTACAGGCCGGTGGTTTTGGCAGGCGCACCGGGGTATGGTTTTTAAACGCCCCAGTCTGGGCCGTGGTTGACGTGGCACGCCGGTTTGCGGCGCCAGACAGCGCTGGCAGCGCGGTTCCAGTTTCGATTTTTCAACCTCTGCTTGCTGTAAAAAATAGATAGCTGTTTTCGCTGAATCTGTCTGCCCTGCCGACGTAAGATGGCTTGCGATTTCCGGCGGAAGCTGCAGGCCATTTGCGGCGCAGATTTTGGGTCTGTATGGCGGGCGTGCAGCAGGCATCAGGTGTCCGCCGGTGGAGGGAAGCCGGGTTTGTTTCTCGTGTTAGCCGGCTCCATTGCCGGCAGGGGGCGGTGTAGACTTTTAGCGGCACATTCGCTGGAATACCAATCGATAGGAGTACCCCGCAATGCGTCGATGCTGGATTTTGATTCTGCTGTTCTTGTGCGCCAGCGTGCAAAGTGCCGATTTGCGTATCGCGTTTGGACAGTCGCTTGCGCCGTATGCCGATGAAAAAACCGGCAAGGGTCTGGAAATCGACATTATCCGTGCCGTATTCAAGGTGGCTGGCCACACGCTGGTTCCCGTGTTCCTGCCCCAGGCACGGGTGCCATTGGCCATGCGCGATGCCCAGTTTGCCGGAGCGGCCACGCTCACCCCGGAGTCCGGCGTGGTCGGGGTCTATTCAGAGGTGTATGTGCATTACCTGGACATGGTGATTGCGCCCAAAGGCCAGTTGTCCCAGCCTTTGCGTGTGGCGGACCTGCAGGACTTGCGGGTCGTCGGTTTCCAGAACGCCTCTTTGTACCTGGGGGCCGAATATGCGGCGATGGCAAAGGCCAACCGGCGCTATTCTGAGCAGGCCAACCAGCTATCGCAGGCCCGCATGCTGTTTGGGTACCAGGCCGATGCGATCGTCTGCGACCCCCGTATTTTCGAGTACCAAACCGAGCAGCTACGGCAGAGCGGATTTTCCGAGCAGCCGTTTCCGGTAGACGTATTTGCCATATTTGACGAGATTCCCTACCGCATGGTGTTCAGAGACGCCGCCTTGCGTGATACGTTCAACGCGGGCCTGGCGGCGATACGCCGATCCGGGAGTCTGGCGCAGATTGAAGCCCGGTATTTCCGGCAGAAGCCCGGGGCTGGCCTATGACGCAGGGCCCGACCCGCGCGGCCCCCCGTTCCTTGCAGTGGGTGGTTGTGCTGGCCACGTCTTTTGGTTTGCTGCTTCCGGTGTTGGTGCTTGGCGGTGTGGTAATGGGGTTTGTCGAGCCTCGCCTCGCCGCACAGGAACAAGAAGCAGAGCTGCAAAACAAGCTGGACCTGCTGTCCCGGAGTTTGCCGGAGGTGCTATGGAACCTGGAGAAGCCGGGGGTGGCAGATGTGGTGTCGGCGCTGATGGAGTCGCCGAACCTGGTCAGCGTCCAGGTGGTGGAGCACGCAACAGAGGGTTATTTCTACAGTGCATCCAGGCCCGAGCGGGCTACCGGCCACCAGTACCGTGGCGAACGCGACGTGGTGCGCAATGGCGTGAAGATTGGCCTGGTGCGGGTTGAGATCGACGACCACCTGGCCGCAGATTTACAGATGCGCCACCGCTTGCTCTATGTGCTTACTGCGTTGGTGCAGTTGCTCGTGGCGGTATGGCTGGTGGTGGGATTGCTGGGTCGGTGGGTGGTACAACCGCTGCGTAATCTGGGCAGCTTTGCCAATGCAATTGCAGGCGGCAATTTCACCACGCCACTGGCCAGCGCCCGTATTCGCGAGATTGGCCAGTTGGCCGACCATATGCAGCAAATGCAAATTGCATTGCAAGAGCAGTTTTCTGCCGCCGAAATGCACAAGCGGCAATTGGTGCGCACCGCCCACTACGATGCGCTGACCGGTCTGCCGAATCGCGTATTGCTGGGCGACCGCCTGCACCAGGCGATGGCCCAAAGCGTGCGCCGTGAGCTATCGCTGGCCCTGCTGTTCCTAGACCTGGATGGATTCAAGGAGGTCAACGACAACCATGGCCATGAGGCCGGGGACGTGTTGCTGCGGTCGGTGGCCCAGCACCTGCACGACGCGCTGCGCGAAGGCGATACGCTGGCGCGCTTTGGCGGCGACGAATTTGTGGCGATATTGATAGACCTGGACCGTCCAGTCGATGCCACGCCGCTGCTGGAGCGCCTGCTGCGGGCAGCGGCAAAACCGGTCATCTTGGGGTCGCATGTGTTGCAAGTCTCGGTCAGCATTGGCATGGCCTGGTTCGATCCGCAGGATGTGCCCGATGCCGACCACCTGATGCGCCAGGCCGACAAAGCCATGTACCAGGCCAAGCAGGCCGGCAAAAACCAGTTCCATTGTTTCAATCTGCAAGACTGAGTGCCGACCCCGGTACGGGCTGCGGCTGTTGCTACCATCCCCGCATGACCACCCACTACGAATCCCTGCAACAAGCCGCCACCTACCAGGATGCCTTCGGCGTTGAACCGCCCAGCGCCCTGGGCGAGCGCGACATGTGGCCGCGCAAGCCGGGGTTTTGCATCCGGCCCGTGGCGGCCGAGGGCGATGCGCCTGCGTCGCGTGTCTTGACCGCCGCCCAGTGGGGCCTGGTGCCGCATTGGGTCAAGTCGGCATCCGACGGCAAGCTGCGCGCGCCCAAGCTGGTCAATGCCCGCTCCGAGACGGCCAGCACCACGCAAAACTTCCGCGATGCCTGGCTGCAGAACCAGCGCTGCATCGTGCCCATGCAGGCCTTTTATGTGGACGACCTGCGCAGCGGCAAGGCCGTGCCCACGCGCATCTCGCGCATCGACGGCAAACCCATGGGCGTGGCCGGGCTGTGGGCCAGCTGGACCGGGCCGGATGGCGTGCCCTTCCTCAGCTACACCGTGCTCACCGTCAACGCCAACAACCACGCCCTGATGCGCCGCTACGGCCCCGCGGGCAACGACAAACACATGCCGGTCATCCTCAACGAAGGCGCGGTGGATGCCTGGCTTACGGTGCGTATCGAAAAGGCCAAGGAATTCATGCGCCAGTACCCGGCCAACTGGCTGGCCGCCAACCCGCTGGAAACCAAGGCCGACAAGGTGCCGCAGGGGCTGTTTTGAAGCTGCAAGCCTTTGCCACCTGGATGCTGGTGGCCGCCAGCGAACAGGGTGTGCGCACCGCACCATCCGGCCAGAGTAACCCGCGCATCACCGCCTACCACGCAGGCACCAACATCGCAGGCTATGACGACAAGGCCGCCTGGTGCTCGTCCTTCGTGAACTGGACGCTGGCCCAGGTCGGCATCTCCGGCACCGGCTCGGCCCTGGCCCGCTCCTGGCTGGACTGGGGCCAGCCGCTGGACGCGCCCGTGCCCGGCTGCATCGTGGTGCTGACCCGCGACAACCCCACCGGCTGGACCGGCCACGTGGGCTTTTACCTGCGCACCGAGGGCGACCAGGTGCTGCTGCTGGGCGGCAACCAGCTGGACTGCGTGTGCGAAAACAGCTACCCGCTGGCCTCGGTGCTGGGCTACCGCTGGCCTGCAGGCGTTTCACCCGGCTAATCCCAACGGGCTTGATGTGTGTCAAGCCTGCCGCCCCCGGCCATGCCAGTATGGGCTTTGGTTTACAGCAGGAGAAGCTTATGGACGCACGGCGCATCGTCTTCATCGAAGGCCACCCCGACGACACGCAAGAGCACCTGTGCGGTGCTTTGGCCAATGCCTATGCCGCAGGGGCGGAAGAGGCGGGCCACACGGTGCGCCGGGTTCGCGTGGCGACCCTGGACTTTCCGCTCCTGCGCCGCCAACAGGATTGGGAGCATGGCGCGCTGCCGCCCGGCCTGGCGACCGCGCAGGCCGACATCGCCTGGGCCGAGCATCTGGTGCTGTTTTTCCCTCTGTGGTTGGGCGACATGCCGGCGTTGCTGAAAGGCTTTTTGGAGCAGGTGGCCCGCCCCGGATTCGCCTTCAAAGCCAGCAACGGCAACCCCTTTGGCGCCAAGGGCCTGACGGGGCGTTCGGCCCGGGTCGTGGTGACCATGGGCATGCCGGCCTTGGTATACCGGTACTACTTCCGGGCGCACAGCGTGCGCTCGCTGGAGCGCAATATCCTGGGGTTTGTGGGCATCGCGCCGGTCCATGCAAGCTTGATCGGCATGGTGGATCAGCTGGGCGCAGAGGGCGTGCAAGACTGGCTGCTGAAGCTGCGCAAGATGGGGGCATTGGCGGCTTGATGCGCTAGCGCACAGAGCTGCACCGAACCACGGTGTAGGCTGGGGTTTTTCAAAGCAAAGGATTCTCCATGCGCACACCTTCCATTGGCATCATTGGCACCGGCTGGGTCGGCGCCAGTGTGGCGATCTCGGCCCTGCAGGCGGGGGTGGCGCAAGAGGTGCTTTTGTTTGATGCACGCGACGGCCTGGCCGAGGGCGAGGCCATGGACCTGGCGCACGGCGCGGCCTACTACCCGTCGGCCCAGGTGCGGGCTGGGTCGTTGGCCGAGATGCTGGACACCCAGGCCATCGTCATCACCGCCGGTAAAGGCGGCGCGCCCGGCCAGTCGCGGCTGGATTTGCTGAAAGAAAACCTGGGCATCCTGCGCAACATCGCCCTGCAGCTGCGCGGCTACCAGGGCATCGTGGTCATCGTCAGCAACCCCATCGATGTGCTGGTGTTTGACTTTACCCAGGCCTCCGGCCTGCCGCCCGAGCGCGTCATCGGCACCGGCACCATGCTGGACACCGCGCGCCTGCGCCAGATCCTGGGCCAGCGGTTAGGGCTGGACCCGCGCTCCATCCATGCCCAACTGGTGGGCGAGCATGGCGACTCGGAGGTGGTGCTGTGGTCGGGTGCCGAGGTGGGAGGCGTGGCGCTGCGCCGTTGGGCAGGTTGGCAGCCCGCCGACGAGGAACACATCGCCCACCAGGTGCGCCGCGCCGCCTACGAAATCATCCAGCGCAAGGGCTCCACCAACCACGCCATCGGCCTGGTCACTGCCGACTTGCTGCACGGCATGCTGCACGGCGAGCGCCGCGTGCTCACCGTCACCCGGGTGCAGACCGGCGCACTGGGCCTGCATGGAGTGGCCTTGTCGCTGCCCACCATCGTCAGCGCCGAGGGCGCGGTGCAGGTGCTGGAGCCCGCGATGGATGCGCAGGAGCGCGCGGCGCTGGAAAAGTCTGCCGAGGTTCTGCGGGCGGCGATTGCGTCGGTGGCGTGAGGACTCCATCCTTGCAATCTGATAATTTCATTTAACATTTTTGGAAAAATGTTAAATATGTTTAACAGTTAATCTCTTGAAGTGGACGCGCAAGACTGTTACATTGAACGAACATTTTCACAAAACTGTTAAACGCAATGAACACCTTGCAAGCCATCGCAGACAGCCTGGTGGCCGGTAGCCAGGGCAAGAGCGACGTGGCCCTGGCCCAGCAAACCGGCCTCACGCGCCAAAGCATTGGCCGCGCCCTGAGCGGGCAGCACAACTTCAGCGTACTCACCCTGCTGGCCATTGCCGAGGCCAACGGCCAAGAGGTGCTGCTGGTGCCCCGCGATGCCGCCCGCGCCCTCACCGGCCCGCGCCAGGCCCCGGCGCAAAGCGTGTCCACCATGGTGGGCGACCTCAAGCACCTGTGATGTTCAACGTCGAAGTCCTGCACATCCTGCTCGGTGGCCGCCCCGTGGGCCAGTTGTTTCGCTTCGCCAACGGCACGGCCAGCCCCATCATCCGCTTCGTGGCCGACGATGCCTTTGCCGCCGACCCGCAGCAGGCTATCCTGTCGGTCAGCATGCGCGCCCGCGACCCAGCCCAGCAGGCCGCGCTGTGGAAAGACATTGCCGCGCCGGTGTTCAACGGTGCCGATGGCCGCCTGCCCGACTTCTTCCAGAACATGCTGCCCGAGGGCGTGTTCCGCACCCAGCTGGCGCAAGAGCGCGGCTGCCGCGAAGACGACCACTTCGCCCTGTTTGCCGCCTGCGGCCTGGACCTGCCCGGCGCGGTCAAGGCACTCCCGGCCCACCTGGACCGCCAGGCCCTGGCCCGGCTGGTCACGCAAGACAACGATGCCCTGGAAATGTCCGTCACCGCCGACCCGCTGCCCCTGGGCGTGTCGATCTCCGGCATGCAGCCCAAGGTGGGCCTGATCGCCCAGGGCGGCCGCTACGTGGCCCGCAAGCGCTCTGGCGTGACCCGCATCATTGGCAAGCTGCCCCAGGTAGACCGCGCCAAGCTGCCCGAGCTGGAGCACCTCAGCCTGTCCATGGCCCAGGCCGCCGGGGCCAAGGTGTGCGAGCACAAGCTGGTGCCGCTGGACAAGCTGGACTTTGCCCACGGCTACACCCTGGGCGGCAGCAGCAACTTTCTGGCCGTAACCCGCTTCGACCGCGATGGCACCAAGCGCATCCACTGCGAAGACTTCGCCCAGGCCCTGGGCGTGGACCCGCGCAACAAATATACCGGTGCCACCTACGCCGCCATGGCCGGTTTGATGCTGCGCTACCCCGACAGCCTGGGCCTGAGCGCCGTGCACGAACTGCTGCGCCTGGTCACCATCCACGAGCTCATGGGCAACTATGACGCGCACCTGAAAAACTTCTGCCTGCTCTACCCCGAGAGCCACACCCCGGTGCTGTCCCCCGCCTTCGACATCGTCGCCTGGTCTGCCTACTACAGCGGCCAAGGCAGCGCGCTGGCGCTGTACCGCAACGACGGCGGCAAAGGCACCGAGCCCGAGCTAAGCCGAACCCTCAACCCCCGCACCCTGCGTGCCTTCTGCAACCGCGTAGGCATCGCCGAACAACCCTGCACCCGCCTGGTCCGCGACACCGTAGCCCTGGCCTACGCCACCTGGCCTGGGCTGGTGGAGGGGAGCGAGATTTTGGAGGGGCAGAAGGAGAAGCTGTTGGCGCGGCTGCGGGGGCATGGGTTTGGGAGGGGGAGGGTGGGCGGGGCATTGGTGCCTTGATGGCCGAGTTGTGGTGTTACGGCTGGTGGTGCACAGTTGACGCGTTCTGCTCGGATTTTGATTGGCCGTTAGTCGCGGGTGGCTAAAGTCGGGTAGCGGTGACCAGCAGTTTTACAGGGGCCTATGGCGGCTTCAGGCTGGAAGCGGTCAATGAGCAGACAGCCATCCAACGACAACTCTTGCTGGGATGGCGGACACTCATACTCGTCAGCCCGTATGCCTTCGCGAAGGCGCGTAGCCCAACTCTGGACAGGCAATTCAGCGGGCGCGAATTTATGTGGCCAGATGCGGAAATTCGCGCGATTTGGGAATGTGCTTCGAGCCACAATAGTGGCCCCGGCGCTTATCGCCTAACGCTGCACCACAGACATCCAGAGCCGTTCCTGATCTGGCCGAAACATTGGACCGGTCACGTTGGGGGTCTGCTGGCAGCGCAGCCTTGCTTTGGAGCAGCGCGTGCTATATCCAGTTTCTGCTCTTGCTTTCGAGATTCAGTCTGCAAAGGGAGTCTTCGCCCTCCTGCTAGGGTCGGGCATATCGCGTGCAGCGAAGATCTCGACGGGCTGGGACATCACTTAGACCTGATCCGAAAAGTGGCGGCCTTGCGCGGTGAGATGGATCTGAGGGATCCAGATGCTTGGTATCGCTCGTCGTTTGGCAAGGCTCCGGACTATTCCCACCTGCTCTACACGCTTGCGACAGCGCCGCCATAACGCCAAGTAGTCATGGCGCCCTGCATTGAGCCGAGCCCTGAGGACTGGAACGAGGCGACAAGGTCCCGACCGCTGCAACCGATGCGAAGCCGCCTCTGCCGACGGCCGCTTCAGGCTGTTCTGCGTTACTTTCAGTCGGCACCCGCACCGTCGGTTTTCACGGACCCCAGCCGTTGAGTGGGTCGGGTACTGACCAACCTTTTGGCCTCTGCAACCAGTCAGCCGACCTCTGTAAATAGGGAGACCGAGTGCGAATAAGCATTATGTGAAGGATGAGCCATCAACGGCGACCCTCTCTGGGAACATTGCAACCCGTCGCCACTAGCGGACGTCCTCAATCTTAAGGATGTTGGTGGCCGTAATTTTCTGCAGAATCCCTAGGTTGGCTTGAACAGTTAGGGAACAAAGATGCGGTCAGTATTCGTAGTCCTATTATTGATGCTGACGCTCCCGGCAGTTGGCGGGTCACGCTATGTACGCCAGGGCGCGGGAAACAATAGTGTGGTGGTGTTCGTGCACGGCATCACTGGCGACGGCGTATCGACTTGGACGAACGCTAAGACAGGGGCGTACTGGCCACTACTCGTGGCGGGTGACCCTGCATTCGCCGCTGCGGACGTATTCGTCTACGAGTATCCGTCGCCAAAACTCGATTCGTCCTACAGTATCAACGAACTGGCCGAGGACATGCGGCTTACCCTCGCCGGCCCTATGGGATCGCACGAACGCGTGATCTTCATCGCGCACAGCATGGGCGGACTGGTTGTAAGGCAATATCTGCTCAAGTACCGTGAAATTGCGCAGAAAGTGGCTTTTAATTACTTTTATGCCACACCGACTACCGGCAGTCCAATGGCGACGCTAGTGAGCGGCCTCAGCAGGAATCCTCAGCTGGGCAATCTCAGGCCCATGAAGGTCGACGAGTTCCTTCGCAACATGCAATTGGATTGGTTGGCTTCACCCAGTCTGCGCAACATTCCCACCTTCTGTGCTTACGAGATGCGGCCACTGCTTACGAGCCGGGTTGTTGAGCAGGAAAGCGCGACCAACCTGTGCAACCAGTCCCTGGACCCGATCGATGCCAACCACATCGAAATCGTCAAGCCAGAGTCAGTGCAGGACAAGCGCTATCGAACGTTTGCTGCGGCGTACGTGTCAATGCAGAGCAGCGTGGCACATGATGGGCTGCGTGTCGATATCCAGAACGTGAAGCAACTCATTGGCCTTAGTGGCGCTGCTCCCAAGACGACGCGCAACGAACCGGTCTTCTGCGATTCAATGAAGCTGACTTTGGTTCTTGCTAACCCCGCGAAAGCCAAGGCACCAGTGTTAGTCAACTCGATCAGTATCGACTCTGCGTCAGTAGCGGCCGACCAACTCGGGCAGGAATCGCAATGCAAGGTGGACCGGTTCTCCAGTCGCCCGCACGGCATCGTCGAGCGCAACACCTACATGATGCAGGTAGACGATGGGGCGGTACGCGGCAAGTTCCTGAAAGACACGAACAATTCGGTGCAGATCGCACCGGCCAACGTGCTGTCCATCGGCTCCACACCCAGGGCAATTTCGCTCCGGCCTGGCGAGGAGCCCGTGGGGCTGGACTTCTACTTCCAGGCAGGTTCCAAAGAGCCTCGGCAAGTCACCTTTACGGTCTCGTTCGACCAGGATGGCGAGCACAAGCTGACGACCCAGAGGCTGGTGCTCTGGAAGTGACCCCCGTTAAGTGAGGCGGTAGTCATGACATTCAAAAATGCGATAGCTTCCATCGTCTTTGCCCTTGGTTCCGGCATGGCCCTCGGGGCGCTGGCCGATGCAGTCTTGCCGCCCTCGGAGTCCGAGCTGGTGGAACGCGTGAGGTGGACGTTTTTGAAGCGGGGCGAGGGGGACTACTTCCCGGAGATCAAGAATGCACTAGTCAGTGGGCAATTTGCGGTCGCTGAAAAGCTAGCTAGCGATGTCATCACAGGCCCGGCCATCGTTAGCAGCCCGCAGCGGCAGGCCTATCTGCTGTCGCTGGCTCACCTGCACAGGGCTGAGGCGGCCCGCGGCCTGAACGCGGCAGACGCAGCGGTCAACGCCGACGTCCAGAGCGCCGCGTTGCTGGGCAACCTGGCCGCCATCAGGACGCTTATTCTGGCTTGGATGGAGAGCGCCAGGGACAAGGGGCCTTCCGTGGCCCAGGCACCCCAGGGCGTGGCGATTGAAGACGTGTTGCGTGCAGGGCTAGACCTGGAAGAGGTGGTGTCGCTCAAGGCGGCCGCAAACGGCTATGGCCAATATTCCGACCTAGAGCGCGCCGCATTTGCGCTTCAGTACAAGTTGCACAACCGAGACAGTGACTTCGTCGGCGGTGTTCGGCGGTTTATGAAGATGCCGGGTGCGCACGACTACATGCGTACGCACTTTCTGGTAGGCACCGAGATACCTGCCTCTGAGGACATGCCAGGTCGGGATGCGCTGGCGACGTTCTTCAGCGAATCCGACCTCCGCAGGACTTTGGCGAGCGGGCTCGGGTTTGCACTTCCGGCCGAGCGCCCGGAGCGCGATCTGGCCCTGAGAGAAATCATGGAGATGAACAGCTGGATAGGCGACATGTCGGGCTTGGCCACGGTGGTCCACTTCACGTCGGTGGAGCCGGGAATCAGCGCACCGCATCTTGTGCTCGACCCTCAGCGCCTGCACGACATCATTATGGCTGGCAATACGATCAACGTGCGTTGCGGCGGCATTGCGCACACTGCGCTCGTGTTGCGCGTGGATGCCGCACGTGACGAGATCGTGCTGACCGACCCCTTGTACGAGTTCTGGACGCCTGAGAACAATAGTTGCATCACTAGCTTTTCGCTGGCGCACTACAAGTACGGCTACCACGTGACCGTACTCAAGCTTTCGGAGGTGCTGACGATCCTGGACTCAGTGCAAAGTTTCCGCAGCTTCAGCCCGCCCGCATTCACTTTCGTCGCGGCACCGAACGGCTTGCCTGGTGCATCCAAAGCAGGCGGTGCGGCGCAATGTAAGAGCCCTGACGCCGCCAACAGGACGATCCTGGGGCAATCACGCGATGCTGCATCAAAGCGGGATCTTTTCACATGGTTTAACTTTGAGGAAATTAGTATCAGTAGTCTTGAAGGGGCAAAGGTGACCCATTTCATGGTCCGCGCCCTCGAATTCCGCGGAGACGTCGTCTTGAGCCTCTGGACCCGCAATAACTGTGTTGAGTCTGCTGCGTTGTTCCTGCGACGCTCGTTCATGCAGGGAGGCCAGCGCACGTTCGCGAGCGACCTAATGATGAGCTTCCTGCGGGGCATGTTCGGTGAGGCCGACCTCAAAGCATTTCGAGCATTGATGACTCAGCAGGCCGGACCGAACTCGAGCGGAGCTCAAGTACTGAGCCAAGCGCTCTCTGGTGAAGATGAGCCCGCGTCGTTCCAGGTTGCGGGACGCAACACTCGGTTTAGCAATGCTGTCGCTGAAACAGGCTCGCGCTGGCTGCGAATTGATGCAAAGTGAGCGGTTGGCATTTAATCAACCCAAGAACGGTACTGTTAGTGTCGATGCAAAATTGGCTAGCAGGGGGGGCGGTGGAGTTCTCGGATTGGGTTATGCCGTAAGTCCGAGGCTCGCTCGGTATTCGACAGGACTGAGTGAGCCAAGGAATATCTTGATGCGCTTTTTGTTATACCAGTGGATGTACACGTCAACGACCTGGATGAATTGCTCCATGGTTGTAGCGTGACAGTTCCGAGGGTAGAACAGCTCCGATTTCAGCTGCCCGAAGAACGCATTCCATGCGACGAACCAAAGCAACGTTGATCTACCGCAGAACTAAGAACCTGCGTGCCGTCCAACTCTTGCTCGGGCACACCAAGTTGGAAAGCACGGTTCGCTATCTTGGGATAGAGGTAGAGGACGCCTTGGAAATTTCAGAGCAGACTGAGCTTTAATAGAGCGGCCGGCAGCGCTGACCTAACGCTCGGCTGTCGGCTTTTCTACGCACACGCGTCGTTCGCCGCGATGGCCCGGCCGGCAGCTACCGCTGCATAACAGCCGTTCGAGGGACTCGATCGAGTGAGCAACCTCAGGCCTCGAACTCGAAAAGTATGTTGCGGCGACACCATCGGTTTCGTGCCACCAGTCGATATCGCTCCAGCAGCCAATGCAACCACGTTGCAGTCCTGTTGCAGTCCTGTTGCAAGCATGGGGCATCCAGATCCCTTTCGTGCATTTCACAGAAACTCCCATAGGATCAAGGTTCGGTGGCGACGGCTTGCTGTGGGATGCGATATAGAAATTTGCCATGCGAGCGCAAAGTGTGGTTCAGACGTGGGCGGTTGATTTATTTGGACGACTCTGTCTAGGTAGTTCAAAATCCCAATGGTCGGTGTCAACTATCTTGACCGCTCGGCGACAACTATCCTGGCCGGTGGAAAGCGGGGAATGATTTTGAATCTTTATGTCGTTGAACGTGCCTTGCGTACTGCTGGGGCTTGCTGCTGAGCTGCTCGTCGGCGGTAACTCTCCACATTCATTTCCAGAATCGTCGAGTGGTGTACCAGGCGGTCAACGGCCGCCAGCGTCATAGCCGGTTCCACAAACACCTCGCCCCATTGGGAGAACGGCGTGTTGGCAGTGAGGGCCAGGCTCTTGCGTTCATAACGCTCCGATATGAGCTCGAACAGCACAGAGGTTTCTGACTGGTCTCGCCGTACATAGCTCAGGTCATCCAGAATCAGCAAGTCAAACCGGTCCAGCTTGGCCAATTCCTGCGGCAGTCGCAAGTCCCGCCGGGCCGCCTGCAAGCGCTGCACCAGGTCCGAACAGCGCGTAAACAGCACCCGCCGCCCGGCATCAATCAGGGCATGGCCCAGAGCACATACCAAATGGCTCTTGCCCACGCCGGGTGGCCCGAACAGCAGTACGTTGGCGCCCCGGTCCAGCCACTGCGTACCTTCGGCCAGTGCCATCACCTGGGCCTTGGACACGGTGGGAACGGCCGTGAAGTCAAAGCTGGAGAGGCGTTTATCCGGGCTGAGCCCGGACTCCACGCGGTGGCGGTCAATGCGGCGAGACTCTCGTTCATTGATTTCGTGCTCCAGTAACGCTTCGAGCAGGCGGTGTGCGGGCCAACCCTCAAGGTCCGACAGTGCGCACAGGTCGCCCGCCAGGCGCTTGATGGTGGGCAGGCGCAGGTCTGTGAGCATCACGCCCAGACGTGCCGATGTGGCGGTAATTGACGTGCTAATTGGCGCCGCGCTCATGGGGCCACCTCAAACAGCGCGTCGTAACTGGCCAAGGCCGGCAGCGTCACCATCACCTGCGGTATCTCTGCACGCGGGGGTGCCAGCAATAGCGTCAGCGCATGCAGGTCGGGCAACTGGTCGAGTTCGATGAGTTGCTCCAGCTCCTGCGCCAACTGCGCCTCGTGCCCATCGGCGGCCAGGACCAGCAGGCCCACCATGGTCTTGCAGGCTTCGCGCTCGGGCTTGCTGCCAGCCAGACGCTCCCAGGTCTGGCGGTACACCGCACGCGGGAAGGCGGCATCGCGCAGCACCCAACGCGCAAAGGCGCCGGGCTTGCGTTTCAATGCGCCAACTAAATGGCGGTAATCAATCGAGCGTCCATGGCGCTGGCCGTCGCCCGGCCTGGCACGCGCAAGGCTCAACACACACTGGCCACCTAGCCAGCATTCAATGTGCTCGGCGTACTGACGCACCATCAACCGGTGCCCAATCAACTGGCTTGGCGTGCTGTACTGCGCACCCTTGACGGTGAAGATGGCGTACTTGCTGACCCGTACCGGAATCTCTTCGAACTCGGCGGTGCGCCGCACCGGCAAGGCCTTGAGCATGGTGCGCTCGATGGCCAGCAACTTGGTGGTGCGTGCATTCATGCGCTGCACGATGGTGTCGACAAACGCCTCGTATTCTCGGCGCAGCCCAAAGCTGCGGCTGCCGCGCAGCCGCAAGGCCTGGTCGAGCGCCGTCTTGAGGGAATCGTGGCGCGATTCGATGGAGCCGTTCTCGTTGGACTGGCCCGGGTTGCAGCGTGTAGCCCGCAGACCGTAGTGGCTGCACAAGCCGGCATAGCGGCGCGTCAGCTCTTCTTGCTCGGCCACGTTGTTGAACGCCGCCGACAGACTGTCGGTGCGGTGTTCTTCCGGCACGCCGCCCAAGGCCCAGAGGGCCGCTTGCAGTCCGGTGGATAGCGCCATGAAGCTCTCGCCGGAGTCGATGACCGTGGCGTGGCGCCAACCGGAATAGGCCAATGCAAACTGGTACAGACGATGGGCAAACACAACCCCGTCAATCTTGACGCAGAGCTCATCGAGCACGGTGAAGTCCGACAGGCACTGGCGTCCGGGCGGGTGCTCCTGGGCGAAGTAGACCTCGCGTTCGGCGCCGTACTTGGCACGCCACTGACGGACACGGCGCTGCAGGGTGCGCAGCACGCTGCTGTCTCACTGACCCGGATAGCGGCGTTGCAGCTCTTCGAGCAGGGTAACGGCATTGAGCCGGGCATCCGTTTGCAACAGTGGCACGACTTCACTGTCCCAGACCGCCTCCAATGGGTCGGGGCGGGTGCGCCAGTTCCGTTCGGGGCGCTGTGAGGGCAGATGGTTGGCGTCTTCAATGCGACGGGCGCTGCGTTCACTGATGCCGGCCTTGGCGGCAGACGCGACCTGGCTAAGCTGGTTGCGGTGTTGCTTGTACTTGTGCACTTGGTGGTCCGTGATTCTCTTGCCGGGCATGCCGTCTACCTTCGATTCATGTTCGAAGGTTCAACGGTAGCCCCGCCTCCCGGACCCGCCCGGTGTAGGCCGCTAACCGGCCAAGGTAATTGTCGTCAACCATCCCAAGTCCTTGAAGCCCCCCCACGCCTATCCCACCAGCACAACCAGCTACAAATACAAGAGCACCCCCATGCCCACCCTCCACGCCCCAGGCCTGCTGCTCCGACCCTTCGAACCCTCCGATGCCCCGGCTTTCACCGAGGCGGTGCTGGAGTCCCTGCCATCGCTGCTGCCGTGGATGCCGTGGGCCCATGCGGGGTACAGCGCCCAGGACGCGCTGGAGTGGTTTGCCTTCACCCATGCCGGGCGGGCGGAGGGCACGAACCATGAATTTGGCGTGTTCTCCGAGGACGGGCAGCGGTTCCTGGGCGGGACCGGCATCAGCCAGCTCCATGCGACGCACAGGGGCTGCAATCTGGGCTACTGGGTGCGGCAGTCGGCGCAGGGGCAGGGCGTGGCCAGCGGCTGTGTGCGGGTGCTGGCGGACTTTGCTTTTACAACGCTGCAGCTGCACCGGGTGGAGATCAGCGCCGCCGTGGGCAATGCGGCCAGCGCGGGCGCGGCGCGCAAGGCCGGTGCGTTGTGGGAGTGCACGGCCCGCAACAAGCTGTGGCTGCACGGCAGGGCGGTGGATGCGGATGTGTTTTCTTTGGTGAGATAAGTTGTGAAGGTTTTAGGCTTCCCGTGCTGATTCCATCGGCACCAGCAGCTACTGATTCAGTAGCATAGAGAAGTTTTAAAGCGTCCAGTCTTCCACCGCCAAGCCCGGCACCTGGCGGAAGGCTTGGTCGTTGGTGACGACCACGGCATCGGCGCTCAGCGCGTGTGCGGCGATCAGTAAATCCATTGGTGCCAGGGGTTTGCCCAGGCCAGCCAGCGTGGCGCGCAGGGGGCCGTAGCGGGCAGCGGCGGCGCGGTCCCAGGGCAAGACTTCCAGCCGCAGCAAGAGCTCCCGCACGGCTGCATGCACGCGGCTGGCATCCGGTCGTTTAGCCAGGCCGAACAACAGCTCTCCTTCGGTGATGGCGGAAATGCACAGGGCAGCCATAGGAACAGCCACCACGCGCCGGGCCACGGCGGGATGCCGTTTGAGTAGATGGCTGACGGTGTTGGTGTCCAGCAGGTAGCGCTTCATGCGTCCAAGCCTTCCAGGGGGTCGCGGTCGTCTGAGCTGTGTGGTGCTTCGTGGCGTTCTGCCGGGTTCAAAAAGTCGGCGGGTACGTCTGCCGTGGCCAGTGCCGCAAAGAAGCCGTCCCAGGTGGCGGGCCTGCGCGACAGGATGACATCGCCGCTGTCTGCGTCCTGGTGGATAAATACTTCAGCGGTGTCAAAACGGTAGGCTGCTGGCAAGCGCACGGCTTGGCTGCGGCCATTGGTAAAGAGTTTGGCGGTTTGCTCCATCGCGGTTCCTTGCGAGTGATATATACCAAAGTATATGCCTGCAAGAAACCAGAAGCAAATGCCCTAAGCTTTTTAAGCCGCTAGCGCCCATCCCACCAGCGCAAGCAGCTACATATCCAATAGCAAATCACCCCACCCGGCAAGCCTTCCAGGCCGCCACAAATCCCGCCGCCCGCGTCTTCACCTGGTCGGCAGGCGTGCCCGGCGCGTAGAGCTGGCCGCCGATGCCGAAGCCGGTGGCGCCCACCTTGACCCAGCCCGCCATGCTCTCGGGCGTGATGCCGCCTACGGGCCAGATGGGGGTGCCGTGGGGCAACACCGACAGCAGGGCTTTGAGGCCTGCGGTGCCGACCTGCTCGGCGGGGAAGATTTTCAGGGCATGGGCACCGGCTTCGAGGGCGGCGAAGGCTTCGGTGGGGGTGGCGATGCCGGGGGCGCTGAACAGGCCCTGGGCCACGCTGTGGCGGATCACTTCGGGGTTGCAGTTGGGCGAGACGATCAGTTTGCCGCCTGCGGCCTGCACCGCATCCACGTCGGCCGTGCGCAGCACCGTGCCTGCGCCCACCAGGGCATCGGCCGGGGCGATGGTTGAGAGGATGCGGATGCATTCCAGCGCGCCGGGGCGGTTCAGCGGTACTTCGAGGATGCGGAATCCGGCATCGAACAGCGCCCGGCCCACGGCTTCGGCGGAATCCACGTCCAGGCCGCGCAGGATGGCGACCAGGGGGATGTTTGTAGGTGCAGAAGGGGTGTGGAGGGTCATGGTCAGGCCTTGTGGGTTTGGATGTAGTGGAAGCCGCTGAGGATCACGTCGCGCGGCGAGAGCAGGGTGAGGGCGCTGCCGAGCTGGCGGGCGGCGACCTGGTAGGCCTCGGCCAGGGCGGGGGAACCGATCAAGTGGAACCGGTCGCTGCCGGACTTGTCCAGGTCCTGCAGCACGTCTTGCAGCTCGCTGCCGATCAGCAGGCCGCTGAGGTAGGCCAATGCCTGGCTGGCGGGCATGGTGCCAGTGACCACGCGGGCGCGGCAGGCAAACAGCTGGTGCGCCAGCGCGCCGGGGGCTCCGGCGGCCACGCCGTCGGCAAAGGCGGGCTGGCTCCACAGGGGTTCGGTACCTGCGGGCTGGGCTGCGGCGGCCAATGTGCCGTTGGTGGACAGCAGGGCGAACAGCTCGCCCGTCATGTAGGTGCGCAGCTGTTCCACACGGCCATCGCGCAGCAGCACCCATTTGCTGTGCGTGCCGGGCAGCACGAACCAGCCGTTGCGCAGGCCCATGGCCACGGCGCCGAGCAATTGGGTTTCTTCGCCGCGCATCACGTCGGGCTGGCCTGCCACGTCACGCACGCAGTAGCCGGGCACGATGTAGCGCTGCGGGTGGCCTTCGAGGTGCACCAGGTGCTGCGGCAGGGCTTCGAGCGGCACCTCGGGGCCGAGGTAGGGGGCTTCCTGCCAGCCAAAGGCGCTGCCCACCATGCCGGACATCACCACATGGCAGTCGGATTGATCCGCAGAGGCACCCAGTGCGGGCAGCCAGGCGGCCAGGGATTCGGCGTGCCGCCCGCGGGTGGTGAGTGCGCCCTGGTCGTCGCTGGCCTCGGTGGTGCAGGTACCGTTGGCGGCCAGCGCGTAGCCACGGCGGTGGGTGGTGCCCCAGTCCACGCCGATCCAGGGGGTGTGTGTTGCTGTCATAGGTGTCGCGGATGTCGTTATTAGGCAGCCCTGGCCATGGCCGGGCAGGGTCAAAGACGGTTTATGCGGCATGGACCTACCGCATGGGGCTCGATTGTATGATTTATTATTGGCTTGTGGTGTCACAATGCGGCCTGTAGCCACTGCGGCTTTCCTTGGAGTGATGTTGATGCGGTCTCCCTCGAATCAAAGTGTCTCGGCTACCTACTCGGGGCGCAATCTGCATGGGCAGGTGGTCAAGTCCCTGGGCCACGCCGTGGTGGGTGGGGCTTATCCGGCGGGTGAGTTGCTGCCCAATGAGGAGGTGCTGTGCCGCACGCTGGACGTGAGTCGCACCGCGCTGCGCGAAGCCATCAAGGTGCTGGCCGCCAAGGGGCTGCTGGAGTCGCGTCCCCGGGTGGGCACCTGGGTGCGCCCGCAGGTCAGCTGGAACATGCTCGACCCCGATGTGCTGTCGTGGCGCTGCGCCACCGGGCCGGACGCGCAGTTTTTGCGCCACCTCACCGAAATGCGCGAGATCATTGAGCCGGCCGCTGCTGCTCTGGCCGCGCGCAGCCGCAGCCCCGAGCAACTGGCGGCGCTGGAAGATGCTTTCCGCGCTATGGAAAGTGCCAGCAATGTGAACGAATGGGTGGAGGCCGACCTGGCTTTCCACAGCGCCATTCTGCAGGCTACCAACAACCCGCTACTGGTGCCGCTGGCCGCCATTATCGGCAGTGCGCTGGAGGCTTTGCTGGGTATTTCTGCGCGCAAGGCGGGCGATTTTCACGACGCGCTGCCCGACCACCGCAAGGTGCTGGATGCCATCCGCGCGGGCGACGCGCAGCGGGCCTTGCACCGCATGGCGGTGATGCTGTCGGATACCCGCGACCTGATGCAGCGCTCGGCCATGCTGTCCGACGGTCCTGCCGAGCCGGTGCCCGTACTGGACCATGCGGGCCATGTGGTGCATTCGGCGGGTTCGTCGGTGTAACAACACCCGGTATTTGTAGGTCCAAGGGTTTGTCCTGATCGTAGAATATGCGGTCATTTGTATGATTTATTAAATCTACGACAGCGCTTACCCCCTTGAGGACGACATGAGTACCGAATCCCCCAAAAAACGCCGTTCCCAGCACTGGTTTGGCGGTACCAGCAAAGACAACTTCATCCACCGCAGCTGGATGAAAAGCGAAGGCCTGCCTGACGACAGCTTCGATGGCCGCCCGGTCATCGGCATCTGCAATACGTGGAGCGAGCTCACCCCCTGCAACCAGCATTTCCGCCAGATCGCCGAGCGGGTGAAGCACGGCGTGCTGCAGGCCGGTGGCATTGCAGTGGAATTCCCCGTGTCGTCGCTGGGCGAGACCCTGATGCGCCCCACCGCCATGCTGTACCGCAACCTGGCCAGCATGGACGTGGAAGAAGCCATCCGCGCCCACCCGCTGGACGGCGTGGTGCTGCTGGCGGGCTGCGACAAGACCACGCCCGCCACGCTGATGGGCGCAGCCAGCGTCGATTTGCCCACGCTGGTGGTGTCCGGCGGAGCCATGCTCAACGGCAACTACCGCGGCGAGGCTATCGGCTCGGGCACCCATGTGTGGAAGTTCTCCGAGGCCGTGAACGCGGGCAAGATGACCCTGCCGCAGTTCATGCAGGCCGAAAGCTGCATGTCGCGCTCTGCCGGTGTGTGCATGACCATGGGCACGGCCAGCACCATGGCCAGCATGGTCGAGGCGCTGGGCGTGTCGCTGCCCACCAACGCGGCCATTCCGGCGGTGGATTCGCGCCGCCTGGAGCTGGCGCAGCGCTCGGGCCGCATGATTGTGGACATGGTCGAGCGCGACATGCGCCTGTCGCAGGTGCTGACCCGCGAAGCCTTTGAAAACGCCATCCGCGTCTGCGGGGCCATCGGCGGCTCGACCAATGCCGTGATCCACCTGATCGCGATTGCCGGGCGCATGGGCGTGCCGCTGTCGCTGGACGACTGGGACCGCCTGGGCCGCGACATCCCCACCATCGTCAACCTGATGCCGTCGGGCGAGTACCTGATGGAAGACTTCTACTACGCCGGTGGCCTGCCGGTGGTGATGAAGCGCCTGCTCGAAGCCGGTTTGCTGCACGGCGACGCCATCACCGTCAACAACCGTACCCAGGCGCAAAACGTCGCGCATGCCGAGTGCTTCAACGACAAGGTGATCCGCCCCCTGGACAAACCGCTGGTGGAGCAGGGCGGCCTGGCCGTGCTGCGCGGCAACCTGGCCCCGCAGGGCGCGGTGATCAAGCCGTCTGCCGCCACCGCCCGCCTGCTGCAGCACCGGGGCAAGGCCGTGGTGTTCGAGAACATCGAGCACTACAAGGAACGCATCATGGACCCGGATCTGGACATCGATGCCAACAGCGTGATGGTGCTCAAGAACTGTGGCCCCAAGGGCTACCCCGGCATGGCCGAGGTGGGCAATATGGGCCTGCCGCCCAAGCTGCTGCAGCAGGGTGTGACCGACATGGTGCGCATCTCGGACGCGCGCATGAGTGGCACGGCCTTTGGTACCGTGGTGTTGCACGTGGCCCCCGAAGCCGCCGCCGGTGGCCCGTTGGCCCTGGTGCAAGATGGTGACGAGATCGAGCTGGACGTGGCGGGCCGTGGCCTGCACCTGCATGTGAGCGAGGCAGAACTCGCCCGCCGCCGCCAGGCCTGGGTGGCCCCGCCCGAGCCCGCTTCCGGCTATGTGCGCCTGTACCACCGCCATGTGCTGCAGGCCGACCAGGGGGCCGACATGGACTTTTTGGTGGGCTGCCGTGGCGATGCGGTCCCCCGCGATTCACACTGAGGATGCCCGCATGAAAACCGCCCACTATCCCAGCCTGGAGGGCCGCAGCGTGTTCGTCACCGGCGGCAGCTCGGGCATTGGTGCCGACATCGTGGTGGGCTTTGCCCGCCAGGGTGCCCAAGTCGCCTTCACGGGCCGCAACTCCGAAGCCGCCGCCAAGGTGCTGGCCGCAGCCAGTGCCGTCGGCCCCACGCCGTTGTTTTTGCAAAGCGAGGCCAGCGACGTGGCCGCCTTACAGGCCGCCATCGCCCAGGCGGCTACCGCGCACGGCGACATCAGCGTGCTCATCAACAACGTGGCCAATGACGCGCGCCACGACATCATGGACGTGACCCCCGAAGACTTTGACTGGCGCGTGTCCATCAACCTGCGCCCCGCCTTCTTCGCCGCCCAGGCCGTGGTGCCCGGCATGCGCCGTAGGGGGGGCGGGGCCATCGTCAACCTGGGCTCGGTGAGCTGGATGATCAAGGGCAAGGGCTACCCCGTGTACGGCACCTGCAAGTCGGCCACCGTAGGCCTCACCCGCTGCCTGGCCCGCGACCTGGGCCCCGACAACATCCGCGTCAACACCCTGACCCCCGGCTGGATCATGACCGAGAAGCAACTCACCCACTGGGTGGATGCCGAGGGCGAGCGCCTGATTGACACCAACCAGTGCCTGCCCGGTCGCGTGGTCGGTACCGACGTGGCCCACATGGCGCTGTTTTTGGCGGCCGACGACAGCAGCATGGTCACCGCCCAAGACTTCGTGGTGGACGCGGGCTGGACCTGAAGCCCGTGGATGGTTAGTATGGGGTTTTAGGGTCAAAATTTCACCTGAAAATAAGCTGCCTGTGCTCATCCAATCAGCACAGGCAGCTATTATTTTTATACTTAATCTTTATAGCAACAGCCCACCATGCCTTTGCCCTGCACCGTCACCCCCATCTGGCCTGCAACCCTGCAACTCGGCGAGGGCACGCTGTGGCATGCCGCCAGCAGCCGCTTCTTCTTTGTGGACATCCGCGGCCAGGCCGTGCACAGCTGGTCGCCCACCACCGATGTGCGACAGAGCTGGCAGATGCCCGAGATGGTGGGCTGGCTGGTGCCTTGCGCCGACGGCCAGGGCTTCATCGCCGGTTTCCAGTCCGGCTTTGTGCGCCTGACGCTGGAGCCGGAGCTGCAGATCGAGCGCCTCGGCTCCCCGCACCCTGACCAGCCCGGCCTGCGCCTCAACGATGCCAAAGCCGATGCCGGTGGCCGCATCTGGGCCGGCTCCATGCACCACGAAAATCCCCAGCAGCCCCTGGGCCAGCTCGCCTGCCTGCACCCCGATGGGCGCATCGAGGTGGTCGAGCACAACATCCACATCGCCAACGGCCCGGCCATCTCGCCCGACGGCACCGTCCTGCTGCACACCGACAGCCTGCTGCGCAGCATTTACTGCTACCGGCTCAGCGCCGACGGCCAGTTGCACAACAAAAACCTCTGGAAAACCTTCGCCCCCGAAGACGGCGAGCCCGACGGCATGACCTTCGATGCCGAAGGCCATGTGTGGGTGGCGTTCTGGGGCGGCAGCTGCCTGCGCCGCTTCAACCTGGCCGGCGACGAACTCCAACGCATCGACATGCCCGCCAGCCAGATCACCAACGTGGCCTTTGGCGGCGAGAACCTGGACCTGATGCTAGTCACCAGCGCCCGCGTGGGCTTGTCCGATGCGCAGTTGGCCCAGCAGCCGCTGGCAGGCTCGGCCTTTGTGCTGCGCACTGGCGTGCGCGGGGTGGTGCCGGGGGTGTGGGGATAGCCCTACTTGTGTGCCGCCCCGTGCAGGCTTTGCCACGCGGCCAGCTCCAGGGGCCGGATGCCGAATCGCACGGCATTGCTCGCGTGGAGCGCCTTGAATTCCGCCAGGACGAGCTGGACGAAATGGCCCTGGTCGGCCTGTGCAACGGTCTGCGGAATCAGGCCCCGGATGGTCTGCTCGGTGGCTGCAGCAGCGCTGCGCACGATGGCAGCAACCACTTCCGCCAAGGCCTGCCGGTGCCGTAGCCGAAAAATGTCGGGCGGCACCAGGTTTTGCTGCACGGCGACGTACTGCTGGCACGACCGTTCGTAGGCCCACACAAACACATCGCGCAGCAGCTCGACCCGGTTCAGCTCGTACACGCCCAGCATGGCATCCACATAGGCCTGCTGCGGCACGTCGATGAACGACAGCGGGCACAGGTTGTGGCGGATGAAAGGGATGTTGGCGGCCAGCCGAGACACGCGCTTGTTTACGTCCTCGAACGGTTGCAGGCACGGCAGGTGCACCATCAAGAAAAAAGCTTGCTCAAACGGGTCGGTGATGTCTGCCGCCATGCCCACCATAATGCCAAACAGCTCTTCCAGCCGCTGCGGCAGCGCCACCGGCAGGTACACGCTGCCGCTGATCTCCACCGCACGGCGGCGGATGCGCCCCACCGCCGCTGGGTCGGCCATCAGGCCGTCCGACAAGAACGCGTGCAGCGCGACCAGTGTGCCCGGCTCCACACGGGCGTGTTCGGGCTGGAGCACCAGGTACTCGATGGCCTGTTTGTGGTTCAGGATCATCTGGGTCTCCAGGGCATCCTTGCCAACGGCTGCCTGGCCAAAATTAACCAGGCGCTCGGTGTCCAGGCGGCTGTAGGTGTTGCCCTCCAGATGGGAGGAGGCCCACGACAGGTCGATGAGCAGGCGGTTCAGGATGTCGCGGGCAAAGGTGCCCGCCGGGGTCTGCTCCGCCGGGGATTGGCCCATGCTGCGCAACTGCGCCCGCAGCTCGGATGGCAGGTAGTGGGTGTGGTTGGGGTGGTAGTGCTCCAGGAACGCCAACTGGTAGCCCACCGGGGTACGAAGCTGCCGTGGCTGGGAGACGTAGGCCCGGATGTCTGCACCTTCGGCAGAGGTGGGAACGTAGAGCTCCGACGGGGTTTGCGCAGATGCCGCAGGGTGGGCGGGCAGGTCGATGGCGCGGTAGCGGGCCCCACGCCGATCCCCCAGCATCTGGATACGCCCCTGTGCCACCAGCAAGGCCAGGCGGCGCTGCAAGCTACGGCGCTGTAAGGTGCCGCCCAGTTTTTGCGCAATGGCTTCGATGCCGATGCCATCTGGCTCTGCGCCAACCAGTGCCTCCAGTACATCCAGCTCGTGTGGGGGGGTGACGCGCGGCATGCAGGGGGCTCCTCGGTGGCGGACGGTATTGCGCCACTTTAAGTGGCGCATAAACATTTTATACGCCACTTAAAGTGTCGTATATATGAATATGTGACAGATTGGCCAGAAACAGGCCCAGTTGCCACTGACGGGCTCGGCGTTTGTGCTGCGCACCGGCGTGCGCGGGGTGGTGCCGGGGGTGTGGAGCTAGGCCCGCGCGAACAGTCTTTTGACCAGGGAAGAGAAGCCGCTGCTCTTCTCGTACTGGGTCATGGCCAAGGTGTAGGTATCGCGTTCATCGATGCGCCCGCCCAGGAAGCGGGCTGCCACATCGAACACCAGGTCTTCGCCATAGCCTTCCTCATTCACTTTTTCCATGGAGCACATGTCTAAAACGCGTGACTCTTCGGGCAATGGCTCTCCGGTATTGGCAAACAGGCCGTCATCGGATGCCCCGGCGGCAGAGCGCACCAGTTGCCCCTTGGCATACAGGCTGTAGCCCCAGAGATTCACGACGCTGTGCAGAACGATAGCCAGCACCTGGCCCGTGGGGTAGAGGTTCAACACCTGGGTCTTGAAGTCTGGCCGTTGAACCTTGGCTCCCTGGATGGTCTTGCGGGCTTGGGTGTCAAAAAAGTGGCCCGGCAGGTCCCTTTCGCAGACGATGGTTCCGTGTGGATAGGCTCCTATCGAGAGGGTCCCTGACGAGGGGTACAGGGCGGATTCGAGATCCGATTCACCGCTGCGTACATAGCCCGCTAAACCGAGCTGGTGGCATAAGGCATCGGCCTGTTGCGGTTGGTGTTGGGGCGCAGTACCGAAGTAGCCGGGTTCCGCGCTCGCAAAAATCGCACATGCTTTCCATCCCATAAAGAATCTTTCGAAAAATGGCTGCGGTCAGACGCAGCTTCGGGTGAATTCACACAAATCGGATCAGGTTGAACTGGAAGTCAGTCGCCGGATGGAACGCGGGGCCGCTCCATCGCACTGGTCGATGTCCTGAACCCCAGGGCGGCAAAGAACGCGGGCGCGTCCTCTCTGCCAGCGCGCAGGACCCAGGTGATGCCCAGGTCGGCTCCCATGATGTGCTGGACCAAGGCCCGGCCCAACCCCTGGCGACGCTGGGAGGGCGCTACCACCACCATGGACAGGTAGCCGTTGGACAGGCCGTCGGTGATGCCACGGGCAAAGCCCTGGATAACGCCCGCGTCCGACACGGCCACCGCCACCCGCTGGCTGGCTGCCAGCAGCGACGAAAAATGCTCCAGGCTCCCCACCCGGTGCGCCCAGCCATTGGCGCACAGGAAGCGGTGCATTTTTTCTGTTTCGTCTGCTTGTGGGGTGCGGATGGGCATGGTTTTCAAATGGCTACCGCCTTCAACTTCACCCGCTTGGCATTCTTGGCCAGCACCGCATCCAGCGTCACCAAGCCCTGAGCCTTGGCCGCCAGCGCGCAGGCCAGGTGCAAGGCATCCCCGGCGCGCAGGCCCGTGCTTGCATCCATCGTCAACATGGCTGCCTTGTGGAAGGTGGTGGACTCCACGGGCAGCAGCTGCAAGTCGTTGGCGCACACGCGCTCGAATTGCATCCAGGCGGTTTGCGCTTGGGGCGCGGTGAGTTGCCCGGTGCGTTGTTTCAGCGCCAGGGCGCTGGCGAATTCGGTGACACACCACGCGGCCGAGGCCAGTTCTTCGGTGCACGCCGCGTACCAGCGCAGCACGCCCGCCGTGGTGGCCTCGTGGGTGCACAGGGCGACGAGCACGCTGGTGTCTACGTAAAACATCAGTAACGCGCTTCTTCGCGCAACTGCGCCATCACCGATGTACCCAGCGGCAAGGCCTGGCGGCCTTGTTCCAGTTCTTGCGCAAAACCCGCGCGACTCCAGGTGCTGGCCCGCAGATTCAGGCCCCCGTCGGCCCCCAGGTGGACCTGCAACGGGTCGCCTTCCTTTGCCCCCATTTGCCGCACCGTGTCGGCGGGGATGCGGATGGCCAGGCTGTTGCCCCATTTGGAAATTTGGAGTTGCATCATGGTGATGGGGATATACGTGAATGTTTCTACATTCTAAATATTTTGGGTGTGTGGAAACCAGCCATGTTGCAAGAATTTACGTTTCAGGTGAATTGGCACAAACCACCCATTCTTCCTGAAATCCCTTTCACATCAACGGCTTAGGATCTTGTCGCCAACTCCCCCACCAGCTCCCCCAGCCGCGCAAACGCCCGGTCCACCTCGGGCGTGAACGGCCAGCCGCAGTTGACGCGCAGGTGGCTCTCGAAGCGGTTGGAGTTGGTGAAGATGGTGCCGGGGGCGATCACGGTGTTCTCGGCCAGGGCGGCGTGGAACAGGGCGGTGGCGGACAGGCCGGGGGGCAGCTCTATCCACAGCGACAGGCCACCGCGTGGCACGGTCAGCCGGGTGCCGGGCGGGAAGTAGGTGGCCACGGCCTGGGCGGTCTGGGTGCGCTGGGTGGCCAGGGTGGCGCGCAGGTGGCGCAGATAACGGTCGTACGCGGGCGAGGCGATGAAGCTGGCGGCGGCGCGCTGGGCCAGGCGCTCGTTGCTGCGCGAGGCGGCGAACTTGAGCATCTCCACCCGCGTCTGCCAGCGCCCGGCGCTGACCCAGCCCAGGCGCAGGCCGGGGGCCAGGCATTTGTGCAGCGACGCGCAATACACCACGTGGCCGCTGTCGTCCCACGATTTGATGGCGCGCAGCGGCTCCATGCGCAGCACGCTGTCATCCACCAGGGCGCTGTAGGTGTCGTCCTCGATCAGGGCCACGTCGTGCTGCTGGCACAGGCGCAGCAGGGCCTGCTTGTGGGCGCTGGGCATGATGCTGCCGGTGGGGTTTTGCAGGTAGGGGATGACCACCACGGCCTTGATGCGGGCCGTGTTGCGCAAAGCCAGCTCCACCGCGTCCACCGAGATGCCGGTGCGCGGGCTGGTGGGGATTTCCAGCGCTTTCAGGCCCAGGCTTTCCAGGGTTTGCAACAGGCCGTAGAAGGTGGGTGATTCCACCGCGATGGTGTCGCCGGGCTGGGCCACGGCGCGCAGGGCCAGATTCAGCGCTTCGGTGCAGCCGTTGGTGACCTGGATGTCGGCGGCAGACAGCCGCATGCCCGCCAGCAGCGCCCGCTGGGCCAAGACTTCGCGGAACTCGATGCAGCCCTGCGGCGGGGCGGCGCGCACCAGTTGCTCGGGGTCCAGGCGCAGGCTGCGCTGGGCGGCTTGCTGCAGGGCTTTGGCGGGGTAAAGCTCGGGGGCGCAGCGGGCGGTGGAGAGGTTGGTTTTGAAGCGCTGCATGCGCCCCAGCGCCAGAAACTCGGACACCTTGGTGTGGATGCCCACGTACTGCGCCGGGTCGGGGGCGCGCTGCATCGGCGGGTCGTTCACCGGGGCCAGTTTCGCTGCCGCCTGCGTAGGCCGCACAAAGTAGCCCGAGCGGGGCCGCGCCTCCAGCCAGCCTTCGCTCTCCAGCAGGCGGCAAACCTGCATGGCGGTGGACAGGCTCACCGTGTGCTGGCGCACCACCTCCCGCAGCGACGGCATGCGGTGGCCCGGCAGCAGGCTGCCCGCGTGGATGGCGCTGCGGTAGTGGTCGGCGAGGTGCTGGTATTTGGGTTGGGTGGACATGGTTATGGCCTGCCCATCATGCGGGCTGGGGCGCGGGTTGAACAGGTACAGACGGGGACAAAACAGACCATAACAGATGCACATTTTCTGCACTGTTGCGGTACAGATGGTTGGGGTCTGTGGCTGTTCGGGGCGGGCCGGATTTTTTACGCTACAGGTACTTTCACAAAGAGGTCTTGTATGTCGTCCACCGCTGTACCCCTGTTCACCCTGCAGCTGCAACCCGCCCAGCGCGCCTGGGAGCGTTTACCCCGCGGAGCTGAAATCGCCGTACATCAGGGGGCGGTGCGCCTGCATGTGATGGCCTACCTGGCGGGGATGTGGGTGGAGCTGCCGGTGCTGCTGCAAGAAGGGCAGCGGCACCGGGTGGAGGTGGCGGGCTGGATGCAGATGGAGGCGGTGGGCGCAGCACAGATCAGTGCGGTGGCGCGGCCAGCTTGGGGCATGCTACCTTGGCTTTATTCCTGTTTTGATAGCGCCTTGCGCCTATTCCATAAGCGCAAGAGGCAGTTTTAGCTTGTAAATATTTACTGGGCTTGCGCACGCGCCAGCAGGTAGTCCTGGTGCACGTGGTTGTCGGCAAAGTAGTCGGCGGCGATGGCTTCGAATTCTGCGCGGAACTGTTGCAACTGCGCGGGCGTGCTGGCCAGCCTGGCGACGATTTTTTGCATCGGCCCGATGGTCTGCTCCAGAAACAGGCGGTAGTGGGGGAGGCTGAGGGCGGGCAGGTGCATGGCACCGCGGGCGAAAAACGGCGGGCCGAACGCCCCGCCCAGGCGCTCGGCAATGGTGGCCGGGTGGCCCCACTGCGGCGGGGGTGCGGCGCCTTCGGGCAGCGGTGGCGCGTGGCGGCCAAGGAAGGCCAACATCCTGCCAATCATGTGCTCGGGTGGCCAGGTGGCAAAGGCGATGCGGCCCTGGGGTTTGAGCACGCGGCGCATCTCGGCCACCACCAGGGCAGGGCGCGGGGCAAACATGTGGCCAAACTGGCTCAGCACCACGTCAAACGACGCGTCGGGGTAGGGCAGTTGTTCGGCATCGCCCTCGGTCCAGACGATGTCTTCACACCGGGCGATGGCTGCGTTCTCACGCGCCTGCACCAGCAGCTCGGGCGTGAGGTCCAGCGCCGTGACCTGTGCGCCCGCGCGCGCTGCGGTGAGGGCAACGATGCCCGTGCCGGTGCCTACGTCCAGCACCGCCTCGCCTGGGCGGATATCGGCAAACCGCACCAGGTGCGCCGCCACCGGCAGGGTGAACACGGCCATGGGCGTAAACGACGCCCAGGTTGCGCGCTGTTGCTGCTTCCAGTCTGCCAACGGGTCATTCGCCATGGCGTGCTCCTAAACGGCACATGCTAGTGGGTACAGCCCAAAAGACAAGCGCAATACAGGGGATTGCAGTTGCAACAGAAGCCACCTGCTGCCGACACACACAAGCCGCCGCCGCTTGGGAAGATCACCTCACCGCAAAACACTGCACCAGTCTTGGTGCTACAACCCAAAGGACCTCACCATGACCCGCTCTATCCACCGCATCGCCGCTTCCGCCCTGTTCGCCCTGTTCGCCCTGGCTGCCGGTGCCTTTCTTCCCGCCCATGCTGCAACCAACGACGCAGACCTGGCCAGCTCGGTCCAGTCCGCCATCAGCACCCAGTTGGGTAGCGATGCCAAGGACCTGACCGTCACCGCCAGCAATGGCAGCGTGACCGTGCACGGTTGGGCCCAAGGACCCGTAGAAGAAGCCAAGGCCCGCCTGGTGGCCAGCACTGTGCCCGGTGTGGCCAACGCTTACAGCAGCGTGCGCATTTTTTCGACCGACACCAACGAGTAAGTCCAGCATGGGGGCTTTTTAGCCCTCTCGTGCTTATCCACAAAGCGGTAGCAGCTATTTAAAATATAGCGGCCACCGCTTTTGGCGTTGGAACAGGTCGGTGCGGCCAAGCTGCCACAATCACCCCCGTCTCCTCTCTCATCTGCTCCATGCAAATCCCCTACGAACTCCTGGTCGGCTGGCGCTATACGCGGGCGGGCCGGGCCACCCGGCGCAACGGCTTCATCAACTTCATCTCGGGCGTGTCGATGCTCGGGATCGCGCTGGGCGTGGCGGCGCTGATCATCGTGCTCAGCGTGATGAACGGCTTCCAGAAAGAGGTGCGCGACCGCATGCTGTCGGTGGTGGCGCACATCGAAATCTTTGCCCCCAACGGCGAGGCACTGCCCGACGTGGCCAAGACCCTGGCCGAGGTCAAGCAGAACCCGGCGGTGGTGGGTGCTGCACCTTTTATAGCTAGCCAGGCCCTGCTGGCGCGCGGTGAGGACATGAAAGGCACCATCGTGCGCGGCATCGACCCGGCGCACGAGGGCGAGGTCACCGACCTGGCCGTGGCCCTGCCCAAGGAAACCCTGGCCAAGCTGGTGCCGGGTGAGTTTGGCGTGGTGCTGGGCATCGACCTGGCGCGCAGCCTGGGCGTGCGCGTGGGCGACCCGGTCACGCTGATCGCCCCCAGCGGCCAGGTCACCCCGGCGGGCGTGGTGCCGCGCCTGAAACAGATGACGGTGGTGGGCACCTTCGAGTCCGGCCACTATGAATACGACTCGGCCCTGCTGATGCTGCACATGGAGGATGCCGAGCGCATCTTCCGCCTGGAGGGCCCCACCGGCATCCGCGTCAAGCTGCAAGACCTGCACCAGGCGCGCCAGGTGGCCCAGCAGTTGGCCAACAGCCTGAGCGGCAACCTGCTGATCCGCGACTGGACGCAGCAAAACAAGACCTGGTTTGCCGCGGTGGAGCTGGAAAAACGCATGATGTTCATCATCCTCACGCTGATCGTGGCCGTGGCCGCGTTCAACCTGGTCAGCACGCTGGTGATGACGGTGACCGACAAGCGCGCCGACATCGCCATCCTGCGCACCCTGGGTGCCAGCCCGCGCAGCATCATGGGCATCTTCATGGTGCAGGGCGCGATGGTGGGCGTGATGGGTACCTTGGCCGGCCTGGTGCTGGGCCTGGGGATTGCCTTCAACATCGACGTGATCGTGCCCGCGCTGGAGCAGCTGTTCCACGCCAGCTTCTTGCCGCGCGAGGTGTATTTCATCAGCCGCATGCCCAGCGAGCCGCAGCAGGCCGACATCGTGCCGATTGCGGTGATTTCGCTGATCCTGGCCTTCGTGGCCACCATTTACCCCAGCTGGCACGCCAGCCGTGTCAACCCCGCCGAGGCTCTCCGCTATGAGTAAGTTGGTATTGGAGGCTCAGGGCCTGACCAAGCGTTTTTCTGAGGGCCGCCTGGATGTGACCGTGCTCAAGGGCGTGGACCTGCAGGTGTTTGCGGGCGAAACCGTGGCCATCGTGGGTGCGTCCGGCTCGGGCAAAAGCACGCTGCTGCATCTGCTGGGTGGGCTGGATGCTCCCAGCAGCGGTGCGGTGCAGCTCAACGGCCACGACATGGCAAAGTGGGATGCCGCCGAGCAGGGCCGCCAGCGCAACCAGCACCTGGGCTTTGTTTACCAGTTCCACCACCTGCTGCCCGAATTCAGCGCGCTCGACAATGTGGCCATGCCCTTGTGGATTCGGCGGCTGCCGCGCGACCAGGCTGCACAAGCAGTTATGAAAATACTAGCGTTGGTGGGATTGCAAGACCGCGTGCACCACCGGCCCGCCGAGCTCTCGGGCGGCGAGCGCCAGCGCGTGGCCATTGCCCGCGCCCTGGTGGCCCAGCCCGCTTGCGTGCTGGCCGACGAGCCCACCGGCAACCTGGACCGCAGCACGGCAGACGGCGTGTTTGCGCTCATGCTGCAACTGGCCCGCGACCAGGGCACGGCCTTTGTGCTGGTGACCCACGACGAGACTTTGGCGGCCCGCTGCGGACGCACGATGCGCCTCAACCAGGGCCAGTTCGCAGCAGCTTGATCCTGTAATTCGCTGTATAAACACCGATTTGCAGCGATCTTGCGCAAGCGTACACTCGCTGAATTGTGTACTTTTGTATCTTAGCCGGGTCTGCCGTGAGCCTGCCAGGGCCCATGCCGACACCCCTGCCAGCGCCACCCGGGTGAGCGTGTCACGGGATCATCGAGTTCTAGACAAAGGGCAAGTCCATGCCAGGTAAGGAAAAATTCCACGCGCGGGTCATCCAGGTCCTGCGTGACAGCCGCGTGTTTGGCACGCTGGATGAGGCGGTGTTGAACGATCTGGCCGGCGTGCTGGAACTGCAGGAAGTGCGTGGCGGCAGCATGGTGCTGGAAGAAGGCGCAGCGGCCGACAGCATGTTCTTCGTCATCACGGGCCGCTTGCGGGCCTCGCGCCGCAACCGCGACGGCAGCGTCTTGTTGTACAACGAAATCCGCCCTGGCGAGAGCGTGGGCGAGCTGGGCATGATCTTGCGCCAGCCACGCACCGCCGACGTGACCGCCGTGCGCGACTCCACCCTGGCCGTGCTGGACCGCAGCCACTTCGAAGCCATGCTGGTGCGCCATCCGCTGGCCTTCAACCGGGTGTTTTCTCAGGCCATTTTTGACCACCTGCGCCACACCACCCAAGTGGTGGACCGGCACCAGGCCCAGGCCTTTGTGGTGGTGCCGCTGCATGAGGGGGCGGGCTCTGCCGAGGTGGCGCGCGGCCTGGCCCAGGCTTTTGGCCGCATGGGCCGGGTGCACCACATCACGCCCTCGGCCGAGCTGGAGCACGGCTCGCAAACCTCGGAAGGTGCAGGCGGTGCCGACCGGTTCGACGCACTCGAAGATGCCTACGACTTCTTGGTTTACGAGGCCGATGCCACGCCCTCGTCCTGGACCCGGCGGGCCTTCCGCCAGGCCGACCAGGTGATCTTTGTGGCCAATGCCGGGGCCTCGCAGGCCCGGGGCGCGCTGGAACAGCGGCTTACCGAAGAGCCCGGATTCGGCATGAAGCGCCAGCACCTGGTCGTGCTGTACCCCGGGTCGGCCGTGGCCCCCGACGTGACCACCGTCTGGCGCGCCGGGCGGCAGATCGAACGCGTCTACCCCACGCGCGGCCAGCATGCGGGCGACTACGCACGGCTGGCGCGTTACCTGACGGGCCGCGCCGTGGGCGTGGTGCTGGGGGGCGGCGGGGCGCGTGGTTTTGCCCACCTGGGCGTATTAAAGGCCATGCAGGAAGCGAACATTCCCGTGGACCTGGTGGGCGGCAACAGCATGGGTGCGCTGATCGGGGCGCAGTTCGCCTGCGGCCTGCCGCTGAACCAGATACGTGACCAGACCCGCAAGTTTGCCGAGGGCGGCGAGTGGCCGACCCTGCCGGTGGTGTCCATCGTCTCGGGCGGTCGCGTCAAGCGCGACCTGCGTGCCATGTTTGGCGACATCCAGATGGATGCCCTGTGGACCCCGTACTTTGCCGCGGCCTGCAACCTCACCAAGGGCGGCACCACGGTGCAGGAAACCGGGCCGCTGTGGCGCGCCGTGCTGGCCAGCAATTCGCCCGCAGGCCTGTTCCCGCCGGTGCTGGTGGATGGCAATTTGCTGGTGGACGGCGCGATTCTGGAAAACGTGCCGGTGGACGCGATGCGCATGCGCCTGGGCGTGCCGCTGGAGAAGCGCCGCGGCAACGGCACCATTGTCGCCATCGACGTGGACGTGCAGGTCGAGATGGGCGTGGATCCGGCGCTGGAGCGGCTGTCGGTGCGCCACACCCTGAAAGGCATGGTTTCGCGCAAACCCCGCAGCACGCCGGGCATCACCGAAATTTTGTACCGTGCCGGGCACATCGGCGGCCTGCACCAGCGCGCGGCTACCATCGCCCAGGCCGACCAGTACCTGGAGCCGCCGGTGGCCGGTTTTTCCCTCATGGCCTATAGCCGTGCCGACGAAATTATCGAGGTGGGCTACCGCCATGCGATGGAGACAATCGAAAAATGGAAGCTGTAACGCCGATAGAGCGTCGCCACGAAGACCTGACCCTGTCCCTGAGCCAGCGTGAAGTCTGGCTGGACCAGCGCACCTGGGCGGGCAGTGCGCACCTGAACATTGGCGGCGGCGCGTTTTTGATGGGGCCGTTGAACCTGTCGCGCTTCAAGGAAGCCCTGGCCCAGCTGGTGGCCGAAAGCGATGCCCTGCGCCTGGCTCCGCTGGCCGATGGCAGCCAGACCCTGCTGTCGCACAGCGCCCTGAACCTGGAACTGGTGGACCTGTCGGCCGAGGCCGACCCCAAAGAGGCCATGCGCATCTGGTGGCAGCAGCGCATGACCGTGCCCTTTGTGCTGGACGGTACGCCCCCCTGGCGCTTTGCCCTGCTGCGCGCCAGCGATGTGCTGCACGGGCTGACCATCCAGTTCCACCACCTGGTGATGGACGGCTGGGGCACCTCGCAGGTGATGCGGCGCTGGAGCGAGCTGTACAACGCGCTGGAGGCGGGCCAGGCCCCGGCGCTGCGCAGCGACCCGGGCTACAAGAAGTTCATCGAAGAGTCTGCCCTGTACCACCAGTCGCCCGCGTTCGAGCGCGATGCGGCCTACTGGCGCGGGCAAATGCCGGTACTGCCCCCGGCCCTGATTGAGCGCCGCTACGCCAGCACCCGCCAGCACGAGCTGCCGGCCGCCCATATGGGGATGCAGCGCATACCCCGCGCCAGTTACGACCAGCTGCGCCAGGTGGCGGCCGAGCGCGGCTCCAGCGCCTTCAACTTCTTTCTGGCAGCTTTGATTCTGTACTTCGGCCGTGTCAGCAACCGCCAGGAGGTGGTGGTCGGCGTGCCCAGCCTGAACCGGGGCGGGCGGCGTTTTACCGACACGCTGGGCATGTTTGTGGGCGTGATACCGGTGGCGGTGCAACTGGCCCCCGACATGACCCTGGGCGGGCTGCTGGCCGCCGTGGGCAGTGCCATGCGGGCCGCGCTGCGGCACCCGCGCTACCCCTTGAGCGAGCTGGGCCGCACGCTGGAGGTGGCGCGCAACCGGCGCGACGGCCTGTTCGACGTGCTGCTGTCGTTCGAGCGGCAAGACTACGCGGTATCGTTTGGCACTGCCGAGCTGGTCGAGTCGCGCCAGCTGTTCTCGGGCCGGGCCCGGTTTCCGCTGGGTGTGACGGTGTGCGAGTTCCATGCCGAAGACGACGTGGAGCTGGCGCTGGAGGCCAGTGCCGCCTGCTTTGCCGAAGGCGAAGTGGAGCTGCTGGGCCGCCGCGTGTGGCATCTGGTGGAGGCTACGATGGGCCCACCCGAAACCCTGCTCGACAGCATTGCGCTGGTGCCGCCGCAAGAGCACTGGATGTTGATCGACGGGCTGCACAAGGACGTGGCCGCGATGGCCGTGGTCGAGCCCTTTGTGGTCCAGTTCGAGCACCATGCCGGCCTGCGCCCCGAGTCCAACGCCCTGGTGTGGAACGAAGGCCAGGGCACGGGAGAAATGGACTACGCCACGCTGGACGCCGTGTCCACCCACCTGGCCTGGCGCCTGTTGGCGCTGGGCGCGGGCAAGGACCAGATCATTGCCGTGGCAATGGACCGCTCGCCCGACTGGGTGGTGGCCATGCTGGCCATTGCCAAGGCCGGTGCGGCGTTTTTGCCGCTCGACCCCGAGGCCCCGCTGGCCCGGCTGGCGACGATTCTCGAAGAGGCTGGTGCCATCGCCGTGCTGATCCAGCCGCACACCCAAGACCGGCTGGGCAGCCTGCACGTTCGCACCCTGCAGGTGGACTGGACCCAGGCCCTGGCCGAGGTGGGCCGCCACGGCCTGCAGCGGCTGACCACCCGGCCCGCGGCGGACGATCTGGCCTATGTGCTGTTTACCTCGGGCTCCACCGGGCGGCCCAAGGGCGTGATGATCGAGCACGGCACGCTGGCACGCCGCCTGGGCTGGCTGTCGCGGGCCTACGCGGTGGAGTGGCAGGACCGCTCGGCCCAGGCCACCCAGGTCACCTTCGACCCCTCGCTGATCGAGTTGCTGCTGCCACTGGTGCACGGTGCCAGCGTGGCTCTGCCGCCGCCGGGGCGCCTGCTGCCCGAGTCGCTGGCCGAGTTTGCGGTACGCCACCGGGTCACTATCATGGCCTTTGTGCCCAGCACCCTGAGCCGGTTTCTGGACTCCGCCGGGCACCGCAAGGACCTGAAGCTGCGCGTGGCTTGCTGCGGCGGCGAGGTGCTGTCGCCCGAGCTGGCGCAGCGCTTTCTGAAAGAAACCGGGGGCCGCCTGTACAACGTCTACGGCCCCACCGAAACCGCCATTTTCGCCACCGCCTGGGAGTGTGAAAACCACCGCACCGACACTGCCCTGCCGATTGGCCGCCCCATCGACGACACCCGCATCTACGTGCTGGACGCAGCGCTGCGCCCCATGCCGCTGGGCGTGCCCGGTGAGATCTACATCGGCGGCGAGGCGATTGCGCGCGGCTACCTGAACCGCCCCGAGCTGGACGCGCAGGTGTTTTTGCCCGACCCTTTTTGGTCCGGCCACCGCATGTACCGCACTGGCGACCGGGGCTGGCTGGGCAGCGACGGCAACCTGCACTTTCTGGGTCGACTCGACCGGCAGGTCAAGTTGCGCGGCTACCGCATCGAGCTGGGCGAAATCGAGTCGGCGTTGTCGGCGATTGAAGGCGTGCTGCAGGCCGCGGCCAAGCTGATCGAGCGCAAGGGCAAGCCGCAAATCCACGCCTGGGTGGCCGTCACCGGCAACCCCTCGGCGGAGAGCCTGCAGGCCGTGTTGCGCATGCGCCTGCCCGACTACATGGTGCCCAGCGGCATCAGCGTCTTGCCGGGCCTGCCGGCCAGCACGGCGGGCAAGACCGACTACGACGCATTGCCCGACCCCAGCGTGGTGCCCACCTCCACCCAGGCCCGCCAGGCCAACCGACGCTACGAGGCCGAGCTGCTGGCGCTGTGGGAAGACGTGCTGGAGACCCGGCCCATCACGGTGTTTGACAACTTCTTCGACCTGGGGGGCGACTCGCTGGCCGCCGTCACCATGCTCACCAGCATCGAGAAGCTGGTGGGGCGCAAGGTGCCGATGTACCTGATCACCGAGCACCCCAGTATCGAAAGCCTGGCGGTTGCACTGGCCGACAAGAGCAAGGGCCCCAGCGTGATGCTCAATTTGGGGGCTGACACCGGTCGGGTGCCGCTGTACCTGGCTGCCTCGGGCCATGGCGACCTGCTGCGCTTCCAGAACCTGGCGCGCGCACTGGGCAACGCCTGCGATGTCCACATGCTGCAACCCCCGTTCACCGAACCCATCGCCTGCATCGACGACCTGGCCACCCTGTACGCCGATGCCATCCAGGCGCACGGCAAGCGGCCCGGTTTTCTGGCCGGGTTCTCGGTCGGCGGCATTGCCGCGCTGGAGGCCAGCCGCTTGTTGCAAAAGCGGGGCTTTCCGGTGCGCGGGCTGTTTCTGATCGACACCACCTACCCGGCATCGCGCCTGGGTGGCACGGCGTTCTGGCGGTTTTCGGGCTGGCTGGTGAAGCGCTTTCGTATCCAGGAGCTGAGCCTGAACGGCCGCCGCATGGGGGCCATGTTCAACGACCCCGGCCTGGTCAGCCAGGTGATGGCCCTCAAAGGCTACCGCCCCGCAGGCTATGACGGGCCCACGCTGCTGCTCAAGTCGTCCGGCCTGGCCAGTTGGAGCCGCTGGCTGTTCCGGCCCTGGGGACGGCTGATGCCCAAGCACCTGTACGAGCACCAGATCCGCGGGCTGCACGGCTCGATCTTTGAGCCCGGCAACGTGAGCGAGCTGGCCCAGGTGATCGCCGAGCGCATGGACAAGGCCGCGCCTTGACCTCCTCCATGCGCTGGCGGGTGCTCGGCCTGGTGGTAGTGGTGGTGGCGCTGGTGGGCCTGGCGGTGGCCTGGAGTGCCTCGCCACTGCGCCAGTGGCTGGATGCCGACCGCATCGTCGGCGCGCTGCGGCATTTGGGCGCCTCGTTCGGGCCGGTGGCGGCGGTACTGGGCTTTGCGCTGGCCAGCACCCTGGTGGTGCCGCTGGGCTTTCTGACCCTGGTGGCGCTGGTGGCCTTTGGTCCCTGGCTGGGCATGGCCACCACCTTTGCCGGGGCCTTGCTGGGGGCCGTGGCCAGTTATGGCCTGGGGCACCTGCTGGGCAACCCGGTGCTGCAAAAGCTGGGCGGCGAGCGGGTCAACACCGTCAGCCGCCGCCTGGCCGAGCGCGGTTTGCTGGCGGTGATTGCGGTGCGAATGGTGCCCATCGCGCCGTTTGCCATCGTCAACATGGTCGCCGGGGCCTCCCACATCCGCCTGCGCGACATGGTGCTGGGCACCGCGCTGGGCATGGCCCCGGGCACGGTGGTCATGGCGTTTTTTGTGGAGCAGATCGTGGCCGCCTTCCGCCAGCCCGGCCCATTGGCGGTAGCGATTGTGCTGGGGCTGCTGGCCCTGATTGGCGTGGGGGGCTGGGCCGCGCGGCGCTGGTTGCGCTGAGGGCTATCCCCCCCCCCGGCTACAGCGCAAGTACTTTTCCTTTTCGCCCCCCCCCGTTGTGTCCAGCGTCCCCTGGGCGCAGCAGCGCCCGGCATCGGAGCCATCCACCCGGAAAACCGGGGCCACTCCCCGGTTGCGGTGTAATGCCCCACCTCGCCGCAGCAATACGCCAGAATAGATTATTCATAATCTATTCAGAGGCTGTTATTTTTTGTATATTTTGTATTGAATATGTTATTAAATATAATGAATGGCGGATTTAAAAAATATATAACATATTCATAGCCCGTCACACCGTATCCATGAAGCATTCGCGCACACCCCGCACTTCCCAAATCATCCGCCATGGTCTGCGCAAGGCCTTTTCCTTTTTACCCCGGCCCATTCGCTTTTCCATTTACCGGTCGTTTGTCGATTGCGACCCGAACCCCGATGCGCGGTTGGAGCTGAAAATCGCCGAAACCCAGGAGGAACTGGAAGCCTGTTTCAAGCTGCTGCACGATGCCTATGTGGGCAGCGGCTTCATGCAGCCCGACCCGTCCGGGCTGCGGGCCACGGTGTACCACGCACTGCCGACCACCACCACGCTGTGCGCCAAGTTCGACGGCGAGGTGGTAGGCACCATTTCGCTGATCCGCGAGAGCAGCTTTGGTTTCCCCATGCAGACGGTGTTTGACCTGAACGAGATCCATGCCGAGAAAGGCAAGATCGCCGAGATATCGGCCCTGGCGGTACACCCCCGGTTCCGCAAGAGTGGCGGCTCCATCCTGTTCCCGCTGATGAAGTTCATGTACCAGTACAGCACCACCTTTTTCGACACCTACCATCTGGTGATCGCGGTGAACCCCAACCGGATCGAGATGTACGAGTCGCTGCTGTTCTTCAAGCGGCTGCAAAAAAACACCGTGCAGAACTACGACTTTGCCAACGGCGCCCCGGCGGTGGGGGCCACGCTGAATCTGCTGCATGCGCCCAAGCTGTTCAAGAAAATGTACGGGGGCAAGCCGAAGCGCAAGAACCTGTATTTCTATTTTGTCAAAACCAAGCTCAAAAATATTATCTTGCCGACCCGCCGGTACTTCACCACCAACGACCCGGTGATGACCCCCGAGATGCTGGACTACTTCTTCAACCAGCGCACCCAGGTGTTTGCCCACCTGTCCGAACGCGAAAAGCGGCTATTGGCCGCCATCTACGACATGCCGCACTACCAGGCGGTGCTGCCCCCCGTTGCCGGGGCCAGGGCATCGCCGCAAGACATCCGCCAACACCAGCGCTACTCTCTCAAGTGCCGCGGCACGCTGACGGTGGGGGGGCAGGCCGTGGCGCTGCAGCTGGTCGAGCTGTCCGACGATGGCTTCCAGGCCCATGCCAAAGGCGAAGTGCCGCTGAATATCTGGTCGAGCGTGAGAATCCAGCTGGGCAGCGCCGAGGCATCGACCCTGCAGGTGATGGCGGTGCGCGGCGAGTCGCATGGCCATTACCACTACTACGGTTTCAAACTGGCCTCGCCCGACCTGGCCTGGCGCAAGTTTGTGGCAGCACTGCAATCGGGCATTACCGCCAAGGACCTGGACAACGCCAGCCTGTTTCTGCTCGGCCACACAGACTTCGATACCACCACCGTGCCTGACGATCTGGCGCGACCGGAGTTTGAAGACACCCGGCCTGCGCGCTGACAACCGGTTCTGTACGAGTACATTCGGTCCCCATGTGGATCGACACGCACTGCCATCTGGACGCCCCAGAATTTAAAGAAAATCATGCCCTTGCGCTGACCCTGCGAGCACAGGCAGCTATGGAAAATGTAGCGTTGTGCGTTTTGCAGGGGGTGATGGCAGCCAATTTCGAGACCGTGCGCATCCTGGCCCACCAAACGCAAGACGCCTACGCGCTGGGCATCCACCCGCTGTTTGTGGCCCGCAGCCAGGAAAGCGACCTGGACTTGCTGGATGCCGCCCTGACCGCCCACCGTGGCGACCCGCGCTTGGTGGCGGTGGGCGAAATCGGGCTGGACTACTTTGTGCCCGCGCTGCAAGAGCCTGCACTGCTGGCGCGCCAACAGTTTTTTTACCGCGCCCAGCTCAAGCTGGCGAAAAAGCACGGCCTGCCGGTGATCCTGCATGTGCGCCGCAGCGCCGACCATGTGCTGAAACACCTGCGCGCCGTGGCCGGGCCGGGCGGGCGCTGGCAGGGCATTGCCCATGCCTTCAACGGCAGCCCGCAGCAGGCGCAGGCCTGTATCGATATCGGGCTCAAGCTCGGCTTTGGCGGGGCCATGACCTTCGAGGCGGCCAACCAATTGCGCCGCCTGGCCGCCAGCCTGCCGCTGGATGCCCTGGTGCTGGAAACCGACGCGCCCGATATTCCGCCCCAGTGGCTCTACACCACCGCCGCCCAGCGCGCCGCGGGCCAGCCGCAAGGCATCAACTCGCCGCGGGAGCTGCCGCGTATTGGCGCGGTGCTGGCCGGATTGCGCGGGGTGGATGTGGGCGTGATCGAAGCCGCCACCACCGCCAATGCACTGGCCGCCTTGCCGCGTTTGAAAGCCCTGTTGCCATGACGCGGCTTTTGGGTCTGCCGCCGCTGGTTTCGATGGATACCCGGCTGCTGGTGCTGGGCAGCTTTCCGGGGGCGGCCTCGCTGGCGGCGCAGCAGTACTACGGCCATCCGCAAAACCAGTTCTGGCGCATCTTGCAGGCCATTTATGCCCCTTGTGCTGATCCCATCAGCACAAGCAGCTATGAAAAAAAGAGCAATTGGATGCTGTCGCATGGCGTGGGCCTGTGGGACGTGTACGCCAGTTGCGAGCGCCAGGGCAGCCTGGATGCCAAGATTCGCCATGCCGAGGTCAATGATTTCGCCGCCCTGCGCCAGCGCTGCCCCCAATTGAAGGCCGTCGCGCACAATGGGGCCGAGAGTTTTCGCCACACCGCCCGCCTGGAAAACCTGGGCCTGCCCACCGTGCGCCTGCCGTCCACCAGCCCGGCCAATGCCAGCTGGAGCTTCGAGCGCAAGCTGGCGGCGTGGCGAGAGGTATTTGAACAATTTGGACTGATTGAAATTAATGGCCCGTAAATCTGCCACCACGGCAACTTCCTCCGCCCTGCCCGAAGTCAACTTTTGCGACTACGGCGACGTGCGCACCCTGCACCTGGGCACCGAGTGGGTCCAGGGCTCCATGCTGCTGGACACGCCCTACGAGATCGAGCTGGAGTACGTGCAGCGCATGATGGCCTGGCTGCTGTTTGTGCCGCCCAGCAGCGTGGCCAAGCGCCACGCCATGCAACTCGGCCTGGGCGCGGCGGCGCTGACCAAGTTCTGCCGCAAGAAGCTGCGCATGAACACCACCGCGGTGGAGTTGAACCCGCAGGTCGTCTCGGCCTGCCGCTTCTGGTTCAAGCTGCCGCCCGACGACGAGCGGCTGCACATCGTGCTGGGCGACGCGGCCCTGAAAATCCAGAACACCGACTGGGCCGGCACCGTGGACGCGCTGCAGGTGGACCTGTACGACGAAGACGCCGCTGCCCCCGTGCTGGACAGCGCCGACTTCTATGCAGACTGCCGCAAGCTGCTCACCGAGGAGGGTTGCATGACAGTAAATTTGTTCGGCGAATCCAGCAGCTACCCGGCCAGCGTGGAAAAGATCACCGCCGCCTTCGGGGCCGAGGCGGTGTGGGCCTTCAAACCCACGCGCGAGGGCAACACCGTGGTGCTGGCCCAGCGCAACCCCACCCGGCCCAGCCGCGAAGACCTGGTGGAGCGCGCCGACGTCATCCAGACCCGCTGGGGCCTGCCTGCCGCAAAATGGCTGAAAGTGTTTAAACCTGTCATCGCTTAACAACGTGTCCAACACTACTTACCAAGGCCCGGTCCACTGGCGTTTGCTGGTCGATTGGCTGGCTGCGGACGGGGTGATCGCCCCCAGCGAGCAGCAGCGCACGATCGCCCGCTGCTCCCAGGCCGAAAGCGCCCAGCCCGCCCTGGTGCGCCTGGCCAGCGTGGCCATGCTGCGCGCCCGCGACGGCAAGCCGCTGGACATCGAGCTGCTCACCCAGTGGCTGGCCGGGCGCGCCGGGCTGCAGTATTTGCGCATCGACCCGCTCAAGGTGGAAGTGGGCAAGGTGGCCGACACCATGAGCGCGGTGTATGCCGAGCGCCACAAGGTGCTGCCGGTGCAGGTCACGCCCAGTGAGGTGGTGGTGGCCACCAGCGAGCCGTTTCTGACCGACTGGGTGGCCGAGGTGGAGCGCCAGTCGCGCCGCACGGTGCGCCGGGTGGTGGCCAGCCCATTGGAGATCCACAAGTTCACCGCCGAGTTTTACGCCCTGGCCAAGTCGGTCAAGGCAGCGCAAAAAGCCGGTGGCAACATCGGCGCGGGCAGCTTCGAGCAGCTGGTGGAGCTGGGCAAGACCGCCAAACAGCTCGACGCCAACGACCAGGGTGTCGTGCAGGTGGTGGACTGGCTATGGCAGTACGCCTTCAACCAGCGCGCCAGCGACATACACCTGGAGCCGCGCCGCGAGCAGGGGGTGATCCGCTTCCGCATCGACGGCGTGCTGCACCCGGTGTACCAGATGCCCATGGGCGTGATGAACGCCATGGTGGCCCGCATCAAGCTACTGGGCCGTATGGATGTGGTGGAAAAGCGCCGCCCGCTGGATGGCCGCATCAAAACCCGCAACCCGCGCGGCGACGAGGTGGAAATGCGCCTGTCCACCCTGCCCACGGCCTTTGGCGAAAAGATGGTGATGCGGATTTTTGACCCCGACACCGCCGTCAAAGACCTGGACGCGCTGGGCTTCACCCCGCACGACGCACAGCGCTGGGAGGCGCTGGTGAAGCGCCCGCACGGCATCATTCTGGTGACCGGCCCCACCGGCTCGGGCAAGACCACCACGCTGTACTCCACCCTGAAACGCGTGGCCACCGAAGAGGTGAACGTCAGCACGGTGGAAGACCCGATCGAAATGATCGAACCCAGCTTCAACCAGACCCAGGTGCAGCCGCAGCTCGACTTCGGCTTCACCGAAGGCCTGCGCGCCTTGATGCGGCAAGACCCGGACATCATCATGGTGGGCGAAATCCGCGACCTGGCCACCGCCGAGATGGCCATCCAGGCCGCGCTCACCGGCCACCTGGTGTTCAGCACCCTGCACACCAACGACGCGCCCTCGGCCCTCACGCGGCTCATGGAGCTGGGCGTGCCCGCCTACCTGCTCAATGCCACCGTGCTGGGCGTGCTGGCCCAGCGCCTGGTACGCACCCTGTGCAAGTCCTGCCGCGCCCCCGACGAGGCGCTGGCCCGCGAGACCCTGGGTGCGGCCATCAAGCCCTGGAAGATCAGCGCCAGCTACACGCCCTACAAGCCCGTGGGCTGTGTGGACTGCCGCATGACCGGCTTCATGGGTCGCATGGGCGTGTACGAGCTGCTCACCGTGACCGAGGCCTTCAAGGGCCTGGTCAACCAAGGCCCCAGCATTGACGCGCTGCGCCGCCAGGCCGTGGCCGACGGCATGCGCCCGCTGCGCCTGGCCGGTGCGCTGCGCGTGGCCGAGGGGCTGACCACGCTGGACGAAGTGCTGTCTACCACGCCTCCTTTGGATTAATGCGTACGTGGTATCCCTCACGTTTACCCTAGGGTGAACCCCCGGAACTAGGGTCTTACCTTAGAACCATAATCGCCGCACTGGTATTTGTGTTGCTGATTTGTAACTTTTGGGAGGACTGTACGTGTTAATTAAAAGTCAGAAAGACTTCTTCTCCGGGCTCATGTTCATGGGGATTGGTGTGGCGTTTGCCTGGGGAGCCACGACCTACACCGTAGGCACCGGTGCCCGCATGGGGCCGGGCTACTTTCCGCTGGTGCTGGGTGTGGTGATGGCGATCTTGGGGGCCATCATTACCTTCAAGGCGCTGGTCACCGAGACCGAGAGCGGCGACAAGATCGGCAAATGGGCCTGGCGCCCGGTGATCTTCATTCTGGGTGCCAACCTGGCATTTGGCGTGCTGTTGGGCGGATTGCCCAGCATCGGTTTGCCCGCCATGGGCTTGATCATTGCCATTTATGCGCTGACGCTGATTTCGGCCAAGGCGGGCGAAAGGTTTGTGCTGCGCGACGTGCTGATTTTGGCTACCGTGCTGGCCGTCGGCAGCTACCTCGCCTTCATCCTGCTGCTCAAGTTGCAGATCCAGGTCTGGCCAACGTTTATTACAGGTTAAGGGGTTCCCATGGATTTGTTGAGTAATTTGGCGCTGGGGTTCGGCGTTGCCTTCACCCCCATCAACCTGCTGTATGCGTTGATAGGCTGCATTTTGGGCACCTTGATCGGTGTGCTGCCCGGCATTGGCCCGGTGGCCACGATTGCCATGTTGCTGCCCGCCACCTATGCCTTGCCGCCCGTGTCGGCGCTGATCATGCTGGCCGGTATCTACTACGGCGCGCAGTACGGTGGCTCCACCACCGCGATTTTGGTGAACCTGCCGGGTGAATCCTCGTCGGTGGTGACCTGTATCGACGGCTACCAGATGGCCCGCCAGGGAAGGGCCGGGCCGGCGTTGGCGGCGGCGGGTATTGGCTCGTTCTTCGCGGGTTCGGTGGGGACCTTGATCTTGGCGGCGTTTGCGCCTCCGTTGACCGAACTGGCCTTCAAGTTCGGCCCGGCCGAGTACTTCTCGCTGATGATTCTGGGTCTGATTGGCGCGGTGGTGTTGGCCTCGGGCTCCTTGGTCAAGGCCGTGGCGATGATTATTCTGGGTCTGCTGCTGGGCTTGGTGGGTACCGACGTGAACTCGGGCGTGGCCCGTTTTAGTTTCGACGTCCCTGAGCTGACCGACGGCCTGGGCTTTGTGGCCATCGCCATGGGCGTGTTTGGCTACGGCGAAATCATCACCAACCTGGCCCAGCCGGAAGACGAGCGCGAAGTGTTCACCGCCAAGGTGAGCGGCCTGTTCCCCAGCAAGCAAGACTTCAAGGACATGCTGCCCGCGATGCTGCGCGGTACGGCCTTGGGTTCGGCTCTGGGCATTCTGCCCGGCGGCGGGGCCTTGTTGGCCTCGTTTGCCAGCTATGCGATGGAGAAGAAGCTGAAGATGAAGCCCGGTGAAGTCGCCTTCGGCAAGGGCAACATCCGCGGTGTGGCGGGCCCCGAGTCGGCTAATAACGCCGGTGCGCAAACCTCGTTCATCCCGCTGCTGACGCTGGGCATTCCGCCCAACGCGGTGATGGCGTTGATGGTGGGTGCCATGACCATCCACAACATCCAGCCCGGCCCGCAGGTGATGACCAGCAACCCCGAGCTGTTCTGGGGACTGATTGCCTCGATGTGGATCGGCAACCTGATGCTGGTGATTTTGAACCTGCCGCTGATCGGCATGTGGATCAAATTGCTGACCGTGCCGTACCGCTTCCTGTTCCCGTCCATCGTGCTGTTTTGTGCGATTGGCGTGTTCTCCACCAACAACAACACCTTCGATATCTGGCTGGTGGCAGGCTTTGGTTTCCTGGGCTACCTGTTCAACAAGCTGGGTTGCGAGCCCGCGCCGCTGCTGTTGGGGGTGATTTTGGGGCCGATGATGGAAGAAAACCTGCGCCGCACGCTGTTGTTGTCGCGCGGCGACTGGAGCGTGTTTTTGACCCGTGGCCTGTCTGCGGGGCTGCTGGCGGCGGCGGCGCTGATGGTCGTCATCGTGCTGTTGCCTGCCGTGAAGAACAAGCGCGAAGAGGCGTTTGTCGAAGACTAAAGGCGCCCACTCTGGCAAAAACGGCACCCTCGGGTGCCGTTTTTTTTGGGCAACAGGGGTATCTCCATTTGCCACGTCGGCGCACCGTGGTTCTACCTAAAATAAGCCTTCCACGCTTATTCCATCTGCACCATTGGCTACAAAAAACAGAGCATCCGGCTTGCTGCTCGCCCTTGTGGGCTCTATCGCCTTCAGCGGCAAAGCCATCATCGTCAAGCTCGCCTACCGCTACGGGGTCGATGCCGTCACGCTCATCATGTACCGCATGCTGTTTGCGCTGCCCATCTTTGCCACCATGGCCTGGTGGTCCAGCCGTGGCAAACCGCCGCTGACCGCCCGCGACTGGTGGGGCGTGCTGGGCCTGGGCTTTACCGGCTACTACCTGGCCAGTTTTCTGGACTTTGCCGGCCTGGGCTATATCAGCGCCTCGCTGGAGCGGCTCATCCTGTACCTGAACCCCACCATCGTGGTGGTGATGGGTTGGGTGCTGTACCGCAAACCCATCACCCGCAACCAGGCCCTGGGCATGGCCGTGTGCTACTGCGGCGTGGTGCTGGTGTTTGGCCACGAGATCAATATCCAGGGTACGAACGCGGGCCTGGGCGCGCTGCTGGTGTTCGGCAGCGCCATCAGCTATGCCATTTACCTGGTCTACAGCGGGCAGATGGTGCAGCGCCTGGGCTCGCTGCGGCTGGTGGGCCTGGCAACCACCGTGGCCTGCCTGTGCTGCCTGCTGCAGTTTGTGCTGCTGCGGCCCCTGTCGGCGGCCCAGGTAGCCCCTGAAGTGCTGTGGTTGTCGGTGCTGAACGCCACCGCCTGCACCGCCGCCCCGGTGCTGATGGTGATGATGGCCATCGAGCGCCTGGGCTCGGGCCTGACCGCACAGGTGGGTATGGTGGGGCCACTGTCCACCATTTTGATGGGCGTTGTGATTTTGGGCGAACCGTTTACGGCCTGGGTCGCCGCTGGTACGGTGCTGGTGGTAGCCGGGATTTATGTTTTTACGCGCTCCGGGCGCTGATTCAAGGAGACACAAATGGATTTAGGAATTGCAGGCCGCTGGGCCTTGGTGTGCGGGGCCAGCAAGGGTCTGGGGCTGGGCTGCGCGCAGGCGCTGGTGCGCGAAGGGGTGAACGTGCTCATCGTGGCGCGCGGTGCCGCCGTGCTGGAGGCTGCTGCTACGCAATTAATAGCTGATGGCGCTCGTCCTGCAAGCACCAGCGTGCTTTTTTGTGCCGCAGATATCACCACGCCCGAAGGCCGGGCGGCGGTGTTTGCCATCCGCTCCGACTTCGACATCGTGGTCACCAACGCCGGTGGCCCGCCCGTCGGCGACTTCCGCGACTGGGACCGCGAGGCCTGGATCAAAGCGGTGGATGCCAACATGCTGACCCCCATCGAACTCATCAAGGCCACGGTGGACGGCATGGCGGCGCGGGGCTTTGGGCGCATCGTCAACATCACCAGCAGCGCGGTGAAGGCCCCCATCGACGTGCTGGGCCTGAGCAACGGCGCACGCAGCGGGCTCACGGGCTTTGTGGCCGGGGTGGCGCGCAGCCCGCTGGCGGGGCAGGGCGTGACCATCAACAACCTGCTGCCCGGTGCCTTCGACACCGACCGCCTGCGCGGCAATATGCAGGGCGTGGCGGTCCGAACCGGCCAAAGCGTGGAGGTGCTGGCCGATGCGCGCCGCCAGGCCATTCCCGCCCAACGCTTTGGCACACCCGAGGAGTTCGGGGCCATCTGCGCCTTTTTGTGCAGCGCGCATGCGGGCTACATCACCGGGCAGAACGTGCTGGCCGACGGCGGGGCCTACCCCGGTACTTTCTGACTACCTGGTTTATCAGTTTTCAGGCCTTTTTTGAACCATTAAACTGGCACTTCATGCTTATGGAGTAAGCGTGAGAAGCTCCTGTTTTTAGTATCAAAAACAGGAGCAAATAAGAAATAGCCTATGCTGCGTTGCGCAGTGCCTCCAGGGCCTCGGCCACCTCTTCCGGGCTGACACCGTCGGCGGGGCGCAGGGCCCCCAGCCCCGCCGTGCCTTCGGCCTGCAACTGGCGGATGGCCGTGCCTGCGTCTTTGGGGGCCGCGTACCCGGTGCTGAGCAGCAGCAGACGCCCGTGGGCATCGACCAGCTTGAAATGGAATAGCCCGTCTGCCTCGCGGTACTGTTTGAAGCTGGGCAGTGCAGCTTTGGCGGCCTTGATGGCTTTTTGCGTGGCCTGGGCGTTCAGGTCGCGCAGGCCCACGGCGTGGCGCAGCTGGGCGATGAAGGGGGTGGCGGTCTGGCGGGCCTTGAGGGCACCGGCGCGCAGAATGGTTTCCACCTCGCCGGGGTTGTCCATGTAGCGCTGGTAGGCCTCGCGCATGGGGGCCACTTCCTGGTCGATGCGCTCAAACAGCACCTGCTTGGCATCGCCCCAGGCAATGCCGTCGGCATAGGCCTGGCGCAGGGCGGCGGTCTCGGTTTCGCTGGCAAAGGCCTGGTAAATCTGGAACAGGGCCGAGCCCTCGGTGTCCTTGGGCTCGCCGGGGGCGCGTGAGTCGGTGACGATGCTGGCGATCAGTTTGCGCAGCTCGGCCCGTGGCGCGAACAGCGGAATCGTGTTGTCGTAGCTCTTGCTCATCTTGCGGCCATCCAGGCCGGGCAGGGTGGCTACGGACTCTTCGATCAGCGCCTCGGGCAGCACGAAGTAGTCGCCCTTGTAGGCGTGGTTGAAGCGCTGGGCGATGTCGCGCGCCATCTCGATGTGCTGGACCTGGTCGCGGCCCACCGGCACCTTGTGGGCGTTGAACAGCACGATGTCGGCAGCCATCAGCACCGGGTACATGAACAGCCCGGCGCTGATCTCGGCATCCGGGTCGGCCTGGGCGGCAAGGTTCTTGTCCACCGAGGCCTTGTAGGCATGGGCGCGGTTGAGCAGGCCCTTGGCCGTCATGCAGGTCAGCAGCCAGGTGAGTTCGGGGATTTCGGGGATGTCGGACTGGCGGTAGAAGGCCACGCGGCTCGGTTCCAGCCCGGCGGCCAGCCAGCTGGCGGCGATCTCCAGGGTGGAGCGCTGGATGCGCGCCGGATCGTCGATCTTGATCAGCGCGTGGTAGTCGGCCAGGAAGTAGAAGCTCTCCACACCCGGGGCCAGGCTGGCGCGCACCGAGGGGCGGATGGAGCCCACGTAGTTACCCAGGTGGGGGGTGCCGGAGGTGGTGATGCCGGTCAGGACGCGGGAAGTAGTCATAAAAATCAGCGAATCAAAAAGTTCAACGGGCTCAGCAAGATGTCCAGCAGGCCAAAGGTCAGGCCCATCACCGGCTGCATCCACAGCGTGCTGACGATGCCGGAAATCACCAGCGCCATGACGATGAAAAAGCCCCAGGGCTCCACCCGCGACACCAGCACGGCTTGGCGGTAGGGCAGCAGCCCCACCAGAATGCGGCCCCCGTCCAGCGGTGGCAGCGGAAACAGGTTGAAGGCAAACATCACCACGTTGACCAGCATGCCGGCCTCGCACATCTTCAGGAAAAACAGCTCGGTGGTGCCCGTGGCCACCAGCAGGTACATCAGCACCCCCCACAGGAATGCCTGGATGAGGTTGGCCCCCGGGCCTGCCAGCGCCACCCACACCATGTCGCGCTTGGGGTTGCGCAGCTTGCCAAAGTTGACCGGCACCGGCTTGGCGTAGCCAAACAGAAAGGTGCCCGAGGTGGCGAAGTACAGGATCAGCGGCATCAGGATGGTGCCTATCGGGTCAATGTGCTGGATCGGGTTGAGTGTGACGCGGCCCATCCGGTAGGCGGTGTTGTCGCCAAAGTAATGGGCCACATAGCCGTGCGCGGCTTCGTGCACCGTGATGGCAAACAGCACCGGCAGGGCATAGACCAGGACGGTCTGTATCAGGTTGGCAATATCCACGGGGGAGTTGTTTCGCAAAGAGGAAAAGTTACAGGCCGATGGCGGCCAGGTCGCCCCGGCCCTGGCGTACCAGCACCGGGTCGCCGCCGGTGCCCATGTCGGTCAGGTCGATCACCGTGGTGGGCTCCAGCGGGCAGGCCCCGGCGTCCAGCACGGCGGCAATCTGGTGTTCGAACAGGTCGCGGATGGCGTGCGCGTCGTTCAGCGGCTCGGTCTCGCCGGGCGGAATCAGCGTGGTGGCCAGCAGCGGGCCGCCGTGCAGCTCCAGTAGGGCCTGCAGGGTTTTGTGGTCGGGCACGCGCAGGCCGATGGTCTTGCGCGAGGGGTGGCTCAGGCGGCGCGGCACTTCCTTGCTGGCTTCCAGGATGAAGGTGTAGGGGCCGGGCGTGGCGGCCTTGAGCAGGCGGTACTGCTTGTTGTCCACCCGCGCGTAGTTGGCCAGCTCGCTCAGGTCGCGGCACAGCAGGGTCAGGTGGTGCTTGTCGTCCACACCGCGGGTGCGGCGCAGCAGGTCGGCAGCGGCCTTGTCGTCCAGGTGGCACACCAGCGCGTAGCTGGAGTCGGTGGGCACCGCCACCAGCTTGCCCTGGCCCAGCAGGGCCACGGTTTGCTTGAGCAGGCGGATCTGCGGGTTGTCGGGGTGGATTTCGAAGTGCTGGGCCATAGGGTTCTGATTTTAAGATTCGGTGGGTTGCACGGTGATGCGGCTTTCCCGCACGGTCAGCCAGGCGCCGGCGGCACCGCACACGGCCACCAGGATGATGCCCAGCGTGGCCCACAGGTCGGGCACGTGGTTGAACACCAGCCAGCCGCCCAGCATGGCAAAACCAATTTGCACGTACAAAAACGGCATCAGCGTGGCCGCCGGGCTGCGGGTGTAGGCCAGGATCAGCAGCAGGTGGCCGACGCTGGCCGCCACGCCCATGAGCACCATGCCCAGCCACAAATGCCAGTCGGTAATGCTTTCCCAGAAGAAAGGCACGGCCAGCGAGGCCACCACCGTACCAATCCAGCCGGTGTAGAAGTGCATGGTCAATGGGTCTTCGGTGCGGGCAAGGCGGCTGGTCAGCACCTGGAACCAGGCATTGCAGCCCACCACCGCCAGCGGCAGCAGCATGGCCCAGGTAAAGGTATCACCGCCGGGCCGGATGATCACCATCGTGCCCACAAAGCCGCCCGCCACCAGCGTCCAGCGCAGGCCGGATACGTGTTCGCCCAGCACCGCGGCTACCAGGGTGATGACCAGCGGGGTGATCATCACGATGGCGGTGAACTCCCCCACCGGCATGAACTTCAGGCTCAAGAACGCAAACAGACTGGTCAACAGCAGCAGCACGCCGCGCAGAACCTGGAATTTGGGGTGTGCGGTGCGCAGCAAAGCCCGCCCGCGCAGCGGCAGCATGGTGGCGCTGGTGACCACGGCCTGGAAGGCGTAGCGGAACCACAGGGCCATCAGCAAGGGCACGCTGGCGGTGGTCCATTTGGTGGTGGTGTCCAGCACGGCGAAGCACGCCACCGCCGCTATCACCAGCGCAATGCCGGCGAGCGCAGAGCCGGGGCGGCTCACTGGATGCGGTCCGCCAGCAGTTCCCACACGGGTGTGAGATCGCCTGGCAGGTAGGGCAGGGTGCCCAGGTCGGTGTGGCTTTCCAGCGGGCTGTGGAAGTCGCTGCCGCGCGAGGCGGCCAGGCCAAATTCTCGGGCCACGTCGGCGTATTCGGTGTATTCGGCCACCGTGTGGCTGCCGGTCACCACCTCCACGCCCTGCCCGCCGTGGGCCTTGAATTCGCTGAACAGCGCGTATTCTTCGTTGGCGGTAAATTTATAGCGGCCCGGGTGGGCAATCACGGCGATACCGCCGGTCTGGGTGATCCAGCTGACGGCATCCTTCAGCGCCGCCCAGCGGTGCGGCACGTAGCCGGGCTTGCCTTCGGTGAGGTATTTGCGAAACACCTCGTAGGTGTCGGTGCAGGCACCCGACTCGACCAGAAAGCGGGCGAAATGCGTGCGCGAAATCAGCTCGGGGTTGCCCACAAACTTGAGCGCGCCCTCGTAGGCATTGGGAATGCCCACCGCCGCCAGGCCGGCCGCCATTTCCATGGCGCGCGGCCCGCGGCCATTGCGGGTGGCTTCCAGGCCCTGGCGCATCAGCGGGCTGTTGGCATCAAAACCCAGGCCGACGATGTGCACGGTTTCACGGGCAAAGGTCACCGAAATCTCGGCCCCGGTCAGGTATTTCATGCCATGGGCTTTGGCGGCCGCGGCGGCGCGCTGCTGGCCGCCCACCTCGTCGTGGTCGGTCAGGGCCCACAGCTCGACGCCGTTGGCGCTGGCGCGGGCCGCGAGTTGTTCAGGGGTGAGCGTGCCGTCGGATACGACCGAGTGGCAGTGGAGGTCGGCGTTGAGTATGGAGGTCACGAGTCGATTTTAGGCGCTATGGGTTTTCCCTGCCCCTGGGTGGCGATTGTGCGGGCCATAAAAAAACCCGCCGGGACACTTTCGTATCCAGCGGGTTTTTTGTCGGGTACAAAGACCAGTCTGAATTACTTCAGCTTGATTTCTTTGTAGTCCACATGCTTGCGAGCTTTGGGATCAAACTTGCTGATCAACATTTTCTCGGGCATGGTTTTCTTGTTTTTGGTCGTGGTGTAGAAGTGACCAGTTCCGGCTGTGGATTCCAGCTTGATTTTTTCGCGTCCGCCTTTGGTTGCCATGATTCAGCTCCTTATGCTTGGCCACGTGCGCGCAAATCGGCGAGCACAGAGTCGATACCGTTTTTGTCGATCAAACGCAGACCGGCGTTGGAGATGCGCAAGCGGATCCAACGGTTTTCTGTTTCGACCCAGAAGCGGCGGTATTGCAGGTTCGGCAGGAACCGACGTTTGGTTTTGTTGTTGGCGTGGGAGACATTGTTCCCCGTCATCGGGCCTTTGCCCGTTACTTCGCATACGCGTGCCATGAGGACACTCCAATCAGAGCCGGGGCGGCAAGACAAGCCATCCCAGCCAATTAACGGCAGAAGCCGCACCTCGCCATCCATGAAGGTGGCGGTAAAAGTAATTTACCAAGCCTTGTTTGCTCTTGGAAGAGCCCACAAAATTCAGTAAAGCCTATGATTATAGCCTTGTCAGAGAAAAGCTCGCTTGGCTTGCTTGCAGGCATGAAAAAGCCCGCTGCTTTTGACGGCAGCGGGCTTCTCAATATGTGGTGCCGGAGAGATGAATCGAACACCCGACCTTCTCATTACGAATGAGTTCCTAAGGTGAGGTAGCGATAGTCAGCGACATTCCATGATAAACGGAATCAACAACTTACGTCGATCTTTGCGATTCATGCTGTCGCAAATTATCGCAAACAGTTGCTGTCGCTGTGCCATGAGTGTGCCACGGCAGCGCTGTCGGATCAACTGGCAAGTGGTGGGTGTGCCAGCGATCTAGATTTGACCTGTGACCGAACCGGACGCGTTATGAATAAGATAAGGAAGTGTTGACGTAACGAAATGTGCTGTCTAGAGATAGAAGAAGACTGTACGCCAGCTATAGTACCGCTCGCCTTCAGACCTTTCGGTCCGAAGGTGGTCACAACACACAACCGCATACTGGGCAAAAAAGCCCGCGATGTGATGCCAAATCCCCCAACTTAAACTTTCGAGAAAAAGCTTAAGGTGGAGGACGCGGGTTTGCTCGTAAATTACCGCTATCTTACATTTTTCTGGGAAGTGGATGACTTCTTTTATTGCATGGGTTGGCGTCGATCAGAGGGGGCCATCATCTTTATATTTTGCAAGTGACAGCCGTGTTACCTGGGACAAGAAGAATCCTTGGGATGCCTGCAAAAAAGTCTTTGCTTGCAATAGCCAGCCTGAAGTCTTCGGATTTGTGGACTATCCGCTCCTACCGATGAATGCACTCACAAAGGCAGTGGCAGCGATTGACGCTGGTTTACGCCCCAAGCAAGCAGAATTATCCGCTGAGGGTCGGTGTGACTGGCTCTGGGAGCAGATAAAGTGGGAGGCCACAAAACATCCCAAAAATGAGCTTAAATCGTTCAATATTTTTTATGGCCTGAGAACTGGGAGCAAACATCCGATAAAGTTAGCAACCTCGGGCGAGGAGCAAGACGCTGACTTGGCAAGGTTCCATTTATTCGTTCTGTCATGGGACCATAAGGAGGAAGTTTGGTATGAGCGAACCATCCAGGTGCCTTCAAAAGTATCCTCTGTATTGCACATCGACGGATCAGGCTTCGCGTCTATCAAAGACTGGACTGCTCGTTGGCACGAATCAGAGCAAAAAGACACGAGTCGGGTCGTTTTTTCTGCCTTTTGTGACTCGCTTGCATCGAATTCAGATGAGTCAAGCGGGGGAGCGCCACAGCTAGTGGGGACCTACTGGGACAAAAATGCTCAAACTTTTGGGGTTCACACTCAAGCGCATGGGGCGACTTTCCAAGGGAGTCCATATAAAGGCTATGAGATGGGCGGTGTATCTTGGCGGAATTCACTTTTTGAGAGAGTAAATCCCTTGGGTACGTTATTGCCAAAGGCCCAACGCCATAGCCGTCCTAAATTAGGGAACCCGTCTATCGACCGCTTAGATGCTTCGCGGTTAGTCAAACTCGCTCACAAAGGACCGTAATGGCAAAGACTCTCGCCCAGATTCAGCAACAAATTCAGCAACTGCAAGACCAAGCCAGCGCTTTAAAGAAAAGAGAAGCGTCCGGAGTGATAGCCAAGATCAAGGTTGCAATCGAGGCGTACGGCCTAACGCCTGAAGATTTGTTTAGTGTGGTCCCAGCGGTAAAGGCGAAAAGAGCATCTAAAACAAGGAAGGTGTTGATAGCGGCACCAGACGTGAAAGTGGGGCGGAAGAAGGCACCTGCGAAGAAAAAAACACCATCACCGCGGAAGTTCACGGATGGAACCAACTCTTGGAGCGGTCATGGAAAGCGTCCACAGTGGTTCAAAGATGCCCTCGAAGCAGGTAAGACGATGCAAGACCTTGTAGTGCGTTTAAGCTGATTCAGATGCAAGCTCGGGCAGATACCCTTGGATCACGAGACGATGCGCAGCCTTCAACCTTGAGCTGCATATGGCGGACTTCTCCCCGCGGACCTTCGGCAATTGACATGTTTCAAGCGCTGATTGCTGAAGTTGAAAGGCCCTTGCAATGCATTCAATGCCTTTGGGTGAAGGAGCCACTGGGGTACGGAATTGAGGTGACAGCATTTTTTGACGGTGAAGGTAGGTATTCAGCCGTCTTGCTCGGAGGTGTCCATGGGGACGGTGAGCGGCGTGTCCTAGGAGGATGCTGCCCGCCGTTCCTGCTTGTTTCCGCGGCGGAAACGATCGGCGAGGAAATTGCCCTCCGGTTTTCAGCCGAGTTTTATTTCCCTTGGCGTGGACAGCCGAACGACCAATTCCCCTCGTGGCTGGACGTGCCGACTTGCGAGAGGCTTGGTTAAAACGGCCGCAACATCTCCCCGCCACCACGCGTCCTCCTTGTGCTGCGAACATATCGACTAAGCTGAAATCCATGCGCATTCAAACAATCTCATCACTGTCCCTGACCGAACACTGGGATGGGGTTAAAACTCATACTGTTGCGAAACGACAAGGCCACCTCGATGGCGCCTGCGGACCTTATGCGTTGATGAACGCTCTCATGCTGTCGGGAGTCCTTACTGAAAAGCAAGTAAGCAAACTATGGGATGCGCCTGCCGATGGACGCACAGTACTTGGAAGGTGGAGTCGTTCCACCGAAGCGTTGATCCCCAACGGCACCGAAATAGAGAATTTGATGGAGTTGCTAAGAGGTGTTCAGCAGCAGGTCAAGAGAATTCCTGCGTTGGAAGTCGCGCAGATTGAACTTTCTGGCCGTAAAGAAGGAAAACTGCTGGGCGGTCTTTGCGCTATTCAAGAGTGGATTGATCTGCACGATCAGCCCGTGCTAGCGACTCTTGGCTGGGACAAATACAGCGCCCATTGGGTAGTGGTTGTCGGCAGTCAGTACCATGAGCGAAATGGTAAGTACGGATTGTCCAACTTGCTGGCTGTTGATTCTGAAGAAGAATCCTCGTGCACTCAGGCTTGGAACGCAGTCTTAGGCCTTGGGGATATCGGCGCGAAGCGACTGCGTTACACATCACCCTCGCGGCATGAGTCGACTCCTTGTGATCTTCTCAGTGCGTTCGGGATTTTGACGGTATAAATTCTGTAATTTCTTGACCTACGAGTTGGAGCGCAATGGGTCCTGTTTGACTGAGTCGTCGCCGAGAGCTAGTGCTATTTCGACAGGCTATTCCAGTCTTTAGCTAACCCGTAAATATCCGGCATCCAGTTCTCCGCATTACTGAACACGACCACCATACGGTCAGAGTTGTTGTCCCAGCCGATGCGTTGACCTCCCCAGCCCACAGCCCACGATGTATTCGGGGCCATCGTACTGTCCGTCCAAGTTAAATAGCCGTAGCCGTCAAACAAGGTGCCTGCCTTGCGAGCGGCGCGGTTGGCATCGTTGGCGATCTGGGTGGTCGCAGATGCCCTGACAAATTCACCGAAACATCCGGTCTCCTTGGACGACTGCTTGACCCATAAGGCAAACCGCATCCAGTCCTCCATATGCATGCGGAAACCGCTATCTGCCAAGCCATTTTTCGCACGATCTTGTTGGTAGATACCGGGCAATGCCACCCCCATCGGATCCAGCACTTTTGCCTGCATCCATTGGTCGGCGGTGATGCCCGTCGCACGACTCACCATGATTCCAAGCACAAAGGGATCGGTTTGCTTGTATGAAAAATGCTCTCCTGGCTTGTATTCAGAAAACACACCTCTGGCCGCTTTGGCAACCCGGTCGTCGGATACCAAGTCCACCAAATTCAATTCGCCGGTCTTCCATGCCTGAAACTGCGCAGGTGTCCATACCGAACTGTCCGCGTTTGGCTCTGCGCCACCGGATGCCATACGCAGCAAATCTCGCACCGTCGCTTTGCCCAAGGCCTTGCCGTTTAATTCGGGCATCAGCTCGCTGGCCGCTGTTTCCATTTTGAGCTTGCCATCGCACAGGGCTTGCCCCACCGCCATCGCAGTCACAGTCTTGCCCATGGAGAAACCGCTGAGGTACGAGTCATCGTCCGCCGGTGCTTTGTATTCCTGGTACAGCACCTTGGCGCCATCCATCAAAGCAATGGCTTTCGCGGGCCGGTTTGCGAACAAGGTGCGGGCGCGCTCGATAACTGCCTGCTCTTGAGCCGTGGGCGTTGCCTTTTGCAACTGAACCGGATGCAGGCTGGGTTGGATGTCATACCACCATCGCGAACCTTTCCGTGCGAGGAGCCAGTCATCCGGCGTGCTCGCCGCACCGCCGTCTTTGAGCATGTTCTGGGCATGCAGTGGTGGGCATAGAACAAGTGTCGAAATGGCGATATGGACCGCTGCGGCAAGGGTGCGTATTTTCATTCTTGGTTATTCAGGCTCAAACAGCAGCTTGGCTAACCACCAAGCAAATGGCTGTCCGATGTACAGGTTGTCGTTCTTAGATGCATTTTGACGGACAAGTCAGGCGGATTTCAGCTATTCGAGATTTCTCAAGAACCCTATAGCGTCGGGTGAGCAATCGGTTTGGACTACTGTAGTGGGAAAGGCTGATCCCGCAGATATGCGAGGTCTGAACACGGCAAGTCGCTATGGAGTCGCGCCGCCGAATGAGCCTGGTCGGCGTGGCAGTCGATTGAATCTACTGTGCCAAGTGTGCCGCCACAAGCCAGAAAGCAAAAAAGCCGCACTAGGCGACTTCTTTAACTTGTTGATTTCATTGGTTTTTTGGTGCCGGAGAGATGAATCGAACACCCGACCTTCTCATTACGAATGAGCTGCTCTACCGACTGAGCTACACCGGCGACACATACCAAGCTGAAACCAGCATAGCTTTAGATTATAAGCAGAAATTTGGTATCTGCGGAAGGCATCGCAGATTCAATCACAAACGGCCTTCGGTGCTGTCCGCCGAAGTTATTTAGTTGACCGCCGCTAGTTGGTAGGCGCTTACACTCAAAACTGTCACGGCAACACACCTCTTCGATGCTAGCTTGCCGCTGACCAGCGCGCAGGGCAATCAGCCCGTCGCCGCAAAGCCCACACCCCTTGATTCGTGAATCCCTGAGCTCACCGGCAACTCAGGCTGGCTTTGCCCTGCGCGTTGATTTCAACCCTCTACTCAAGGAATCATTCCATGGCTACCACCAACACCCAACAAGCGCCCACCGCACCCGGTGCCGTATTTCAACCTGCGTTCAAGCGCGTATCCCAAGGCGAAGACCGGCACGCCGACATTTACGCCGTGATTGCCACCCTGGTCGGCAACGGCAAGACCGTTGACGACATGCGCAAACAGGCTGAAACGTTCGGCGTTCCCAAGACAGGTCCGTTCCACGCATACCTAGACGGTGATCTGATCGCCAAGCTGTTAGCAGCATATGGCCTGGTTGGCACGGTGTGGAAGGAAGCAGCCGAGTTCAAGGACTTATCCGAGGTTGCCATCACCATGGTGGACTACGACGCCGACTGGGAAGTGGGCCGCTGTGTTGTCGTGCACCGTCAGAAGGGCGGCGATGGCAAGACCGTCCAATATGTGATTGACCCTTACATGCACGCAGATGCCAAGCTGCATATCCGTACCGATCTGAAGGGGCTGGAGCCCAGTTGGTACATCGGTGTCACTGCAATGAACAAACCCGCTGCGAAGTAAGCCGGGTTGCAACGTAGGCGAAACGTGTAGCGGCCTGCCGCAAGGCCGCTACTGAAGGGGTTACGGCGGCTGACATGCTGGGTTCCCCTGCAGGAGCCACCGCAGGCACCGGAGCCATACCACAGGGTGTCCTGTATCCCAACCGCAAACAGTTCCTGGAGGCTGCACGCTCCGGCCAGTTGGCGGGGTTCTATCGGGCTACTGCCGAAGACAGCAAGAAGGTGGTTTTGTCGATGCAGCGCATCTTGATGACCAAGTACAAGGTGCCGCCCATCAGCCAGAACTGCTACGAAAACGGGTTCTTCGCCAGCAACGTATCGGGCCTGCTCGGTGATCTCACAGCGGTGCAGGTACCTACCTTGAGTGACCAGCCGCCCGAGTTCACCAACACCAGCTTCAACCGGGACAGCTTGACCAACTCCATCAATGCGCGGCTGAAGCCTTCCGCCACGCAATCACTGCCTTCATCGCTACCGTAATACCGTAATACCGTAATACCGTAATACCGTAATACGCACGTTATGCCGTACACCTGCTTGAGTTAGTAGGCCATTGCCTAGTCATGTTCAGGTCAAGTGGTTGTTCAAGATTGCATCGTGTGGTCTTTGGCCCCTGTTTTGCATTGCTGCACAGCATTGGGTGGTTTAGTGTCAATAACTTCACGCATAATGTGCAGTACTCTGTACGCTTTTCAACTAACCGGAGACTGTCATGGCGTTCACTGCAGGCGATGTGGTTCCCCTCACTCTGGCACGAGCCACCCTTTCTGACTTGGTTGAGCAGGTCAAGGCCGGTGCTGAAAAGATCATCACTAAGAATGGCGAGAGCTACGTCGCCATCATCGACTCCCAGCGGCTGGACTATTACCACCAGTTGGAGCGCGAACGCATTCACCTACTGCTGATTGACGATGCGGGTAAGGGCGTGGACGACATTGCCGCTGGCAAGGTGAAAGATGCGCACAACACCCTGACCGCATTGAAGCGCCGCCGCGCCGCCAAGGCTCAAGACTGAGCGACCTTCGGACCGTGGCAAATAAACACATTGTTAAGCTCACCGCGAATTTCGAGCGCAATCTCGAAGAGGCAGAAGCATTCTTACTTAAGGCCAATGCGCCGCAGGCATTTGAGTCGCTGCTGGACGAACTCATCGACACCGTCATTCCGAACCTTGAACGCTTCCCCGGCATGGGCCGGATGTTCTTTGAACACCCTACCCGTTCGGTAGAGGCTAGCAACGGTATCGACGGGTTGAAACGCAAGCTCAAGGCTATCGCCAAGGATGGCGAGATACGTGAATACGTGATGTCGCACTACCTGCTGCTATACGCACGTTTCGACGCCACCATTTACCTGCTGTCGATCCGGCACCACCGGCAGCTCTCATTTGATTTTCAGTCGCTGTGGCCTGCGTCCCCTTGATGGGCCCGCACAGCACTACCAGTACCCAAAGGATTCATGGATCACTCAACACATAACAAGATCGTCTCGTTCATCTGGTCAATCGCAGACGACTGCCTTCGTGATGTATTTGTTCGCGGCAAGTACCGCGATGTCATCCTGCCGATGTTTGTTCTGCGCCGCCTTGACTGCCTGCTGGAGTCGTCAAAAGACACGGTCCTTGAAGAAGTGCGTTTCCAGCGTGAAGACGCAGACATGGCCGACCTCGACCCCCATGGTCTCCGCGAAGCCTCCGGCTACGTTTTCTACAACACGTCAAAGTTCACGCTCAAGTCCCTGCTGGGTAATCCGTCGCAGCTCGAAGCCAACCTCAAGAACTACCTTGATGGCTTTTCGGACAACGTCAAAGAGATCGTTGATAAGTTCGACTTGCGCAACCAGATTCGCAAGATGGCACAGTCGGACGTGCTACACGACGTGATCGAGAAGTTTGTGGCGGAGGAAATCAACATCAGTCCTGGCGACCGCAAGGGGCCAGATGGCCGCACCCAGCCAGGCCTGTCAAACCTTGGCATGGGCTACGTGTTTGAAGAACTGATCCGCAAGTTCAACGAAGAAAACAACGAAGAGGCTGGGGAGCACTTCACGCCGCGTGAAGTTATCAACCTCATGACCAATCTGGTCTTCATACCGGTTAAAGATCAACTCCCCAATCCACTCACGATCTATGACCCTGCGTGTGGCAGCGGTGGCATGTTGACCGAATCGCAAGACTTCGTAACGGACGCGGAAGGCGAGATCAAGGCTAAGGTGGGCGTGTTCCTGTACGGCAAAGAAATCAACCCCGAGACTTACGCCATTTGCAAGTCCGACATGATGATTAAGGGCAATGATCCCGAGAACATCAAGTTTGGCTCGACGCTGGCAACCAATGATTTTTCGGGTACGCGCTTCGACTTCATGTTGAGCAACCCACCCTATGGAAAGTCTTGGAAGGGCGATCAAAAGGGCATCATTGAAGGTAAAGAGGTTCTCGACCATCGTTTCCAAGTGAATCTGTCGGACTACACCGGCGAAAGTTTCGATTGGTTTCCTGCTATCCCGCGTTCATCAGATGGCCAGTTGCTGTTTCTGATGGAAATGGTGGACAAGATGAAGCGGCGCTCAGACCTGAGTGACAAGAACGCCACGCGCTTTTCGGGCTCTCGCATTGCCTCTGTGCATAACGGTTCAGCCTTGTTTACAGGCGATGCGGGCGGCGGAGAAAGCAACATCCGCCGTCACATTCTCGAGAACGACTTTCTCGAAGCCATCATCCAGTTGCCGAACAATCTGTTCTACAACACGGGCATCACGACCTATGTGTGGTTGCTGTCCAACCACAAGGCGGCAAAACGGCAAGGCAAGGTGCAACTGATCGACGCATCCAACCTGTACCAGAAGTTGCGCAAAAACCTTGGCGAGAAGAACTGTGAATTTACCGCCGAGCACATTCAGCAGATCACCCAGCTTTATCTGGACCTTGCCGACGAAGGCGTATCAAAGGTCTTCGACAACCGGGACTTTGGCTATTACAAGGTCACAGTAGAGCGCCCCTTGCGTCTGGCCGCGCAGTTCAGCGCCGAACGCATTGCCACCCTGCGCTTCACACCGGGCATGCAAGAGATCATGGAATGGGTCTTTGGCAAATACGGCGACGAGGTATATACCGACCTCAAGTCCCATGCCGAAGCCATTGAGAACCATCTTGAGCGCGAAGAAATCACCCTTTCGCCCAAGAACCGCAAAGAACTGCTGGCACAGACCACATGGCAGGCCCAGCGCGACATCATGCTGGCCGCACAGCAGATTGCCGCCAAGGTGGGAGCAGACGAACACCTCGATTTCAACTTGTTTGAAACCATGGTGGATGAGGCTTGCGCCGCCTTGAAGTTGAAGCTTTCCAAGCCCGAGCGCAAACAGGTTTTGAATGCCGTGAGCTGGCGCGACCCACGGGCTGCCAAAGTTATCAAGAAGCAGCACAAGCTGAGCGGCTCCAAACTTAAAGACCTGCTCTCGGAATTGCAGACCACCGCCAAGCGGCTGGGTGACTATGGCTATTGGCCCCAATCGTCCCAGTCCAGCAAGGCAGGCGAATTTATCGAATACGAACCCGACAGCGAATTGCGCGACACCGAGAACGTGCCCTTGGCCAAGAGCAAGGTGCCCACTGCCTCCAGCGTTATTCATGAATACTTCATTCGAGAGGTGCGCCCCCACGTTGACGAGGCGTGGATTGCGCTCGATAAGACAGTGATTGGCTACGAGATCAGCTTCAACAAGTACTTCTATCAACACAAGCCATTGCGCAGCCTCGAAGAAGTGACGGCGGAAATCCTCGCTTTGGAAGCTGAAACCGATGGCCTGTTGAAACAACTGGTCAGCTTTGTATCGGGAGCCAAGTGATGCAAGAAATCCAAGGCAAGACCCGCACGGTGCGCGAACTGCTGTCCGGTGCCAAGTACGGTATCGACTACTACCAGCGCGAATACAAGTGGCAGACCAAGCAGATGGTTGAGCTTGTGTCTGACCTAACCGGCGCGTTTCTGGAGGACTATCAAGAAGCCCATCAACGCGCCGACGTTGCCAATTACGGCCACTACTTTCTTGGCTCCATTGTCATCAGCCAGCGCAAGAACGAGCAGCAGATCAGCGAACGCCTGATTGTTGACGGCCAGCAGCGCATGACCAGCCTGACTTTGCTCTTGCTCTACTTGCACAGCCAGCAAAAAGACCGCGACGATGCGGAACCCGTTGAAGAGCTGATCTTCTCCAAGAAGTTTGGCACTAAGTCCTTCAACCTGAATGTGCCGGAGCGCAATGACTGCATGGAAGCCTTGTTTGATGGCAAGGGCTATGACACTGCCGATCAGTCCGAATCGGTTCATAACCTGATTGGGCGCTTCCACGATATTGGCGATGCTTTCCCGCAAGACATATCCGGCACCAAGGCGCTGCCTTATTTTGTCGATTGGTTGCTGGAGAAGGTGCACTTGGTGGAAATCACGGCGTACGCCGATGCAGATGCGTACACCATCTTCGAGACCATGAATGACCGTGGCCTTTCCTTGAGCAACACCGACATGCTCAAGGGCTACCTGCTGGCCAGCATCACCGATGCGACCAAGCGGGCCGAGGCCAACAAGGAAATCAAGCAATGGCTGTTGACCTTTGCCAAGCGGGACAACGACCGCGACACGAAGGAAACTGAGGCTGATTTCTTCAAGGCATGGCTACGTGCCAAGTACGCTGGCGACATCCGTGAACGGAAGAAAGGTGCCAAGCCAGAAGACTTTGACCTGATCGGCACGGAGTACCACCGGTGGGTGCGTACCAATCACGAGTTGGTGGGGTTGAACGTCAGCGAAGACTTCAACCGCTGGGTTAAACAAGACCTGCGCTTCTTTGCCCGTGTGTACCTGGAATTGCTGGAGGCTTGCGAGGGCTTGAAGCAGGGGCTTGAGTCTGTTCGCTTCAATGCGGACCACGGTTTTACCCAGCAGTTTCAGGTGCTGCTGGCACCGCTGCTGCCCACGGATGACGAGGCCACAGTCAGGACCAAGTTGCGTCTTACCGCTGACTATCTGGACTGCTGGTTGAATCGCCGCCTGTGGAACTTCAAGTCCATCGACTACTCCACCTTGCAGTACGCCACTTTCCTACTGACCAAGGAACTGCGCAACCTGTCGCTGGAAGCATTGAGCCAGAAGCTGATTGCACGTCTGACCAGCGACGAGAAGGAGTTCCCGCTTGAAGATCAGCCGTCGCTGATTAACTGGAATGCCAAGAGCCTGCACCGCCAGTTGGCCCGGTTCACTCACTGGGTTGAAGAACAGAGCGGCCAGCCGGGGCGCTATCTGGAATACATCGTGCGCTCTGGCAAAAACGCCTACGAAATCGAACACCTGTGGGCCAACCACTTCGAGCGCCATGCAGATGAATTCGCCCATGCGCAAGAATTCGCCAGCTACCGCAACCGCATCGGCGGCCTTGTCCTGCTACCCAAGAAGATCAATGCCAGCCTGAACGACAAGACCTTTGCCGACAAGGTGGCGCACTACCAGAAGGAAAACTTGCTGGCGCGTTCGCTGCACAGCGCCTGCTACCAGCACAACCCCGGCTTCTTGCAATTGATGGCACGCACCGGCCTGCCATTCAAGTCGTTCAATGAATTCAAGAAGGCCAGTTTCGACGAACGCTATGCTGCTTACCAAGGCATCGCGAGGCAGTTGTGGTCACTGAGCCGCTTGCGGGAGGTGGCGGATGCAACAGTATGAGAGATACAAACCCAGCGGTGTAGAGCGTCTGGGGGAAATCCCCGAGCATTGGAGTCTCAAAAGGGTCAAGCATATCCACACGGTCAATCCATCAGGAAATTCCTCAAGGGCAGGCGAATTGGTTACGTTTGTTCCGATGGAAGCAATGAATAGCGATGGCACCTTCGATATTCACCGACAAGGGCTTAGACAACTATTTGGTCCATCACTTACAGAGTTTCAAGTCGGCGATGTTCTGCTGGCAAAGATCACACCTTGCTTTGAAAACGGCAAGGGGGCACTTGTCAGTGATTTGCCCACACCGAAAGGAATCGGGTCAACCGAGTTTCATGTTTTTCGACCTTCGGCGACGATAAACCCGAAGTTCACCTACTACCTACTGCACAACGACGCATTCCGGGTAGCTGCAGTTCCTTTTATGGAAGGCACTGCGGGTCAAAAGAGAATTACGACTCCGTTTGTAAAAAATCTACTAATAGCATTACCTCCCCGTCAAGAGCAAGATCGCATCGTCACCTTTCTCGACCGGAAAGCCACTGAAATTGATGCTGCGATTGCAAAGAAGAAGCGATTAATTGATTTTTTTCAAGAGCAAAAGGACATTCTGATTACTCAAGCTGTTACCAGAGGCCTAAATCCAATGGCACGTATGCGCGACAGCGGCGTTACGTGGATTGGTCAAGTGCCTGCTCATTGGCAGCAAATGGCAAACCGTACGCTTTTCCGCGAACGCAAGGAGTCCGGCCATGCTGATTTTCCGATTCTTTCTGTTTCACTTCATACGGGAGTTTCCGACGAAGAACAGGATGACACAGAGAACGTACGGGCAAAAATCCGCATTGAGGATAAAACCAGCTACAAACGGGTTCGACCCGGTGATGTCACGTACAACATGATGCGTGCATGGCAAGGGGCTATTGGCGTGGTTCGCGTTGATGGTCTTGTCAGTCCTGCATACGTGGTTGCCGCACCACTCGCCACCATCAACGGCGCTTACTTCGAGTATCTCTATCGCACCCATGGATTCATTCGCGAGATGGACCGCTACTCGAAAGGGATTACCGATTTCAGAAAACGGCTGTACTGGGATGAATTCAAACAGCTTGTTTCGCTCCTGCCGCCGCTGGATGAACAGATTCAAATAGCAGCCTACGCTGAGCAGATCATCAATCAAACATCAGCTTTGACAGAAAAGATTCGAGATCAGATTGAGGCACTGAATGAATTTCGCGCATCCTTGATTGAAAATCTGGTGACAGGAAAAATAAAAACCTAAAGGGAGTTCATCACCGTGTTCGTCGAATCAATCATCAGTGAGCAATGGGTACTAAACGGGCAACCTCACGGGGAGCGTCCAGACGCTGAGGATGTGCTGTACATCAAACCACTGCTGCAAAGCCGTGGGAAAACTGCTGCGGGCACGTCGGTACTTCACTCACTGATTCTCGACAACAACGTTTTTAATGATCTTGTCGAGAATCGCAGGCCTGAAAACAATACATTCATCGCGGATCTATTGCGCAGTACCCCAATTGAATTAAATCCAACCTTTGCGATGATTGAGCAGAGGCAGACCTATGCTGGTGCCCCGGAAAAACTAAAAGAATACGCTGAACTTCTTGAACGTACTTTCGGATGGTCCGCAGCAAAAGTCGGATCGGCCGAATTCGAGACATCGCTTGCTGAGTCAAGGGTGGCGATCAAAACCAACATCGAGTTGTTGTCGGGCTATCTTGCCGCAACAGTCTTTTTGTATCACCAAACTGCCCCTGCCAGCGAAAAGCTGAAGTGGCTGGCTGGCATGGTGGAAAACTCAGACCTCCCGTTCTTTCAGCTCCATTTTTACTTCGCGGCGCTGGTATTCCTTGCCGCGGAGTCGCCATCACTATTTCACCCAAAAGATCTGAAGAAGATCAAAAGTGATATGAAAGTTGCCTCCAGCTATGAGGAGCAGAAGGCGAAGCTCTCAAATCTGTCTAACGACTTGGCCTTGCCAACACTGGCAATATTTCCGGCAGCAAATTTAGGGAATGCACTTGTTTTTCCATACGTAGCAACGCGCGACAGGCTCGTTCAGCTATTTTTGAGCGAGATCAGTTGCCAGATGATTGTGGATGCTGGCAATGGCCGGGCAAATGGCTCTTGGGTGCTGAAAAGCACGGGCATTATCAAGACGAATCTGGGTGACGCAGTGGAAGCGCATATCCCCCGTCGCTACGTTGCGTCTTCAAAGGACGACGTGGCTGTACGTAAGGTAAGACTGGGAGCCTTCACTGAGCAGTACACAAAGCTCTGCGTTGAGTCGAAGATACACAGCAAAGCGGTATAAAAGGTCAATAGGGAACAACATGGTCAGTCAAACCAACGAAGCTGCGCTTGAATCGCATATCGAAAACGCACTTGCGAAGGACGGCTATCGCATTGGCGATCCGGCTGACTTTGACCAGGAGTTCGCTGTTGACGGCAAACTCTTTTGGGAGTTTCTCGAAGCGACCCAGCCCAAGGAATTGGCGAAGCTGAAAGACCGACCCAACTGGCAGCGGCTGGTGTTGGAGCGGCTGAACAAGAGGATCAAAAAAGACAGCGTACTGGCCGTGCTGAAGAAAGGACTGGACATTGACGATGCCCACTTCGATCTGCTCTACCGCCTGCCATACAACGACCTCAACCCCGAGGTGGTTGCCAACTTTGAGGCCAATCGCTTCAGCGTGACCCGGCAGGTGCATTACAGCCAGACGGACACCTTCAAGTCGGTGGACATGGCCCTGTTTGTCAACGGTTTGGCGGTGGCGACGCTGGAACTCAAAAACCCGTGGACTGGCCAAAACGTGCAGAACGCCGTTCGCCAGTACCGTACCGACCGCGACCCCAAGGAACCACTGTTCGAGTTTGGGCGCTGCTTAGTGCATTTCGCCGTGGACCCGGATGAGGCTTTCATGTGCGCGCAACTGGCGGGCAACGACAGCAACTTTTTGCCGTTTAACAAGGGTTTCAACTACGGCAAGGGCAACCCGGTCAATCCGAATGGGCACAAGACGGCGTACCTGTGGCAAGACATTCTGCCGCGCCGCAGCCTGACCAACATCATTGAGCAATTCGCCAAGTTCACGGTCGAGAAAGACAAAAAGACCGGCAAGGAGCGCAAGGCCCTGTTTTTCCCCCGCTATCACCAGCTCGACGTGGTGCGCGGCATTCTGCAGGATGCCCAGCAGAAGGGCGTGGGCCAGACCTACCTGATTCAGCATTCGGCAGGTTCGGGCAAATCCAACTCCATCACATGGCTGGCGTATCAACTGGTGGAGCAGTACGACACCACGGGCACCGCGAATCTGTTTGATTCCGTCGTGGTGGTGACAGACCGGCGCGTGCTAGATACCCAGCTCAAGGACAACATCAAGTTGTTCTCTGAAACCAAGAACATCGTTGCCCACTGCGAAAGCGCACAGGAGCTGAAGTACAACCTTGAGCTTGGCAAGAAGATCATCATCACAACGGTGCAGAAGTTCCCTTTCATCGTGGATGGCATCGGGCAACTGTCTGACCGCAAGTTTGCTGTCATCATCGACGAGGCGCACTCTTCCCAATCGGGCGTGGCTGCAGACAAGGTGAATGAAACCTTGGCGGGCCAAGACGGTGATGAGCCGGTGGATGTGCAAGACCAGATTCTGGCGGCGATGAACGAGCGCAAGATGAGCAAGAACGCCAGCTACTTTGCGTTCACCGCCACGCCCAAGCCGGCCACGCTGGAAAAGTTTGGTCGCCAATCCGCCGACGGCAAGTTCTACCCCTTCCACCTGTATTCCATGAAGCAGGCCATTGAGGAGAAATTCATCCTCGATGTGCTGGAAAAGTACACGACCTATAAGAGCTACTACGAGGTGCAGAAGTCGGTGGAGGACAACCCGTTGTTCGACACCGCCAAGGCGCAGAAGAAGCTTAAAGCTTTTGTCGAAGCTAGCCCCAGGACCATTGAGGTGAAGGCCAAGATCATGGTTGATCACTTCACAGCCAGCGTCTGGCAAGCCAAGAAGCTGAAGGGCAAAGCCAAGGCTATGGTGGTGACGCGCAATATCGAATGCGCCATCCGCTACTTCTTTGCCATACGTACCGCGCTGACGGAGGCCAATGCGCCGTTCAAGGCGCTGGTGGCCTTCTCCGGCGAAAAGATGGTGGACGGCATCAAGCACACCGAAGACTCTTTGAACGGCTTTTCTGTGCGTGACTTGCCCGATGAATTTGAGAAGGACGATGCTAAGATTTTGGTGGTTGCCAACAAGTACCTGACTGGCTTTGACGAACCCATGCTGCACACCATGTACGTGGACAAGAAGCTGCAAGGCGTTCTGGCGGTGCAGGCGCTGTCCAGGCTCAACCGCTGCAACTGGAAACTGGGTAAGAGCGATACCTTTGTGCTCGACTTCTACAACTCCGTGGACGACATCAAGGCGGCGTTTGACCCTTTCTACACGTCCACCAGCCTGAGCGAGCCAACGAACGTGAATGTCTTGCACGATCTAAGGGGCGAGCTGGACAAGTTTGGTATCTATGACTGGGCAGATGTCACGACCTTCAACGAGAAGTTCTTTGCCAGCGCCGAAGCCGAAGAACTCGCCCCTATCATCGACACGGTGGTGGCCCGCTTCGATGCCGACTTAGACGACGAGGAGCGCATTGACTTCAAGATCAAGGCCAAGCAGTTCGTCAAGATTTACGCGCAGGTGGCGGCCATCATCCCGTTCAACAACGTGAACTGGGAAATGCTGCACTGGTTCCTGAAATTCCTGATCCCCAAGCTGAAGGTCAAAGACCCTGACCAGGACAAGCTGGACGAGTTGCTGAACAGCATTGACCTATCGACCTACGGGTTGGAACGGTCACGGCTTGAAGCCAAGATTGGCCTTGATGCTGGTGAAGCCGAACTTGATCCGCAGAACCCGAATGTGCGTGGCCCTCATACTGGGCCGGGCGATGTGGATTCGTTGGAGGCGATTGTTCGCACCTTCAATAATCGGCACTTCGCTGGTTGGGAGGCCACGCCGGAGGAGCAGCGCGTCAAGTTCATCAATATCGCCAAGCATGTGGTGAATCATGCCGATTACAAGGTACAGGTCGAGGACAACCCTGATGCGCAGAACAGGCAGTTGGCTCTGGAGAAGCTGATTCAACATGCCGTCAGCATCGAGCGTCGCCGGGAGTTGGACTTGTACAAGCGTTACGCTGGTGACGCTGATTTCAAGCGGGCTTTTGATGCGAGCATTTCGAGGTTGCTGAGCATGGGCGACTTGAATGGTCGGCTCAACGGCTGAATAAGAAAGGGAGCAAATGCCATTTCACGATCATCTAAATGATTCGCTCACGAAAGAGCGCGGCGGTCGGCATGGCGGAAAAGGTCACGAGTTTCAACGGTATTGGGCGCTCTGCCACTTGCTAAAGCTTGACCTCGAACAAGATGACTACCTTCTGCTTATTGAGTTCATTGAGGATGTAGCGGTACTCGATACGGCCGTTACTCCGACGAAACTTAATCTCTTCCAGATCAAGAAAAAAGGAAGGTGCAGTAGGAGCCAAGTGGACTAAGACAACTTTGGCGAAGCCCCCGAAAGAAGGGGTTTCAATTCTGGCAAAGCTGTTTGAATCCAAACGCATATCGCCCGACTCCACTGCATCAATTGCCTTCGTGAGCAATGCCCCTGTTGATTTGACTCTTCATGATGGAAGTGAATCGACTGAGAGTGAACGGTTTAATGCCGACCATATAGAAAAGGAGTTGAAGGAGTCACTGCAAAAATCTATTGCAGGAGAACTCAAATGCACGGAGGCAGACATTGAATTCGGGGCGCTTACGTTCGTCAAGAGTCCGCTCGCAATGGATGATCTGGAAAATCACGCAATTGGCCGAGTTTCGTCGTATCTAGGCCAGAAATTCCCCACGCATGGAGCAAGGGCCGATGTTTTTTGCAAGGCGCTCTACGGCGAACTCAAAATCAGAGCGACATCAACTCAGGATGCATCCACGTTTGAAGAACTTTGCCAGATAAGAGGAATCGCCAAAAGTCAGTTCAATGAAATGCTTGCAACGACTCTGGCCAGAAAACCGGACAGCGAAATTATTGACGCAGCAATAGCTGGGCTGGTTCAGGAAAACGTTTCGTTTGTTGATCGCAATAAGGTGAAAGACGGTGCCCGCCGCTACTTGATTGACAAAGCAGGCAAAGGAGGTGCGGTCGTGGCATTGCTTGAGCAATCCATTGAGCTACAAATGCCAGCGATTCCGAACACCTTGGTCGCATCTTGGGATGTTGCCAAGTGGATTGAAAATGAAATTTCAACATCCACTAACTCTTCGACATTGTCCATGCTTGATAACCACTATCTGCTCGCGGCGATTCTCTACAGGATCAATCAATGAGCAAGCTCAACAACACACTCCGCTTGGTAAGAAATTTAAGGAAGGGCAAACATGAGAAGTTTGCGATTCAAAAAGCTCTGGCTCGTATCCGAAGCATCGAGAGCAGCGCGCAGCATCGAATTCAATCCGAAGATGACCTTGCTGGTGGGCAAGAATCACACGGGGAAATCGACGCTGGTCAAACACATATTCAAGACGCTGGGGTGCGAGACCAAGGGCAAGTCTGACCGCTGGGATAGCCTAGCAATATCCGTTCTGCGTTTTGATCTTGATGGCGTTGATTACCTTGCGTATCGACGTGCAAATGTCTATGCCTTAAAGAATGAGTCCACTGGCACGATCAAGGTTACGACAAAGTACAGTGAATGGTCGAACTTACTGGCACACCTTTTCGATTTCCACTTGATGTTGCCAACGCATCAAGAGTCACTGTCACAGGCGACGCCCCCATTTCTGTTCTTGCCGTTCTATTTCGATCAGGATGGAAGTTGGCAAAAGCAATGGAACTCTTTTGAGAAACTGAGCCAGTTTTCCACGTGGGCAAAGCCTCTTACCTCGTATGTGACTGGACAACGCCCAAACGGTTATTACATTGCGAAATTTGAAGAGACAAAAGCCAAGGCCGAAGCCACAAAAGTTGCTCACGAACTTGGCGTCGTTCAATCTGCCTTGGTTCGCGTCAAAAAATCTCTGCCTCGTACGACCTTGCGCATTGATGCAGGAGCTTTCAAGCAAGAGATAGCTGATCTACTCAGGAGTTCAACCCAGTTGAATCAGGAGCAAGAGTCTCTTCGGAGCAAAGCCTTTGAACAAGCATCCGTCAAAGAATCGCTGAGTACGCAAATAGCGATGGCAAAGGACGCATTGCGCGATCTGGAGGGCGACTTGAAGTACCTTACCGAAAGCAAGGTCGAACCAACGTTGCTCTGCCCCACTTGCGGCACTACACACGAAAATGGTTTTCCAATTCGCCTTGAGCTTGTTGATGATGCGGAAACTCTTAGAAAAATAATCGCTGAACTGGAGTCAGAACGTCAAAAAGTTGATGAAGTTTTAGCCGGAATTCAAGGGAGACTGAACCGGGTAAGACTAAAGTCTCATGAGATTGAGAAGACTTTGAAAATAAAAAAGGGCGCGTTGCGTTTACAGGACGTAGTTGATAGTCAGAGTTCGGAAGTTGTCCGAGCCGCATTCTCTAAGGACATGGACTCTTTGAAACGGCAACTTATAAAGCATGAGGAAATTTCCGCTGATCTCAAAGAGAAGGTCTCTAAATTTGATTTGCCAGAGCGAACCAAAGAGATAAATAGTTTCTATGCGGAACGGATTGAACTCTTTGTCAGTGAGTTGGGCGTACAAGACCTACGCGAGGATGTTAAGAAGAAACCCGACGCGAACATCACAGCCAGCGGAAGTGCTTTGCCAAGGTCGTTACTCGCATACCAGTTCGCAGTGTTGCATACGGCAAAAGAAAAGGGTGATGCGAAGTTGTTCCCTGTCGTGGTAGATTCCCCCAATCAACAAGGTCAGGATGCAGAACACCTGACTCAAATGTTAAATTTCATTGTTAAACGTACACCTGCTGAGCAACAACTAATACTTGCGGTCGAAGAAAGACCCGTTGGGTTAGTGTTCGACGGCACAATTATTGAACTCCAAGCCCCATACGGATTGCTAGACACATCTCAATACGAAACGATTTCAGGTGAACTGCAAAGCCTAGTTTCCGAAATTGCAGAGGGGGTTGACAGGCGTCTCGCGAATCAACGCATCGAAGTAATCAAAGAACCTTTGAATTAGCCAGAATCCGAAAAAAATACCATGCGAATAACCAAACCTTTAGTTCCAACCCAAAGCTAACCAGCTTTGCTCCGACTACAGCAAGCTAGGTATCTTGCGTTTCTGCACAGGTCTGATGTACCGTGCCAGCATCAGGTCGCTGGTATGCCCCGTTTGCTCACGTATTTGCCACGGCTGTAGCCCCGCAATGGCGGCCTGGGTACAGTACCCGGCGCGTAAGCTATGACCACTTACCTGGCTCGGATCACCTCCCAAGCGCCGTACCGCCTCTTTAACAATTCGCGCCACAGACTGCGCCGATAGAGGTGTGTCGCTGATGTTGTCATGCCGATCCACAGCGCGAAAGAGCCATCCGGTGTGAATGCCGGTCAGTTCTTGGTAGTGCTTCAATGCTTTGACCGGGCAACGCTCCCCGTTGGCATGCGGGATGAAACAGGTTCGGCCCGCAGCCTCCTGGTCAGTTTTGGATCGGACGATCAGTATTTCGATACCCGTTGAATGGTCCGTGATGTCTTCACAACGCAGCGCCACCAGTTCAGACCGGCGCAATGCGGCTCCCCAGCCAACTAGCAACAGCGCTTGGTCGCGTGCAGCTTTGATAGGTTTTTGCTGTCCGGCCATGACCAGCATTTCTAGCAAATCATCCTTCACAACGGCTTTAACCCGACGTTGGCGTGTGCCAAGGGTGCGACGAACGCCCTGCATGGTGCGTTTGACTTGTGGATGTTTCAACATCGACATATGCCCCGCGTCAATATGCGCTTTGTGAATGGAAATCAGCCTGCGCTGAAGAGTTGCGACGGCGCATACCGATGCGGCCTTAACGATGTAATTAATTACCTGCTCCAAAGTGGCCGGTATGGAGCCTCCATGCTGGTAGAAGTGCCGCACGTCAATGGCGTATCCGTGCTTGGTGGCATCGGACTGCGCGGCTTCCATGTAGTTGGCGGCAGCGAGCTTCGACTGAGGCCTGAGTAGTTCAGCATTTTGCGAGTCCATCGTTATAGCCGGGCTTGCTTTGGCAACGATAGTGGATGCCGAAAGTGCGGTTTTTTTCATGATTGTGGTGAAGGTTAATGTTAAGTATTCGTTCGTCAGCCGACTTTGAACAAGCGGCACGGTGGCCGCTGGTGTTTGAGCTGGTAGGTCTGGCGATGCGATGCCGAATGGCGGGGCCCGTGCGGGAAAGGCGACTAGGTTGCTGTGTCCGGTGGCGCAAAGTCGGCGGTGTGACGGCGGCACGGTGCAGATAGCTCAAAGCAGATGGCTGCACCCGTCCCCAACTCGGACAGCAACCAACCGATGGCCTCAACGGTGTCTTGGCCGACTGTGCCGTCATCGATCTCTGGCGATGCATGCGCCAGTAACTGGCCGATGGCCGCCACGCCCAGGTTGAATGTGCTTTGCAGCACCTCGGCGGATTCCGCGAGTTGCACCAGTAATGCCGGTGACGCAGCGTCGAAGTCTGGTCGGCCTTGGGCGCTTACAGGCAGTTGCGGCAGCAGTAGCAGCAAGTCGCGCATGGGCTGATGTGCATGCGATCCGACGATCAATACGTAGGGGTTTGAGCGTCGGCGCGCCGTGGCATATAGTTGCGCCATGCTCAGTACTCATCGGCCCGAAGCACGGTCGTGCTGTCGCGGCGGCCCGTTGTTTCGTTGACGGCCTCGGTGATGACATACAGGCGGGTGCTTGAACCCTGCGCTGCGTTGGTCACCTCATAGGCCGAGAAGATGCGACTGCCGTTCAACAACGCTTGGTCGTTCAGGGCTTTGTCTTCCTCACCCAGATCACCCCATTCCCCATGCCGGTGCTGCTCTACTAGCCAAAAGACAGTTAGCTCCCAGGTATCCAGCGCGCTCATAGCTCCTGGTGTACTGAGCAGTTGGCCTAATTCAAATAGTGGGCGCTGTGCGTCGCGAAGTCTGTTGATGTCGTCTAGCGATTGGTATAGCGGGTGCTTGGGCATGTTGCGAGTCCTATAGAAGTGAGGAAGCCCCGGCGCACGATTGCCCACGACAAAAAGCCACCCGAAGGTGGCTAGTCAAAAAAAGGAAAGGGAAAGGGGCTTGTGCGCCGGAGAAATGGCGCGGCTGGTTGGCTGGTGGTCAGCCTGGTGAAGTTAGCCGCGCATGGCTACGCATGTAGCCATGGCAGTGATTTTCGATGTGCGTGGCTGGTAGATCAAGTGTAGTGAAACTTTGCGTGAGGCTCATTGGGTCGTCCGGTTAACGTTTATTGCGGGGACACCTTTACTGTCGAGACCACCTGCTTCACCATGTCTGCTAAAAACTCACGAAGCTGGCCAACCTCGTTTCGTGCAGTACGCGCCAGAAGTAGTTTCACCCGAAGGTGGGTCACTAAATCACACTTCCATGCGGTGGATCGAATCGCGCTATCAAGCTCAGTGGCAGCAGTGTCTAGCAGAAAAGCATCAAAATTCGACCGCGCGGCAGACCGTTCAGCATCACCAATCTCTGTTGCCTGTGCCAAAGCTTGACCAACCATTGCATCAATGTTTTGTGAAAGCAGCAGAAGTTTGTCGCGACCACGAAGCTCGAACGCGAGAACAGGATCTTCCTTAGCAAGGTCCGCAAGAGCTGTAGCAAATGGAACTCGAATCTCCGTGCTCAGCTCTTCGAGCGGCGCCTGCATGAAGCCGCGCATGAGGGGCTTCATTTGTTCCATAACCGAAGTCAGTTCTGCGTCGGTTATCGCACCACCACTAGCCTCAATTGCCGCTCTTAATTCATTGGGAAGATGCTTGTTGGCGGCATTGATGCGTCGGACCAGGTGATGCGCTTCGAGAAGGTAGTAGAGGGCGGTCCGAGTGGCCCGCCGCCGTTCGTGACGAGTTTTAGCCCAATAGCTGATCGCGGCAATGACTGCGCTGACTGCGCCACCAAGAAACCCCAAATCTTTAAGATCCATAAATTTAATAGTCTCTAGTGTCCAGCTTGCTGCAAGTTTCCGGTTGAAACATGTGGAGTCTATCCGGCTAACCGGCCAACATAGTTGTCGTTAACCGGCCAAGGTAATTGTCGTCAACCACTAATTCAAATAGCGGGCGCTGTACGTCGCGCAGCCGGTTGATATCGGCCAGAGTTTGAAATAGGGGATGCTTGGTCATGTTGTGAGTCCTATAAAACCGTGGAGGCTCTGGCGCACGATTGCCCACGACAAAAAGCCACTCGAAGGTGGCTAGTCATGAAAATGTGAAGAAGATTGGCTTGTACGCCGGAGAAATAGCGCGGCGGCCTGGCCGGTGTTCAGCCTGGTGAGACTAGCCGCGTATGCGTATGGCTACAAGTGCAGTCATGGCATGGATTTTCGGTGCGCACGGCTAGTGGAGCAAGCGTTTTGAAACTTTGCTTGATTTCCAAGTCAGCGGACTTATTTCTTTGAAGAACGTGATGGTCTGCTCCAGGCTGATCTGAGTCATTCGCGTGCCGCCGCTTGAGCGGATGCAGCCACGGAAACTGGTCATTGACTGTTTGAGAAAGCGGACGCTCAATGACATAGCTCAGCGGACGCCGAAGGCGGTCCTTTGGAGCAAATTGTTAGGCCTTCCTTGGCCGCGGCTTCTTGGGCGGCTTGTGCTCCAACCATGTACTCCTGCCGAGGCGAAAAGCCTGCTTTGGCAGTCGGAACAGTGTTCTAAGCTCATTTACTACGTCACTGAAATCAAGTTGATTTACCTCCGCCCTATGCAGCCCGCGCGCTATATCAACAACAAGCTTCTCTTGAGCCCTGCGCTCCTGATCAGTACGGGCTCCCATTGCCTCAGCAATGGCCCGGGCGAGCGGGCTGTCTTGCCTAGGTAAATAGGTTTCCGTGACGTCGATCCAGTCAGTGCTAGGCAGGTCTTGCAGATCAACTGGCATAACCCATTTTGGCCGCCGACGGGACAGCGGTAGATCTATATCTTTATAAGCCTTCGCGGCCAGCTCGGAACAAAAAGACGAAGTTTCCTGTCTCCGAAACCAAAACTTCTTGTTGTACGCTTGACCAAAATAATAAAGCAGACGGTCGTGGAGCTTGAGTTTTAAGTCGAGATTTCCGTCAATATTCTTCCTGCGCAGTACTTTAATGCGCTCGATAGCGAAATGGTCAATAGGCACGATGTGTACCCCTTCCGCAGGCATCGCGTGTATGGCGAAGAACTCGCCAATGGCAACTGCGACATGTGAGAACTGAGCCAATTTTGCGCGCAAGAGCGTCTGAACGAGCGTGTTCGCAGACTTCTCTCCATCAAGCGGACGGATAAGAATGATGTCACCGATCTTCGGACAGGTCATAGTGCTCCCCCTAGAAGGCCTAACGTTTGACATGAGGGGTGAGGGGTCATCGCGCATGTCATGCGGGTGTTCCTGACCTAGGCAGGTTTCAATTCCAGCAACGGGCGTGCTTCGTCTTCTAGCAGGCGACGGTACTGTGACCTGTACTTTGCCTCGAAGTCCTGCTGCAACCAGATGGAGTTGATGCCGCCAATTGCACCAATTGAACGTGCATCGTCTAGACGAGCCAGTTCTCGCTCAGCGTCAGTGAAGATTTTCGTGCGTTTCTGGAGTACTCGCGAGGCCACCTTGGACAGACCTTGCTTGACTCTGGTCACGTCCTCGCTGCGCAAAAGCGTGGAAAGCGAACTCCCTTCCAACTGTGCACTCATGCAGGACGCAATGTCGGACTGGAGATACCCAATGATGTCAGACTTTGGTTCTGGCTTGGTGCCAACTGACGCGCATGAGAGCAGGCGGGAGTGCAGTTCAGCAATGGTTGCGCCGTAGAGCTTTAGGTAGGCTGCATCGGCTTGCGTTCTGAGTGACGCGATCTCGGTCGTCAACTTCTTTCTTTCCTCACTCAGCTTCAGCTTCTCTCCTTCGAGTTCCGCCTTTCCACGACTCAAGCCTTCGATGTCCTTGGCAAGTTCAGCCTTGGCAAGTTGCGCTTCCCGATTGGAAACCTCAATCCTCTTTCTCTCTACTTCAAACACACCCAAATACAAAGAAAGAGCTAGCGTGGCAAGAGTGGCAGCGAGGGGAATCGCAACTCCGGGCTGAAGCCAAGGTGAGCGTTGAAGGTTTGCGATTTCAAGGCGGAGCTTCTGCGCCTCCAAGTCCTGGTTCTCTGCACTGTGGCCTTCCCCCATGACTTCTCCTCCCTTGTACCTATGTGTCCTGCTTTGTATTGCCTGCAGCGAGCGGGTCGCTTGTTTGATGCCTAACGAATATCGTTTATCTGCGGCGCAACGATGCAAGAGACGATGGCGATGGTCATACGCGGCGGATAAACGCTATTCGTTAGGCAGATTGCAAACCCAACGCTAGATGGGACACCACGATGTCCACGCGGCGCGCGTGTTCGCCGCCAACTTGGTTAGCCACGCTGCCGGTGGTAACTTCCGTATGGAAATCTCGTCCGAATTCATGCCGGCGCAAAAATTCGGCCACATTTGTGGCACGGCGCAGTGCCAAGTCGGTGTTGTTAGCTTGGAAGCCTGCGCCATCAGCGTAGCCGATGAGTAAGACCGTAGGCGTTCGTCCAACCGGCACAGCGGCGATGGCTTTGCGAAAATCGGCAAGGACCGTGCTTCGTTGGTCGGCCACAAGGGCCGCGCCGCTCGGCTCGAAGCCGGTGACCTTCATGCGCTGCGCGCCAGTCCTGCGGACCTCCACCAGATCCTGGCTCAACTGGGCCACTTGCGAGCGCAAGGTGAGTACCGCAGCGGCTACGTCGGCCGCCGCAAATCGGGCGTCGAGGTCAATGCTGGTAACGTTGACTGTAGGCAGTGGCACCGGCGGAATGGGGAGGTTTTTAGCGTCCGTTGTCGCCTCTGTCTGAGCCTTCAAGCCCTCTGCTGGCGTCGTAGCGCTTACCAGCTTAGTAGCGAATCTCTCCATAGCCTGAAAACTCGCCATAGCGCCTAAAAAGATTTGGTCCTTCACTGTCGGCGATAGCTGAGAGAAGTTGGTTGCTGTCGTTAAGGAACAGTAGCCCAGACGGGAAGTTTCCAGAATACGAAGGGTGTCGCTGATTTTCGTGTAATCGGGACCCGTGTATTCGACGTTGGCAATCTTGATAGGCCCAAACAGCGGAGTGTTGATGGGGATGTCTATACCTTTGATCACCCAGTTCCCTTTTTGCTGGTACTGCATGCCGCAGCCCTGGTTCATTGCGGGCGTCTCCGGCTTCCTCGGCCAGCACCCGCTCAATACCAAAGAAGCGATGCAGACCGCACTTGCGAACGTAAGTTTGCGCATTCTCTCATCCCCTTTTTTTACTGTTGTAGGTGCATCATAAATGTGAAGCGGCGCTGCGATATCCCCCTTCTTGATGAAGAACGGCCAGCACGATTTACTCATTTCCCATGGAACTTGACCTCGTGCCCGACGAAACGCAAGGCGGGCACCGCGCGGCGTGGCTGGCAAGAAGGGGTACTGGCCCACCGAATTCGACGGTCCGCTCTAAGCCAGCCTTTAGCAGTCGTTTGACGGTCTTCGACGAATGTCCGCCGCCGATCCCAGCCGTTGGTGGAATTGAAGTCTACGACCGGTTCCACTGCAAAACGGACTACGCCAAACTCAACAGGGTGAGCAGATAGGGTTATCGATAAACCATGTTGAGAATGCCTGTTAATCTTGCACCAGCTACTTTTAAGCGCCGCTCCATTGGTGGTGTGAACTGTTCTATGTAGTCCAAACCTACCTTCCGAGCAGGGTAAAAGCCAGGCGTACTGACAATGCGACAGGATTCTTCAGCGGCATGCACAGCGCTCAAGTCACGCGCTTGTGGCTATGCCTGTAATGCCAGTATACGTCCGAATATTGCCGTTTCACCAAAGCGCAATAACCGACAATCAGCATTGCGCCATGCATACCTACTCAAATCACTTACCTCGTAAACGGTGCTATTCCTGAATAAGCCGACGCTGAATGCTGGAACGATTAGAGTCCATATCTTCCTCATGAAATAGCACTGGGCTGTTACGAATATCAGGCGGCACCGGGATAAAGTTCTTTGGTGACAATATATCGTATAGCGACATGGGTACGTGCATACTATCGGGCGATGGTCCCTTGATATTAATCCGATGATTATTCCAAATGTAGGCAGCATGCTCCTTTAATACCCGGTCACTGATAACCATGTCTTCCAAGCACATATCGTTCTGCCAGTGCGCTACCGTGCTGCGATAGGGCAACGCGATTGCACGTAGTTGTTTGTAATCCAATCTCCGGAAAATTTGATCGTGGCTGGAGTATTTGTAAAGCAGGTCCTTAACCATTTTTGCCAGCACTTTAGGCGTAAAAACGCAAGGGTGCGGGCGACTACCGTGCTGCTTGGCGACCTGCACCAGTTTCCTCGTCCGGAAAACAGCTTCAAGGCGAATGGTCTTTTCGTTCAAATCATTTAAGAGTTCAACGCCCTCAACGTCAGGCAGCCCACCTTTTCTGGCATGCCCCAGTTGTGCCGCCTTATCGTATAGCTTTTGAGATTCTGTCTGCGAGTTCTGGTCAAAGTACACCGACTCGTTGACATACAGGCTGATATTGTTGCCAGCCTGAATCCCGGCAATGGCAAGGGCGTTAATTAGCGCGGATTTCATAACGCCATCAGGCACTCGGAGCAGCAACACAACATCGATGCGTGTAACCTCCGCTAGCCGACCATTGGCAATCTCATAACCTACTTGGATTGGCAAGTCGACCCTGAGCTGTTTGTTAACGGCTCGGAACATCATGTAAGAGAGCATGGTCACGTCACCGGAGGACACTACATTCTGTCCTTGATAGTGCATCGCTGGACTACCCTCAACTGTCAGTTGCTTGGTCTTCTGAACGTAGCGCACACGTAGCGACTGCTTTCCGTGTGGTGATTGCAGACTGCCTTTTGCCCAGTCGGAATCGCCTACCAATTCATTGTTGTCATCGATCTGTCCATAGGCACGCTTCAAATCCGCTCGATTGATGCTAGGTACATTGGATAACGTCAGATCTAGCGTATCAACCATGAGGCAATCTGCTATGTGGTTGGTCATCGCATCTACATAGTCCAGTAGCCCATCACCACCGTGTACTAGGCCTATACCAGTTGTATTAGCACTGTCTTCACTGTGTAGCATGTCATCACTGTCTAACGTACTACTTATGGTATTACGGTCGAAATCATGGTGTTTTGAACCTTTGCTACCCTTATCCGTAACTGGTACGTTTTTCCGTGTTGGTGTGTTGAGTCCATCCTTGCCAAGTGGTGCGTTTGGCTTATTGGGGGGTGAAATGCCTGGGTTGTCCGGTGTACGCATGGTGTGGTCTTCTTGGTTGGTGCAATCCCCCAGTTGCTAGCAAAGTCTGGGAGTCGCTTTATCGTGTCGTTGCAGTACAAGCTGCGAAATTACGCCGACGCACATCCGACCGTTACACATTGACTTGCGCAACAGTCGGTTGTGGTGAACATCTGTTTTGCGATTACTCGGGTTATTCTTCGATGTTGGATAGATCAACCCACCAGCCAGGCTTACCTTGCATTGCCGTATCAAGATCTAAGATTGTCTGATTAATGGCGGTGTGCGACAAAGTGTGCGGTGCCAGTTCTTCATTGTTTTGAGGTAGTAACCGATTTTCATAAGTGAAATCTGGAGACAGTAATTTATCCAGATTCAACTTATTAATTACCCAGGGTTTTTGAATGTCGATGCGTGCCTTTTTAATAAGAAGCCGACGAAATTCATTATATTTCTTGGAATCCTTGTTGATTCGATTGTGATAAAAAGTGTTTTCACCTTTCAAGTAGGTCGCCACAACTTCTTCGTATTTGGATTCCAAATTCTGTGGATCAACTTCATCAATATCGGTAGCGAGATCGGCTCCCAACCATGCCGCGTAAAGGAAGCTTTCAAAGATGATCTTCAAGGGATCTTCTTTCATTTCTTTTTTATCCCAACGACGATAATCGTAGGGCAACTGAACTTCATGATTCTCGCTGTTAAAGTAGTAAAACTTGCGAATATCGACCTTGATTTCAATGCAAAGAATATTGCGAACAAGTTGTTGAATTTTCTTGCGATTGTCGGTGGGCGTAATTTTGTTAATTGTCGCTGGATATTCACCCAAGTCGCGGATTACCGATATGCGTGCGTGTCCAAAAGGAAATGTCGCAATAAATGCGTTGCGATCATCCGGGTCGAGCATAATCTTGGTAGGTTTTTTCTCACTTGCATTTGAACGAATTGGCAGTTTATCTACTCCATCGAGAACGATTTTGAGATGACTCAACCAGTCGAGAAATGCTTGGTACGCTTTGGTTTCGTCTTCCATGTTGAAGTAATAGGGCACAGTCAATGACTCGATGCTGCAATCGTCTGCCGTAATGGCATCCAAAATTTCGTCTGGCAGGCTGGGAAGATTTTCTTTCATACTTGCTTTAAAGAGCGCTAGCATGACCGGTGTGGCTTTGTGAATATGGCTGGCACTGGAATAGCAATTCAAGCCAAGGAGGAAATCTGCAGGTTTGGCGGAAAAATCAAAAATGGTTGCGTTTCCTTTGACCTTCAAATCTGGTTCATTGCGAGTAACTTGCATAAGGCTCTTGGTACCAGGGATGGGCCAATCTATTTTGGTTTTACGGGGGACACGCAATCCCTCGGGGTTGGTCTCTGCTAGTTTTTCACTATGTGCCTTGTTGATTGCGGCAGCGATTGAGCCTGTGGTCGTTACGGCGAGATTGATTTCGAGAGACATGGTGTTGTTTTCCAGTTTGGTTAAGAAGTGCGGTGCGACAAAGTCGCAAGTTGTCCTACTTCAATGAATTGCGTGAAGGGTTAAACAGCGGTAGCGGGGGATACATTCCGTGGGGCTGCACTGAGACCGATGCGCTGGGATGTCAGGGCAGCAACCCAGTTGACGACTTCGCTTTCGACCCAACGTACCGAAGAGCGCTGTGACGCACCCAGGCGCACGGGCTGGCCCTCATCGGAACCTGAGTACTCGTCGTAGTCATTCGCCATGGTTTGCCTCCCCAATCTTCTTGCAGGTAATCCAGTTCAAGAACGCCGAACGGTTCAGCAGAATCTTGCGACCATTGCCAGGACGGTGAATGACGGCGCAAAAGCCGTTTAACCGCTTGCCTGGCAAAGGATTCCTCGCGTGCGCCTCCGCCTGCCAAATCAGATTGCGGATCGCTCCCTCTGTGAAAATATGGGAATATTCGGCGGCTAGTTGCTTGACCGTCACGAATTGATTCGATGGGCTGGCAGACGCATTCGGTAATGCCGAAGGGCGGGTTCCATAAACCACGACCAATGGTGCGATGTTGGTCGTGAAAGTGGGCAGCGAGAAGCTGCTATTGGCTACGCTTGCGTATAGCTTGCGCGACGGGTCTTTCATGTGAAACTCTCCTGTGAAGTAAGGAATAAATGCGTTGGCCAACAAACGCACTGTCCTCTTCATAGGAGGTAATTGCCACGGGACTTAGTTTGGAATTTCAGTTCCCTGACATCGCGAAACCAGTCCTGCATCCCAAGTTTGGAGCACCCAAGACTCTTTCGACGCTGGATATAACGTCAGCTTTTGAACTGCCGCGAGGTGACAAACTCGTACCACCCTTGTATTAAGTTGCTTCCAAGCTCAAGCCCTTCGCGTGCGCGATCTAGGAAGTCTGCGCTTGGCGTGGATGCTCTTGCGTTCGCTACTGAAGGCGGGATGGGTATGCCTCGAACATCGTAGTACTCCGGCATGTCTTCGCAATAGATTGCGTGACTTATTCGCATGTGGGACAACGGTCGTTGAGTCCCTTGGCTATCTGCTCCATGCCTATGCAATTCGTAAATGCACAAAGCGCGCTTCAACGCGTTGTCTTTTAAATCGTCCTCGCCACGGGGTCGGAGGCGGAGCGGAAATGTGAGCTGATCTCCCAGCTCCTTTTGCTGTTGGATCAACTTGCGGTCCACGTATTCTTGCTGCCCGGTCAACGCTCCCGCGACATCAATGGTCACTACTCGCCAGTTTTTCCGAATTCGCACTGCAGGTCCGCTCAGTTGCGCATAGAGCCCCATTCCACTACCTGCCGCATTGGGGAGGACTTCGATCTCGACAGCGATTGCGGGGGCGCCGCGCTGAACAGATTGGGGATGATGTTTCTTGTGTAGATCCCTAAACGCATTGGCGATCCTAAAAGCCATCGCGAGTTGTGGACGCACATAACCATCCAGGCACACTAGAAATTGGAACTGCGTACCTTTGAGTCCTTGTGGTGTGTTCACAGGTATCGGCATACCCTTTTGTACCTTTTGGATTACCTCCCCGCTTAAGCGGCGATCCACCCAGACGTATTGAGTCCATTCGAGCGGGTAAGCAATCTGTAGGCTCCCGAAGTCGATACGTTGCCCGTCAGGCAATGTACTCAAGCTTATCGACGAGGGTTTCGGATGAGCAAATGCCAGCGTGTTTACCTGCCAGATAGGCTCATTGACATGATAGAACCACGAGCCTAGGCCTGGTACGAGAGAGTTGGGCAATTCTTGCGGGATGGGTATCGTGGGGAGATGGCGCATTTGTGGATCGACCCATGCACCGATCCCGAAGTCCCGTGGGGCGTCGAATTCTCTGACCCGTATCGACTCCAGATCCAGTGTTGGGTGTTGTTCGATATATTCACCGAGGCTTTGCTTTTCGTAAGCTACGGTGTTCACCGTGCCGGTCAGCGGTTCTCCGTCGATGGTGAAGTATCTCGAATCAAGGGTAAGCTGGATATGGGAGGGCAGCGTAAATTCCCTAGGCGCTTTTGGGGAAGTCTGTGCTGGTCTAATTCCCCCGGACACCTCGATAGGTGGAATCCACCTGGACGAGAAATATGACCAAGAAGCAAAGACGGACATTCAACGCGGAGTTCAAGCTGCAAGTCGTGCAGATGATTCGCGAGCAGGGCTTGAGCGTGACTGAGGTTTGCCGCGACCTAAAGCTCGGCGAGACGGCCGTAAGGCGCTGGCTGGCGCAAGCCGATGAAGAGGCTGCAGGCCGACCCGGTATCGGCAAACCGCTCACCGCCGAGCAGCAACGCATCCGCCAGTTGGAGGCCGAGAACAAGCAACTGCGCGGCGACGTAGATATCCTAAAAAAAGCATCGGCCTTCTTTGCCCGCGAGCTTCGATGAGCTACCAGTTCGTCGAGCAGTTGCACAAGAAGGCCGTCACCGTTGAGCGGCTATGCCGGGTGCTGGGCGTCAGCCGTTCAGGCTACTACGGTGCCCGTCAGCGCACCAAGCTCGCGCCCAAGGCCTGCTTGCTCAGCACGCAATTGAAGGCCGAGTTTGCCGCCAGCGGCCGCGTCTATGGCAGCCGTCGCCTTGGCGCGGTGCTGCGTGCTCAGGGGCTGCACATCGGGCGTTACCGCGTACGGCGTTTGATGCGCGAGAACAGGCTGCGGGCCCTGTGGCGGCGCAAGTTCGTCCACACCACCGACAGCGGTCATGCGCTGCCGGTCTCAGACAACCTGCTGGCACGGCGCTTCAATCCGAACCTCCCTAATCAGGCCTGGGTGAGCGACATCACCTACATCCGCACGCGCAGCGGCTGGCTGTACCTGGCGGTGGTGCTGGACCTGTACGCGCGCAAAGTCGTGGGCTGGGCGATGGCGCCGACCATGCATGCCGAGTTGGTGTGCGCGGCGCTGCAGTTGGCCATCGCGCAGCGCCGCCCCGCGCCAGGGCTGATTATTCATTCCGACCGTGGAAGCCAATACGCCAGCGCGTTGCACCAGGCATTGCTGGTGCGCCACGGCTTGGTCGGCAGCATGAGCCGCAAGGGCAACTGTTGGGACAACGCGGTCATGGAGCGCTTCTTCCTGAGCCTCAAGACGGAGCGGGCTTGGCAGCGCGATTACGCCAACCACGCTGAGGCCATGACCGACATCGCCGACTACATCGTTGGCTTCTACAACAGCGTACGGCTGCACTCCAAACTGGGCAACTTGCCACCCAATGCTTTCGAGCAGCAATCGGCAATCAAACAACCTATCGCGGTGTCCGAAAAAACTTGACCAGCACAGTCCCCTGGTCTGGCAAAAGCGGGTACGAAGGTCGTCTATTCGGCCTAAGATGATCGGGCGGTGTGGTCCATGCTTCGTGGCGGCTAAGCCAGAGGGCGTAGTCATGCTGATATAGAGGGTTGAGACGAAGGAATAGCCAAGCCCAATCGTCGGGGTGCAGCTTGCTTTCCTCTTCTGACAAGCGAAATGGATACGAACCTTCCGCCAGCGGCAGGGAGAACGCGACCTTGGACAGGTTAGATTGGCTTTTTTGATTGCGCATGTGTAGTTTGAGGCGTATCAATTAGAGGTCGAAGTGCTGTTCAGCTTGGCGATGGCCTCAGCCGAGGCCTTTGCCGACTGCGCCACCATCTGCACGGCATCGTCAGATGCGAAGTGGGTGTAGATGAGGGTACTGCGGTGATCGACGTGGCCTAGGACATTGCCGATGCGCGGCAAGCTGAAATTCTGCCCGGCGAGTCGGCTTGCCAGCGTGTGGCGCAAATCATGGAAGCGAAACAACTTGATGTCTGCCTTGTTGAGGCAAGTGTTCCACGAGGCGCGGATCAGCACTGGTTTTTTGGGTTTCGTCTTGCTTGGAAATAGGAGCTCCTCGCTGAATGCATCGCCGCGTGGCACCTTCAAACGTACGACGGCCTCCAGCGCATCACCAACCAAAGGGACGAACCGCTGGCGTTTGTTCTTGGTTTTCTTGACGAGGATCAGCGCATGGTCCTTATGAAATTCGATATCGTGCCACCGAAGACGCATGATCTCATTCAGTCGCATACCGGTGCGCAACGCGATCCGCACCACATAAGGCAGAGCGCGATTTTCCGACGCATCAACTTCTTTCAGCAACCTTTCCTCCTCCGAAGGGGACAAAACTCGGGGTGTTTTGGTTTCTTCTTGCCGCGGTCGCTCAACCCCAAGCACCGGCGACTTATCCAGCCACGAAAGTTGCTTCACGGCCACATTGAAGACGCGAGAGGCTACGGCGAGGTAGCGCAGTCCTGTTCCTACGGATGTCTTCTGGGGTGGTTTGGGTGGCTTTGCTGGTTTGGGCCTACCGGGCATGGGTGTTCGCGATGGCACCGCAAAGATTTGATGGACAGGCGTGGCGTAGTCCAAGAGCACCACCGTTGGCGACTTCTTCCTGCGTGTGTTGCTGAGGGAAGCCATGAGTTCGTCCACGCATTTCTGGAGAACCTCTGAAGTAACGTTGATGAGGCGCAGTTGACCCAATCTGGCTTCCCACCAATCAAGGATCTGAACGTAGTCTCGTGCCCGCGATGGGCGCATGTACTTCTCTTTGAATCGCTGGCACAACTCTGAGAAGTCGCGCGTCTGCGCTTCGTTCACGAGGCGGAAACGACCTGTGCGAATCAGCCGCTCCGTTTCTTCGGCCCATGCTTTCGCATCGGTCTTTCGGTCGAATGAACATGTTTGAGGGTTGTGGCCTTGTACGCGGACCTGCGCATGCCAGCGCGATTTTCCGCTTGCGCTCTTGCGTTCACGAATGGAAGCCATGGGTGTTCTGAACCTCAATAGAGGCGTAAAGGGAGGGATCGAATTGCATCGGATGTATGGAGTAAGCAGTGCTTGAAACCATGCATCATTCCCGTTGGCGGACTAATTTCCCACGGGATTTAATTCGGGATTTCGGCCATGAGCGAGGGCCGTGGCGAACTGGAGGCAGGCGCTCGGCCTGCGCTGTGTGCGACTTGTGTCGGCCGGATTGTTTGATCCGACGACTTTCCTAGCAAGCTGCTTTAAGGAGCGCCAGCGGTGATCTGGCGCATCGGGGGCGGAACAGGCGAGTGACAGCAATCGGCTGCGTCAAAGTCATTGACGGCTGGCGACTGTATCAAAAGCTTGGGGTTCTCTTCGAGACTGCCAGAGAGACTTCTCGGCGTTGTGCCAGCAGTGTGCCAACGGGTGGCAGAGGGCAGTTGAAAATGGCCGCAACCTTTGATTTTTAAAGGCATTTTGGAGAGCAAGCTCGTCATTACGAATGAGCTGCTCTACCGACTGAGCTACACCGGCACATAAGCCTTCAATTATAGCTTGTCGAAATAGGCCTCGGCCTGGGCGACTTCATTTTTGGAGCCCAGCACCACGCTCACGCGCTCGTGGAGCTTTTGCGGGACGATGTCGAGGATGCGCTGGGTGCCGGTGCTGGCGGCACCACCGGCCTGCTCGACCAGCCAGCCCATGGGGTTGGCTTCGTACATCAGGCGCAGCTTGCCGGGTTTGCCGGGTTCACGCTTGTCCCAGGGGTAGAGGAAGATGCCGCCGCGCGTCAAGATGCGGTGCACGTCGGTGACCATGCTGGCGATCCAGCGCATGTTGAAGTCTTTGCCACGCGGGCCTTCCGTGCCTTGCAGGCAGTCGTCGATGTAGCGCTTCACCGGCGTGTCCCAGTGGCGCATATTGCTCATGTTGATGGCAAATTCTTGCGTGTCTGCCGGGATCTGGACGTTTTCTTGCGTGAGGAAGAACGAGCCCTGTTCGCGGTCCAGGGTGAACATGGCCACACCGTTGCCCACCGTCAACACCAGCGTGGTTTGCGGGCCGTAGAGGCAGTAGCCTGCGGCGACCTGGTTCTTGCCGGGCTGGTAGAAGTCTTGCTCGACCACGGCGGCATCGCCCTTGGGCTTTTTCAGCACGCTGAAGATGGTGCCGATGCTGACGTTCACGTCGATGTTGCTGGAGCCGTCCAGGGGGTCGAACAGCAGCAGGTATTCGCCCTGCGGGTAGCCGTTGGGCACGGCGTGGATTTCTTCCATTTCTTCCGAGGCCATGGCCGCCAGGTGGCCGCCCCATTCGTTGGCTTCGATGAGCACTTCGTTGGCGATGATGTCCAGTTTTTTCTGGATTTCGCCCTGCACGTTTTCGGATTCGGCCGAGCCCAGCACGCCGCCAAGCGCGCCCTTGTTCACGGCATGGCTGATGCCTTTGCAGGCGCGGGCCACCACTTCGATCAGCAGGCGCAGTTGCGACGGGATCAGCCCGTCCACGCGTTGCTGTTCGACCAGGTAGCGGGTGAGAGAGATGTGTTGCGACATGGGATGTTTCCTTCCTCTTTATTTATTGTCAGTCGGCCAGCGCGCGGGAAACCACCTCGCGCACGTCGTTGCTGAGATCGGTCTTGGCGGCCACGCGGCCCAGCGCTTCGCGGGCGGCGGTGCGGTAGGGTTCGGCCAGGTTTTTCCAGCGGTCCAGGGCGCGTGCCAGGCGGGCGGCCACTTGCGGGTTGATGCCGTCGAGCTCGATGACGCGCTCGCTCCAGAACACATAGCCCGCCGCGTCCTTGCGGTGGAAGGCACCGGGATTGGCGCTGCAGTAGCTGAACACCACGCTGCGGGCGCGGTTCGGGTTGCGCAGGCTGAAGTCGGGGTGCTTGAGCAGCTGGCGCACGGCGGGCAGGATGTCGCCGTTGCGGTCGGTGGCACCGGCTTGCAGCGCAAACCATTTGTCCAGCACCAGCGGCTCGTCCTTGAACAGGGCGTGGAAGCGGGGCAGGGCCTGCGCCGCCAACGGGTGGCCGCTGGAGACCAGGGCGCTCAGGGCGTTGAAGCGGTCGGTCATGTTGCCCGCGTCCTTGAAGCGCTGCAGGGTTTTGCCGGGCCAGACTGTGTCGCCACTGGCCTGCGCGGCCAGGCAGAGCTGGCTCAAGGCCATGCCAGTCAGGGCGCGGCGGCCACTGGACAGCGGGTCGGGCGAGTAGGCACCGGTGTCGCTGTAGGTGGCGTAGACCCAGGCCCAGTCTTCTGCCAGCGCCTGCGCCAGCTGGCTGCGCATGGCTTCGCGCACCGCGTGGATGCGCTGCGGATCGACCACGTCGAGCTGCTCGGCCAGGTAGGTTTCGGACGGCAGGGTCAGCACCAGTTCCTTGAAGGCGGCATCCAGATCGGGGTGGCGCAAAACGCTGCGCATGGCCTCAATATAGGCATCATTTAAGGCCTTTCCGCCAGTCGCATCTGCATTACTAGCTATTAAAGATATAGCAGAGCGCACGGCCAGGCGTTGCCCGGCTTCCCAGCGGTTGAAGGCATCGGTGTCATGCGCCAGCAGGGTCAGCAGCTGGGTGTCGGTGTAGTCGAAGGCTAGCACCACCGGGGCCGAGAAGCCGCGCAGGATGCTGGGCACGGGCTCGGCATCCAGGTTGACGAAGGTCAGCGTTTCTTCGGCTTCCGACATCACGAAGGTGTAGGGCGCGGTAAGCGTGGAGCCGTCGGCGCTGTGCAGGGCGAGTTCGGTGCCGTCTTGTGCCAGCAGGCCCAGGCCGATAGGGATGACGAACGGTTCCTTGGCGGCCTGGCCCAGTGTGGGCGCGCAGCTTTGCGCCAGTGTGAGCGTGTAGCTGCGCGAGGCTGCGTCATACACGCCAGAGGCCTGCACGCGCGGCGTACCGGCCTGGCTGTACCAGCGCTTGAACTGGGGCAGCAGGCGCGCCAGGTCGGACTGCGGATTGGCATCGGCGATGGCCTGGGCGAAATCGTCGCAGGTCACGGCCTGGCCGTCGAAACGCTCGAAGTACAGGGCCATGCCCTTGGCAAAGCCGTCGCGCCCAGAGGTTTGACTCGCCGCTGAGGCGGCGAGGGTCTGCATCATCCGAACCACCTCGGCACCTTTTTCGTAGATGGTGACGGTGTAGAAGTTGTTGATCTCGATGTAGCTGTCGGGCCGCACCGGGTGGGCCATGGGGCCTGCATCTTCGGGGAACTGGGCGGTGCGCAGCACGCGCACGTCTTCGATGCGCTTGACGGCCTTGGCCGACGGGTCGCGGCACAGGTCCAGGCTGAATTCCTGGTCACGGAAGACGGTCAAGCCCTCTTTCAGGCTCAGCTGGAACCAGTCGCGGCAGGTGACGCGGTTGCCGCTCCAGTTGTGGAAGTACTCGTGGCCCACCACCGACTCGATGTTGGCGAAGTCGGTGTCCGTGGCGGTGGCCTGGTTGGCCAGCACGTACTTGGTGTTGAAGATGTTCAGGCCCTTGTTTTCCATCGCGCCCATGTTGAAGTCGCTGGTGGCGACGATCATGAAGCGTTCCAGGTCCAGCGGCAGGTTAAAGCGGGCTTCGTCCCAGGCAATCGAGGCCATCAGCGAATGCATGGCGTGCTCGGTCTTGTCCAGGTCGCCAGGGCGCACAAACACCTGCAGCAAGTGGTCTTTGCCATTGCGCGCGGTGATGCGCTGCTCGCGGCTCACCAGCTGGCCGGCCACCAGCGCAAACAGGTAGCAGGGCTTGCGGAACGGGTCTTCCCACTTGGCAAAGTGGCGGCCATCGTCCAGCGGGCCCTGGTCCACCAGGTTGCCGTTGCTCAGCAGCACCGGGTACTTGGCTTTGTCGGCGCGCAGCACCACGGTGTAGGTGGCCATCACGTCCGGGCGGTCCAGGAAATAGGTGATGCGGCGAAAGCCCTCGGCCTCGCACTGGGTGAAGAAGGTGTCGTTGCTGACGAACAGGCCCATCAGCTTGGTGTTCTTGATGGGCGCGCAGGTGGTGAATATCTCCAGATCAAACGCACCGTCGTCTACCGAGGGCAGGTTCTCCAGCACCAACTGGCTGCCTTCGATCTTGAAGGAGGCTCCCTGGCCGTTGACCAGCACGCGCGCCAGGTTCAGCTCTTCGCCGTCCAGGCGCAGCGCCTGGGCGGGCACGTCGGGGTTGCGGCGCATGCGCATCTTATTGAGCACGCGGGTTTTGGCCGGGTCCAGGTCAAAGCAGAGCTCCACCGTGTCGATCCAGAAAGCAGGCGCGGTGTAGTCGGCCCGGTGGATGGCTGTCGCCTGTCCTTCACGGTACATGGAGGGTCTCCAAAAAATTCGATTGCAAAAGTTCTTCGTAATTGTGCACAGTGGCGATGACGTGCGGCCCGGCCAGCTCTTCCGGTGTGTTGCTGGTGCAGATGGCCACGGCCCGCATCCCGGCCCTGCGTGCAGCTTCTATGCCAAAGGGTGCGTCTTCGAACACGATACAGTGCTCTGGCGCAATGCCCAAGCGCTGTGCTGCTGCTAAAAAGATAGCGGGTGTGGGCTTGCCACTCAGGCCCTCGTCGCCGCGTGCAGTCGCATCGGGCGGCGGGTTCATCTGCAAATGGCCCAGCACGAATTCCACGTTGTGGATGTCGCCCGCCGTGCCCACCGCCACTTTCAGGCCCCGGGCCCGGGTGGCCTGGTAGAAGGCGGTGAAGCCCGGCACCTCTTTGAAGATCGGCCCAAAGATGTCGCGGTAGAGCTGCTCTTTCTCGTGCACCAGCGCCCAGGCGTGTGCCTCATCCATGTCGGGCTGGTCGAGGATCAGGCGCACGCATTCCAGGCCGGTGCGGCCCGTAGTGCGGCGCATCAGCTCGCCGATCTCCATGGCCACACCGTGCTTCTGGGCAAAGTCCAGCCAGGTGGAGGTGTGGTGCGGCATGGAGTCGACCATGGTGCCGTCCATGTCGAAGATGATGGCTTTGGTGGGTTGCGAGAGAAGAGCTTGCATTACACGCCTTGCTTGAGAGAGGCTTCGATGAAGATGTCCAGGTCCCCGTCCAGCACCTTCTGCGTGGCCGAGACTTCGACGTTGGTGCGCAGGTCCTTGATGCGGCTGTTGTCCAGCACGTAGCTGCGGATCTGGTGGCCCCAGCCTACGTCGGTTTTGGTGTCTTCCAGCTTTTGCTGGGCTTCTTGTTGCTTGCGCAGCTCGAAGTCGTACAGGCGGCTGCGCAGGCGCTTCCAGGCGACATCGCGGTTGCTGTGCTGGCTGCGGCCGTCCTGGCACTGGACCACGATGCCGGTGGGGATGTGCGTCAGGCGCACGGCCGAGTCGGTCTTGTTGATGTGCTGGCCGCCTGCGCCGCTGGCGCGGAAGGTGTCGGTGCGCACGTCGCTGGGGTTGATGTCGATCTCGATGGAATCGTCCACCTCGGGGTAGACGAACACGCTGGCAAAGCTGGTGTGGCGGCCGCCCGAGCTGTCGAATGGGCTTTTGCGCACCAGGCGGTGCACGCCGGTCTCGGTGCGCAGCAGGCCAAAGGCGTATTCGCCCTCGATCTTGATGGTGGCGCCCTTGATGCCTGCGGTGTCGCCGTCGGTGATGTCTTCCACCGTGGCAGTGAAGCCCTTGCGTTCGGCGTAGCGCAGGTACTGGCGCAGCAGCATGCTGGCCCAGTCGCAGGCTTCCGTGCCACCGGCACCGGCCTGGATGTCCAGGAAGCAGGGCAGGGGGTCGGCGGGGTTGTTGAACATGCGGCGGAATTCGAGGGCTTCGACCTCGGTGGCCAGGGCGGCGGTTTCGGTCTCGATGGTGATCAGGCCGTCTTCGTCGCCTTCTTCTTTCGACATTTCGAACAGCTCGGTGTTGTCGGCCAGCTCACGGGTGAGTTTTTCCAGCGACAGCACCACCGCGTCGAGCGATTTCTTTTCTTTGCCCAGCTCTTGGGCTTTTTTGGGGTCGTTCCAGACGCTGGGGTCTTCTAGCGAGGCATTGACGGTGCGCAGGCGTTCGGCTTTGGCATCGACGTCAAAGATACCTCCGGAGGTCTTCCGTGCGCACGCTCAGGGTGCTGAGTTGGTTGCCAATGGTGTTGATACGTTCTGCGTCCATGAGATTCTTCCTTGGGGTGTGCGCACCGGTCTGCTGCGGGGCACGGGGCTTCAACGCAGACAGGCGGGCATCGGGTGGCTAATCGCATATTTTCTCATGCCCCCGTACCCTGGTGAGGAGGGCGGTGTCGGTCCGAAACGTACGGCCCACCGCATGTTCCGACCCGTTGGCTTGGGCTGTCAAAAACAGCCTCTTTGAGGGGGCAAAGGACCACGGGCGGTGTTTTTTGAAACACAATGTATCTTAAAGGTAGCTTGCTGCCATCAGACTGAGCCCACCGAATGCGACTTGATGCACACCACCGTTTTGCCCCGGACCGATGCCCACCATAGATTGAAAGCCAGCATAGTGGCCCTGGGGGTGTTGGCGCTAGTGTCCTTGGTCGTCACCATGGCGATGCCTCCGTTGACCAGCCTGACCCAGGGCCACACGGATATGTTGTCGGTGCATATCCTGATGGAGTTGTTTGCCATCATCATTGCCATGCTGGTGGTGTCGGTGTCCTGGCACACTTTCGACGCGCGGGAAGCGCGCTCGGCCAACATTCTGGTGTGCGGCTTCCTGATTGTGGCCTGCTGTGATCTGGTGCATGCGCTCTCTTACGCGGGCATGCCGGACTTCCTGGCCCCCAGCGGCACGCCCAGAGCCATTTTTTTCTGGTTGATGGGACGCAGCTTCGAGGCCGCCACCATGGCCTTGGTGGCGGTGGAGTGGGTGCCGCCGTTGTCGCGCAGATTCTGGCTGGCCGTGGGCGTAGGGATTTCTGCGGGCCTGGTCTGGTTTGGCTCTTTTGCGCTAGATGCCTTTCCGGCGACTTTCGTGCCTGGGCGGGGTGTCACGGCGTTCAAGGCTAATTTTGAGTACGTGCTGTGCGTGTTGAACCTGGCCGTGGCCCTGGTGCTGTGGCGCCGTGCGGAACGCAGCGGCTTGCCCCGCCTGTACGTGCTGGCCTTGTCCAGTTTTGTGATGGGTGTGGGAGAGCTTTCGTTCACCGCCTACGTGGCTCCGTCTGATTTTCAGAATATTTTTGGCCATGCCTACAAACTGGCCGCCTATTTGCTGCTGTACCAGGCCACCTTCATCACCAGCATCCGCCAGCCTTTTGCGGATCTGCGGCAGTCCGAAAACAGCTTGCGGGCCAGTGAGAACCGCTACCACTCGGCCCTGGCTTCCTTGTCGGAAGGGGTGGTGGTGCAGGGCGCGAGCGGGGCCATTCTGACGGCCAACCGCGCCGCCGCGTCGATTCTGGGCTTGACGGTCGAGCAGCTCCTGGGGTTGAGCATGGAGGACCCGCGCTGGCGTGCCATCCAGCCGGATGGCCTTCCATGGCCTGCGGAGGCTTACCCCTTCCAGGTGACATTGCGCACCGGTCGGCCCAGCTCCAAGGTCACCATGGGCATTTACAAGCCAGATGGGTCCCTGGTCTGGATTCTGGTGAATTCCGAGCCGATGGCGGTGCCAGGCGAAAGGTCGGCTCGGTCGGTGGTCACCTCATTTACCGACATCACCCTGCGCAAGGATGCCGAAACCCAGCTACGGATTGCGGCCATTGCTTTCGAGTCCCAGGAGGCGATGATGATCACCGATGCCAAGCATGTGATTTTGCAGGTCAACCAGGCGTTCGTTGAGAACACCGGTTACTCCGCACAAGAAGTGGTGGGCAAGACCCCGCGCATGCTCCAGTCGGGTCGGCATGACCGCGCTTTTTATGCGGCCATGTGGGAGGTGGTGCACCGCACCGGGGTCTGGCAGGGCGAGGTATGGGACCGGCGCAAGAATGGCGAGCAGTACCCCAATTGGCTGACCATCTCTGCCGTCAAAGGGGCCGACGGCACGGTTACCCACTACGTGGGGGCGAATCTCGACATTTCCCGGCGCAAAGCCGCTGAGGACCAGCTCCACCAGCTATCGTTTTACGACCCCCTGACCCATCTGCCCAACCGCCGCCTGCTGTTGGACCGCCTGGGCCATGCCCTGGCCAACCATGCCCGCAGCCAGCGCCCGGGAGCGGTGTTGCTGATCGACCTGGACCATTTCAAGACGCTCAACGATACCCAGGGCCACGAGGTGGGCGACCGCCTGCTCATCCAGGTGGCCCAGCGGCTGCAATATGCGGTGCGCCAGGGCGATACGGTGGCCCGCCTGGGTGGCGATGAATTTGTGGTCTTGCTGGAAAGCTTTGATCCTGACAGCCTGCTGGCCACGCAGATTGAAATTCGGGCAGAAAAAATTTGCCTCGCGCTGGACCAGCCCTACCAGCTGCAGCTCAAGCTGGAAGACGGCCAGCGCCAGACCATCGAATACCACTCCACCGCCAGCATAGGTGTCACCCTGCTGGGCGGCAGCAACCACAACGTGGATGAGCTGCTGATGCAGGCCGACCTGGCGATGTACCAGGCCAAGAGTTCAGGCCGCCACGCCATACGCTTCTTTGACCCCGACATGCAGGCCCGCGTAAATGCACGCACCGTGCTGGAGACCGAGATGCGGATGGCGCTGCTCAAAGGGCAGTTCCTCTTGCACTACCAGCCCCAGGTGGACGGTGCGCAGCCGTGCCTCACCGGGGTCGAGGTGCTGGTCCGCTGGTTGCACCCCGAGCGTGGCATGGTGTCACCGGCCGACTTTATTCCGCTGGCAGAGGCCAGCGGCCTGATCCTGCCGCTGGGAGCCTGGGTGCTGAAAACCGCTTGCACCCAGTTGGCCGCCTGGGCGGGCCAGCCGCACCTGGCTGCTTTGACGCTGGCCGTGAACGTCAGTGCCCACCAATTCGCCCAGGCCGACTTCACCGACCTGGTGCTGGACGTGCTGGCGCAGACCGGGGCACCGCCCCAGCGTCTCAAGCTGGAGCTCACCGAAAGCACCCTGGTCAATAACGTCGAGGCCATCATCGCCAAGATGCTGCTGCTCAAGGCACACGGCGTGGGTTTTTCGCTGGACGACTTCGGCACCGGCTATTCCTCGCTGTCCTACCTGAAGCGCCTGCCGCTGGACCAGCTGAAAATCGACCAGTCGTTTGTGCGGGACGTGCTGACCGACCCCAACGACGCGGCCATCGCCCAGATGATCGTCGCCCTGGGCGGCAGCCTGGGCCTGGCCGTCATTGCCGAAGGCGTGGAAATCGAAGCACAGCGCCAGTTTCTGGCCAGCCACGGCTGCCATGCCTACCAGGGTTATTTGTTCAGCAAGCCCCTGCCTCTGGAGGCCTTCGAGGCATTGGTGCAACGCCGCATGGGCACCATTTAGGAAGCCGCCAGGGCCCGTGGCCGGTGGCCCGCAGCGTGGTGGGTCAGCCGAAACACCGACACCGTGTGCACCAACTCCGCCGCCTGGTGCTTCAGGCTGTCGGCAGCGGCGGCGCTTTGCTCGACCAGGGCGGCGTTTTGCTGGGTGGTCTGGTCGATCTGGGTGATGGCCTCGCTGATTTGCGCCACCCCCTGGGTTTGTTCGCGGCTGGCGGCGCTGATGTCGCCCATGATGTCGGTGACGCGGCGGATGGAGGCCACCACCTCCTGCATGGCGGCGCCGCTCTCATCTACCAGCGCCGAGCCCTGGGCCATGCGCTGCACGCTGGTCTGGATCAGGCCCTTGATTTCGCGGGCTGCATCGGCGCTGCGTTGCGCCAGCAGGCGCACCTCGCTGGCCACCACCGCAAAGCCCCGCCCCTGCTCCCCGGCGCGGGCGGCTTCCACGGCGGCGTTCAGCGCCAGGATATTGGTCTGGAAGGCAATGCCGTCGATCACGCCCACGATGTCGCCGATCTTGGCCGAGGCCTGGGCGATCCCGGTCATGGTGTCGGCGGCCCGGGTAAACACCTCGGAGCCGCGCACGGCCACGCCAGAGGCTTGCAGGGCCAGCTGGTTGGCCTGCAGGGCACCGTCGGTGTTTTGCTGGATAGTGGCGCCCAGCTCTTCCATGCTGGCGGCGGTTTCTTCCAGGGCCGAGGCCTGGGCTTCGGTGCGCGCGCTCAGGTCGTGGTTGCCCATGGCGATTTCCTGGCTGGCGCTGGAGACGCTTTCGGCGCTGGCGCGCACGCTGCCGACCACGTTGGCCAGGCTGGCTTGCATGCTGTGCAGGGCGTTGAGCAGATCGGCCAGCTCGTCTTTGCCCGCCACGGGCTGGGCGGCGGTCAGGTCGCCGCTGGCCACCGACTGCGACACGCCCAGCGCATGGCCGATGCGGGTGGTGATGGTGCGGCTGAAACGCCAACTCGCCAGCATCACGGCCAGGCAGACCAGCAGCATCACCGCCAGGCTGATGGTGGTGGCGCGCTGGCCGTTCTGGGCGGCCAGGTCGGCTACGGCCCGGCTGTCGGTGGCAATGGCCTTTTCGGCCTCGTCCAGCAGCTTGGCGGGTTCGCGGTCCATGCCTTGCACCGCCTTGTCGCCCACCGTCGGGTCGAATTCGGCGGCCTTGAAGGCCTCGAAACCCTTGCGGTAAGCCGCGCCCATGGTCTGGTGGGACTGCGCAAAACGCTCGACCAGACCCCGCGCATCGCCCGGCGGCAGGGCCTGCTGCAGGGTGCTGGCGGCTTTGGCGATTTCACCCTCTTTGGTTTCAAACGCCTTCCAGTAGCGCGCCAGTTGCTCGGGGTTTTTGCCGCGCAACAAGACGTTTTTCCACTCCTGCACCTGCACCTTGAAGTCATTGAGCAGATGCCCGATGGCGCGTTCGTTGCTGGAGCGGTCCTGCACCGTGGTCTGGTAGGTAGTCAGCGACTGGTTCAGCTGGTAGATGCCAAACAGCGCGGCGCACAGCACCAGCACCATGGCCGCGGCAAACGCCAGGGGAAGTTTGAGGCTCAGTTTCATACATCACCGCTTTGCAGCGCCCATGTGGCCAAGATGCTTACATCTTGACACAAACGGCGTGTATACGCCATCTGCTGTAATGCTATCTAATTTGTAGCTTATTGCGCCCTATCCATAAGCATGAGCGGCCTAAAAGGCTTGGATCAATTGGCCAGAAACCCTTCGACCAGCTGCGCCAAGGCTTCTGGCTGGTCGTGGTGCAGCATGTGTCCCGCGTCCTGGACGACCGCCACCGTGGCCTGGGGCACCGACTGCAGGCGCTGGTGGTACTCGGCCAGGGTGTAGCCCAGGCCCCAGCGGGCCAGGCTGTCGTCGGAGGCTTCCACCGACAGCGTGGGCGCGGTGATGCGCTGGTACACGGCCAGCGTTTCATCGACGCGAAAGAGCTGGGCGTTGCGCAGCTTGTGGGCCGGGTCGCCCAGGATCTGCCAGGGCCGGGTGCCGTCGTTCTGGATGGTGGGCTGCGACCAGTGCTGGGCCAGCCACTCGGCCTTGTCCAGGGGCAGGCGGGGGTTGGTCTTGACCAGGCGGCTGGCCACGCCGCGCAGGTCGGGGTAGGTTTTCAGGCGCATCTCGCCCTGGTGCAGGCTGTGCAGGCCGTCCATCCACTGGGCAAGGCGGCCCGGTGCCTGGGACGGCTTGGTGGCGGGCATGCCAAAGCCTTCCAGGTTCACCAGGCGGCGGATGCGCTCGGGGCGCACACCCGCGTACAACATGGCCACGTGGCCGCCCATGCTGTGGCCCACCAAATCCACCGCCTGGCCGGGGGCGTAGTGGTTCAGCAGAAAGTCCAGGTCGGCCAGGTAGTCGGGGAACCAGAAGCTGTCGGCCCCGCCGCTGCCGGTCTGGCCAAAGCCGCGCCAGTCGGGGGCCAGGATGTGGCGGTCTTGCACCAGGGCATCCACCATGAACTGGTAGCTGGCCGCCACGTCCATCCAGCCGTGCAGCAGCACCAGCGGCGGCTGGTCAGGGAGGGGCTGGCCCCATTGGCGTACGTGGTAAGAAATGGTGCGGATGGGGATGAACTCGCTGCGCGAGGGGCGTTGGATGGCGTACATACCGCGATATTAGCCACAGCCATGTTGTAGGATGGAAAATTACCCTCTGACACACCTCTGACCGCACCGTCCCATGAAAAAAATCCAACTCGGTCAAAGCGACCTGCAAGTCACCGCCGTTTGCCTGGGCACCATGACCTTTGGCGAGCAGGTGGATGAAGCACACGCCCACGCCATCCTCGACCGTGCGCTGGAGCGCGGCGTGAACTTTGTGGACACGGCCGAGATGTATTCGGTGCCCGCCCGCGCCGAAACCTACGGTGCTACCGAAACCACCCTGGGCCATTGGTTCCGACAAAACCCCGGCGCGCGGCAAAAGACCGTGCTGGCCACCAAGGTGGCGGGCCCGGCGCGCGGCATGGGCTGGATCCGCAACGGCAGCCCCGACCTGACCCGCGCCGAGATCATCGATGCCTGCCACGGCAGCCTGCACCGCTTGCACACCGACGTGATCGATCTCTACCAGATCCACTGGCCGGTGCGCCATGTGCCCGCGTTTGGCGGCGTGTACTTCGACCCGGAAAAAGACCTGCCGGTCTCCAGCATCCACGAGCAGCTCGAAGCCCTGGCCTCGCTGGTCAAGCAGGGCAAGGTTCGCAACATCGGCCTGTCCAACGAAACCCCGTATGGCGTGCACGAGTTTGTGCGCCTGGCCGAGCAGCATGGCCTGCCACGCGTGGCCAGCGTGCAGAACCCTTACTGCCTGATCAACCGCACGGTAGAAAATGGTCTGGACGAAACCCTGTACCGCCTGGGCGTGTCGCTGCTGGCCTACTCGCCACTGGGCTTTGGCCTGTTGACCGGCAAATACGATGCCTCCGGTACCACCGGCCCGGACGCTCCCGCGGGCCGCATGTCCCGGTTCGAGTCGATGCGCAAGCAGCGCTGGGGCCGCCCCGAGTCGCTGGAGGCCGCGTGCCGCTACAACGCCCTGGCCCGCGCCAACGGCATGACCCCCACCCAAATGGCGCTGGCGTTTTGCCACTCCAAATGGCAGGTGGCCAGCACCATCATCGGGGTCACCTCGGTGGCGCAGCTGGACGAATGCCTGGACGCCTGGGGCAAAACCCTGCCGAGCGCGCTGCTGGCCGAAATCGACAAGATCCGCTGGGAACTGCGCGACCCGGCACAGTAAGCTGATTGCTATCATTTAAGTAGCTTTCCACGCTTATGGAATGGGCGGTGACGGCATTTTTCTTATAAATTATTGGACATGGCCAAGACTGCGCACATTTCGGAAACCCCGGCCACCCAGTTCCTCAAGGCGCAGGGCGTGGCTTTTACCGAGCACCCCTATACCTACCTGGAGCACGGCGGTGCCCAGCACAGTGCCGAGGTGCTGGGGCTGGACCCGTTCACCGTCGTCAAAACCCTGGTGATGGAAGACGAGCACGCCAAGCCGCTGATCGTGCTGATGCACGGCAACCGCGCCGTGTCGCTGAAGAACCTGGCGCGGCAGATCGGCTGCAAATCGGTGGCGCCCTGCAAGCCCGAGGTGGCGAACCGGCACAGCGGCTACCTGGTGGGCGGCACCTCGCCGTTTGCCACCCGCAAAACCATGCCGGTGTACATCGAAGCCGCCATATTGGAGCTGCCCCGCATCGCCATCAACGGCGGACGGCGCGGCTACCTGGTGGGGCTGGACCCGCAGGTGTGCGTGCGTCTATTGAATGCAAAGCCGGTGGATTGCGCCATTCCACTGTGATTCCACGGTGATCGGCTGGCAAAATGCCCTCCAGTTTGGAGACACATTTTGACCACGATTTACCCTGCTCTTGCCACCTTGGCCGCCTACTTGCTGGGCTCGCTGTCGTTTGCCGTCATCGTCAGCCGGGTGATGGGCCTGAGCGACCCGCGCACCTTTGGCAGCAAAAACCCCGGGGCTACCAACGTGCTGCGCTCGGGCAGCAAGCCCGCCGCCATCGCCACCCTGCTGCTGGACGGCGTGAAGGGCTGGCTGCCGGTGGCGCTGGTGGGCTGGTACGGCGCGCCCTACGGCCTGGAAGAAGGCACCATCGCCCTGGTCGGGCTGGCGGCATTTCTGGGCCACCTGTACCCTGTCTTCTTCAAGTTCGTGGGCGGCAAGGGTGTGGCCACGGCACTGGGTGTGCTGCTGGGCATCCACCCGCTGCTGGGCCTGGTGGCCATGCTGACCTGGCTGCTGGTGGCCTTCATCTTCCGGTTTTCGTCCTTGGCCTCGCTGGTGGCCACGGCCCTGGCCCCGGTGGTCTACGTGCTGGGCAGCGGTGGGGCCTGGTACAGCGAAACGCCCGTGCTCATCTCCATCTGCGTAATGGGCGCGCTGCTGTTCTACCGGCACCGCGAGAACATCGTGCGCCTGCTGGGCGGCAAGGAATCCCGCCTGGGCAAGGGCAAAAAGCCCGCCTGAACTAGCGTACCGGGGCCAAGCGGTCGGCGTAGATGCCCTGGCGCAACAGGCTTTGGTGGTTCACCCGCACCGTCACCGCGTCCTGCGTCAGCGCGGCCTGGATCAGCGGGCTGCTGGTGGCGGTGCGGTGCAGGCGCGGTGGCGCAAAAGTGTCGCCTTTGCGGTTGAGCAACATGGCGACCAGCGGGTGGTTGGCCTTGGCGCTGCGGCGCAGCACCACGGCCGTTTCGCCGCTGTCCATGCGCACATAGGTGCCAGGCGGGCACAGGCCAATGGCGCGCACCAGCGCAAAACCCACCGGGTCGTGCGGACCCAGGGTGCTGGCCATGATGCTGCGCACAGAATCCGTCACGCTGCGCCCGGTACGCGATTTGCGCGGGCTGACCATGGCCGCATAGCGGTCCACCACGCGCAGGGTGTGGGCCAGCCGGGGCACCAGGCCCAGGGTTTGGACATCGCTGCGCGGGTCGTGCGCATGGTGGTGGGTGGCCACCACGTCCAGCCAGTCGGGGTCGGTAATGCCCACCTCGGTCAGCACCTGGCGGCTGGCGGCGGCGTGGCCGCGGATCTGCATCTGCTGCGCGTCGGTGGGCGGGCTGGTCTGGATGGCCAGGCTGTCTTGCAGCTGGGTCATGCCGATATTCATGGTCATGGCGGCAAACACCAGGCTGTCGCGTTCGGTGTCCACCAACCGCAACTCCTCGGCAGTGATGTGGCACAGCACGGCACACACCAGGGCGTGCAGGGCGCTGTAGCCGACCGATGCATTGGTGGCCAGTTGGAACAGCAAATACAGCGCGGTATCGGTGTCTTGCAGCAGCAGGTCTCGCATCCAGCGGTTGTACTGGCGGATCTTGGATTCAAAGTCGGGAATATTGCGCGGATTGGCCAGCACCATAGCCAGGCCCGACTCCAGATCGGCCCACAGGCTGAGCAGGTCTTCGTAATCGGCTTCCTGCGGAGAGGGCACTTGGGTGGTGGGCATGTATCGGGGGCAGTCTAGAGGGACAGGCCGAATTTAGCAGAGACGCGGTATCTGCAGAAATTCACGGTCTCAGTAGCGCCGCTCCAGCACCATCTGGTCGTTGATGCGGGTCATCTGGAATTGCGTCAGAAAGCTGTTGCCCAGTAGTACATAGGGCATGGACGAGGGGGTGACCACCGCCTCCACCCCTGGCAGCTCCACATCGCCAATGCGCACCGAGTTCAGCCGTATGCGCCAGCCCACCACATTGCCGTTGGCCGTGCCCATGCGGACCTGCTCACCGTTTTTATAGGGGATGCCCATGCGCTCCGCGTCGCCGACCCCCAGGCTGACCGCGGTGGCCCCGGTGTCCACCACAAACTGCATGGCCTGGCCGTTGATCTTGCCCGGGCCCATGAAGTGGCCTTGGCTGTCGGCCGTGAGCACGATCTTGTTGCCCGCCCCCTTGCCCTTGACGCTCACCGGCGATTCGCCCATGCGCAGGGTGGCGCGCTTGCCCGCAATCTCCACCACCGCTTCTTCGTTGGCGGCAGACAGCAGCTTCACCCCCATATAGGTTTCGCCCGGTGCCACGCTCTTGGGCGCGCGCCCATCGACCAGCAGCAGCGCCTTGCCGCCCATCATGCCGCTCAGGGCCACGGTCTGGGCGTGCGCGCCCGCGCCCGCGGCCAGGGCTGCGCACAGGGCTGCAAGGCGGAGCTGCACGCGCAAAGACATCAGTCTCTCTGGTTGTTGAAGCTCAGGGGCAGGTCGGTGATCTCTTTGCGGATCAGCGCCATGGCCGATTGCAGATCATCCCGCTTGGCACCCGTGATGCGCACCGCATCGCCCTGGATGGCGGCGGTGACCTTGAGCTTGCTGTCCTTGATGGCGCGGGTGATCTTTTTCGACACTTCAGTCTCGATGCCGCTGCGCACCTTGACGACCACCTTGACCTTGTCGCCGCCCATCTTCTGCACGTCGCCCTTGTCCAGGAACTTCACGTCCACATTGCGCTTGGTGAGCTTGTTGGTCAGCACGTCCATGATCTGGTCGAGCTGGAACTCCGCGTCGCCGATCAGGGTGATTTCCTTGTCTTTCAGCGCAATGCTGGCCGAGGTGCCCTTGAAGTCGAAGCGGGTGGTGATTTCTTTGGTGGTGTTGTCCACGGCATTGCGCACTTCGGGCATGTCGGGTTCGCAAACGGTATCGAATGAAGGCATGGTTTTCTCGGGAATATGGTGTGGGCGAGGGCGATATGGATCGATGGCCCGCCGCCCGGTGGGACAATCCAGGCATGTTAATCGAGAAAAATGTTCCCCTGCGCGGCTACAACAGCTTTGGCATCCACGCCCGCGCCCACACCCTGGTGCGCATCCGCAGCGAGGCCGATCTGCTGGCGCTGCGCGCCGATGCCGCGCTGCAGCCGCAGCCCAAGTTCGTGCTGGGCGGCGGCAGCAACATCGTCATCACCGGCGACGTGAAGCCCCTGGTGCTCAAGGTGGAAGTGCCCGGCAAGCGCCTGGTGGCCGAGACCGACAAGGCCTGGGTGGTCGAGGCCGGGGCCGGGGAAAACTGGCACGACTTCGTGGCCTGGACCCTGGACCAGGGCTACTGGGGGCTGGAAAACCTGGCCCTCATCCCCGGCACCGTGGGGGCTACGCCGGTGCAGAACATCGGTGCCTACGGTGTGGAGCTGCAAGACCGCTTCGAGGCGCTGGACGCGGTGGATTTGTCCACCGGCGACAGCTTCACCCTGAACGCCGCCCAGTGCGCCTTTGGCTACCGCGATTCGGTCTTCAAGCACCAGGGCGGCATGGGTCTGGAGGGCAGGGCGCTGATCACCCGCGTGCGTTTCCACCTGGCCAAGGCCTGGAAACCCGTGCTGGGCTACCTCGATCTGGAAAAGAAAATGGCCGCCACCGGCATCACCGCGCCCAGCGCGCGCCAGATCTTTGACTGGATCTGCGAGATCCGCCGCGCCAAGCTGCCCGACCCGCAGGTGCTGGGCAACGCGGGCAGCTTCTTCAAGAACCCCACCGTCAGCGCCGAGCAGTGCGCCGACATCATCGCCCGCGAGCCCCGCGTGGTGTATTACCAGCTGGCCAACGGCACCGTGAAGCTGGCCGCCGGCTGGCTGATCGATGCCTGTGGCTGGAAGGGCAAGTCGGTGGGCAACGCCGCCGTGTACGACAAACAGGCCCTGGTGCTGGTCAACCGCGGCGGGGCCGAGCACCCGGCCACCGGCGGCGAGGTGATGACGCTGGCCAAAGCCATCCAGACCAGCGTCTACGAGCGCTTCGGCATCCGCCTGGAGCCTGAACCCGTGGTCGTTTAACTGGGTAATTCTCTATGCCGCACCTCGTCATCCTCTATACAGGTCAACTCGACGCACCCGCCGCCCAGGGCGGTAGCGACATCACCCAACTCTGCCGCAGCCTGGCAGACACCATGCTGGGAGTGCTGGACGACGCGGGCAAGCAGCTGTTTCCCACCGGCGGCACGCGCGTGCTGGCCTACCCGGCGGCGCACTACGCGGTGGCCGATGGCAAGGGGGACTATGCGTTTGTCTACCTGAACCTGCGCATGGGCAAGGGCCGCAGCGAGGCCACCCAGCAGCGCGCGGGCGAGGCCCTGCTGGCCTGTACCCGGGCGCATTTCGCCCCCATTTTTGAGCAGCGCCCCATCGGCATCACGCTGCAGATCGACGTGGGCCCCGAGGTGTTTGACGGCAAATACAACAACCTGCACCCGCTGTTCCAGAAGAACTAGCGGATACAGGCAGAACGCGCACATTCCAGAAACACCGCAGAACTGGCTTCGCCAGGCTGCTGGTGTTGCCCCCTGCAAGGGGGTTGGAGAAAGATGCGCAGCACTGCAGCCTGGGGGTGTTCAACCAAAATGGCAGATGTAGTGGTAGGGGGCTGTCACGCGGATCTGGAAGCTGGTATTGCCCGCCACGCTGAAGGTTTCGCCTTCGCCCGACTTCACCCACACATCCGTTCCTGCCAGCATGTATTCGCAGCTGCCGCCCACGCCTTCCATGATCTCGGGCGCGCCGGTGTTGAAGGTCAGCGTGGCGGGCAGGATCACGCCCACGCTCTTCTTGGTGCCATCGGCAAAGGTCACGCCGTGGCTGATGCACTTGCCGTCGAAGTAGACGCTGGCCTGGGTGGTGACGGTGACGCTGGGGATGTGGGTGGTGGTCATGGCAAAAAAAAGGGGTTTGCTATTGGTTATATAGCTGCTCGTGCTTATCAAATAAGCGCTGGAGGCACTTTTTATCTAAATTCAGCAGCTGCGCGCATTCGGATTCTAAGCGCGCAGTGTTGGGGTTTGGACGGGGTCTACATGGGCGGCGTGAAGCCGTTGCGGCCGGCCAGAATGCGCTGCGCGGTCGGCTTGCCGTCCACCACCTGGGCGTTCACCAGCACCTTGGCACCGGGCACCAGCAGGCTGGCATCGCCGGGCTGGAAGGTCACCACTGGCACGTTGGCGGGCACCAGCAGCTTTTTTTCACCGTCTTTGTACTTCAGCGTCAGCGTGCGGCCATCGCCCGTGGCCACCAGATCGGCCACGGTGGCGTTGGTCATGGTGCTTTGCGGCTGCAGGTCCCAGGGGTAGTGGCCCTCGCCCGCGCCGCGCGCGGCCTCGGGGAACACCAGCACCTCCAGCGCCACCTGGCTGCCGTCGGCCTGCGGCATGGCGGCGGTGCCGATGAAACTACCGGCTTTGATGTCGGCCAGCGCAATCGGCAAGACCTCGGACACCGGCGTGGCGCTGGTCATCACCAGTTGCACCACCTCGCCGCTGCGCTCCTTAAGGGTGATGCTGCCCGCCTCCACCTTCTCGATGGTGCCGCGCAAACGCACGGTAGGGGCGCTGGCCTGGGCGAAGACGAGGGCGCTGGCGCTGCACAGGGCCAGGGCGGCTATCAGATGTTTGATCATGGGGTGACTGGCTAGGTTGGTTAAAGACCGCCCAGTCTAGGGATTAACCGGGAATCTTGTCGGCCCAGGCATCCGGGCTAAAGCCCACTGTAAGGACATCGCCACCCCATTCCACCACCGGGCGCTTGACTGTGCTGGTGTGCACCAACATCACTGCCTGGGCGCTGGCGGCATCCACCACGCTGGCCTGGGTGGCCGCGTCCAGCTTGCGCCAGGCTGTGCCCTGGCGGTTCAGCACTTTCTCCCAGCCCAGCCGGGTGGTCCAAAGGATGAGCCGGTCGGCGGGTACGCCAGCCTTTTTGAAGTCGTGGAAGGTATAGGGCAGGGCGTGGCTGTCGAGCCAGACGCGGGCCTTTTTGACCGTGTCGCAATTGGGGATGCCGTAAAGGGTAATCATGGGCAGATTATTCCATAAGGTCCACCAATAGCTATATATTCAGTAGCGGCTTACGCTTGCTGCATAAGCGGTAGGTGCCAAAATTTCATATAACTGGCGTAAAGGCATCCCTTCCAGAAACACCGCAGAACTGGCTTTGCCAGGCTGCTGGTGTTGCCCCCTGCAAGGGGGTTGGCGAGAGCGAAGCGAAGCCTGGGGGTGAGACAATCTTCCCCATGCAAACCCTGAACGACTGGCTGGCGCACTGCGAACGGCTCCATCCCACCACCATCGAGCTCGGCCTGGACCGCGTTCGCACCGTAGCCCAGCGCATGGGCCTGGCGCTGACCTGCCCCGTCATCACCGTGGCGGGCACCAACGGCAAGGGCTCCACCTGCGCCATGCTGGAGGCCATCCTGCTGCAGTCGGGCTACCGCACGGGGGTCTACACCTCGCCGCACCTGGTGCATTTTGAAGAACGCTGCCGGATTGGCGGCGAGATTGCCGGTGCTGCGGATTTCGTAGCGCACTTTGCAGCGGTGGAGAGCGCAAGAGGCGATATTTCCCTCAGCTATTTTGAATTTTCAACCCTGGCGATACTGCGCTTGATGGCGCAGTCCCAGCTGGACGTGGCGATTCTGGAAGTGGGCCTGGGTGGGCGGCTGGATGCCGTCAACATCATCGACACCGACTGCGCCATCATCACCAGCGTGGACCTGGACCACATGGAGTTTCTGGGCACCACCCGCGAAGCCATCGGCTTCGAGAAGGCCGGCATCATGCGCGCGGGCAAGCCGGTGGTGGTCAGCGACCCCATGCCGCCGCAAAGCGTGCTGGACCATGCCCAGGCCATCGGTGCCGACCTGTGGCGCTTTGGCGAAGACTTCAACTTCTCGGGCGACAAGCAGCAGTGGGGCTGGGCCGGGCGCGGGCGGCGTTACGCGGGCCTGGGCTACCCCGGGCTGCGCGGGGCGAACCAGCTGATGAACGCCTCCGGCGTGCTGGCGGCGCTGACCGCGCTGCGCGAACAGTTGCCGATTACCGCCCAGGCGGTGCGCACCGGCTTGTCCATGGTCGAGCTGCCAGGCCGCTTCCAGATCGTGCCCGGCCAGCCCACCCTGGTGCTGGACGTGGCCCACAACCCGCACGCGGTGGCAGCGCTGGCGGCCAACCTGGACGCGATGGGCTTTTACCCCACCACCCACGCGGTGTTCGGAGCCATGGCCGACAAGGACCTGCTGCCCATGCTGGCACGCATCGGCCCATTGATCGACCGCTGGTATTTCACCGACATGCCCACCCCCCGCGCGGCCACGGCTGCGCACTTGCAAACCCAGTGGCTGGCCCAAAATACCCGTAAAGATGCATCCAGTTCGGTGCACACCGACCCCATGCAGGCACTGCATGCGGCCATCGCCGCCGCAGACCCCGCTGATAGAATCGTGGTCTTTGGCTCGTTTTATACGGTTGGTGGGGTGCTGGAGGGCGGCATTCCCCGGCTGACCGCCAAACACCTCGGCTCCTGACACTCCGCATGGCTTTTTTCAAGTTCCGTTCCCAGGGCGATGACCCGTCGGCAGGTCCCGCTGAAACCATCGACGGCATGCGCCGCCGCGCCCGGCACCGCCTGATTGGCGCAGCCCTGCTGGTGCTGGTGGGCGTGGTCGGCTTCCCGCTGCTGTTCGACACCCAGCCGCGCCCGGTAGCGGGCGACATCGCCATCGACATCCCCGACAAAGCCAAGGTCAAGCCGCTGAGCGTGGGCACGGTCAAGGTCGAAAAGGCGGTGGAAACCGACGCGCCCGTGGTGGCTGCCGCTGCCCCAGAACCAAAGGTATCGACCGAATCCAGTCTCGACCCCAAAGAAGAAGTCGTGGCCCCCCGGCCCGTGCCCAAGGTGGAAAAGCCCGTCAAGCCAGAGCCGAAACCTGAAGTTAAGCCTGAGCCCAAGCCCGAAGCCAAGCCGGCCCACAAGCCCGAAGACGACGCAGCCAAGGCCCGCGCCCTGTTGGATGGCAAGGCCGCTGCCGACGCAGGCGATGGCCGTTTCATCGTCCAGGTGGGTGCCTTTGCCGATGCCGACAAGGCCCGCGAAGCCCGTTCCAAGCTGGAGCGCGCGGGCTTGAAAACCTATACCCAGGTCGTAGATACCAAGGACGGCCCGCGGACCCGGGTGCGGGTAGGCCCGTTCACCGGCAAGGCAGAGGCCGAAAAAGCCGCCAGCAAGATCAAGGGACTGGCTTTGTCCGCCTCGATCCTGGCCTTGTAGGTGCTGAATTCCGTGGCGCTGCTGGATTGGGCAGTGCTGGCTATTTTGCTGATGTCGCTGTTGCTGGGCGCGGTGCGTGGGCTGGTCTACGAGGTGCTGTCGGTGCTGGGCTGGATGGCAGCTTTTGTGGCGGCCCAGTGGTTTGCCGCCGATGTGGCCGCCAAGCTGCCCATGGGCACGGCCTCGGCCACGCTGCGGTTTGCGGCGGGCTTTGTGCTGGTATTTGTGGCGGCGGCGTTTGCCGCGGGGTTGATCGCCCGTTTGATCAAAACGCTGGTGCAGGCCGTGGGCCTGCGACCGGTGGACCGCGTGCTGGGGGCTGTGTTTGGCCTGCTGCGCGGTGTCATTTTGGTGTTGATCGGCGGTGTCGTCGTCCACCTGACCGGCATGCACCAGGGTGCATGGTGGCAAGAATCGCGCAGCGCTGGTGTGGTCACCGACGTGCTGCACACCTCCCGGCCTTTGTTGCCGGAGGCTTTTTCAAAATTTTTACCATGACGCAAGTCACTCGCTAGGGAATAAACCATGTGTGGAATCGTTGGAGTTGTCAGCAACGCCCCTGTGAACCAGTTGATCTATGACGCCTTGCTGCTGCTGCAGCACCGGGGCCAGGACGCAGCCGGTATCGCCACCCAGCTGGACCGCAAGTTCTTCATGCACAAGGCCAAGGGCATGGTGCGCGACGCGTTCCGTACCCGCGACATGCGTGCGCTGCCAGGCAATTGCGGCCTGGGCCAGGTGCGCTACCCCACGGCGGGCAATGCCTACAGCGAAGAAGAGGCCCAGCCCTTCTACGTCAACGCGCCCTTCGGCATCGTGCTGGTGCACAACGGCAACCTGACCAATGCCCACGCGCTCAAGGCAGAGCTGTTCACCACCGACCACCGGCACATCAACACCGAGAGCGATTCCGAAGTGCTGCTCAACGTGCTGGCCCACGAGATCGAAAAATCTACCCGCGGCCTGCCGCTGTCGCCCATGGACGTGTTTGCCGCCGTGCGCAATGTGCACCGCCGGATCAAGGGCTCGTACGCCGTGATCGCCTCCATCGCGGGCCACGGCCTGCTGGCGTTTCGTGACCCGTATGGCATTCGCCCGATGTGCATTGGTCGCGCCCCCGGTTCGGTGATGCTGGCCAGCGAATCCGTCGCCCTGGAAGGCACCATGCACACCCTGGAGCGCAACCTGGCCCCCGGCGAAGCCGTGTTCATCGACCTGGAAGGCAATGTGCACGCCCAGCAGTGCGCCGACGCGCCCACGCTGAACCCCTGCATCTTTGAATACGTTTATCTGGCCCGCCCCGATTCGGTGATGGACGGCATCTCGGTGTACCAGGCGCGCCTGAACCTGGGCGAGACCCTGGCCAAGCGTGTGATCTCCACCGTACCGCCGCAAGACATCGACGTGGTGATCCCCATCCCCGAGTCCAGCCGCCCCAGCGCCATGCAGCTGGCGCAGCTGCTGGGCCTGCCCTACCGCGAAGGTTTTGTGAAAAACCGCTACGTGGGCCGCACCTTCATCATGCCCGGCCATGAAGTGCGCAAGAAGTCGGTGCGCCAAAAGCTCAACGCGATTGCCAGCGAATTCAAGGGCCGCAACGTGCTGCTGGTGGACGACTCCATCGTCCGCGGCACCACCTCGAAAGAAATCGTGCAGATGGCCCGCGATGCCGGTGCCCGCAAGGTCTATATGGCCAGCGCCGCGCCGCCGGTGCGCTTCCCCAACGTCTACGGCATCGACATGCCGACCAAGGACGAGCTGGTGGCGCATGGCCGCACCGTGGAGCAGATCCGCGAGCTGATTGGCTGCGATGCGCTGATTTACCAGGACGTGGACGGCATGAAACGCGCCATCTGGGCCGCCACCGACACCTCTGCCGGTTCGCCCAATATGCCCATCAGCGGCTTCGATGCGTCCTGCTTTGACGGCGTGTACGTCACCGGCGACATCACCGGTGACGACATCCAGCGCATGCGCGACAACCGCCCGGTAGAGCAAGAGTCGGGCGGCGACAACTCCCGCCTGGCCCTGCCGAACGCCGAACCCGCCTAATTTCTGAGAGTGTTATGAAGACCCGTACCCGTTTTGCCCCATCGCCCACCGGTTTCATCCACCTGGGCAACATCCGTTCTGCCCTATACCCCTGGGCCTTTGCCCGCGCCACCGGCGGTGATTTCATTCTGCGCATCGAAGACACCGATGTGGAACGCTCCACCCAGGTCGCGGTGGACGTGATCATCGAAGGCATGCAGTGGCTGGGCCTGGACTACGACGAAGGCCCGTTCTACCAAATGCAGCGCATGGACCGTTACAAAGCCGTGCTGGCCGATATGGTGGCGGCCGGGCATGTCTATCCCTGCTATATGTCGGTGGCCGAGCTTGATGCCCTGCGCGACGCGCAAATGGAAGCCAAGGAAAAGCCGCGTTATGACGGCACCTGGCGGCCCGCAGACGGCAAAACCCTGCCGCCCATTCCCGCAGGCGTGCAGCCCGTGCTGCGTTTCAAGAACCCGCAGGGCGGCTCGGTGGTGTGGGAAGACAAGGTCAAGGGCCGCATCGAGATCAGCAACGACGAGCTGGACGACCTGGTGATCGCCCGCCCCGACGGCACGCCCACCTACAACTTCTGCGTGGTGGTGGACGACCTGGACATGGACATCACCCACGTCATCCGGGGCGACGACCACGTCAACAACACGCCGCGCCAGATCAATATCTTCCGCGCCCTGGGCAAAGAGCCACCGGTGTACGCCCATTTGCCTACCGTGCTCAATGAGCTGGGCGAGAAGATGAGCAAGCGCAATGGTGCCAAGCCGGTGACGCAGTACGCCGTGGAGGGCTACCTGCCCGATGCCATGGTCAATTACCTGGCCCGCCTGGGCTGGAGCCATGGCGACGATGAAATCTTCAGCCGCGAACAATTCCTGCAGTGGTTCAACCTGGACCACCTGGGCAAGAGCGCCGCGCAGTTCGACGAGGCCAAGCTGCGCTGGGTCAACGCCCAACATTTGAAGGCCATGGCCGACGACGCACTGGCGGCGCTGGTCGCCGTGCATCTGCAAGCCAAGGGCATCGTCGCTGACGAGCGCCTGCCCGCGATCTGCGGCTTGTTCAAAGACCGCTGCGACACCACGGTGGTGCTGGCCGATTGGGCCGCTACCTTTTACGCCGATGTCACGCCCAAAGCCGAAGAGCTGGCACAGCACGTCACCCCGGCCATCCAGCCTGCGCTGGCATTGTTGCGCGAGAAGCTGGCGGGCTGCACCTGGGACAAGCCCAGCATCGCCGCCGCCATCAAGGAAGTGCTGGCGGCGCAGGGCCTGAAGATGCCCCAACTGGCCATGCCGGTGCGCGTGCTGGTGATGGGCACGGCCCAGACGCCATCGCTGGACGCGGTGCTTTTTTTAAGTTCTCGCGAAAAAGTTTTGCAACGCTTGCAAAACCTGTAATTTGCACGCTATAATTTGAGGCTTGGAAGGTTAACAACAAAGCAGAGCTTACAAGGCAAAGCAGAGTTGGAGACAAAGTTGGGGGGTATAGCTCAGCTGGGAGAGCGCTTGCATGGCATGCAAGAGGTCAGCAGTTCGATCCTGCTTACCTCCACCACTTCTTTCAAGTGTGGAAGTTATTTTTGATAACGTTGTTCCAAGGTTTTGACCCTATCGTCTAGAGGCCTAGGACACTACCCTTTCACGGTAGGTACCGGGGTTCGAATCCCCGTAGGGTCGCCAAGTTGTAGCGCTTGGGTATGTTGCTCGCAAGAGCCGTGTGCCGAAAGCTATCTACCAGGAGTGGTAGTTCAGTTGGTTAGAATACCGGCCTGTCACGCCGGGGGTCGCGGGTTCGAGTCCCGTCCACTCCGCCACAATGGAAAAAGCCTTCTAGGTCGCAAGAACTAGAAGGCTTTTTGCTTGGTGAAATTATTTTGAGATCCCCCAGGGACACCTGCATGACCGACACCACGGAAACCACGCTTCTCGATACGCTCCCCAACGGGCCGAATTACCCTGCCGACAGCTTGCTGGTCGAATCGCTCGACATCGAAGCCCAGGGCGTGGCCCACAAACCCGACGGCAAAGTTGTGTTCATCAAGGGCGCGCTGCCGTTCGAGGTGGTCACCGCCAACATCAACCGCAAAAAAGCCAGCTTCGAGCAGGCCACCGTGGGGGCCATCCACCGCGAGTCGTCCCAGCGCGTGCGGCCCGGCTGCCCACACTTTGGTTTGCACGAAGGCGCTTGCGGCGGCTGCAAGATGCAGCATTTGCACGTGGGCGCGCAGGTGGCCATCAAGCAACGCGTGCTGGAAGACAACCTCTGGCACCTGGGCAAGCTCAAGGCCGACAGTATTTTGCGGCCCATCGAAGGCCCGGCCTGGGCTTACCGCTACCGGGCGCGGCTGTCGGTGCGCTATGTGCGCAAAAAAGGCGAGGTGCTGGTGGGTTTCCACGAGCGCAAGAGCGGCTACGTGGCCGACATGAAGGTCTGCCCGGTGCTGCCGCCGCACGTCAGCGCCTTGCTGCTGCCGCTGCGCGCCCTGATTGGCGGCATGGACGCACGCGAAACCCTGCCGCAGATCGAGCTGGCCTGTGGCGACACCGTCACGGCCATGGTTTTGCGCCACATGGAGGCCCTGAGCGCGGGCGATCTGGCGCAACTGCGGGCGTTTGGCACTTTGCACAACGTGCAGTGGTGGCTGCAGCCCAAGGGGCCGGACAGCATCCATCTGCTGGAGGAGGGCGGCGACCAGCTGGCCTATGCGCTGCCCGAGTTCGGCATCACCATGCCCTTCAAACCCACCGATTTCACCCAGGTGAACCCGCAGATCAACCGTGTGCTGGTGGTGCGGGCGCTGCGTTTGCTGGACGTGCAGAAGACCGAGCGGGTGATCGACTGGTTCTGCGGCCTGGGCAATTTCACCCTGCCGCTGGCCACCCTGGCGGGCGAGGTGCTGGGCATTGAAGGCAGCGAGGCCTTGGTGGCCCGCTCGCGCGAGAATTACAAGCTCAATCAGGCCCTAGCGCTGGATGCGTCGGCGCTGGCAGCTACTAAGTTTGTAGCGCGCAACCTATTCGAGATGACCCCCGAGTTGCTGATGGCCGATGGCAGCGCCGACAAGTGGCTGATCGATCCACCGCGCGAAGGCGCTTTTGCGCTGGTACAGGCCTTGGCCGCATTGCACCAAGACCCTGCTTTGCGCCAGGGCTGGACACCGCCGACGCGCATCGTCTACGTGAGCTGCAACCCGGCCACGCTGGCCCGTGATGCCGACGTGCTGGTGCACCAGGCGGGTTACCGATGTGTCTCGGCCGGGATGGTGAATATGTTTCCGCACACTGCCCATGTGGAGAGCATGGCGGTGTTCGAACTGGAAGCTTAAGACGCTTTGGCCTTGCCGCTGCGGGCTTCTTTGGCCTTGGGCGCGGCTTCTTCCTGGGTGGCGGCCACGGCTTCTTCTGCCGGGGCCTCGCCTTCTCCCGGGATTTTGACCACCGAGGCTACGCCCTCAATCTTGTTCTCGCGCATGTAGGTGTCCATGTCTTTCCAGCCCTGGAACACCAAGGCCTTGGCGGCTTTGGGGTTCAGGGTGTAGCAGTCTTCGATGCCGCGCAGCGCGTGGCGGCAGGCACCGCCTGTGGCTTTGGCATCGGCCTCGCGTGCCATTACCTTGGGGTCGGGGTAGACGCCCGGGATCTCGCAGCCTGCCAGGAGCAGAACGGCGCAAGAGACGAGGAGGTGGCGTGGAGATAGGGTCATATGTGGCAGACAGTAGCTTGGTTATCGGCTTCTGGCTTCAAAGATTGAACTTTACTTCGGATGCGGCCAAAGAAAAAGGCCCCGAAGGGCCTTGGTAGAGGGCGGGATACGCGCTTAGTCGCGCTCGCCGCCCATGATGCCCAGCAGGGACAACAGGCTTTGGAAGATGTTGAACAGGTCCAGGTACAGCGCCAGGGTGGCGGTGATGTAGTTGGTTTCGCCGCCGTCGATGATCTGCTTCAGGTCGTACAGCAGGTAGGCGCTGAAAATACCGATAGCGGCCACCGAGATGGCCATCATGCCGGCGGTGGAGCCCACAAAGATGTTGACGATGCTACCCACCATCAGCACCAGTACGCCCACAAACAGCCATTTGCCCATGCCGGAGATGTCGCGCTTGATGACGCTGGCTACGCTGGCCATCACCAAAAATACGCCTGCGGTACCGGCAAATGCAGTCATGACCAGGTCGGGGCCGTTCTTGAAGCCCAGCACCATGGCGATCATGCGCGAGAGCATCAGGCCCATGAAGAAGGTGAAGCCCAGCAACACCGGCACGCCTGCGGCCGAGTTCTTGGTCTTCTCAATGGCGTACATGAAGCCAAACGCCCCGCCCAGGAAGACGATCAGGCCCAACCCGCCGCCCAGGCTTTGGGTGATGCCGGTGGCCACGCCCAGCCAGGCACCCAATACCGTTGGCACCATGCTCAGGGCCAACAGCCAGTAAGTGTTGCGCATGACACGGTTGCGCTGTTCTTGCATAGCACCGGTGCTGGGGCTGATGCCAAAACCTGTGCTGGTGTAACGGTCGTTCATAGAGAAGCTCCTTCGGATACTGCGATGCAGATGGGGAAATTTTAGGGCGATTCAAGGGCAAAGCAGAAATATGCCCGTGGGTGAGACCTATTTTTCCTGGGGGTACTGGACAAACCCCGGCCACAAATGGTTGATTTTCATGCTGCACTGCGGCAAAAAATGCAGGCTGCCGTTATGCTCAAGCCTCTATTGACCCACCAGGAAGCTGCCTTGAAAACCAAATCCGTACTCGAATTCGCCGACGTAAAAACCATTGCCGATGCCGCCGCGGCCGAAGCGCTGAAGAACCAGTGGGCAGTGACCATCGCCATCGTGGACGATGGCGGCCATTTGCTGTCTTTGCAGCGCCTGGACGGTGCGGCAGCACTCTCATCGCACATCGCACCCGCCAAGGCCCACACCGCCGCGCTGGCCCGCCGCGAATCCAAGGTGTACGAGGACATCATCAACGGTGGCCGTACCGCGTTCCTGACCGCGCCTTGTATTGAAGGCATGTTGGAGGGCGGTGTGCCCATCATCAAAGACGGCCAGTGCATTGGCGCAGTGGGTGTGAGCGGCGTGAAGTCGCCCGAAGACGCGCAAATCGCCCGGGCCGGTATCGCCGCTATCGGCTTGTAATCGCTCTGATTTTTATAGCTGCTCGTGCTTATTAAATAAGCGCTAGAGGCCTTTTTTATCTAAAAGTGGGCTGTGCACCAAAGCCTGCGCGCATTCGCCCACGATCCACTGCCGAAAGCGCTGCACCGGCTCGGGCGTGCGCTGGGCGGTGGGCTCCACCAAAAAGTAGCCGTGGGCCGTGGTGGTGGGTTGGGCGAAGGCGGCCACAAGCTGGCCGTTGCGCACCAGGTCGTCCACCAACGGGGTCCAGCCCAGCGCCACGCCTTGCCCGGCGATGGCGGCCTGGATCACCAGCGGGTAGTTGTTCAGCGTGAGGTCGTGGCTTTCGCCGGTGCTGGCCACGCCGTGCCGCGCCAACCAGTTTTGCCAGCCCAGCCAGCGCAGCGGCTCGGCGCTTTCCAGGTGCAGCAGGGGCAACTTGGCCAGATCGGCGGCCTGCCCGGTCAGGCCGTGGGCCGCCCAGAAGCCGGGGCTGCACACCGGCACCACGATCTCGGGGAATAAGGCCTGCGCCGTGCAGCCCGGCCACTGGCCCGCACCGAAGGCCACCGCAATGTCCACCGGCTCGCCCCGGATGTCGAACGGGTCCTGGGTGGTGACGATGCGCACGTCCAGGTTGGGCACCAGCGCCCGCAGCGCGGCCAGGCGGGGCATCAGCCAATAGGCGGCAAAACCAAAGTCGGTGGCCACGGTGAGCACCTGGCGGGCCCGGCGGGCGCGGATGCTGGCGGCGGCCTCGCCAATGCCGCCCAGGCTGTCGCGCACCGCATTAAAGAGCTGCAGGCCGTCGGCGGTGAGCGACACGCCCCGGTGCCCGCGCTTGAACAGCGGCACGCCCAAATCTTCTTCCAGCAGGCCAATGCGCTGGCTCACGGCGGGCTGGCTGGTGCCCAGCTCCAGGGCGGCGGCGGTAAAGCTCAGGTGGCGTACCGCGGCCTCAAAAAAGACCAGGCTTTGCAACGGAGGGAGTCGGCGTAGTGCTGCCATAACGGATATTTATGGATGTATAAGAAATGAAAGTCTTCACGCGCTTATTACACCTGCGTAGACTGCATTTTTTGCATAAACCCCCATTATGTTTGGAATGAGAAAAGCATGGCACAACCGAATATTTTGATCCTGATGGCCGACCAGCTCACGCCCTCGGCGCTGGCCGCGTATGGCAACACCGTCAGCAAGACCCCTCACATCGACGCGCTGGCCGCGGGGGGCGTGGTGTTTGAGTCGGCCTATACCAACAGCCCGCTGTGCGCACCGTCGCGTTATGTGTTCATGGCGGGCAAGCTGCCCTCGGCCATCGGCGCGTACGACAACGCCGCTGAAATGCCGTCGGAGGTGCTGACCTTTGGCCACTACCTGCGCCACGCGGGTTACCGCACCATCCTGTCGGGCAAGATGCATTTTTGCGGGGCCGACCAGTTGCACGGCTTTGAAGAGCGCCTCACCACCGACATCTACCCCGCCGACTTCGGCTGGACCCCCGACTGGGACCAGCCCGAGGTGCGCCCCAGCTGGTACCACAACATGGGCTCCGTCACCGACGCGGGCACCTGCATCCGCAGCAACCAGCTCGATTTCGACGAAGAAGTGGTGTTTCTGGCGCAGCAAAAGCTGTTTGACTTGGCCCGCGACACCGATGCGCGGCCCTTTTGCATGGTGGTGTCGATGACGCACCCGCACGACCCGTATGCCATTCCGCAGCAGTACTGGGACCTGTACCGCGATGAAGACATCGACATGCCGCGCGTGCCGCCGATCGATCCGGCGCAGATGGACCCGCATTCAAAGCGCCTGCGCTATGTGAGCGACATGGACAGCACACCCATCAGCGCCGCGCAGACCCGCCACGCCCGCCACGCCTACTACGGCGCGGTGTCGTACGTGGACGAGCAGATCGGCAAGATCCGCCGCACGCTGGAGCAGACGGGCCTGGCCGACAACACCATCGTCATTTTGCTATCCGACCACGGCGACATGCTGGGCGAGCGCGGGCTTTGGTACAAGATGAACTTCTTTGAAAACGCCTGCCGCGTGCCGCTGATCGTGCATGCGCCCCAGCGTTTCCAGCCGCACCGGGTGGCGGCATCGGTGTCGCTGGTAGACATCTTGCCTACCCTGGTGGACATGGCGTTTGAAGGTGCGGCCCCGGCCGCCCCCGAGGCCCTGGATGGCCGCAGTGTCTGGCCACACCTGCTGGGCACCGGCGGACACGACGAGGTGGTGGGCGAGTACCTGGGCGAGGGCGCAGTGGCACCGCTGATCATGCTGCGGCGGGGCGTGCACAAGTTTGTGCATTCCCCGGGCGACCCGGACCAGTTGTTTGACCTGCAGGCCGACCCGAATGAGTTAAAGAATTTGGCCACGGACCCGGCTGCGCATGACCTGTTGCAGGCCTTCCGCGCCGAGGTGGCTGGGCGCTGGAACATGCCAGCTTTGCGTGCCGAGGTGGTCGCCAGCCAGCGCCGCCGCCGCTTCCACTACGCCGCGCAAAACCAGGGCGTGCCGCAGTACTGGGACCACCAGCCGTTCCAGGCGGCCAGCCAGCGCTATATGCGCAACCACATCGATCTGGACACGCTGGAAGCGCGGGCCCGGTATCCCGTGGTGAAAGCTTGAAATTTGGAGAGTGGGAAAAAAAGCATGGCTAGTCGGCGCGGGGTCGAAACCCTTTGCCGTTGGCTAGCAAAAACGATCCTCTCAGACTCCGTGGTGGAGTCTGCGGATCGCCCCACGATGAAACTTATTTCGTCAAGATCAGTTTGCCCAGCTTGGTGTTCTGCAGGCGGTAAATAGCGCCGTTGTGCAGGATCTCCACGGCCTTTTGGCCTTTGAGCAGATCCCGGCTTTCGACGGCGGAAGTGGGTTTGGCGGCAGCCTTGCCCATGTCCATGCCCTGGAGCACGCTGTTGGCGTTCTCGCCCGAGGTGGGGTGGAACTGGGGGCGGGCTGAGAGGGTTGCGTACATGCGGTCTTCCTGTAAAAAGCTTGCGGTGCCTTAATGATAACGATTCTCAATTGAGTTGGTGCGTTTTCCGAGAATTTTTTTGGTTTGGTCGTCGCGCGGCTTCGGGATGTAGGGGGCCCGTGGGCGTTGTTGGTCTATGATTGCTATTTTTTAGATAGCTTCTTGTGCATGCCAAATAAGCGTGTAGTGCCAATTTCGCTATGGATAGGCGGGGGTGTTGCCTGCTTGGTGGTCCTGGCTTTGGTAGCCGTATGGCGTAGCCGGTCGGAAGACGCACAACGGGCCGAACATGGTCGGCAGCTGTTCATGGGCCAGCAGCCTGTGGTGGCCCAGTTGTACGGACAAACCACCCGTCTTCCGGCCCTGGCCAGCCGCTGCAGCAACTGCCACGCGGTGCAGCCCTTGGAGACGCTGGGCACACAGGCCTTTGGTCCGCGGCTCAACCGGGCGGCGCTGACCGATCTGGCACCGCGCCGCGGCGGGCCGCCGTCTCGCTTCACCCAAGAGAGTTTTTGCCGCCTGTTGTCCGACGGGATCGACCCGGCTTCCATCCTGCTGGCGGGCGCCATGCCACGCTACACGCTTTCGCCGATCGACTGCCAGGCGCTGTGGCAGTACCTGATGCACTCCCCACCATGACACAACATCCCATCGACCCCGTGCGCCGCGGCTGTGCCGTGCTGGCTGCCGGTGTTTTGTTCGGCGCACCGCCATGGGCGCAGGCCCACCAGGGGGCAGGCATGGTGCGGCCACCCCAAACCCCGCCGTCCCTGCAGGTGACCCCGGTCTCGGGTCCGTCCAAAGGGCTGGCGGACATGCTGGCCCGGCGCATCACCGCGGTCCAGCTCATGTTTACCGGCTGCAGCGCCACCTGCCCGTTGCAGGGGGCCTTGTTTGCCGAACTGCAGGCTCGGCTGGCCGGGGCCCCGGCCGAACTGCAACTGCTGTCGATCAGCATCGATCCGCTGGGCGACGACGCCAAAGCCCTGGCCGCCTGGCTGCAGCGCTTTGGGGCCCAGCCCAGCCGCTGGACGGCGGCGCTGCCCGCACTGCGGGATGTGGACCGGTTGCAGGATTTTTTCAATGGCCGGGCGGTCGGCCCCGATCGCCATACGCCCCAGGTCTATCTGTTCGACCGCAGCGCGCGCCTGGTTTTTAGAAGTGTGGATTTCCCTGGTACGCAAGAAATTGGCCGCTTGATGACGGAGTTGGCAGCATCCAGTCGATGAGTAAATTTATTCGCCTATAAATTTGTACACAAATAAATAAAATACTTTTTGTTTTAAACAAAAGGTTTTTTTATGTATACGTTGTCCTCCTTCGGGGCGGGTCGCGGCAGACTGGGTTTGGTATTGGCGCTAACCTGGGGTCTGGTAGCCTGTGGCGGTGGTTCCTCGGATACGGGGGAGACGGGCCGTGCCAAGGCCGCAGGGGTGCCGATTGCTGGCTTCAACAAAGCCCAGTGGGGGGCCAAGATCGACATCAGCCTGACACCCGCCTCGGCCGCCAATTTACCCAACGGCAATGTGATGCTCTGGGCTGCCGATGGCGAGTTTTCGTTTACCAACACCGATGCGCGTGCCTACGCCACCACCTACAACCCCGGCACGGGCGGGTTTACCAAGCGCTTTGTGAATGCCACCGGCAGCAACTTGTTTTGCCCCGGCACCAGCATGTTGGCCGATGGGCGGCTGCTGGTCAGCGGCGGCTCGCAGGCAGGTAACACTACCATTTACAACTACGCCAACGACACCTGGGCAGCCGGTGCCACGCTCAAGATCACCCGTGCCTACAACGCCAACACGGTGCTCCAGGACGGATCGGTCCTCACCCTGGGCGGCTCCTGGAACGGCGGCCAGGGCGGCAAGCATGGCGAAGTCTGGACCGAGGCCACCGGCTGGCAGCGCCTGACCGGCGTGCCGGTGGACGACATGGTCGGCCCCGACCCGGCAGGGGTCTACCGTGGCGACAACCACATGTGGCTGCTGCCCACCGGCAATGGCCAGGTGCTGCATGCCGGTCCGAGCGCCAAGATGCACTGGATCGACACCCGCGGCAACGGCAATGTGCGCTCGGCCGGCACCCGGGGCGACGACCCCTACAGCATGAGCGGCAACACCGTGATGTACGACATTGGCAAAATTCTCAAGGTCGGCGGTTCACCCGCCTACCAGGATGCCAATGCCACCGCCAACAGCTACGTGATTGACGCGAACGCGGGCGTGCAGGTGCGCAAGATCGCCCCCATGGCCTATGCGCGGGCCTTCCACAACAGCGTGGTGCTGCCCAACGGACAGGTCGTGGTGATCGGTGGCCAGACCTTGCCGGTGCCCTTCAGCGACAACACCGCGGTGCTGGTGCCCGAGCTGTTCGATCCAGTCACCGAAACCTTCACTGCGTTGCCGCCCATGACCGTGCCGCGCAACTACCACAGCGTGGCCTTGCTGCTGCCGGATGGCCGGGTGATGGCGGCGGGCGGCGGCCTGTGCGGAGCCGGTTGCGCGGGCAACCACCCCAACATGGAAATTCTCAGCCCGCACTACCTGTTCAACGCCGACGGCAGCCCGGCCACGCGTCCGGTGATCACGGCGGCCCCTGCCCAGGCCAACTACGGCGCCGTGGCGAATGTCACCAGCGATGCCCCGGTCACCGCGTTTGCTCTGGTGCGCATGTCGTCCACCACCCATACGACGAACAACGACCAGCGGCGCATCCCGCTGAGCTTCACACCGACCGGCAGCAACAGCTATGCGCTGAATATCCCCACCAACCCAGGCTGGGCCGTGCCGGGCTACTACATGCTGTTTGCCCTGGACAGTGCTGGCGTGCCGTCGGTGGCCAAGACCTTGCTGCTGGGCCAGACCTCGGCCCCGTTGATCACCCCGGTAGACGACCAGTCCTCGGGCCTGGGCAGCGCGGTCAGCCTGGCGCTGCAAGCCCGCAACCCCACGGGCGTGGCCTTGGTCTACCGCGCCACCGGCCTGCCTCCAGGCCTGGCGCTGGACGCGGCTACCGGCACCATCCAGGGCACACCCAGTACGCTGGGGCGCTACCCGGTGTCGGTCGAGGTGAACAACGGACTCCACCGCATCTCTACCGAATTTGTCTGGACCGTGCGGGAGCCCGGGCTGGTGCAGTTTGTCAAACTCGAAGCCCTGAGCGAAGTCAACAACAACCCCTGGTCGTCCATGGCGGAATTCAATCTGCTTGACGAAGCAGGCGTGGCCTTGAACCGCAGCGGCTGGAGCATTCTGGCCGACAGCCAGCAGCCGGGTAACCCGGCGGCGCTGGCCATCGACGGCGATCCGCAAACCTTCTGGCACACCGCCTGGGGCCCCGATGTACCCTTGCCGCACTCGGTGGTGGTGGATCTGGGTAGCAGCCAGAAGGTCAGCGGTATGCGGTATTTACCTCGGCCTGGAGGTGGCAACGGCACGGTCGGCCGGTTCCGGGTGTACGTCAGTGGCGACGGTGCCAACTGGGGCACGCCAGTGGCCCAAAGCAACCTGGTCGACTACGGTGCCAACACGGTGGAAAAGACCGTCTATTTCAACAACGTCGCCGCGGACAAACCAGCCAGCCAGTCCAGCACCGTCGGTAGTGCCACCGCGGCGCTGGTCGTTGACCGCAACCAGGACGGCGTGCTGGCCAACGGCAGCCTGGGCCTGACCGCTGCCGAGACCAACGCCTGGTGGGAGGTGGACCTGGGCCGCATCCACAGCCTGACCAGCCTGCGGCTGTGGAACCGCACCGACTGCTGCGCCGCCAACCTGGCCAACTTCTACGTGCTGGTGTCCAGCACCCCGATGGCCGGGCGCACACTGGACCAGCTGCTGGCCGACACCGCGGTATGGCGCTCGCCCCTGAACGCGGCCGCGCCGCGCTCGCTGGCCCTGCCCGCCGTGACCCGTGGCCGCTATGTGCGGGTGCAATTGGCGGGTACCAATGCCCTGGGCCTGGCCGAGGTGGAGGTGTATGGCACGGCCATCGCCAACCGTGCGCCCAGCCTGGCTACGCCCACGGTGCCGCCCGTCACACTGGGCCAGGCCGTCACCTTGAACCTGAGCGCCAGCGACCCCGACGGCGATGCCCTTGCGTACACCGCTACCGGCCTGCCGCCGGGCCTGGTGCTGCAGCCCATCTCCGGCGCGGTCAGCGGGACCACCACCGCCGTCGGCACCTACAACGTGACCGCCACGGCTACCGACCCTGCGGGCCTGCAGGCATCGGCCAGCTTTGTCTGGACGGTGCTGAGCCCACCGGTGGTGATTGCCCCCATGGCCGCCACCCCCAGCACCAGCAATGCCAGCGTGGCCTACACCGCCACCGTGGCGGGCAGCGGGCCCTACCAGTACCAGTGGGACTACGGCGACGGCAGTCCGGTCACGGCCTTCGGTACCAGCGCTACCACCACCCACACCTACGCGGCACCGGGCTTGTACACCGTGCAATTAACGGTGCGCAGCAGCGATGGTGTTACCAGCACCCGCAGCTTCGTGCAGGCCGTCACGGCACCCGCCTTGCCCGGCGCGCCCAAAGCGTCGTCCAACCTGGTTCTGGAGCCACGCAGCGGGGCCGGCGCCCGCCTGTGGGTGGTCAACCCGGACAACGACACGGTGTCGGTTTTCGATACTGCCACCAACGCCCGTGTCGCCGAGATCGCCGTGGCGGCCCAGCCGCGCACGCTGGCTTTGGCCCCGGATGGCCGGATCTGGGTGGCCAACCAGGGGGCGGCCAGCATCAGCATCCTCAGCCCCAGCAGCTTGACCGTGGTGCAAACCGTGGCCTTGCCGCGGGGCGGGCAGCCTTATGGCGTGGTGGTTGCGGCCAATGGCGTTGCCTATGTGGCGCAGGAAGGTTTGGGCCAGTTGCTCAAGCTGTCGGCGGCTGGGGTGGTGCAGGGCACGCTGAACGTGGGGCCCAACCCGCGCCACATCGCCCTGAGCGCCGACGGCAACACCCTGCTGGTGTCGCGTTTCATCACCAAACCCCAGCCTGGTGAAGCCACCGCCACGGTGCAAACCACCCTGGCCGGTGCCAAGCAGGGCGGTGAGCTGGTGGTGGTGGACCCGGCCACGCTGGCCATCCGCCGCACCGTGGTGCTGCAGCACAGCGACAAGGCCGACAGCACCACCCAGGGCCGGGGCGTGCCCAACTACCTGGGCGCAGCCGCCCTGTCGCCCGACGGGGCCAGCGCCTGGGTGCCGTCTAAGCAAGACAACATCCAGCGCGGCACGCTGCGTGACGGGCAAAACCTGGACTTCCAGAACACCGTGCGCGCCATCTCTTCGCGTATTGCCATGGCCAGCCTCACCGAAGACTATGCCGCCCGGGTGGACCACGACAATTCGGGCGTCGCCAGTGCCGCCACCTACCACCCCAGCGGGGCCTACGTCTTCGTCACGCTGGAGGCCAGTCGGCACCTGGCGGTGCTGGACGCGACCGGGCGGCGTGAGCTGTTCCGGGTGGACACTGGCCGTGCCCCGCAAGGCGTGGTGGTGTCGGCCGACGGCAAAAAGCTGTACGTGCACAACTTCATGGACCGCAGTGTCGGCGTGTACGACCTGTCGCCGCTGGTCGGCTTCGGCCAGATGGAGATGCCCTTGCTGGCCACCCTGGGCAGCGTGGGTGCCGAGAAGCTGGCCGCCGACGTGCTCAAGGGCAAGCAGTTTTTCTACGATGCCCGTGACACCCGGCTGGCCCGCGACGGCTACATGAGCTGTGCGGCCTGCCACAACGACGGCGGGCACGATGGCCGCACCTGGGACTTCACCGGGCGCGGTGAGGGCCTGCGCAACACCATCCGCCTGCGCGGCCGGGCAGGGGGCCAGGGCCCGCTGCACTGGAGCGGCAACTTCGACGAAGGCCAGGACTTTGAAGGCCAGATCCGCAGTCTGGCCCAAGGCACTGGCTTGATGACCGACGCCCAGTTCAACAGCGGCACCCGCAGCAGCCCCTTGGGCGATGCCAAAGCCGGTGCCAGCGCCGACCTCGATGCCTTGGCCGCCTACATGGCTTCGCTGAACACGTTCGAGCCCAGCCCCTGGCGCAACAACGGTGTCTTGACCAGCGCCGCCGTCACCGGCCAGGCCGTGTTCAATGCCCAGTGCGCCAGCTGCCACGGCGGCGCGGCGTTTACCAACAGCACGCTGGGCCTGCTGAAAAACGTGGGGACCCTCCAACCCAGCAGCGGCAAGCGGCTGGACGGGGTGCTGACCGGTATCGACATCCCCACACTGCGCGATGTATGGCTGACCCCGCCCTACCTGCACAACGGCTCGGCCGCCACCATCGACGATGCCGTGCGGGCCCACACCACCCTGGCTTTGAGCGCCGCCGATGTGGCATCGGTCAGCGCTTTTGTGCAGCAGATCGGGTCCGAGGCCACCGGGGTCGCCGTGGGGCGCTATGTCAAGTTTGAGGCACTGGGCGAGTACACCGGCCAGGCCTGGAGCAGCATGGCCGAATTCAACCTGCTGGGCACCAACGGAGCGGTGCTGGGCCGCACCGGATGGACCGCCACTGCCGACAGCGCCGAGCTGGTGGGTGAAAACGGCAAGGCGGCCAACATCCTGGACGGCAATACCAGCACCATCTGGCACACCCAGTGGTACACCGCCAGCCCCAAGCCGCCGCACTGGGTGGTGGTGGACATGGGGTCGGTGCAATCCATTTCCGGCTTCCGCTACACCCCCCGCTCTGGCGGCGGTAACGGTACGGTGGCGGCCTACCGGCTGTTTGTCAGCATGGACGGCGTGGCCTGGGGCAGCCCGGTGGTGCAGGGTGACCTCAAAGCCTTGGGCGCGGCCAACCTCGAGAAAACTGTCGTCTTCAAGTAGTTGCTACCAAAAAATAGCTGCTTGCGCTTATGAAATAAGCGATAGCAGCTATTTTTATGCCTAACTTTATTTACGGTGCCTTGGGCTCGGTGATAAAGCCAATCTTCTTCACACCTGCCTGCTGGGCCGCGGCCATCACCTGGGCCACGCGTTCGTAGCGCACGTCCTTGTCGCCGCGGATGTGCAGCTCGGGCTGTGGCTCCCTGGCGGCTTCGGCTTGCAGGCGGGGGACCAGCTCGGCCTCGGCCACCGGGTTTTCGTTCCACCAATAGTCGCCCTTGGCATCCACGCTCAGGCGGATGGTTTCGGGTTTCACGTCCTGCACCTGGTTGGTGGCGCGGGGTAGGTCGATGTTGACGGCGTGCTTCATCACCGGAATGGTGATGATGAAGATGATCAGCAGCACCAGCATCACGTCCACCAGGGGCGTCATGTTGATCTCGTTCATCACCTCATCGGGTTCGTCCTGGGTTCCGAAGGCCATGGTTTAGCTCCCTTTTTTCATGGGCACCACGTTCGCCGCGCCGCCGGTGCTCACGCGGGCACCGGTGACGAAGAAGGCGTGCAGGTCGTGGGCGAAGCTGTTGAGTTTGATCAGGACGGACTTGTTGCCGCGCACCAGGGCGTTGTAGCCCAGCACCGCCGGAATCGCTACTGCCAGGCCCAGGGCCGTCATGATCAGCGCCTCGCCAATCGGGCCCGCCACCTTGTCGATGGTCGATTGGCCCGACAGGCCGATGCTCAAGAGCGCGTGGTAAATGCCCCAGACCGTGCCAAACAGGCCGATGAACGGCGCGGTGGAGCCCACCGATGCCAGGATGGCCAGGCCGGACTGCAGCCGGGCGGTGAACTCGTCCATGCTGTTGCGCAGGCAGCGCGTGACCCAGTCGCTCACGTCCAGGCTGTCGTGCAGATGGGCCTTGGTGTTGCGGTGGTGTGCGGTGGCTTCGCGGCCTTCCAGGGCCAGCTGCCGGAAGGGGTTGGTGGGGTCGTCGCCCAGCTTTTTCAGGCCGGTGGCGAAGTCTTCGCTGTGCCAGAAGTCGGCTGCGCGGGTGCTCAGTTTCTTGAACTTGAAGATGTCCAGCGCCTTGATGATGATGACGATCCACGAGGCCAGCGACATGGCCAGCAGAATGATGGCCACGGATTTGGTGACAAAGTCACCCTGCGTCCAGACGTTGGCGATACCGAATTGCGATTCCATTGAAAACTCCAGAAAAAAATTAGTTGAGCGAGAAGGGCATAGGAACGATGACAAAAGCCGCCTCGGGCACGCCGTCCCGTTTGCCCGGTACAAAGCGCCAGTGGGCGATGGCGGCCAGCGCCGCCTGGTCCAGGCGGTCATAGCCACTGGACTTTTTGACCTCCACTTTTTGCGCACTGCCGTCGGCCCCCACGTACACCAGGACCTGCACCGTGCCCTGCTCCCCCAGCGACCGGCTCATGCGGGGATAGGCGGGCTTGGGGTTGTTGAGGTAGTTGGCATCGCTGGACGGCGGCACGATCCTGGGTGGCGCAGGCGGTGCGGCGGGCGGTGCCACGGGAGCCGCGGCCACCGCCACGGGCTCGGCCAGCGGCGGCGCGGGTGGTTGCGGCGTGGTCACGCCGGTGGGAGCGTTGGCGGTGGGTGTGGGATCGGCAATGGCCACCGGGCGCGGCGCCGGAGGCGGGGTGGGCAGCCGGGTCTTGGCAACGGGCTGCTTGACTGGGGCGGGCGGCGGCGGTGGGGGTTCTTTGGGCCGGGGCGGCTCCACCGTCTGGGCCAGCATTTCCACCGGCACGACGATTTCCACCACTTGCCGCACCAGCCCGCTTTGCAAGGCCCAGAGGGCCGCGCCGTGGAAAACCAGTACGCTGCCCACGATGACGGCGTTACGGCTGAAGCGGGGCGGTGTGAAAGCTGGTGTGCGAGACAAGGTGTAGTTCATTCGGAGCGGGCCACAGGCGATCATCGCCGTTGGTGCCAACGGACGCGCAGCGCCTGAACGGCGGTCAATTATTTACGAAAGATCCACCAGGCAGAGCCCAGTACGAAGATCAGGCTGCCACAGAGTGAGGTGAAGAGTTCCATGCCCGGCTTTCCAAAATGGTGCTGGCGAGCTGGATGGCCGCGACGGGGTGCGACGCGTTGCATTGCGCCACGATGTCGCGCGCGCAGCCTTCGCAGCGACCGCACTGGGTGGCTACACCCAGTTCGAGCTGGATGTCGTCGAACCCGAAACCGGCACGCGCGTGGCGGACAATTTCACGGTCGGAAACACGTTGGCAGACACAGACAATCATGGCGGCAAGCACATTGGCTGGCAGTTGAGAAGATGTCGCAATTATAAATGCGAATCCGTCGCATTTGCAATAGGGACCGTAGATTACCCTTCCAACAACAGGGCGGGGTTGGCCTGGTCCAGGGTTTGGCAGCCGCACAAGGCCATGGCGATCTCCAGTTCGTCGCGCAGCAAGCGCAGCACATGGGCCACGCCCACCGCGCCCGCGTTGGCCAGCCCGTACACATAAGGCCGCCCGATCAGCACCGCGCTGGCGCCCAGGGCCACCGCTTTGAGCACGTCGGTGCCGCGTCGGATACCGCCATCGACCAGCACCGGCAGATCGCCCACCGCGTCCTTGATGCGTGGCAGCACGGCGGCGGTGGCGGGTGCGGTGTCCAGCGTGCGGCCCCCGTGGTTGGAGACGATGATGCCCGCCAGCCCCAGGGCCGCGGCCTGGCGCGCGTCGGCGGGGTGGAGGATGCCCTTGAGCAGCACCGGCAGCCGGGTCTGGGTTTGCAGCCAGGCCACGTCGTCCCAGGTCGGAGCGTGGGCCAGCAAACCGTCGAACAGGGCGCTTTGGCCGGGTTGCAAAGACGCTGTGGGCGCGGCCCGGTAGCCCGCCAGGTTCACCGCCGAGATGCCTGGAGGCAGCTTGAAGCCCGCCCGGCGCTGCCGGTCTCGGGTGCCATCGGTGGGAGCGTCCACCGTCAGCACCAAAGCTTCACATCCTGCGCGCTCTGCACGGCGTACCAGGTCCAGCGTGTGCGCCCGGTTGTCCTGTAGATAAAGTTGAAACCAAAAAGGGCCTCTAGCGCTTTCTGATAGGGCGCAAGCAGCTATTTTTTCAATAGCAATACTGGAATTGGTGCTGAGCACCATGCCTGCGCCCAGCGCCGCCGCCGCGTAGGCGCTGGCCAGCTCGCCGTCCGGGTGGGCCATGCGCTGAAAAGCTATCGGGGCCAGCAGGATGGGGTGGGCCAAGGTGCGGCCCAGCAGCTGGATGCGGGTGTGGCCACCGGCCAGGGGCTGCAGCACGCGGGGGTAGAGCTGCCGCGCATCCCAGGCGCTGCGGTTGGCGCGCAGGGTGATCTCGTCGCCCGCGCCGCCGCTGAAATAGGCCCAGGCGTTGGCATCCAGCACCGTGTGGGCGTGGCGGGCGTGGTCTTCCAGATTGACGACGCCGGGAGGCATTTTTTCAACAGTGGGGGCGTTCATGTACTTGCCCACATGCGCAGAAGGTTGTGGTATGTGCCGGTGAGGCCGGTGGTTTCTGGCGTTTCGCCGTGCTGCTGGCGCAGGCGCAGCAGGTGCATGTCCAGGTCGAACAGCAGTTGGCGCTGCTCCTGGCTGCGCACCATGCTTTCGATCCAGAAAAAGCAGGCCAGCCGCGCGCCGCGCGTGACCGGCTCCACCTGGTGCACGCTGGTGCCTGCATACAGCACCAGGCTGCCGGCAGGCAGCTTGACGCGCTGCGGGCCTGCCGAATCCTGGATGACCAGTTCGCCGCCGTCGTAGGCCTCGGGCTCGCTCAAAAACAGCGTGCAGGAGATATCGGTGCGCACACGCTGCCCGGTGTCGGGGGCGAAGCGCACGGCGTTGTCCACATGCGGGCCGTAGAAGTTGCTGGTGCCGCTGTAGCGGTTGACGCGCGGAGTGAACACGCGCTTGGGCAGGGCGGCGGAAAAGAAGGTCGGGTTACGGTCCAGCCCGCGCAGCAGCAGGGCGCGGATCTGGGTGGCGGCCTCGCAGTCGTGCGGCAGCTGCTCGTTGTTCTTCACGGCCTGCGCCTGGCTGCCTGCGCTGGCGCGGCCATCCGCCCAGGGGGCATCGACCAGCAGGCCCTGGGCGTGGTGGACTTCTTCGGGGGTCAGGATGTGGGGGATGTGCAGCAGCATGGAAGAATTGTCAACGAACGTCAAAAAGCCGTCCCGAAGGACGGCCTGCAGGGGAACGCTGGGTCTTAGAACCGGGCGGTCATGGCCAGTTGGACGATGCGGCCCGCACCGGGCACGTAATGGCCGCGGTACAGCGCGTCGGCATACAGCTTGTTGGTCACGTTGTTGACGTTGGCCTTGAAGCTGAGCTGGTCGTTCACGGTGTATTCGGCCATCAGGTCACCGGTGGCGTAGCTGGGCGCCTCCCAGGCGGGGGCGGTCACGTCGGCAGGCGACTGGGCGCTGCGGAAGTTGATGCCCACTCCGGCACGGAAAGCGGGGGTGAACTGGTAGGTGTTCCAGATCGAACCGCTGTGCTTGGGGCTCAGGCCGGGCCGGTCGCCCACACGGTTGCCCACGGTGGTGGCGGTGGAGGCGGCCTTGTCTACGCGGGCCACGGGCATCCACATGTACGAACCCCACATTTCCCATGCGTCGGTGATGCGGCCCGACACATCGATTTCAAAGCCCGCGGTATGGCGCTTGCCCGATAGCAGCAACCGGGTGGCGGCGGTGTCGGGGTCGGTGTTGCGCTCGTTCAGCTTGGTGGCGCGGAAGATGGCCAGGCGGGTGTTGAAACGCTTGTCGGCCGAGTCCAGCTTGGCACCCAACTCGATGTTCTCACTGCTCTCGGGGTCGGTGTTGGCACTGTTGGCGTTGTACGAATAGGTGTCTGCCGAGGTGTTGAACGAGGTGCCGTACGAGAAGTGGTACGAATGCAGTGGGTTCGGTTGGTACAGCACGCCAAAACGCTTGCTCCAGTTGGAGATGTTTTGCTGGTACGCGGTGGTGGTGACGGGCGTGGTGGCCGCCGTGGGCACCGCGTAGGTGCTGTAGCGGCCCTTCATGCTGTCGTAGCGCAGGCCGCCCAGCAACTTCCAGGCGGGGGCGATCTGGACCAGGTCCTGGGCGTAGATGCCGTAGGCCTTGGCCACAAAGTTGCTGCCTTCGCGGAAAGAACGCAGCGATTCATCGACCCAGGCACCGTCGCCGGGGGTGCCCGCCGTGGTGTTGGGTTTGACCAGGTTGACGCCGCCCTGGGCCACGCTGAGAGCGGTGAAAACGGTTTTCTCTTCGCGCGAAAAGTCCACCCCGGCCACCACTTCGTGGCCCACGCCCAGGGCGTCGAACTTGCTGCTCAGGTCGCTCTGGAAGTTGAGCGTGTCCATGTCCTGCACCTTGAGGTTGGTGCCTCGGGTGAATACGGTGCTGCCGCTGAAGTTGCCCAGGTCCACCGCGGGCTGCACGGCAGTACCGGCAAAGCGCACCGTGCCTGCGCGCTGGTCGCGCTGGAAGCGGCCTTTGCGGATCTGGGTTTTCAGCTCGGTGTCCACGCCAAAGCGGTGGATGTGGGCCAGGCTGCCCATGTTGGCATTGCCGCCGTTCTGGTCGCCCGCCATGCCGAAATAGGCGCTGGGGTCCAGGCTGTTGATGAGGGTGTTGGCGGACTGGCTGTCGGTGGCCTTGGGCTTGATCCACGGGATGCCGTAGTTCATGCCGTTGCGGTTGTCCAGCGAGTACAGGCTGGCCGAGAACTCGTCCTTGGAGCCGATGCCGAAACGGTAGTTGGCCGCCAGGCCGTCCTTGTCGATGCTGCTGCCCGCACCGTTGTTGGTGGCCTGCGTGTACATGCCGTTGATGCGCAGGGCGGCATCATCGGCGGTCTTGATGTTGAAGTCGGCCGTCAGGCGGCGGAAGTTGTGGTTGCCCACGGTGGTGGTGATTTCGGTCTCGTCTTTCAGCAGCGCAGGCTTGCTCACCTGGTTGACCGCACCGCCGGTGGAGCCCCGGCCAAACAGCATGGACGCCGAGCCGCGCAACAGTTCGATGCGGTCGTTGTTGAAGGTATCGCGGTCGTAGAAGGCCGGGTCGCGCATACCGTCCAGAAAGATGTCGCCGGTCGAGGCCAGCGAGAAGCCGCGCAAACGGATGTCTTCTTCACCGCCCTCGGCCGCCTGGAAGGTCACGCCCGCGGTGCTGTGCAGCACTTCTTTCAGGGTGTCGAGGTTGCGGTCATTGATCAGCTTTTCGGTCACCACGGTGATCGATTGCGGGATGTTGCGCAGCTCCTGCTTGCCTTTGCCGATGCTGGTGGTGGTGGCGCGCAGGCTGTCTTTGCCCTCGGCCTGCTCGGTCACCGTGACCGGGGCCAGGGTTTTGGCCTGGGCTGCCGTGCCCGCTTCCTGGGCCATGGCCCCCATGGAGCCTGCCAGCAACATGGCCCCGAGGGGCAGCATGGTGTAGCCCGCAACGGGTTGTGCTGCGGTATTGATAGCTGCTTGTGCTGATGGAATAAGCGCTAGAGCTGGTTTTTGCTTGAAATGTGTGCTTCGGGACATGGCGGTCGGCCTAGGAAGGTTGCAAGAACGTGGATACGTTCTCAGGACACTGCTGGCTAACGCGCGGAGCTGGGAAGAGGCCCGGGATGCTTGGCTGGCTGGGTGGAAAAGAAACAACGCGCTATTGTAAATTAATGCGAATCATTCTTGTTACGGTGGGCGTAAAAACCTCGACATCGTCCCGGAAAAAGCCGTATCGCCCCATTTTGTTGCCTGTGCACAACGTGCGCTCTGCCGCTGTCCCGGCTAGCAGGCCCACTTGGAAATTTATGAAAAATCAGGCCTCCGTGCTTATTCCGTCAGCACAAGCAGCTCTGTATTTAATAGCAAATGGCTACACCAGCCACTTGCCGTGGTTATCCCAGCGCACGTGGTCCTGTTGCCGCTCTAGGCCGTGGCGGGCCACCTCGCCGCGCACGCCGCCTTGGGCACCGCTGGCCAGCCAGTCGGGGCCGGAGGCGGCCAGGGCTCCGGCTTCGGGTAGCGGGAGCTGGCGCGGATCACCCCCTTGGGCCGACCACCACGCCAGTTGCCCCGCACGGGTGGCGCTGACCACAAAGCGGTCGTCCGCCGGGCTGTTGCGGCCGGGCACATAGGCCACGTCGCCGCCGTAGCCGCCCAGGGCCAGCGGCTCTGGCAAGGCGATGGTGCGCAGGCCATCTGCGTCCAGCAGCGCCAGCAGTGGGGCGCTGCGGCGGGTGGCGGCATCGGCGTGTTCGGCCTGCATGGCGATGGCCACGGTGCCGTTGGGCGCGCGGGCCAGGTGGCGCAGGCTCAAGTAAGGGTCGCTGGCGCGCCAGGCCTGGCGTAGCGCGCCGGTGGTGGCATCCAGACGGGCGATGGACGAATCCATCTGCTTCAGATTCAGCTTGGTGCGGCCGGTTTCGGGCAGGTTGAGCAGGCCGCCATTGGCCACCAGCAGTGTGCCGTCGGGTTCGACCAGCACCATGTGCGGGTCCAGGCCGCCGCTGGGGAATTCGCGGATTTTTTCCAAACTCACCGGGTCGCGCACGGCGATGAACCCGGCCCCGGTGTCGGTGCTGGTCTCGGTGGTGTACAGGGCGCTGCCGTCGAGTGCGTAGCTGGCGTGGCCGCAGAGCACGCGGTCGTCTTCGATCTCAAACCAGAGCACGGCGCGGGCACTGCGGGTGTCAAAGCGCAGCAGGTATTCGCCGGGGCGGCGGGCCACGGCCAGCGCCTGGCCGGGCAGGCCCAGCGCCGGGTGCAGCATTTGCACCTCGTGGGCGCGTTGGGGCAGGGCCACGCCGCGCGGTGCGCTGCCGAGTTGCCAGACCCCGGCCCAGGCCTGGTCGTCTATGGTCCACGAGGTGAGCAGGCCGGGGGCTGGGGTGGTGGCCAATGAGGGAAGGGCGATGCTGGCGGCGGCCAGGGCCAGCCAGTCGCGGCGGTGCAAGCGGGGATTAATCACCATCAGACTCCGAGAAACCGACCATGGTTTTCAGCTCGGGGGCGATTTTGTCTTCGAGCAGCTTCTTGGCCTGGGCCAGGGCCTGCATGGCGGCGGTGACGCTGGCGGCGCGGGCCGGGTCTGCGGCGAGCATGCGGGTGTGCAGCAGGGCCACGGCGGCTTCCAGCTGGGCGGACAGGGCGAGCTGGTTTTCACCGGCCAGGTAGCCATTCAGGCTGCCTTGCTCCTGGCTGCGGCCCGTGCCCAGCCAAAAGTTCTGCATGCTGGCCCAACTGGCCTGCCAGGCCGCCCGGGTGCTGCCGCTGGTGGCACGTGGCCAGTCGCTGGCGCGGCCACTGCGGGCGGGTTTGCCCATCTTTTTCCAGCGCAGTTGCTCCAGCCCGCCCACGGCCTGGCTGAACCATTCGTTGAAGGCGGCGAGTGCGGTGTCGGGGGTCCAGGCGCGGGCGGCCAGGGCTTCAAAGTCGGCCAGCAGGGCTTGGCCTTCTGCTGCACAGCCCTGGGCCAAGGCTGCAGCGTAGGTGCATTGGGCGGCATCGGGCGCGGCTTGCCACAGCAGAAATTCCAGTGCGGGCAGGCCTTTGGCGGGTGCGCCCAGGTCGTCCAGCGCGGCGGCGGTTTGCGGCGGGTTGGGTACGGCGGCGGTGACCATGGCCGGGCGTGTGGGCCAGAAGTCGATGCTGCGGGCGCTGCGGCGCTCCAGCAGCGGGCCCACGGACACGGCACTGAGGCGCTCCCAGTCCAGCATGGCGGCGCGCCAGGCGGGGCGGGCGGTAGCCGGGTTGCAGCCCGTAGCCAGCACGTCGCGCAGGGTGGCGCTGCTCTGGGCAAAGGCCTGTGCGGCGGGCACAAAGTGCAGCCTCAAGGCGTTGCGCACCCAGTCGGTCTGGGTGATGGCCGGGCTGGCAATGCGGACGGGCAGATTTGCGGCCCCAGCGGCTTGGCAGAGCAGGCCTGCTCCCAGTGCCAGCCATTGGCGGCGGTCGATCAAAAGGGTCACGGCAGGTGTCCTGTCAGAGGGAGTTCACAAATTTCACCAGCGCGTCGCGGTCGGCTTGGGGCATTTTCAGCACCTGTTGGCGGGCCGCATCGGCTTCGCCGCCGTGCCACAAAATGGCTTCCAGCGTATTGCGGGCGCGGCCATCGTGCAGCAGAAAGCTGTGGTTATTCACGTCAGGAATCAGGCCAATGCCCCACAGCGGCGGGGTGCGCCACTGCTGGCCGTTGGCCAGGCCGTCCGGGCGGCCATCGGCCAGGCCTTTGCCCATGTCGTGCAGCAGCAGGTCGGTATAGGGGGTGATTTTCTGGTCGCGCAGCGCGGGGAAAGGCGATGCACCGGTGGTGTAGCTCGGGCGGTGGCACACGGCGCACTGGGCCTGGGCAAACAGGGCCTGGCCGCGGCGCACGTCTACATTGTCGTAGCCGCGCCGGGCGGGCACGGCCAGCGTGGCCTGGTACTGGATGACCTTTTCGAGTGTGGCGTTGTCGATCTCAACCCCGCCTTTTTCGCCACCACGCGGGGCCGCAGCACAGTCTTTTTGCCTGGGCGTGCAGTCTTCTCGCGGGAATTTTTCGGAGGTGATGCCGATGTCGCCGTTAAAGGCCGCGGCCGACTGGTGCGCCAGGCTGCCGGTGTTGGCCTTCCAGCCAAAGCGGCCCACCACCTCTTTGCCCGCAAACGGGTCGAACACGCGGTTGACCATGCCTTTGATGGCATCGCTGCGGGTTGCCTGTTGCTGCACATTGGCCAGGATGTCGGCCTCGGTGATCGCGTCGATCAGGCCCACGCCGGGCATTTGCGGTGCGATGCGCGGGCTGACCAGGGTGCCGGGCTGCATGGGGCCGTAGCCCAGGTCGGTAAAGCGGTAGTGCGGCTGGCGCAGGCTGTAGCGTGTGCCGTCGGCAAACTGGCCGGGTAGCTCGGTGTAGCGGATGCGCACCTTGCCCTCGGCGCGCACGCCCTGTGTAGCGGAGTGGGTGAACTGCTCGCCGTAGGTGGGCTCGTGCCGGGGCACGCCTTGCGCATCCAGCACCGACAGGCGAAACAGCAAGCCGATGGGCTGCTCGGCGGTGACGCCATTTTTGAAAGTGTTGGGCGGTGCGCCGCGCCCGTCCTGGGTGTGGCAGCCGCCGCAGGAGCGGGCGATGAAATGCGGCCCCAGGCCGTCGCGGGCGCTGGTGGACGACGGGGCTTCGACCCAGTTGCGCCGAAAAAATGAGTTGCCGATGGCGAAGCTGGTGCGGCCTGCTTCGTCCAGGTTGGCGGCGGGGAACGAGAAGGCGTTCAGGCCTTCTTCAAACACAGTGGTGTCGCCGCCGGGTTTTTCTTCCGAGGTGTCGATCGCAAGGGGGGCTGCCAGGGCCAGCCACGCCACCGCCATCCCGGCCGAGGCCAGGGCGGTGGTGGTGAGGGTGCGCCAGCGTTTTTTGTGCAGGTTCGGCTGACGCATCGGCTTATTCTTTGGCGGCGTCTGCCAGGGTGAGTTTGGTGATGCCCACCGCCTTGGCCGCGTCCAGGAAGTCCTTGCTTTGCAGCTTGAGCGCATCGGCCACGGCCTGCACACGTTTACGGCCTTCGGGGTCCACTATTTCGCGGTCAAACGGGGCGTGGATGCCTTCGGCGGCTTTGACGCTGGCAGCGATGTGGCTGCTGGTGCGCTCGGCGGTGGTGGCATCTTTCAAAGCTACCAGGTCGCGCAGCGATGCGCCTTGCAGCACGCTGCCGTCGGCACGCTTGAAGCGGCCCAACCAGACGTTTTCAATCCCGGTGGCGTTGGCCACGATGTCGCGGTGGGTGTTGTCGGAGAAGCAGGAGTGCTCGTCTTCCTGGTTTTTGGAGGCCAGGGCCACTTCGATGCGTTCACCGGCCAGTTCGCCGCGCGACAGGGAGCCCACGCCGACCAGCATGTTGCGCACGGCGCTGTTGCCGGATTTTTCGAATTTGGCGCGGTAGTTTTGGGCATCGGGGGCCCAGGCTTTGGCTAGGCTGGACAGGTCGCTGATGAGCAGGTCGGACACCACCTTCAGGTATTCGCGGCGGCGGTTGGCGTTGGGGGTTTTGCCGTCCACAAAGTCTTCGAACGAACGGTCACCGGGGCCGGTTTCGCTCAGATCCTGGCCCCACAGCAAAAACTCGATGGCGTGCCAGCCGGTGGCGATGTTTTCTTCGCCGCCGCGCTCGTTCAGGGCCGCGAGGGCTTTGGCGGTGATTTTGACCTTGGGGTTGTTGATGATGCCGGCTTTGGGCTTGCCGACAACGTAGTCCACATAGGCTTCGTCCATGGGCCAGGCGTTGATGCGGCCTTCGGGGCCGTTTTTGTCATCGATGGGGCCGGCGTAGAAGCGGAAGGCTTCGGTCTGGCCGTAAAACTCGCGGGCAGCCAGCCAGGCTTTGCGGGCCGTGGCCAAGCCGTCAGTGCTGGGCGCCGCGTTGAATGCGGTGATGGCGGCGTGGAGCACCTGGGCCGAGGTGAGTGTGTCGGTGTAGCTGGCGTAGACCAACTTGCTGTAGTCGGCGGCGACCGCAGCGGCGGTGACGGGGGCGGTCGCGGTCGTTTGTGCATGGGCGGCACAAGCCGTCAGCAGTACGGCGCTCAGCAGAAGAGATCTCACGGCGTGGGTCCTTGCAGTTCCCATCCGCGAAGCGCAAGAATGCTGCGCTTGACGCGGACTGGGCAAAAACCGATTGTAATGAGATTGATTCGCGATACGAAATCGCGCTGAATGTTTTAACCGTCCAGATTGATCTGTGCAATCAGTTTTTGCAGCACCGTGGCGGCCTGGTCGTTGTCGACCTGGCAGGTGCCCGCCGCATGGTGGCCACCGCCGCCGTAGGCCAGCATCAACTCGCCCACATTGGTTTTGCTGCTGCGGTCCAGGATGGATTTGCCGGTGGCCAGCACGGTGTTTTGCTTTTGCACGCCCCACATCACGTGGATGGAGATGTTGCATTGCGGGAACAGGGCGTACACCATGAAGCGGTTGGTGGCCCAGATGGTTTCTTCGGCGCGCAGGTCCAGCACCACCAGGTTGCCGTGCACGGTGGCGCAGCGTTCGATCTGTGCCTTGGCCTTGTCGGCGTGTTCCTGGTAGATGTCGATGCGCTCTTTCACGTCGGGCAGCGACAGGATATCTTCGATGCCGTGGTCACGGCAGTACTGGATCAAGTCCATCATCAGTGCGTAGTTGCTGATGCGGAATTCGCGGAAGCGCCCCAGGCCGGTGCGCGCGTCCATCAGGTAATTCAGCAGCACCCAGCCCTCGGGGTGCATGATTTCTTCGCGCACGTACTGGGCCGAGTCGGCCTTGTCCACCGCGTCCATCATGTCCACGGTGATATTGGGGAAGGCCTTGGCACCGCCATAGTAGTCAAACACCACGCGCGCAGCCGACGGGGCGGTGGCATCGATCACATGGTTTTTGAGCCCGCTCTGGTTGCGGATGGTCTCGGACGCGTGGTGATCAAACGCGATGTGGGCACCCGGCACATAGGGCAGGTTGGTGGTGATGTCGCGGTCGGTGATGGTGATCTTGCCGTCTTGCATGTCCTTGGGATGGACGAACTTGATCTCGTCAATCATGTCCAGCTCATTGAGCAGCACTGCACACACCAGCCCGTCGAAATCACTGCGGGTGACCAAGCGAAATTTTTCTGTGCCCATGGGGACCATCCTTTTTGCCGTGTTGGCGGTTACAAAATGTGTAACGATTATGCCGCCAAGGCCAAAGCTTGCATGGCTAAAACGTGCCGGGCAAAAGAATGCTTTTGTCCACCGTGGCGATCTGGGTGTGGCCGCAAAAAGCCATGGTCACATCCAGCTCTTTGTGCAGGATCTCCAGGCATTTGGTGACCCCGGCCTCGCCCATGGCACCCAGCCCGTACAGAAAGCTGCGGCCTATCATGGTGCCGCGCGCGCCCAGGGCCCAGGCTTTCAAAACGTCCTGGCCGGAGCGTATGCCGCTGTCCATCCATACCTCGATCTGTGAGCCTACCGCGTCCACTATGGCGGGCAAGGCTTCGATGGCACTGGGGGCGCCGTCGAGCTGGCGGCCACCGTGGTTGGACACCACCATGGCATCTGCGCCACTATTCGCCGCCAAGCGGGCATCTTCTGCGTCCATGATGCCCTTGAGGATGAGCTTGCCGCCCCAGCGCTTCTTGATCCACTCCACGTCGTTCCAGTCGAGCTGGGGGTCAAACTGCTCTTTGGTCCAGGCGCTGAGCGACGACATGTCGCTGACGTTTTTGGCGTGGCCTACCAGGTTGCCAAAGCTGTGGCGGCGCGTGCCCGCCATGCCCAGGCACCAGCGGGGCTTGGTCATGAGGTTCAGGATGTTGGCCAGCGTGGGCTTGGGCGGTGCGGTCATGCCGTTTTTCAGATCCTTGTGGCGCTGGCCCAGCACCTGCAGGTCCAGCGTCAGCACCAGGGCCGAGCAGCCTGCGGCCTTGGCACGGTCCATCAGCGCCTCCATGAAGGCGCGGTCGCGCATCCAGTACAGCTGGAACCAGAACGGGGCCTTGGTGTGGGCGGCAATATCTTCCAGCGAGCAAATGCTCATGGTGGACAGGGTGAACGGAATGCCAAACTTCTCGGCCGCCCGCGCCGCCAGAATCTCGCCGTCGGCATGCTGCATGCCGGTGAGGCCGGTGGGCGCAATCGCCACCGGCATGGCGGCATCCTGGCCGACCATCTTCACCCGGGTGCTGCGGTTGGCCATGTTGACGGCCACCCGCTGGCGCAGCTTGATCTTTTGGAAGTCGGCCGAGTTGGCGCGGTAGGTGCCCTCGGTCCACGAGCCGGAGTCGGCGTAGTCGTAGAACATGCGCGGCACGCGCTTTTGCGCCAGAACGCGCAGGTCTTCGATATTGGTAATGACGTGGGGCAAGGGTGTCTCCTGAATGCCCTGGATGCTAGCGGGCTTGGGGCCGACGTGGGCTGAAGAAATTTTGGTGCACACCGCATTTTTCTCAACCAGCTTTACCGCAGGCCAAAATCCGATGTAGAATCGTAAGCTTAGCGGCTGTAGCTCAGTTGGATAGAGTACTTGGCTACGAACCAAGGGGTCGTGGGTTCAATTCCTGCCAGCCGCACCAAATGTAGAAGCCCGTAGCCGTGAGGCTACGGGCTTTTTACTCGACGGATGAGAGTCCGTTGTAAAATCAATCTCTTAGCGGCTGTAGCTCAGTTGGATAGAGTACTTGGCTACGAACCAAGGGGTCGTGGGTTCAATTCCTGCCAGCCGCACCAAAATGTATGAGCCCGTTATCGCAAGATAACGGGCTTTTTACTTTGTGCGCCCACTTACGCGGTAAGGTATGCGGCTTATGAGCAAAGCCTTTACCCGCGAAACCGATGCCGACCAGGACGACGACGGCGATGCCCCGGCACCCGCGCCCTTGCCTGCGGGCAGCAAAAATTACATGACACCCCAGGGCTACGCCAGCCTGCGGGCCGAATTCACCGAGCTGATGGAAGTGGAGCGCCCCAAGATTGTGGACGTGATCTACTGGGCGGCCAGCAACGGCGACCGCTCGGAGAACGGCGACTACATCTACGGCAAAAAGCGCCTGCGCGAGATCGACCGGCGCATCCGCTTTTTGACCAAGCGCCTGGAAATCGCCGAGGTGGTGGACCCCAGCGTGCACTTCGGCAACGACCAGGTTTTCTTCGGTGCCACCGTGGCGTACGAGGATGCCACGGGCCAGGAGCGCACCATCACCATCTACGGCATTGACGAGGCCGACACCGCCCAGGGGCAGGTCAGCTGGGTGTCGCCGATTGCCCGTGCGCTGCTTAAAGCCCGTGTAGGCGACGTGGTGCGCATGCAGTCCCCCGTGGGGGTGCAAGAGATCGAGGTGCTGCGGGTGGACTACCCCGCACCGGTTTAAGCCGCCGGCTTGGCCCGTACCGCCCGCAACACCGAGGGCGTGCGTTTGAGTTGGCGCAGCGCCACTTCCAGGTGGGCGTGGTCGCGCACCGACACCAGAAACCGCATGTCGGTGGCTTCCTGGTCGCCTTCCTGGCCCATATCCACATGGGTGATGTCCACTTCGGCGACCGAAAGCGCGGCGGCGGCCTTGGCCAGCACGCCTTTGCTGTTCTTGACGGTAACCACCACGCCGGTTTCGAACGAGCGCACCGGCTCGTCCGCCCAGTCCACGGCGATGAAGCGTTCGCTGTCCTTGTACTGCAGGCGTTTGGCCACCGCGCAGTCGGCGGTATGCACCACCAGGCCTTCACCACGGCCCAGGTAACCCACGATCGCATCGCCCGGAATCGGGCGGCAGCAGCGCGCAAACTGCACCGAGGTGTTTTCGCTGCCGTCCAGCAGCACGGCACCCTGCGAGTAGCTTTCGTGCGCGGTGTAGCGCTCGCGGGTCAGCAGCAAAGCGTCGGGCTTGGCACCGTTCTCGGTCAGCAGCAGCACCAGGCGTTTGGCCACGATGCTGGCCACCCGTTTGCCCATGCTGATGTCGGTGAGCAGCTCGCTACGGGTGCGGTTGCCGGTAAAGCGCAGCAGCTTGTCCCAGATCGGTTGGCTCTCGGGGGCGGTTTCGGGCAAGTGCTCCAGCCCTTCGGAGCGCAGAGCCTGTGCCAGCAGTTTTTCGCCCATGCTCTCGGATTCGGTTTGCGCCATGCTTTTCAGGTGGTGGCGGATCTTGGAGCGGGCCCGACCGGTGCGCACAAAGCCCAGCCAGGCCGGGTTGGGGGCCGACACCGGTGCGGTAATCACTTCAATGATGTCGCCATTGCGCAGCTCGGTGCGCAGGGGCACCTGTTCGCCGTTGATTTTGGCCGCCACGGTGCGGTCGCCCACATTGCTGTGGATGGCGTAGGCGAAGTCCACCACCGTGGCACCGCGCGGCATGGCCATGATCTGGCTTTTGGGGGTGAACACATAGACCGCGTCGGGAAACAGATCGACCTTGACGTGGTCCCAGAACTCGGCGGCATCGCGGGTTTCGTCCTGGATGTCGAGCAGCGATTGCAGCCACTTGGTGCCCAGGCGCTCGGCGGTGGCGCTGTCGGCCTCGTTATTCTTGTACAGCCAGTGCGCCGCCACGCCGGACTCGGCCACCAGGTGCATGGCCTCGGTGCGCATCTGGAATTCGACATTGACGCTGGACGGGCCTACCAGTGTGGTGTGCAGCGACTGGTAGCCGTTGAGCTTGGCAATCGCGATGTGGTCTTTGAACTTGCCGGGCACCGGCTTGTAGAGCTGGTGCAGCACGCCCAGGGCGGTGTAGCAGTCGATCACGTTTTGCACGATGACCCGAAAGCCGTAAATATCGGTCACCTGGGCGAAGGTGAGGTGTTTGTCGTCCATCTTCTGGTAGATGGAAAACAGGGTTTTTTCGCGCCCTGCAATACGCACCTGCATGCCGGTTTGTGCAAACACCGTCTCGACTTCTTGCTGCACTTTTTGCACCAGATCGCGCCGTCGGTTGCGGGCTTTGGCCACCGCTTTGGCCAGAATCGCGTAGCGCCAGGGCCGCAGGTGGCGAAACGCCAGGTCTTGCAGCTCGCGGTAGGTTTGGTTCAGGCCCAGGCGGTGGGCGATGGGGGCGTAGATGTCCAGGGTTTCCGAGGCAATGCGGGCCCACTTGGAGCGCGGCATGTCGCCCATGGTGCGCATATTGTGGGTACGGTCGGCCAGCTTGATCAAAATCACCCGCACGTCGCGGGCCATGGCCAGCAGCATCTTGCGAAACGACTCGGCCTGGTTTTCTTCGCGGGTATTGAACTGCAGTTTGTCGAGTTTGGTCAGGCCGTCTACCAGCTCGGCCACGGGGGCCCCAAAGCGCTCGATCAGCTCCGGCTTGGTCACGCCGCAGTCTTCCATGGCATCGTGCAACAGGGCCGCCATCAGCGCCTGGGCATCCAGCTTCCAGGCAGCGCACTGGGCGGCCACGGCAATCGGGTGGGTGATGTAGGGCTCGCCGCTGTTGCGCAACTGGCCCAGGTGGGCCTCGTCGGCAAACCGGTAGGCCTGGCGCACCTGCTCTACGCTGGCGGCATCCAGGTAGTGCAGATTGGCCATCAGCGCGGCAAAGCTGGCGGCGGCGGCATTGGCTGCCGCAGGGCTGGGCGTGTGCCCGCCTTTTTTGTGTGGGGGTTTGGGGGGCGAACCGTCGGCAGGGAAATGCTTGTCACTCATGGCTTGAATATAGCTTGCGCCTTGCGTCTGCCATGCGCGCAATAAAAAAGGCACCGCAATGCGGTGCCTTTTAAAGCGGGTTTGAGCCCGATGCGATCAGTTGGGTACTTTTTTGAGCATCTCGATGCCGACTTTGCCCGCAGCGATTTCACGCAAGGCGGTGACCACCGGCTTGTTCTTGCTTTCGATCTTGGGGGCGTGGCCTTGGCTCAGCATGCGGGCGCGGTAGGTTGCGGCCAGCACCAGCTGGAAACGGTTGGGGATTTGCACCAGGCAATCTTCGACGGTGATACGGGCCATGAATTTCTCCAGAAAACTAAGCGATGTTCAAGGATTTGAAGGTGTCGGCTCGGGCACGGCGCTGGGCCGTAAATTTGAGCCGCTGGGCATGAACAATGGTTTTCAGGTCGAAAACTGCCCGGTCAAATAGCTCATTGATTATAACGAAATCGAATTTATGGGCTTGTGCCATCTCAATCGCGGCATTGGCCAGGCGCAATTCGATCACATCAGGGGCATCTTCACCCCGGCGTTCCAGCCGGGAACGCAGCTCTTCCCAGCTGGGCGGCAGGATGAAAATCAGCACCGCGTTGGCAAAAATCTCCTTGATCTGCACCGCGCCCTGGAAGTCGATCTCCAGAATCACGTCCGAGCCCAGGGCCATGCGCTCTTCAATAGCTTTTTTGGAGGTGCCATAGCGGTTGCCATGCACTTCGGCCCATTCCACAAAGGCGTTGGCCGCCACCATGGCATCAAATTCCGACTGCGAGGCGAAGAAGTATTCACGCCCGTGTTTTTCCTGGCCGCGCGGGTCGCGGGTGGTGTGTGAGACCGAGGGCTGCACTTTCGCGTCTAGCTCCATCAAGGCCTTGACCAGGCTGGACTTTCCGGCACCGCTGGGGGCGGCGACGACGATCAAATTTCCGGGGTAGTCCATGCTGTGTTCGCCGTGGAGGCGGTCAAAAAATGGCACATTCTATATTTGCCTCATCCGTTAAGGCTGGGGGTTGGCTTGTGCAATCGCTCACAATACGGCCTATGAATTGGCTAAACGATGTGAAATGGGACGCCCAAGGGCTGGTCCCGGTGATTGCGCAAGAGGCGGGCAGCGGCGACGTGCTGATGTTTGCCTGGATGAACCGCGAGGCGCTGGAAAAGACGGCCGCCCTGGGGCGGGCCGTGTATTTCAGCCGCTCGCGCAACCGGCTGTGGTTCAAGGGCGAAGAGTCGGGCCATGTGCAAACCGTGCACGAGATCCGGCTGGACTGCGACAACGATGTGGTCCTGCTCAAGGTGACGCAGCTGGGCCACACCCCCGGCATTGCCTGCCACACGGGCCGCCATAGCTGTTTTTTCAGCCTGCTGGACACCGATGCCGCAGGCGACAAGGCCTGGAAGGCCACCGAACCGGTCTTGAAAGACCCGGAATCCATCTACAAGTAATGTCTATGACCTCAAATGATTCCCTGGCCCGGCTGGCCGCCACCATCGAAAGCCGCAAGGCGGCTAACGGCGGCGACCCCAGCGCCAGCTACGTGGCCCGCCTGCTGCACAAAGGGCCGGATGCCTTCTTGAAAAAAATTGGCGAAGAAGCCACCGAGGCCGTGATGGCCGCCAAGGATGCCGAATACGGGGGCAACACCCCCGCGTTGCAGGCCAAGCTGGTGGGCGAGGTGGCCGATCTGTGGTTCCACTCCATGGTGGCGCTGGCGCACTTTGGCCTCAGTCCCGCCGACGTGCTGGCCGAGCTGGAGCGCCGCGAAGGCACCAGCGGCATCGAAGAAAAGGCCTTGCGCAAAGTTGTATCCCGAGAAGCGGAGTCCCCATGAACGACATCATCGACGTGCGCGCCATCGACAGCGAAAAGGCCCAGGACCTGAAAACCGTGGGCTGGGTCAGCTATTTGCTGCATCTGGTCGTGGCCGTGGGCGCGGTGGTGCCGGGCGCGCAACCGGGTGCGGTGCTGCTGATCGTGGCACTGGTGATCGACCTGGTGAAAAAGAGCGAAGCCGAAGGCACCTGGCAGGCCAGCCATTTCAGCTGGCGCATCCGCTCGGTGCTGTGGGCCGGGGTGCTGTACGTGGTGACCGCACCGCTGTGGTTTCTGTTCATCCTGCCGGGCTGGATCGCCTGGGGCCTGATTTCGTTGTGGTTCTTGTACCGTATCGTGCGTGGCATGGTGGCCATGAACGCCAGCCAGGCCGTAGGAGATGCCGTATGACCGTGCTGGCACACGACCCCAACTGCCTGTTCTGCAAAATCATTGCGGGCCAGATTCCGTCCAAAAAAGTCTATGAAGATGCCGAACTTTTGGCCTTCCACGACATCCATCCCTGGGCGCCGGTGCATTTCTTGCTGATCCCCAAGCTGCATATCCCGTCCATGGCACAGGTGCAGCCCGAGCACAGCGCTCTGCTGGGGCGCATGATGGTGCTGGCCCCGCAACTGGCGGCGCAGGAGGGCTGCAGGCCCTACCCGCAAGGGGGGTTTCGGGTGATGGTGAATACGGGGGATGATGGCGGGCAGGAAGTGCACCACTTGCACCTGCACGTCATCGGTGGGCCACGCCCCTGGCTCAAGGGTTAGTGCCAGCGTCAGGGTCATCGCAGGGTACGGTGGAGACCGTCATCTGCGCCGTCTAAAATCAGAAACACTTTGTTAGGAGTTATTCCATGGGTTCATTTTCTATTTGGCATTGGTTGATCGTGTTGCTGATCGTGGTGATGGTGTTTGGCACCAAGAAGCTGAAGAACATGGGCAGCGACCTGGGTGGCGCGGTCAAGGGCTTCAAGGACGGCATGAAGGACGGTGCTGCGTCGGTGGACGACGACAAGCCCACCGCCCAGGTGTCTGCCAGCGCCGCTGCGCAAAAGAACACCATCGATGTCGAAGCCAAGACCAAGTCCTGATCGGGCGCGCAATCCGTGATTGACCTCGGCATTTCCAAGATGGCGCTGATCGGCGCGGTGGCGTTGATCGTCATCGGGCCGGAAAAGCTGCCGCGTGTGGCCCGCACCGTGGGTACGTTGCTGGGAAAGGCCCAGCGCTACGTGGCCGATGTGAAGGCGGAAGTCAGCCGCTCCATGGACCTGGACGAGCTCAAGAAGATGAAGGAAACGATGGAAGGTGCGGCACGCGACGTGCACCAGTCCATCCAGACCAACGCCAGCGACTTCGAGAAGCAGTGGTCGGAAACCGACACCACCCCTGCCGTGGCGGACGATGCCTACACCCACTACCCCGAATACAAGCTCCCGCACAAGCGCTGGCGTACCAAGGTCGGTGCCACGCCGCAGTGGTACAAGGCCCGCGCCGGGGTGCGTACCAAGGCACTGTCGGGCGCGGCCCGTGTGGCCCGCTACCGGCCCAAGCCAAGCTCTCACATTACCTAAAAATCAACAACCTGGGGCCTTTTGGCCTCGGTGTCATTCTGGGCCTGGCCCTGTTTAAAGCCCCATGTCCGATCCCCACAAAAGCCCAGACGACGAACTAGCCGGTACCGAGCAGCCCTTTGTGCAGCACCTGGTGGAGCTGCGCGACCGCCTGGTCAAGGCGCTGATTGCCGTCATGGTAGCCGCTGGTGGCCTGGCCCTGTACCCCGGCCCGGCGCGGCTGTACGACATGCTGGCGGCCCCGCTGGTGGCCACCATGCCTGCGGGCAGCACCCTGATCGCCACCTCGGTGATCTCGCCGTTTCTGGTGCCGCTGCAGGTGATGTTCATGGTGGCGCTGATGCTGGCCTTGCCTTTTGTGCTGTGGCAGGTGTGGGCCTTTGTGGCTCCAGGCCTGTATTCGCACGAGAAAAAGCTGGTGCTGCCCCTGGTGGTGTCGAGCACATTGCTGTTCTTTATCGGCGTGGCGTTTTGCTACTTTTTCGTGTTTGGCCAGGTGTTCAAGTTCATCCAGAACTTTGCGCCGCAAAGCATCAAGGCCACACCCGACATCGAGGCCTACCTGAGCTTTGTGCTGACCATGTTCCTGGCCTTCGGCATGGCCTTCGAGGTGCCGATTGTGGTGGTGGTTTTGGCCCGCATGGGCCTGGTCAGCATCGACAAGCTGAAGGCTTTCCGCGGCTACTTTGTGGTGCTGGCCTTTATCGTGGCTGCCATCGTGACCCCACCGGATGTGGTGTCGCAACTGGCGCTGGCCATTCCCATGTGCCTGCTGTACGAGGTGGGCATCTGGGCGGCGCAGGTTTTCATCAAACACACCCAGGCTCCCGACGAAGAAGCCGCTGCTACAAAATCTTAGCCAAATCGGCTGCCCGTGCTTATTCGGTAAGCGTGAGCAGCTACTAAATTTGTAGTAATTAGCGTTCCACCCGCTTCGGCTTGGGACGCAGCCCCGGGGTCACTTCCAGCGCCAATTGCTTGTCCTGGCGCAGCACGCTGAAGCTGGACACCTTGCCGGGCTGCAGCATGGCCACGCTGGTCAGCAGCTCCGACACATTGTTCACCGGCTTGCTGGCCACCTGCACGATCACGTCGCCGGGGCGGATGCCCGCCTGCGCTGCCGGGCCGTTTTGCAGCACGCCGGTAATGATCACGCCGTGGTCGGCCTTCACGCCAAAGGTTTCGGCCAGCTCGGGCGACAGGTCGCTGGGCTCCACGCCGATCCAGCCGCGCTTGACCTGGCCGTCGGTGACGATGCCTTCCAGCACCAGCTTGGCGGTGGATACCGGTATCGCAAAGCCAATGCCCATGCTGCCGCCCGAGCGCGAGTAGATGGCGGTGTTGATGCCCATCAGGTTGCCGTTCACATCCACCAGCGCGCCGCCCGAGTTGCCGGGGTTGATGGCCGCGTCGGTCTGGATGAAGTTCTCGAAGGTGTTGATACCCAGCTGGTTGCGGCCCAGTGCACTGACGATGCCGCTGGTGACCGTCTGGCCCACACCAAACGGGTTGCCGATGGCCAGCACCTGGTCGCCCACCTGCAGCGCGTCGGAGCTGCCCAGCACCATCACCGGCAGCTTGTCGAGCTGGATCTTCAGCACGGCCAGGTCGGAATCGGGGTCGGTGCCGATCACCTGGGCCTGCACGTGGCGGCTGTCGTTGAGGGTGACTTCGATGGCATCCGCGCCCTCGACCACGTGGTTGTTGGTGAGGATGTAGCCTTCCGGGCTGACGATCACCCCGCTGCCCAGCCCCACCTGGGCCTGCGCGCCGCGCTCGCCATAGAAGAACTTGAACCAGGGGTCGTCGCTGCGCGGGTCGCGCTCGGCCATCTTGCTGGTGTTGATGCTGACCACGGCGGGCGAGGCCTTTTTGGCCGCTCCGCTGAAACTGCCTGCGGCCGTCTTGCCGACCGCGGCGGGGTCGCTGGCGGGCGCTTCGATCAGCGAAATGCTGGAGCCGTTGAACGAGCGCTTGCCCAGCCATTCGGGCTTGAGCGTGCCCACAACAAAATAAGCCGCCAGCAAGACGGTGGCGGTTTGGGCGAACAGGAGCCAGAGGCGCTTCATGGTGGTGTGTGGTGTAGCCGGATCAGACCGCCATTGTCTCCCATGCCGCAGGGGGCTTTGCGGGGTGGCGGCGGTAAAACCTAGGGTAGACCCTTAGAATCCTGCTTTTGTCTGTGCCCGCCTTCTGTGGCCGGTGTCCGCGCTGTGCCGCAGCACCGCCCCGCAGTCCTGGCCCCCACCTCCATGTCCACTTCCGCTTCCGCTTCCTTGCCCGCAGGCGCGTCCCTGCCGCCGTCTCCCCCTGGTTTGTCGCGCAAAGACGTGAACACCCTGGGCCTGTCCGCCCTGGGCGGCACGCTGGAGTTTTACGACTTTGTGATCTACGTGTTTTTTGCCGCCGTGCTGGGCAAGCAATTTTTCCCGGTGGACATGCCCGACTGGCTGCGCCAGTTGCAGACCTTTGGCATCTTTGCGGCGGGTTATCTGTCGCGGCCTTTGGGCGGCATCGTGATTGCGCATTTTGGCGACCTGCTGGGGCGCAAACGCATGTTCACCCTGAGCATTTTCCTGATGGCCGTGCCCACGCTGGTGATCGGCCTGCTGCCCAACTACGCCAGCATCGGCGTGGCCGCGCCCCTGTTGCTGCTGGCCATGCGGGTGCTGCAAGGTGCGGCGATTGGCGGCGAAATGCCCGGCGCCTGGGTGTTTGTGGCCGAACACGTGCCCGCCAGCCGCTACGGCCTGGGCGTGGGTACGCTCACGGCGGGCATCACCGGCGGCATCTTGCTGGGTTCGCTGGTGGCGGTGGGCATCAACACCCACTACAGCCCGGCAGAGGTGGCCGATTTCGCCTGGCGCATGCCCTTCATTCTGGGCGGCGTATTTGGCCTGGTGTCGGTGTATTTGCGCCGTTTTCTGCACGAAACCCCGGTGTTCCAGGCGTTGGCACAACGCCGCACCGTGGCGCGTGAATTGCCGCTGAAGACCATCCTGCGCGAGCACCGCGCCGCCTGCGTGCTGGTGGGCCTGCTGACCTGGGTGCTGTCGGCCGCCATCGTGGTGGTGGTGCTGATCACCCCCAACTACCTGCAAAAAGTGCACGGCATCGCCCCCGCGCTGGCGCTGGAAGCCAATGCCGTGGCCACGCTGATGCTCACCATCGGCTGCGTGGTGATGGGCTGGGCCACCGACCGCGTGGGCACGCGGCCGGTGATGCTGCTGGGCTTTGGCGGCCTGCTGGTGACCACCGTGGGTTTTTACACCGGGCTGCCGGGCACGCCCCTGTCGTTGGTGTGCAGCTACGGGTTGGTGGGCTTTTTTGTGGGCGCGATTGCGCTGGTGCCCATCGTGGGCGTGCGGGCTTTTCCGGCAGCGGTGCGGTTTTCGGGCCTGTCGTTTGCCTACAACCTGGCCTACGCGATTTTTGGCGGCATGACCCCCATCGTGCTCACCCTGTGGCTGCAAAAAGACCCGCTGGCCCCCGCCTACTACGTGGGCGGCCTGGCCGTGCTGGGCATGCTGCTGGCCCTGGTGCCGATGTCGGCGCGGGGCTTTGTAGAGCGCAAAGCTTGAGACAATGCGGGATGACCACTTCCCGCACCACCCTGCTGCAGGCCTTTGACGGGCTGCTGCAACCCGCCCGCTTCAAGGACTACGGCCCCAACGGCCTGCAGGTCGAGGGCAAGCCCGAGATCCGCCGCATCGTCTCGGGTGTCACCGCCAGCCTGGCCCTGATCGACGCCGCCGTGGCCGCGCAGGCCGACGCGATTTTTGTGCACCACGGCCTGTTCTGGCGTGGCCAGAGCGGCACCGTCACCGGCTGGATGAAGCAGCGTCTGGCCCTGCTGCTGCGCCACGACATCAACCTCTACGCCTACCACCTGCCGCTGGACGCGCACCCCACGCTGGGCAACAACGCGCAGCTGGGCCTGCAACTGGGGTTGGAGGGCGTGGGCTGCTTTGGCGACAACGACCTGGGCTTCCTGGGGCAGCGCAGCGACGGCGGCCAGTTCGACTCCGCCCAGCATTTGGCAACCCACATAGAACAACAGTTAAATCGGCCTCCCGTGCTGATTGCACCAGCACAAGAGGCTATTAAAAAGATAGCGTGGTGCACCGGCGGCGCGCAGGGTTACTTCGAGGCCGCCATCGCCGCCGGGGCCGATGCCTTCATCACCGGCGAAATCTCCGAGCCCCAGGCCCACTACGCCCGCGAATGCGGTGTGGCCTTCATCGCCTGCGGCCACCACGCCAGCGAGCGCTACGGCGCACCGGCGGTGGCGGCCCATGTGGCCGCCCAGCTCGGGCTGGAACACAGTTTTATCGACATCGACAACCCCGCCTGATGAAACCCATTGCCATCACCCTGGGCGACCCTGCGGGGATCGGCCCCGAAACCATTGCCAAGGCCTTCCGCGACGCGCCGGAGGCCACCCAGGGCTGCTGTGTGGCGGGCGATGTGGGTACCATGCGCCGCGCCAGTGCCCTGGTCAGCGGCCCGGGCCGGCCCGCGCTGCCGGTGGCGCTGATTGCATCGCTTGAAGAGCTGGCGAGCGTGCCGCCGCAGTGCATCCCCGTGCTACAAATAACAGAGCTGCTCACGCCCATCCCATTTGCACAAGTGAGTGCTTTGGCCGGTAAAGTCGCGGCCGATTGCGTGCTCTGGGCCAGCCGCGCCGCGCTGCGCGGCGAGCTGGCCGCGCTGGTTACCGCGCCGCTGCACAAAGAGGCGCTGGCGGCCGCGGGCCTGCCGTATCCCGGCCACACCGAACTGCTGCAGTTCGAGGCCGCAGCCTATTTGGGCCAGCCGCTGCAGGACGTGCCGGTGCGCATGATGCTGGCCAACGACGAGCTGCGCACCGTGCTGGTCAGCATCCACCTATCGCTGCGCCAGGCCATCGAGGCCGTGAGCTTCGACAACGTGTTGCAAACCCTGCGCATCACCCACCGTGCGGTGGGCGCGGCGCTGGGGCGGGCACCACGCATTGGCGTGGCCGGGCTGAACCCGCATGCGGGCGAGGGCGGTTTGTTTGGCTGTGAGGAAATCGACACCATCATCCCCGCCCTGCAGGCCGCCCGCGCCGAGGGGCTGGACGTGCACGGCCCGTTTGCGCCCGACACCGTGTTCATGCGCGCCCGGGCCAAAAATGGCCAGCCCGGCGAGTTCGACGTGGTGGTGGCCATGTACCACGACCAGGGTCTGATCCCGGTGAAATACCTGGGCGTGGAGCAGGGCGTGAATGTCACCCTGGGCCTGCCCCTGGTGCGCACCAGCCCGGACCACGGCACGGCGTTTGACATTGCGGGCACTGGTGTGGCCGACGCGTCCAGCCTGATCGCCGCGCTGCGCATGGCGCGGCGCTTGAGCGGATTTCAGGCATAAAAAAGCCCTCTACCGCTACAGCAGAGGGCGTGAGCAGCTACTAAAAGTGTAGTAATTACTTTTTCAGGCTGTCGCGGATCTGGCGCAGCAGCAGCACGTCTTCGGGTGTGGCCGGTGCGGCTTCGGGGGCGGCGGGCTCCTCTTTCTTCAGGCGGTTGATCTGCTTGACCATCATGAAGATGATGAAGGCCAGAATCGCAAAGTTCACCGCCACGGTGAGGAAGTTGCCGTAGGCAAACACCGGTACACCGGCTTTTTTCAGGTCTGCCAGCGCCATGCCGGTGCCTTCGGGGACCTTGCCCAGCACGATGAACAGGCTGGAAAAATCGATCTTGCCAAACACCATGCCGACCACCGGCATGATCAGATCGGCCACCACCGAGTCCACAATTTTGCCGAAGGCACCGCCGATGATCACACCTACAGCGAGATCGATCACATTGCCTTTGACCGCAAACTCCTTGAATTCAGCCATCATGCCCATAAAAGCCCCCTTGTTGGTTAATCGAGGGGCGTATTGTGCACAAAACGCCCTCGACACCCGGCATAAAGTGTTGCAGGCACGTGAAGTCGGCCCGAACCGCTCCGCTACAATCCGCGGTTGACCCCAAACGAGTGATGATTTTGAGGACCCCCATGAGTGACACCCCAGTCGACACCAGCAAGCGGACGTGGTTGATCGCATCCGGTTGTGCCGGTGCAGTGGGTGGCGTAGCTACCGCCATCCCTTTCGTGAGTACATTCCAGCCCTCAGAGCGCGCCAAAGCCGCCGGAGCTGCCGTTGAAGCCGATATTTCAGCCCTCAAGCCCGGCGAGAAAATGACCGTGGAGTGGCGCGGCAAACCCGTTTGGATCTTGCGCCGCACGCCGGAGCAGGTGGCCGAGTTGCCCAAGCTGGACAGCCAGCTGGCCGACCCCAAATCGCTGCGCAACCCGTCCGAGTTCACGCCGGAGTACGCCCGCAACGAGGGCCGCTCCATCAAGCCTGAATTTCTGGTGGTGGTGGGCATCTGCACGCATCTGGGTTGCTCGCCCTCGGACAAGTTCACGCCCGGCCCCCAGGCTTCGCTGCCCAACGACTGGGAGGGCGGCTTCCTGTGCCCCTGCCACGGCTCCACGTTCGACATGGCGGGCCGCGTGTTCAAGAACAAACCTGCTCCCGACAACCTCCCGGTGCCGCCGCACATGTATCTCTCCGATACCCGGCTGCTGATCGGCGAAGACAAGAAGGCTTGAGGGACATATGGCAACTTTCAAAGAAATCTCCCCCAACGCCAGCGCCCCTGAAAAGCTGCTGAACTGGGTGGACAACCGCTTCCCGGCCAGCAAGCTCTACAAGGAGCACATGTCCGAGTACTACGCACCGAAGAACTTCAACTTCTGGTACGTGTTTGGCTCGCTGTCGCTGCTGGTGCTGGTGCTGCAAATCGTCACCGGCATCTTCCTGGTGATGCACTACAAGCCGGATTCGACCCTGGCGTTTGCCTCGGTCGAATACATCATGCGCGATGTGCCCTGGGGCTGGCTGATCCGCTACATGCACTCCACCGGGGCCTCGGCTTTCTTTGTGGTGGTGTATCTGCACATGTTCCGCGGGCTTTTGTACGGTTCGTACCGCAAACCCCGCGAACTGGTGTGGGTGTTTGGCTGCGCGATTTTCCTGTGCCTGATGGCCGAAGCTTTCATGGGCTACCTGCTGCCCTGGGGCCAGATGAGCTACTGGGGTGCCCAGGTGATCGTCAATTTGTTCTCGGCCATTCCGTTTGTCGGCCCCGATCTGGCTTTGCTGATCCGCGGCGACTACGTGGTGGGCGATGCCACCCTGAACCGCTTCTTCAGCTTCCACGTGATTGCCGTGCCGCTGGTGCTGCTGGGCCTGGTGGCGGCGCACATCATTGCGCTGCATGAAGTGGGCTCCAACAACCCCGATGGCGTGGAAATCAAGGGCCCCAACGCCCCCAAGGATGCCGAAGGCCACCCGCTGGACGGCATTCCCTTCCACCCGTACTACTCGGTGCATGACATTTTTGCGGTCAGCGTGTTCCTGATGGTGTTTACCGCCATCATCTTCTTCGCACCCGAATTTGGCGGCTACTTCCTGGAGTACAACAACTTCATCCCGGCCGATTCGTTGAAAACGCCGCTGCACATCGCTCCGGTCTGGTACTTCACGCCGTTTTATTCGATGTTGCGCGCCATCACCAGCGAAATGATGTACGCCCTGATCGCCTGCGTGGTCGGCGGTGCGCTGCTGTCGGTGGTCAAGTTCAAGCTGCCGGCCTTCGTCAAGGCCATCATCGTGGTGGTCGCCGCCGGTGTGGTCGCCATGATGCTGAACATCGATGCCAAGTTCTGGGGCGTGGTTGCCATGGGCGGCGCAGTGGTCATCCTGTTCTTCCTGCCCTGGCTGGACAACAGCCCGGTGAAGTCGATCCGTTACCGCCCGAGCTGGCACAAGTATGTGTATGCCGTGTTCGTCGTCAACTTCCTGGTCCTGGGCTACCTGGGCGTGCAGCCACCGTCGGATATCGGTGGCCGTGTCTCCCAGATTGGCACCCTGTTCTATTTCGGGTTCTTCCTGCTGATGCCGTGGTGGAGTCGTCTGGGTACACCCAAGCCGGTGCCCAGTCGCATTACCTTCACTGCGCACTAAGCCGGAGATTCTGACCATGAAAAAACTGATTCTCGGCGTACTCGCAGCCCTGACCCTGTCCTTCGGTGCCACCACGGCCGTGCACGCCAATGAAGGCAATGCCCTGGCCTGGGACAAGGCACCCAACAAGACCAACGACCTGGCATCGCTGCAAAACGGTGCCAAGCTGTTCGTCAACTACTGCCTGAGCTGCCATTCGGCGGCCTTCATGCGCTACAACCGCCTGCGCGACATCGGCCTGACCGAGCAGCAGATCAAGGACAACCTGCTGTTTGCCTCCACCAAGGTGGGCGACACCATGAAGGCGTCTATCGATCCCGGCCAGGCCAAGGAATGGTTTGGTGCCAATCCGCCCGACCTGACCCTGATCACCCGTTCGCGTTCGGGCCATGGCGGCACCGGTGCCGACTACCTCTACACCTACCTGCGTAGCTACTATCCCGACCCCAGCAAGCCTACCGGCTGGAACAATCTGGCCTTCCCCAATGTGGGCATGCCGCATGTGCTGTGGGAGCTGCAAGGCGAGCGCAAGCCCGTGTATGCAGAAATGGAAGAGCACGGCCACGCGGTCCAGGTGTTCAAGGGCTGGGAGCAAGTCACCCCCGGCACCATGACCCCGCTGCAATACGAGCAAGCCGTGGGCGACCTGGTCAGCTACATGCAGTGGATGGCCGAGCCCGCCCAAAATACCCGCGTCCGTGTCGGCGTGTGGGTGCTGCTGTTCTTGCTGGTGTTCACCTTCTTTGCCTGGCGTTTGAATGCCGCGTTCTGGAAAGACGTGAAGTAGACCCCATCTACCCCAACGAGGCCCGAACACCCTGTTTGGGCCACACGGAGTGGGCTGCACTGGCATCCCACTCTTTTTGATTTTTAGGAGCCCCCATCATGATGGTGTTGTACTCAGGCACGACCTGCCCTTTTTCCCACCGCTGCCGTTTTGTCTTGTTTGAAAAAGGCATGGACTTCGAGATCCGCGATGTAGATCTCTACAACAAGCCCGAAGACATCAGCGTGATGAACCCCTACGGCCAGGTGCCGATTCTGGTGGAACGCGACCTGATCCTGTACGAGTCGAACATCATCAACGAGTACATCGACGAGCGCTTCCCGCACCCTCAGCTGATGCCCGGCGACCCGGTGGACCGCGCCCGTGTGCGGCTGTTTCTGCTCAATTTCGAGAAGGAACTGTTTGTGCACGTGGGCCTGTTGGAGTCCCGCGCTTCCAAGGGCAACGAAAAAGCCCTGGAAAAAGCCCGCGCCCACATCCGCGACCGCCTCACGCAATTGGCCCCCGTGTTCCTGAAGAACAAGTACATGCTGGGCGAGAACTTCTCCATGCTGGATGTGGCAATTGCACCGCTGCTGTGGCGCCTGGACTTCTACGGCATCGACCTGAGCAAGAACGCCGCACCGCTGCTGAAGTACGCCGAGCGCATCTTCTCGCGCCCCGCCTACATCGAAGCGCTGACACCGTCTGAAAAAGTGATGCGCAAGTAATTCGGAGCCACCGTTGTCCACCATGCAAGCCCTGGATTCCACCTCCACCCGTCCCTACCTGATCCGCGCACTCTACGAGTGGTGTACCGACAACGGTCTGACACCGTACGTGGCGGTGCTGGTGGATGACTCGGTGCAGGTGCCGCGCGAATACGTGAAAGACGGTGAGATCGTGCTCAACATCAGCTTTGATGCGACCAGTTCGCTCAAGCTGGGCAACGATTTCATCGAGTTCAAGGCCCGGTTCGCCGGTACGCCCCGCGAGATTCTGGTGCCGATTGGCCGGGTGATTGCCATCTATGCGCGTGAAAACGGGCAGGGCATGGCTTTCCCGTCACCGGTGGCTGCACCTGCTGCGGAAGAGCCTGCCAAACCTTTCGCGCTGGCTGGTGTGCCCGATGCCACGTCGAAAGTGGTTCCGCTGTCGCCGGTGGAGTCCGCAGGCGATGAGCCACCCGAGCCGCCGCGGCCTGCGGGCGGGCCCCGTCCAGCGCTTAAACGCATCAAGTAAAAGACGGAAGGGTGACAAAATGCCGCGCCCGGTTCTGTAAAATACGAGATTCGCCGATTTAGCTCAGTTGGTAGAGCACCCGCCTTGTAAGCGGAAGGTCGTCAGTTCGACTCCGACAATCGGCACCACACCTAAAAGGTTCTGTCCAGAAATGGCCAGAACCTTTTTTATGGCCGGTGCAGGGAGGCAGTGCGCATTTGCACTTTGATGCGCAGGGCCGTCACGTCCCAGCCCTTGGTGCGCAAATGGGCCAACAGCGCAGGTGTCATTTGCCGCAGCTTGGCCGATGCGGCATTGCTGTTGACCAGCAGGCACCAACTGGCACCGTCGATCGGCCCGGGCTGAATGGCCGACCACAGGGTTTCGGGGAGCAGGGTTTTGATGGCTTTGAGCCGGTCGTTGGAGTCTTGCGCCAGAGCCGACAAGCGGGCCAATGTGGGCGAGTCGGCTGCGGCTTGCAGCAGCGTGAAGGAGCGGTTGCTTTGGCGCATGGTGGGCCAATTATCACAGCCGCACCGGCTTTTTGGCCCGCGCTGGCAGATAGTAAAATCCCAAGGCTGTGGATCGCAAACTGGCCCCCAAGGGTTGACTTTTGTGGTCATTGCCTCATCTGACTCCAAGATTATTTAGGAATTTCGATCGCCACCCCCCGGCTTCTGTGGCGGTGGCGGTCTCGCATCCATGACCACCAACTTTCTGACCAAAATTTTCGGCAGCCGTAACCAGCGTTTGTTGAAACAATACCGCAAGACGCTCGACGTGATCAATGCGCTGGAGCCGCAGTATGAAAAGCTGTCCGACGAGGCGCTGCGTGAAAAAACGCTGTCCTTCAAGCAGCGGGTCGCCGGAGGTGAAACGCTGGATGCCATCCTGCCAGAGGCCTTTGCCCTGGTGCGCGAAGGCTCCAAGCGCGTGATGAAGATGCGCCATTTCGATGTGCAGATGCTGGGCGGCATGTCGCTGCACAACGGCAAGATCTCTGAAATGCGCACCGGTGAAGGCAAGACCCTGACCGCCACGCTGCCGGTGTACCTGAATGCGCTGTCCGGCAAGGGCGTGCACGTGGTCACGGTGAACGACTACCTGGCCAACCGCGACGCGCGCTGGATGGAGCGCCTGTACAACTTCCTGGGCCTGACCGTCGGTGTCAACCTGCCCAATATGCCGCGTGAAGAAAAGCAGGCCGCCTACGCCGCCGACATCACCTACGGCACCAACAACGAATACGGTTTTGACTACCTGCGTGACAACATGGTCTACGAGGTACGCGACCGCGTGCAGCGCGGCCTGAACTACGCCATCGTGGACGAGGTCGATTCGATCCTGATCGACGAAGCTCGCACCCCTCTGATCATCAGCGGCCAGGCCGAAGACCACACCGCCACCTACATTGCGATCAACAAGATCATTCCTTTCCTGACCCGCCAGGAAGGCGAGGCCGACCCGCGCACCGGCGAGGGTGTCACCAAGCCCGGCGATTTCACACTCGACGAAAAATCGCACCAGGTCTTCCTGACCGAAGACGGCCATGAAAACGCCGAGCGCATTCTGGTCGAGCACGGCCTGCTGCCCGAAGGTGCATCGCTGTACGACCCGGCCAACATCACGCTGATGCACCACCTGTACGCCGCGCTGCGGGCCAACCACCTGTACCACCGCGACCAGCACTATGTGGTGCAAGACGGCGAAATCGTCATCGTCGATGAGTTCACCGGCCGCCTGATGTCGGGCCGCCGCTGGAGCGAAGGCCTGCACCAGTCGGTGGAAGCCAAAGAGGGCGTGGAGATCCAGGCCGAAAACCAGACGCTGGCCTCCATCACCTTCCAGAACTACTTCCGCCTTTATGGCCGTTTGTCCGGCATGACCGGCACGGCCGATACCGAAGCCTACGAATTCCAGGAAATCTACGGTCTGGAGACCGTGGTGATTCCGCCCAACCGCGCCAGCCGCCGCGAAGACCAGCTCGACCGCGTCTACAAAACCACGCGTGAGAAGTACGAAGCCGCCATCAAGGACATCCGCGAATGCTACGAGCGCGGCCAGCCCGTGCTGGTGGGCACTACCTCGATCGAGAACTCGGAAATCATCGACCGTCTGCTCAATGACGCGAAGCTGCCGCACCAGGTGCTCAACGCCAAGCAGCACGCCCGCGAAGCCGACATCGTCGCCCAGGCCGGTCGCCCCAAGATGATCACCATCGCCACCAACATGGCCGGTCGCGGTACCGACATCGTGCTGGGTGGCAACCTGGAAATGGCGATCAAGGCGGTCGAGGCCAACCCTGCGCTCGACGAGGCCGCCAAGGCTGCCGAGATCGAGCGGGTGCGTGCGCAATGGACCATCGACCACGAGGCGGTGAAAGCCCTCGGCGGCCTGCGCATCATCGCCACCGAACGCCACGAATCCCGCCGTATCGACAACCAGCTGCGCGGCCGTTCGGGCCGCCAGGGTGACCCCGGTTCCTCGCGTTTCTATCTGAGCCTGGACGATCCGCTGATGCGCATCTTTGCCGGTGACCGCGTCAAGTCCATCATGGACCGCCTGAAGATGCCCGAAGGCGAAGCCATCGAGGCCGGTATCGTCACCCGCAGCATCGAAAGCGCCCAGCGCAAGGTGGAAGCCCGCAACTTCGACGTGCGCAAGCAACTGCTGGAATACGACGACGTGTCCAACGACCAGCGCAAGGTGATCTACCAGCAGCGCAACGAGATTCTGGACGCGCAGGACCTGACCGCCCAGATCGCTTCGCTGCGCGAAGGCTGCGTGGCCGATGTGGTGCGCCAGTTCGTGCCGCCCGAGTCGGTGGAAGAACAGTGGGATATTGCCGGCCTGGAAAAAACCATCCGTGACGACTGGCAATTAGACGTGCCTTTGCAGGCCAAGGTCGAGTCCGCCAGCGCCATCACCGACGAGGATATTGTGGAGACCGTGTTGGCCGCGGCCAATGCCGCTTTCCACGCCAAGGTGGAGCAGGTGGGTGGTGCCAACTTCACCCAGTTCGAACGCATGGTGCTGTTGCAAAGCATAGACACCCATTGGCGCGAACACCTGAGCTCGCTGGATTACCTGCGCCAGGGCATCCATTTGCGCGGCTATGCGCAAAAGCAGCCCAAGCAGGAATACAAGCGTGAAGCCTTCGAGCTGTTTGGTCAGTTGCTGGACGCGGTGAAAAACGACGTGACCAAGGTGCTGATGACGGTCAAGGTGCAATCCAACGAGCAACTCGGCGAAGCCGCTGAGGCCATGGAAAGCCGCGGCGAAAGCATCGCCAACGTGACCTACACCGCGCCCACCGAAACCGGTGAAGTCGAGGTGCGCACCGATACCGCCGCACGTGGCCCGCAAACCGCCGCCAACCTGCCCCGCGTCGGCCGCAATGACCCCTGCCCCTGCGGCAGTGGCAACAAATACAAGCTGTGCCACGGCAAGCTCGTTTAAGCATTGCTTTGGTTTTTCAACGGGCTTCGGCCCGTTTTTCACATGTCCATGCCCTTTTGAAAGCCCACCATGCCCGTTAACCTGTCTGCTCCCGATCCCGCTGGCCTGCACCCTGTTCCCGGCGTGCTGCTGGGCATTGCCGAGGCGGGCATCCGCAAGGTGAACCGTAAGGACTTGACCGTCGTGTTGCTGGAAGAGGGCGCGTCGGTAGCGGGCGTGTTCACCCAAAACCGTTTCTGTGCCGCCCCGGTGCAGATCTGCCGCGAGCACCTGGCGCTGGGCGTGGGCATCCGCGCCATTCTGGTCAACACCGGCAATGCCAATGCGGGCACCGGCCACGACGGCCTGATGCGCGCCAAATCCACCTGCATCGCGCTGGCCCAGCACCTGGACCTGGCCCCCGAGCAAATCTTGCCGTTCTCCACCGGCGTGATCATGGAAACCCTGCCGCACGAGCGCATCAACGCCGGGCTGCCCGCCGCCCTGGCCGATGCCCGCGCTGACCACTGGGGCCGCGCCGCCGAGGCCATCATGACGACCGACACCATCGCCAAAGCCTTCAGCACCCAGGTGCAGATCGGCGGCAAGACGGTCACCGTCACCGGCATCAGCAAGGGTGCAGGCATGATCCGCCCCAACATGGCCACCATGCTGGGCTTCATGGCCACCGATGCCTGCGTAGACCAGGCTTTGCTGGGTCAGCTGGCCAAAGACCTGGCCGATGCCTCCTTCAACCGCATCACCATCGACGGCGACACCTCCACCAACGATTCGTTCGTGGTCATAGCCACCAACAAGGCCGGCCACGCGCCCATCACCTCCATGGACAGCGCCGATGGCCGTGCCCTGAAGGCCGCGATGCAGCAAGTCGCCCAGCAACTGGCCCAGGCCATCGTGCGCGACGGCGAAGGGGCCACCAAGTTCATCACCGTGCGCGTGGAAGGCGGCAAAACGGCCGAAGAATGCCGCCTGGCCGCCTACGCCATCGCCCATTCGCCCCTGGTCAAAACCGCCTTCTTTGCCAGCGACCCCAACCTGGGCCGCATCCTGGCCGCCGTGGGCTACGCAGGCATCACCGACCTGGACCAGACCCTGATTGATCTGCATCTGGACGACGTGCACGTGGTGGTCAACGGTGGGCGCAACCCCAGCTACCGCGAAGAAGACGGCCAGCGCGTGATGAAGCAAAGCGAAATCACCGTGCGCGTAGGCCTGGGCCGTGGCACCGCCGTGGATACCGTCTGGACCTGCGATTTCAGCCACGAATACGTCACGATCAACGCGGATTACCGTTCATGAACGAAAAATTCGAACGCCTCATCGACCGCGCCGAGCACCTGATGCAACGCATCGAGGCCGCGCTGCCCCAGCCGGTCTCCGCCCCCGACTGGAACGCCGCCATCGCCTACCGCTACCGCCGCCGGGGCAACGGCCACGGCGTGCTGGAGCCGGTGCGCCACATCGGCCACATGGCCCTGGATGACCTGAAAGAGATCGACATCCAGAAGGACAAGATCCAGCGCAACACCTTGCAGTTTGTACAAGGCAAACCGGCCAACAACGTGCTGCTGACGGGCGCGCGCGGCACCGGTAAGTCTTCGTTGATCAAAGCCTGCCTGAACACCTACGCGCCCCAGGGCTTGCGCCTGATCGAGGTGGACAAGGCCGATCTGGTCGATCTGCCCGACATCGTGGACGTGGTGGCCGACCGGCCCGAGAAGTTCATCGTCTTCTGCGACGACCTGAGCTTTGAAGACGGCGAGCCCGGCTACAAGGCGCTGAAGTCCATCCTGGATGGCTCGGTGGCCGCCTCCACGCCGAATGTGCTGGTCTACGCCACCAGCAACCGCCGCCACCTGCTGCCCGAGTACATGGCGGAAAACCTCACCTACACCCACACCGACGATGGTGAAGTGCATCCCGGCGAGGTGGTGGAAGAGAAGATTTCCCTGTCCGAGCGTTTTGGCCTGTGGGTCAGCTTCTACCCGTTCAGCCAGGACGAGTACCTGGCCATCGTGGCCCAGTGGCTGCAGTCGTTTGGCGTGGATGCCGCGGCCATCGCAGCGGCCCGCCCTGAATCGCTGGTCTGGGCGCTGGAGCGGGGCTCGCGCAGTGGCCGCGTGGCCTACCAGTTTGCCCGCGACTATGCGGGCAAACACGCGGCGTCCGCATGACCCCCCAACCTTTGGTTGCCGACGCCCACCGCCCCCGTGAAGGCGGGCCGGACCGTGCCATTGTCGATGTGGCCGTTGGCGTGCTGGTGCAGCCCAATGGCGATTTTCTGGTGACTTCACGGCCCGAGGGCAAGGTCTACGCGGGCTACTGGGAGTTTCCCGGCGGCAAGCTGGAGGCGGGCGAAACCGTAGAGCAGGCCCTGCGCCGCGAGCTGGTGGAGGAGCTGGGCATCACCATCGGCCCCGCCCAGCCCTGGAAGGTGGAGCTGGTGGACTACCCGCACTCCCTGGTAAGGCTGCATTTCTGCAAGGTGTTTGCCTGGACCGGCGAACTGGAAATGCGTGAGGGCCAAACCAGTGCCTGGCAGTCCTTGCCGTTGCAGGTGGGTCCGGTCTTGCCTGGAACCGTGCCCGTGCTGGGCTGGCTGGCCGTGGAACGGGATTTCTCGGGTGCTACATATTAAGTAGCTGCTCCCGCCCATTCCATAAGCGCTGGGGGCTGATTTTATTTAAATTTAGGTTAGTACGCAGTTTCCACGTAGCGCGGTGAATATGCCTTCCAGAAACACCGCAGAACTGGCTTTGCCAGGCTGCTGGTGTTGCCCCCTGCAAGGGGGTTGGCGTAAAGCGCTTGCGCTGTAGCCTGGGGGTGAGCCAAATTATTGCAGCCGCGCGTCACCGAAGACCTGGTCATCGGGTGGCGCGTCGGCGGGCAGGCTGAAGCTGGCGCTGGCCCAGGCACCGAAGTCGATGTTTTTGCAGCGCTCACTGCAAAACGGACGGTAGGCGTTGCTCGGGGCAAACAGGCTCTTGCCTTTGCAGGTGGGGCAGGCGACCCATTTTTGCGGTGTGTCTGTCATGGTCAGGTCAGGCGCACAAAGTCAGTTCAAAAGAAGCATCCTCGCTGCAGGCATGCAGGCGGTCGTCGGCCCCGTGGCGCATCATGCGTACCGACACCATCAGGCGGTTGCCGCTGATTTCCGGAATCAAGTCCAGGTCCGGATCGATGCGCAGGCGCAGCAACTGGTAGGTGCGGCCCTGCGGCAGGTTTTGCTGGAACTGGCCACCCAGCGCGATGACTTTTTGCGGCGCACCCGAGTCACGCAGCATCTTCAGCAGGTGGTGAATGGACTCGGCCAACGGCGCCAGGGTGGACGCCCATTGCTCGACGGCGTGGCGGCGCACGTCCGCGGGTTTGTGTTGCCAGGCCGCGTAGGCGGGCAGGTCAAAGCCGCAGGTGCCGCCAGGAATGCCCACGCGGCTGCGCAAGGCCATCAGCCAGTCGTTTTCGGTCAGCGCATGCCCCGCCTTGCCAGGTTGCTCGTGCAGTGCGGTGTAGCAGCGGTCGAGCTGGGTGATGACATCGTCCAGCACCTCTTCGGCAATCGACGGGTTGCCCCGGTAGCCGTTGAGGATGACCTTTTGCTTCTCCAGGTCGCGCATCACGTCGGATTTGAGGTCGGCGCGGGCCGCCACGTCCATCACTTCAAAGATGGTGGTGAGCGCGTAATGGTGGTCCAGCGGGTGGCTGCGGGGCACCAGTTCCCCCAAGCGCCGAAACAGGTGCTCCAGCCGCAAATAAGTGCGGATGCGTTCGTTAAAGGGGTATTCGTAGAGGATCACGCAGTATTTCCAGTGGCGGCATCATAGCCCGAACAGCGGGGCGACTTTTTCCACTTCCAGGCGCAGTTGCTCCAGCGTCAGGCCGTCGTTGAGGATGACCACGTCGGCCACCGCCAGGCGCTGGGCGCGGCTGGCCTGGGTCTGGATGATGGCGCGTACTGCTGCCTCGGCCATGCCGCTGCGGGCCATTACCCGGGCTACCTGCGTGTCTACCGCGCAGTCCACCACCAGCACCTGGTCCAGCCGGTCTTTCCAGTGGCTGGATTCGACCAGCAGGGGGATATCGAACACCACGCAATGGGCCGCTTGGGCGAGCGCCCGCTGAAATTGCGCTTCGATCTCCTGGCCCACCAACGGGTGGACGATGGCTTCCAGGCGCTTTTTGGCGCCGGGGTCGGTAAAGATGAGTTTGCGGATGCGTTCCCGGTCCATCGCGCCATCGGCGGTGATGGCATCGGTACCAAAGGCTGCGCGGACCGCCGGGATGGCTGCACCCCCGGTCGCTGTGGCTTGGCGCGAAATCGCGTCTGCATCAATAATGATAGCGCCTCGTGCTTGCAGCATAAGCGCTACCGTGCTTTTTCCGCTACCAATGCCGCCGGTGAGTCCGAGCCGAAGGCAGGCTGGCATGGCCTTACAAACCGACAAAATGCAGGATGGCGCTGGGCCCGAAGACCATGGCCGTCAGGCCCGCCCCCGCCAAAAAGGGCCCAAATGGGATGTAGCCGCCTTCGCGCAGGCCGCTGCTGAACTTCATGGCAAGGCCTATCAAGGCACCGATCACCGAGGCCATCAGAATCATGGGTACCAGCGCTTCCCAGCCAAACCAGGCCCCCAGCGCGGCAAACAGCTTGAAGTCGCCGTAGCCCATGCCTTCTTTGCCGGTGACCAGCTTGAAGAGCCAGTAAATCGTCCATAGCGACAGGTAGCCCGCCACGGCACCCCACAGTGCAGCGATCAAGGGCACGCCGGTCCAGTGCAGCGACGAGGCGATCAGACCGGCCCACAGCAGCGGCAGGGTGATGTCGTCGGGCAGCAGGGTGGTGTCCCAGTCGATCAGGGCCAGGCTCAACAGCGCAGCCGCAAAGCCGCACCAGGCCAGGCCCGTGACCGTAGGCCCCCAGGTCCAGATGCAAAAGAAGAACAGGGCGGCGGTGGCGATTTCGACCGCCGGGTAGCGCGGGCTGATGGGAGCGCGGCAGGCCGAGCATTTGCCGCGCAGGGCCAGATAGCTGGCCACGGGGATGTTTTCAAACCAGCGGATTTGGTGGCCACAGTGCGGGCAGCACGAGCGCGGGACCAGCAGGTTGAACGGCTTGGCGGTGGCCGGGTCGGGTTCGGTGCCCTGCATTTCGGCGTAATCGGCGGCCCACTGCCGCTCCATGATTTTGGGCATGCGGTAGACCACCACATTCAAAAAGCTGCCCAGCATCAGCCCGAAAAGCCCGCCCAGGAGGGCTGCCACCCATTGCATCTCCAGCATCAGACGACTTGGCCCAACTTGAAGATCGGCAGGTACATCGACACCACGATGCCGCCGATGATGGTGCCCAGAAACACGATGATGATGGGCTCCATCAGGCTGGACAGGCCCGCCACCATGTCGTCCACCTCGGCCTCATAGAAGTCGGCTGCCTTGCCCAGCATGTGGTCGATGGAGCCGGATTCTTCGCCGATGGAGCACATTTGCAGCACCATGGAAGGGAAAATCTTGGCGTTGCCCATGGCCGTGGTCAGGCTGGTGCCGGTGGAGACTTCCTGCTGGATTTTGTCGGTGGCGAGTTCAAACACCGAATTGCCCGAGGCGCCACCCACCGAATCCAGCGCTTCGACCAGCGGCACACCGGCGGCAAACATCGTGGACAGGGTGCGCGTCCAGCGGGCGATACAAGACTTCTCCACCAGCACACCGAACACCGGCATTTTCAGCATGATGCGGTCCATGACCTGCTGCATCTTGATGTTGCGCTGCCAGGCTTGCATGAAAAAGTAGATTCCGCCGCCGATGCCGCCAAAAATCAGCCACCAGTAGTGCACGAAAAATTCGCTCACCGCAATGATGAACAGCGTGGGCGCAGGCAGATCGGCACCAAAGCCGCTGAACACTTCCTTGAAGGCCGGAATCACAAAAATCATGATCACCGCCACCACCACAAACGCCACCACCAACACCGAGATGGGGTACATCAGCGCCGATTTGATTTTGGATTTGATGGCCTCGGTTTTCTCCATGTACACCGCCAGGCGGTCCAGCAAGGCTTCCAGAATACCCGCCGCCTCACCCGCTTCGACCAGGTTGCAGTACAGGCTATTGAAGTACAGCGGGAACTTGCGGAAGGCCGCGCTGAGTGAGCTGCCGGTTTCCACGTCCTGGCGGATGTCGTTGAGCAGCTTGGTGACGCTGGCATTGGCATTGCCGCGGCCCACGATGTCAAACGCCTGCAGCAGGGGGACCCCGGCCTTCATCATGGTGGCCAGTTGGCGGGTGAAGATGGCGATGTCTTTGGGCTTGATGCTCTTGCCCGAGCGCATGCGGCGCTTTTTGATCTTGGTGGGAAACACCCCTTGGCGGCGCAGGGACGCGGTGACCTGGTTTTCACCCGATGCGCGCGTCTCGCCGCGGACCTGCTTGCCGTTGCGGTCCTTGCCTTCCCATTCGAAGACGAATTCTTTGATTGTGCTGGACGCGGCTGTTGCCATGGAATGCCTTAATACGACTAAATAAGTCCTGGTCTATTCATTGCTCACGGCGAGCACTTCTTCCAGCGAGGTCAAACCCAGCTTCACTTTGTGCAGCCCGGCCTGGCGCAGGGTACGCACACCTTCGATTTTGGCCTGCTCTGCAATATCCAGCGCGCTGCCGTCGCGCAAGATGATGCGCTGGATTTCTTCGGAAATCGGCATCACCTGGTAAATACCGACCCGGCCTTTGTAGCCGTTGTTGCAGGCGTTGCAGCCCACGGGGCCGTAAGGTTTCCAGGAGCCGTCCAGCTCTTCGGGCTTGTAACCAGACTCCAGCAAGGTTTTTTGCGGAATGTCGATCAGTGCCTTGCACGTGGGGCACAGCCGCCGCGCCAGCCGCTGGGCGGTGATCAGGATCACGCTGGACGCGATGTTGAACGGCGCAATGCCCATGTTGCGCATGCGCGTCAAGGTGGTGGGCGCGTCGTTGGTGTGCAGCGTGGACAAGACCAGGTGGCCGGTTTGCGCGGCCTTGATGGAGATGTCGGCGGTTTCCAGATCGCGGATTTCGCCCACCATGATGATGTCCGGGTCCTGGCGCAGAAAAGACTTCAGGGCCACGGCAAAGGTCATGCCGGCTTTTTCATTCACATTGACCTGGTTCACGCCCGGCAGGTTGATTTCGGACGGGTCTTCGGCCGTGGCGATGTTTACGCCGGGCTTGTTCAGCAGGTTCAGGAAGGTGTAGAGCGACACGGTTTTGCCCGAACCCGTGGGGCCGGTCACCAGCACCATGCCGTAGGGGCGGCCAATGGCCTGCATCACGCGCTCTTTTTCTTCGGGCTCGTAGCCCAGGGCGTCGATGCCCAGCTTGGCGCTGCTCGGATCCAGAATCCGGATCACGATCTTTTCGCCAAACAAGGTGGGCAGGGTGCTGACGCGGAAGTCGATCACCCGGTCCGGTCCGATCTTGAGCTTCATCTTGCCGTCTTGCGGCACCCGCTTTTCCGAGATGTCCAGACGCGAGATCACCTTGATGCGCGAGGCCAGCTTGTCCTTGATGGCCACCGGCGGCGAGGCGATTTCGCGCAGCTCGCCGTCGATACGAAAGCGCACCCGGTAGTTGTGCTCGTAGGGCTCAAAGTGCAAGTCGGATGCGCGCATGCCATAGGCATCGAGCAACATCTTGTGCAGGAATTTGACGACCGGGGCATCTTCCACCTCGGCCATGCTGATCTCGGCGGCTTCGACCGGCGAGCCCATGACCGCGTCGTCAAAGTCGAAGTCGCCGCCGATGATGTTGTCCATCGCCTCACCGGTGGTGACGGCGTTGGCATCCACCATGCGCGACAGCTTGTCGTATTCGGCAATGATCCAGTCCACACCCAACTGGGTCGCAAACTTGATCTTCTCGGCGGCCTCCTGGTCCGACGGGTCCGCGGTGGCGACGATCAGCCGGTTATTGCGTTTGCTCAGCACCACCACCCGGTAGGCCTGGCAAATTTTGGCATCCAGCAGGTCTTTGGGCAGGCGCAGGCGGTCTACCGCGTCGATGTCCAGCAAAGGCGCAGCAAAGGCGGTGGACATGGTATGGGCCAGGTCCGATGCCGACACTGCCCCCGAGGACATCAGCTCGGCAATGAAGCTTGTGCGGTTGGACTGGGACTTTCGGTAGATGTCTTCGGCCGCGCGTTGGCCGAGTTTGCCTGCAGAAATCAGAACCCTTCCCAAGCCGGGAAGCGCAACAGAAGATGATTCTTTGGTGAAAGGTTCAACAGCGGCCATATGCCCAAAATGTAGCAGGTAGCAAAAGGTTAATGCATCATTACCTATTCAGTCAGACCTGTAAACCGGCATCAGGGGGTGGAAGACCCCGCTTTCGCTGGTAAAAACCGTTGCAGCTCCTCGGGTAAAGCCGCATGCAGCTCCACACTTTCACCGCTGGCGGGGTGGCTCAGCTGTAAACGCCAGGCGTGCAGAAACATGCGCTTGAGCCCCTGTTTCACCAAGGCCTTGTTGGCCTCGAAGTCGCCATATTTGTCGTCTCCGGCAATCGGGAAGCCCTCGGAGGCCAGGTGCACCCGGATCTGGTGGGTGCGGCCGGTCTTGATGGTTACCTCCAGCAGGCTGAAACCTTCGAAATGCTGGGCCACCTTGACCAGGGTCAGCGAGCGCATGCCGTCCGGGTCGTCCCGGGCCACCACCTTGACGCGGCGCTCGCCATTGGGCAGCAGGTATTTGTGTAAAGACTTGTCCAGCACCTTTTTATTGCTGGGCCACTGGCCGATCACCAGCGCCAGGTAGGTTTTGCCGGTTTCCCGGTCGCGGAACTGGTCTTGTACGTTTTTGAGGGCGCTGCGCTTCTTGGCCAGCAGCAGGATGCCCGAGGTTTCGCGGTCCAGCCGGTGCACCAGTTCCAGAAACGGGGCCTTCGGGCGGGCCATGCGCAATTGTTCGATCACGCCGAAGCTCACGCCGCTGCCGCCGTGCACGGCCACGCCCGCGGGCTTATCGATGGCCAGCAGGTGCTCGTCTTCCAGCAGGACGGGGAATTCGCGCGCCGGGGCGGGCGCGGCGGCCATGGCCTCGGCTTTTTCGGCCACGCGCTCGGAGATGCGTGTGGGGGGCAGGCGCACCACGTCGCCGCCTTGGACGCGCGTGTCGGCAGAAACGCGACCCTTGTTGATCCGTACTTCGCCGCTGCGGATGATGCGGTAGACGTGGGTTTTGGGCACGCCTTTGAGGTGGCGCATGAGGAAATTGTCCAGCCGCTGCCCGGCATCATCCGGGTCCACCGTAATGAATTTGACTTCTGGCATGGGGGGGGATGCGTTAGCACCTATAATATTTTTCACCAGCGTCGTGTCGTAAGTGCTTGATTCACCACAGTTTAGAGCATTGCATCTACGCCGCTGCGAAGTCGATGCCACCCAAGGCGATCTGCTGCCACCCCGAGCAACCCAGGCTCCGTTGGCAGCATAAGTTGATGGGGCGGGCTGACGCGATGGAAACTACATACGGAATACCCCCTCACTTGCCAACCTGTGCTGTAGGCGCATGTTGTGCAACGGATCGAAGCGAGAACTCTTGTGTTGATGGCGATACTTCAAACCTGCTGGCGGTGGCTCATGGCTCCGGCTATAGCCCCGGTTTTTGGCATGGAATCGCCCCTGGCGCGCATCTACTGTGCGCAAGCAGCTATTAAATTAGTAGCTATCCAAACCAGCACACCCCTTCCCGCTTCCCTCCACCTCCCCCCACTGCCACCCTGTGAGCCTTGGCTTACCTAGTGCAGTCTGGGGTCATTCCGGCTGTTTCCGCGCGTTGGTTCAGGCATCAATAGGCCCGATTTGGGCCGTATTGAATTGAAGAACATTTCTGGACCCTTGCCGGTCCAGTCAAAGGAAGCGCACCATGAAACGGATGCTGATTAACGCAACGCAGTCGGAAGAACGCCGGCTGGCGATTGTGGACGGGCAAAAACTGCTCGACTATGAAATTGAAATCGAGGGGCGCGAACAGCGCAAGGGCAACATCTACAAGGCCGTCGTAACCCGCGTCGAGCCTTCGCTGGAAGCCTGCTTCGTCGACTACGGCGAAGACCGCCACGGCTTCTTGCCGTTCAAGGAAATCTCCAAGCAATACTTCCAGCAGGGCGTGCCGGTCAACCAGGCCCGCATCAGCGATGTGATCCGCGAAGGCCAGGAACTGCTGGTCCAGGTGGAAAAAGAAGAGCGCGGCAACAAGGGTGCCGCCCTGACCACCTTTGTGTCGCTGGCAGGCCGCTATGTGGTGCTGATGCCCAACAACCCCCGCGGCGGTGGCGTATCGCGCCGCATCGAGGGCGACGACCGGGCCGAACTCAAGGAAGCCATGGACCAGTTGGAATACCCCAACGGCTCCAGCATCATTGCCCGCACCGCCGGTATCGGCCGCAGCGCACCCGAACTGCAATGGGATCTGAACTACCTGCTCAAGCTCTGGACCGCCATCGACGGCGCAGGCAAGCAGGGCAAGGGCGCATTCCTGATTTACCAGGAATCCAGCCTGGTGATCCGTGCCATCCGCGACTACTTCAACACCGACATCGGCGACATCCTGATCGACACCGACGACGTGTACGAGCAGGCCCAGCAGTTCATGGCCCACGTCATGCCCGAGCACGCCGCCCGCGTCAAGCGCTACCGTGACGACGCGCCGCTGTTCAGCCGCTTCCAGATCGAACACCAAATCGAATCGGCCTACGCCCGCACCGTGCAACTGCCCTCGGGCGGTGCCATCGTGATCGACCACACCGAAGCCCTGGTGTCGGTGGACGTCAACTCCGCCCGCTCCATCCGCGGCGGCGACATCGAAGAAACCGCTACCCGCACCAACCTGGAAGCCGCCGAAGAAGTGGCCCGCCAGATGCGCCTGCGCGATCTGGGTGGCCTGATCGTGATCGACTTTATCGACATGGAAGAGTCCCGCAACCGCCGCGACGTGGAAAACCGCCTGCGCGACGCGCTGCGCCAGGACCGCGCCCGTGTGCAGTTCGGCACCATCAGCAAGTTTGGCCTGATGGAAATGAGTCGCCAACGCCTGCGCCCGGCGCTCAGCGAAGGTGCTTCGATTCCTTGCCCGCGCTGCGGTGGTTCCGGCCATATCCGCGACACCGAATCCAGCGCGCTGCAAATTTTGCGCATCATCCAGGAAGAGTCGCTCAAGGACAACACTGCCTCGGTCATGTGCCAGGTGCCGGTGGACGTGGCCTCGTTCCTGCTCAATGAGAAGCGCACCGAAATCGCCAAGATCGAGCTGAAACAGCGCATCAACGTGCTGATGGTGCCCAACAAAACGCTGGAAACGCCCAACTACAAGCTGGAACGCCTGAAACACGACGACCCACGCCTGGACCACATCGAAGCCAGCTACAAAATGGCCGACGTGGTGGAGGATGCCACTTCGGTTACGCGCCGTTCGCAAGAGCCCACCAACAAGCAAACCCCGGTGATCAAGGGCGTGCTGCCGGACGCACCCGCGCCCCAGGCCGTGCCCAAGGCCGTGGCCCCGGCACCGGCTCCGGTGGTGGCGCCCGTCGCCGCCCCTGCACCCGTGGCCGCACCGGTGGAAACCGGCTTCTTCGGCTGGTTGAAAAACCTGTTTGGTGCCGCGCCTGCACCGGTGGTGGTAGCCCCTGCGGCACCCGCCACCGTAACGGCCACGCCCAAGCCTGAAGACAAGCGCGAACCGCGTAACACGCGTGGTGAAGGTAGCAGCCGCAGTGGCCGTAACAGCCGTGGCGGTCGCGATGACACTGCCGAACGTGGCGAAGGCCAGGGCCGCAACCGTGGCCCGCGCAATGCCGAAGGCCGCGAACCGCGTGAACCCCGTGAAGGCCAGGAGGCCCGTCCCGAACGCGCTCCGCGCAACGTCGGTGACCGTCCGGAACGCGCCGAGCGCCCAGACCGCAACGACGCACCGCGTGCCGACGGCGAAGCCCAGACCCGCGGTAGCCGCGGTGGCCGGGGCCGTGGCGAGCGGTCCCAGGGTCCGCGTGAGCGTTCCGAAGTGGACGGCCAGGCTGTTGAAGGCGTGGTGAACGAAGCTGCTGGCAATGTCGAAGTCGGCGGTTCCGAAGTTCGTGCCGAGCGCGGCCCGCGTAACGCCGGTGAGCGTGGCGAGCGCAGCCCCCGCGGTGGCCGAGGTGGCCGTGGCCCGCGTGAAGACGGTGCTCCAGCCCAAGGCCGTGACCGCCAGGACGAGCCCCGTCCCGACCTGCGCGAACCCCGTGAACCCCGCGAACCGCAGCTGGATGCCAATGGTGAAGCCGTGGTCGAATCGCCGGTCCAAGGTGTTCGGGCCCCGCGCCCAGAGCGCGAACCGCGTGCCGAACGCGAGCCTCGCGCTGATCGCGAACCCCGTGCAGAGCGTGAGCCGCGCGCCGACCGCGAACCCCGTGCAGAGCGCGAGCCCCGCATGGACCGCGAACCCGCCGAACGCCCCGAGCGTCCGTCGTACTTCGCAGCCGCCCAGGCCGCCGCAGCAGCGCAAGCCAGTGCCGCCGAGCCGGTAACGGAGCAGACGGATGTGGCTGCCGAGCGCACCGACGAAGCCCGTCCTGAAGGCGAAGAGCCCCAGCGCCGCGAAAAGCGCTCCCGCGACCGCTATGGCCGCGACCGCAAGGACCGTGCACCGCGTGACAACTCCGGCGAACCGGCAGCGTTTGTGCCCAACCCCGTAGAGTCGGACGCACAGCCGCAAGCCGAGTCCCTGGTGGAACGCGCAGCCGCCGTGGTGGCTGAGCCTGTAGCTGCACCCGCGCCAACGCCGGTGGTTGCCGAAGTGGCCGAGGTCCCCGCACCGGTAGTTGAGCCCGTGGCTGCACCCGTTGCCGCCATCGTGGCTGCACCGGTGGTCGCCCCCAAGGCGGTGTTTGCCCTGCCAACCGCTGAACTGGACCAACTGGCCCAGAGCTCGGGTCTGCAATGGGTGGGCACCAGCCCCGAACGCGCCGCTGCCGTGCAGGCCGCCATCGCCGCCGAGACCGTCGCTGTGCACGTACCCCGTGTGCGTCCCCCAGCCGCCCCGGTGCAAGCCGAGCCCCTGGTGATGGTGGAAACCAAGCGCGATCTGGGCAAGATGGACTTGCCGTTCTAAGCCACTGACTTGGCAAACAAAAAATGGACCTTCGGGTCCATTTTTTTTGGGGGAGTATTCGGGAGAAGGGGGGACCGGTTTGCTACTATTTTTAACTATGTTTTTTGTAGCTGCTCACGCTCATCCCATAAGCACGAAGTGCCGATTCAAGCCTCTAAAAATAGGCCTGAATCGTATAAAGCGGGCTTAGATCCCAGCCACTTGCTTGTAGGCCGCCTGTGCCGCTGCGGTATCGCCGCGCTGGTCGGCCAGGTCGGCCAGGGCGCGCCAGGCGCTGCGTTGCAGGCCGCTGTCTTCCAGCTGGTGGACCGATTGGGCCAGCAGTTGCTGGGCCTTGCCCCAAAGCTGGTGGCGCAGGCAGGCCATACCGGCCAGGTACTGCAGCCGGGCATCGCGCGGGTTGCGCTGCTGCGCGGCTTCGATGCGGTGCAGCCAGGGCAGGTCGGCCGGGCTGCCGGCAGCGGAGAAGCCCGCCTCCAGCGCGCGGACCAGCTTGGTGCCAAACGCGTGCTCCTGCTCAGGGTGGGCCACCATCTGTTCCCAAATAGGCAGCAGCCACAGGCGGGCGGTGGCGGTGTCGCCCTGCAGGGTGGCCAGGCGCTGGGCGGCCTGGATGGCCACGTCGGGCATCAGGCGCTCGGTCGGGTCCAGCTCGGCCCAGGCGCGTTGCAGCTGGGCTGGGTCGTGGGCAGTGGCCAGCAGCTCCAGCGCCAGGCCACGCAGAATGCTTTGCGCGGCCGCGGGCGAGAAGGCCCGGTGCTTGGCCAGCAGGCGGGCGGTTTCCAGTGCGGGCAGGGTCTGGCGGGCCAGCCGGGTGGCCTTGAGGCGCACACGCAGGGCCAGGGTGCGGCGGGCCGCGCCCTGGGGCAGGGCATCGAGCCACTGCATGGCGGCATCGGCATCGCGGTCGGCCAGGGCCCAGTGGGCGGCGCGCAGCTGGATGCCTTCGCGGGTTTCCTGGGTTTCCAGGGTGTTGCGCTGGGCGGTGCTGTCCAGGGCCAGCTGCAAGTGGCTGTCGCGGGTGGCTTTGTCTTGCAGCGAATGGCCGCTTTCGGCGGTGACCAGGTGGGCCAGGGCACGCAGTTTGTCGCCGTGGGCCAGGGGGTGGCCACTGGCCAGCAGGGCTTGCTCTTGGCGCAGGGCCACTTCGGCGGCCTTGCGGGCGCGCAGGAAGCGGCCGGCCAGCAGGTGCGAAAAACCGTCCAGCAGGGCCGAATGGGTGGCCCGTTCTTTTTGCTGCAGGCGCCAGCGCTGGGCCTGCTGCGGCATGGCGAACAGGGCCGACAGGGCCTTCAGGGCCAGATGCAGGGCGATGAAGGTGGCTACGGTGAGCAGCAGCACCAGGTTCAGCGACAGATCGACCCGGTACGGCGGCCAGAACACGGTGACCGTGCTTTGGTTGTTACCCGCCAGCAGGGCCACCGCCACCGCCACGCCAAACAGGGCCAGGAGCCAGGCAATTGCGCGCATGCTCAGCGCCCCGCTGCGGCTGTGGCCAGGGCGGCCAGGGTTTCATCTACCTGCGGCAGTTCTACGGTCTTCATCTGGCCTTGCACTTCCTGCAGCAGGGTCGCCATGGTCTGGGTTTTGCGCGAGGCGGGGTCGAAATATTTGTTCAGCGCGGCAGCGGCGGCGTTCAGGTCGGCGCGGGCGGATGCCAGCTGGCGGGCCAGCAGGCCCAGGCGCGCATTCAGCAGCTTGAGCTTGAGGTTTTCGCGCAGGAAAAAGGTTTGTTCGGGCGACAGCAGGGCGGCCTCGGGCTGTTCGATGCGGCTCACGCGCAGCAGTTTGCGGGCTTCCTGGTGCACCACGTCCAACGCGCGCTGCCACCATTCGGCGGCCAGCGGCGGCGCGGTTTTGCCTGCGCCCACGGCCGAGGCGACTACCACGGCGTTGACGGTGGGCAGCTCGTCCACCTGGCGCACCAGTTCGTCCAGCTTGACCAGCAGGCCGGGGGTGTCGGTGGTGGCGGCGGCTTTGATGCGCTCGGTGTCGTGGGCGATGGCGCGCTGCAGCGGGGCCAGCCGGGGCTGGGCCGCGCGGGTGACGCGGTCGTCGGCGCTTTTCAGCGTGGCCAGCAGGGGTTCGATGCTGCCGGTGAGTTGCGCCTGTTGCTGGGCCAGGCGCACGGCGGATTCGATATCGACCACCAGGTTTTCATCGCGCGAGCGCGACAGGCTTTGCATCAGGTCTTCGAGCTGGGTCCGTTGCAGCGTGGTTTCGCTCACGCGGGCATCGGTGACGGCCTGGCGGGCGGCGATGTCGCGGGCCTGGTCCTGCGCCTGGCGGGCGATGGTGCGGGCTTCGACCGACTGGGCCCCGGCGTCGGCGCTTTGGCGGGCCAGTTGCTCCTGGATGTGGTTGAGCTTTTGCCAGAGCATGCCGCTGCTGACCAGGGCCAGCACGGCCACGCCCCCGGCCACCAGGGTCAGCATGCCGGAGCCTTTGGCGGGCGGGGCTACTGCCGGGAGGGGCGGTATGGAATTTTCGGGGGGCAGCTCGGCATTCATGCCAGCGATTCTATCGAGGCCACTATGTCGGCCAGCAGAGGCCGTGACTCGCAAACAACACCAAAACCCGCACGCCGCGCGGCCTGCGCGATGCGGCCATGGGTGGCCACGGCGCGGGCAGCGCGGAAATCCTGGCCAGGCAACAGGCTTTGCAGGTGGGTGATTGCCTCGGAGCTGCTGAACAGCCAGACGCTGCCGTCCGCACAGGCCTGCCGGGCCTGGTGGAGTTGGTCGGGGCTGAATACCGGCAGGCGGCGCTCGTAGGCCACCACGGTGTCCAGCTGCGCCCCGGCGGCGGCCAGTTGCTCGGCCAGCCAGCTGCGCCCTGCGGCTTCGCCCGTGTGGTCGCTGCCGCGCACCACCAGGATGCGGCTGCCCGGCTGCACCTGGGGGGCGACGATGTGCCACAGGGCTTCGGAATCGAACTGGCCCGCGGCGGCATCGGGTGCGTCGATCTGGCGGGCCGCCACGCCCGCCTGGTGCAGCGCCGCCACGGTGCCGGGTCCGGTGGCCCATGCTCTTGTATTTGTAGCTTCTTGTGCTGATTCCATATGCACAGAGGGCCGATTTGATGCATAAAAATGCTGCACGGCGTTGCCACTGACGAACATGGCCGCCTGATAGTGGGTCATGCTTTGCCAGGCCTGCTGCACCGGCAGCGGGTTGGCGGCGGGGCCGATGGCGATCAGCGGCAGGGCGATGGCCTGCAGGCCCTGATCGCGCAGTTCGCGCACCCAGCGCTGGGCATCTTGCGCGGGCCGGGTGACGATGACTTGGGCCAAGGCTAGACCGCGCCGCCAGCCCGCAACTGCGCGGCCACCTGTTCGCCCAGGGCGGTGGCGCTGGCCAGGTCGGTGATAGCGGCCTGGGCCTGGGCAGTGACCAGCGGTGCGGGCGTTTCGGCATCGCCCCAGGCGGCGTGAATGACCAGTTGACCATCCACCCAAGTGGCAAACGCGGCCAGCGGCATGGAGCAGCTACCGCCCATGCTGCGGCTGACGGCGCGCTCGGCGGCCACGGCCTGCCAGGTGGCGGTGTGGGCCAGCGGGGCCAGGGCGGCCACCAGGTCGGCCCGGTCTGCGCGGATCTCGATGCCCAAAGCGCCTTGGCCTGCAGCAGGCAGCATGGCGGTGCTGGCAAAGCGGCTGCGGATGCGCTCGGGCAGGCCCAGGCGCATCAGCCCGGCGCTGGCCAGCACGATGGCATCGAACTGGCCCTCGTCGAGCTTGCGCAAGCGGGTGTCCAGGTTGCCACGTAGCGGGGCGATCTGCAGGTCGGGGCGCAGGGCGCGCAGCAGCACGGTGCGGCGCAGGCTGGAGGTGCCGACCACGCCGCCCTGGGGTACATCGGCCAGGGTGGCGTAGCGGTTGGACACAAAGGCATCGCTGGGGTCTTCGCGTTCCAGCACGCAGGCCAGGGCAAAGCCCTCGGGCAGGTCCATGGGCACGTCCTTGAGCGAGTGCACGGCGATATCGGCGCGGCCTTCTTCCAGTGCCACTTCCAGCTCTTTCACAAATAGGCCCTTGCCGCCGACCTTGCTCAGCGAGCGGTCCAGGATCTGGTCGCCACGGGTGGTCATGCCCAAGAGGGTGACGGTATGGCCGCGCTGCAGCAGCAGGGACTGGACGTGTTCGGCCTGCCACAGGGCCAAACGGCTCTCGCGGGTGGCGATGGTGATGTGCAAAGAAGGGGTGCTCAAACCGGTAACCTGTTGGTAATTTTTAGAAGAAATTGAAGGCATTTCAGGGGGACTTGGATGCTAGCATGGGGTTTGTCCGACCCTTTTAAGCACATTTAGGAAGTCCACGCATGACCACGGCAGATTCTCCCAGCGTTCCCAAGGCCGCCAAAGCGGCAGGAGCTAAGGCCAGTTCACCCAAGTCCGCTCCCACGGTCGCTCCCACGGCAACCCGTTCGGCCAGCCGCGACAAGGCGAACGAGCGGCCTCTGGTGGAAGATATCCGCCTGCTGGGACGCATTCTGGGCGATGTCATCCGTGAGCAAGAGGGCGATGCCGCATTCGAGCTGGTGGAACAGGTGCGCAAGCTGTCGGTGGCCTTTCGCCGCGATGCCGATGCCGAGGCCGACAAGGCGCTGAAAAAGCTGCTCAAGGCCCTGACCGGCGACCAGACGGTGAGCGTGATGCGCGCATTCACCTACTTCAGCCACCTGGCCAACCTGGCCGAAGACCGCCACCACATCCGCCGCCGGGCCGTGCACGAGCGTGCGGGGGATACACAAGAAGGCAGCATTGAAGTGGCCCTGTCGCGCTTGCGCTGGGCGGGGATTGCTCCTAAAACAATAGCGCAGACGCTGGCGCATGCCTACGTAGCCCCGGTGCTCACCGCCCACCCCACCGAAGTGCAGCGCAAGAGCATTCTGGATGCCGAGCGCGACATCGCCCGGCTGCTGACCGTGCGCGATACCCTGCGCGAGCGCAGCCTGGTCGGCACCACCAAAGATGCCCTGGCCCCGCGCGAGTTGGCCGCCAATGAGGTGCAGTTACGGGCCCGCGTCATGCAACTGTGGCAAACCCGCCTGCTGCGCATGAACAAGCTGACCGTGGCCGACGAGATCGAAAACGCGCTGAGCTACTACGAATCGACCTTTCTGCGCGAGATTCCCAAGATCTACGCCGACCTGGAAGGCGCCCTGGGCGACCACCCGGTGCACAGCTTTCTGCGCATGGGCCAGTGGATTGGCGGCGACCGCGACGGCAACCCCAATGTGAGCGCCCAGACGCTGGAATACGCGCTGCGCCGCCAGGCCGATGTGGCCCTGCGCCATTACCTGACCGAAGTGCACTACCTGGGCGGCGAGCTGTCGCTGTCGGCCGGTTTGGCCGGTATGTCGCCCCAACTGCAGGCGCTGGCCGCCAGCTCGCCCGACACCAATGTGCACCGCCAGGACGAGCCTTACCGCCTGGCCCTGACCGGCATCTACGCCCGCCTGGCCGCCACCCTGAAGGGCCTGACCGGGGGCGATGCCGCCCGCCATGCCGTTGCGCCGCAAAACCCCTACTTGCTGGCCGAAGACTTTCTGGCCGACCTGCGCACCATCGAAGCCTCTTTGCTGGCCAACCACGGCGCCACCCTGGCCGCCGAGCGCCTGCACCCGCTGATCCGCGCGGTGGAGGTGTTTGGCTTCCATCTGGCCACGGTCGACCTGCGCCAAAGCTCCGACAAGCACGAGGAAGTGGTGGCCGAGCTGCTGGCCACGGCCCGCATTGAGGCCGACTACTCCGCGCTGAATGAGGCGGCCAAGCGCACGCTGCTGATGGGCCTGCTCAACGATGCGCGCCCGCTGCGCGTGGTGGGCGCCACCTATTCCGAGCACACCTGCAAGGAGATCGCGATTTTCGAGGCGGCCCGCGAGTCCCGCGCCCGCTATGGCGCGCAGGCCATCCGCCACTACATCATCAGCCACACCGAGACGGTGAGCGATTTGCTGGAAGTGCTGCTGCTGCAAAAAGAAGTCGGCCTGATGCACCGCACGCTGGACAACAAGGCCACCGCCGACCTGATCGTGGTGCCACTGTTTGAAACCATCGAAGATTTGCGCAATGCTGCGCCCATCATGCGCGAGTTCTACGCCCTGCCAGATGTTGCCGAGCTGGTGCAGCGCAGCGGGGCCGAGCAGGACATCATGCTGGGCTACTCCGACAGCAACAAGGACGGCGGCATTTTCACCAGCAACTGGGAGCTGTACCGCGCCGAGATCGCGCTGGTAGACCTGTTCGACCAGCTGGCCAACAGCCACAACATCACCCTGCGCATGTTCCATGGCCGGGGCGGCACGGTAGGCCGCGGCGGTGGCCCGAGCTACCAGGCCATTTTGGCCCAGCCCCCCGGCACGGTGCGCGGCCAGATCCGCCTGACCGAGCAGGGTGAAGTCATCGGCTCCAAATACGCCAATCCCGAAATCGGCCGCCGCAACCTGGAAACCCTGGTGGCCGCCACCCTGGAAGCCACGCTGCTGCAGCCTACCAAGTCGGCCACCCCGGCCTTCCTGAAGGCGGCGGCGCAGTTGTCCACCGCCAGCATGGCCGCCTACCGGGCGCTGGTGTACGAGACACCGGGTTTCACCACCTACTTTTTCGAATCCACGCCGCTGCGCGAGATTGCCGAGCTCAATATCGGCTCGCGCCCCGCCGCCCGCAAGCCCTCGCAGAAGATCGAAGACCTGCGCGCCATTCCCTGGGGCTTCAGCTGGGGCCAGTGCCGCCTGACCCTGCCGGGCTGGTTCGGCTTTGGTTCTGCCGTAGAGTCGTTCTTGAACGAAAACGGCCCTGCAGGCAGGAAAGACGCGCTGGCCACGCTGCAAAAAATGTACCGCCAATGGCCGTTTTTCAGCACCTTGCTGAGCAATATGGACATGGTGCTGGCCAAGAGCGATCTGGCCCTGGCCTCGCGCTATGCCGAGCTGGTCAGCGATGCCAAGCTGCGCAAGCGCATTTTTGCCAGCATCGAGGCCGAGTGGCACCGCACCGCCAACGCGCTGACCCAGATCACCGGCGAAAAGCAGCGCCTGTCGGGCAACGCATCGCTGCAGCGCTCCATCCGCCACCGGTTCCCCTACATCGACCCGCTGCACCATCTGCAGGTGGAGCTGGTGCGGCGTTACCGGGCCGGGCAGGGCGATGAGCGGGTGCAGATCGGCATCCACATTTCCATCAACGGGATTGCGGCGGCGCTGCGCAACACGGGGTAACACCGCCCTTGGCGCGGAAATGCGCTATGTTGCTCTGCAATAATAAAAACCAACGGTCGGGCTACGGCCTTTGGTTTTTTTACTTTTTGGAAATCTATGTTGATTCAACCCGTTGTGCTTTCCGGTGGCTCCGGTACCCGCCTGTGGCCTTTGTCCCGTGAAAAGTACCCCAAGCAACTGCTGCCGCTGATCGGCGACGACTCGCTGCTGCAAGCCACGGTGCGCCGGGTCGAGGGCCTGGGCCTGGGCACGGTGGCCGCGCCCATGGTGGTGTGCAACGAGGAATACCGCTTCGTCATTGCCGAGCAACTGCGCCTGATGGGCCAGCCCGGCAGCATCGTGCTGGAGCCCACGGGGCGCAACACCGCACCGGCCCTGACCCTGGCCGCGCTGGCGGGATTGCGTGACGGAGCCGACCCGGTGCTGCTGGTCATGCCGGCCGACCACGTGATCGTGGACAAGCCCGCCTTCCAGGCTGTGGTGCGCCAGGGCGCGCTCTTGGCGGCGGAGGGCGCAGTGGTCACGTTTGGCATCACCCCAGACAGCCCCGAGACGGGCTATGGCTACATCCAGGCTGGCGCGCCGTACGGCAGCGGCGGTGCCTCCACCATCGCCCGTTTCGTGGAAAAACCCGACCAGGCCACGGCCCAAAGCTACCTGGACGCGGGCACCTATTCCTGGAACAGCGGCCTGTTCATGGTCAAGGCCTCGGTGTGGCTGGCGGCCCTGGCCCTGTGCCGGGCCGACATCCTGGCCGCCTGCCAGACCGCCTGGGACGCTGGCAGCACCGACGGTGAATTTGTGCGTGTGGGCAAAGAGCTGTTTTCCGCCTGCCCCAGCGACTCCATCGACTACGCCGTAATGGAGCGCATCGCTTCCGGCCAGGCTGGTTTACCCCCGGGTGTGGTGATTCCGCTGGCCGCCGGCTGGTCTGACGTGGGTGCCTGGGACGCACTGTGGTCTGTCTTGCCCAAGGACGACGCGGGCAACGTGGCCCAGGGCGACGTGCTGCTGCACGACTGCCGCAACACCCTGGCCCTGTCCGAAGGCCGCCTGATCGCCTGCGTGGGTGTGGACGACATCGTGGTGGTGGAAACCGCCGACGCGATCCTGGTAGCCCATAAGGACAAGACCCAGGACGTGAAAAAGATCGTCGAAAGCCTCAAGAAACAAGGCCGCTCCGAAGGCCAACTGCACCGCAAGGTGTTCCGCCCCTGGGGCTGGTACGACAGCGTGGACAATGGCGCGCGCTTCCAGGTCAAGCGCATCGTGGTCAAGCCGGGCGGCACGCTGTCGCTGCAAATGCACCACCACCGCGCCGAGCACTGGATCGTGGTGTCCGGCACCGCCAAGGTCACCAAGGGCACCGAAACCTTTCTGGTCACCGAGAACGAATCCACCTACATCCCGCTGGGCACCACCCACCGGCTGGAAAACCCGGGCCGTGTCGAGCTGGAAATGATCGAAGTCCAGTCCGGCAGCTACCTGGGCGAGGACGACATCGTCCGCTTTGAAGACGTCTATGGCAGGTAGGCAATTTGATCTGATTGCCTTCGATTGGGACGGTACGCTGTTCGACTCCACGGCCATCATCACCCGTAGCATCCAGGAGGCGGTGCGCGACGTGGGCGGTACCGTGCCTAGCGATGCGGCCGCCTCGTACGTGATCGGCATGGACCTGATCCCCGCATTGGCCCATGCGGCACCCGATGTGCCCGTCTCCCAGCACGCAGCGCTGGGCGCGCGGTTCAACCACCATTACCGGGTGCACCAGCACGACATCAGCCTGTTCGCCGGGGTGCTGCCCATGCTGGCCGCGCTCAAGGCCCGCCAGCACTGCCTGGCGGTGGCCACCGGCAAGTCGCGCCGCGGCCTGGACGAAACCTTGCGGGCGGTGGAACTGCACGGCCTGTTTGACGGCTCCCGCACTGCCGACGAGACTCTGGGTAAGCCGCATCCGCGCATGCTGCAGGAGCTGATGCGCGAGTTCGGCGTGGCCCCCGAGCGCACCCTGATGGTGGGCGACACCACGCACGACCTGCAGATGGCTACCAACGCAGGCTGCGCCAGTGTGGGTGTGGGCTATGGCGCCCATGGCACCGAGGCGTTTGCTGCGCTACAGCCGCTATTTGTGGCCCATTCCGTAGCCGAGCTGCATGCCTGGTTGCTGGCACACGGCTGATTTTGGGAGTTGGACACCATGCAAGAAATTCCCCTGTGCAACACGGCAGACCTGAGCGACGGTGGCGATGCCGTGCCGTTTGACGTGGCCTACCTGGGCGAGACCTGCCGCGCCTTTGCCATCCGCTACAACGGACAGGCCCATGCCTACCTGAACCGCTGCACCCATGTGCCCATGGAGCTGGATTACCAGCCGAACCGCATTTTTGACGATTCCGGTGAGTGGCTGCTGTGCGCCACCCACGGCGCGGCTTACCGGCCCGACACGGGCGAATGCGGCGGTGGCCCCTGCCGCGGTGGGCTGGTGAAGATAGCCCTTTCCGAATCCAGCGGGGTGGTGCACTGGCATACTCGTGCGCAATTGCAACCTGTTGAGTTTTAACAATGACCGACCCGATCCTTCCCGGCGAATCCCACGCCCCCGCGCCACCTGAGCGCTCTGCGGGGAGCCCGGCGGGCCGTAGCCCTACCGATACCCCGGGGTGGGAGCGCGTGACCCTCGAAAAGCTGGCATTTGCGGCGCTGGCGGAGCAAAAAACTGCCCGTCGCTGGCGCAATTTCGTCCGCCTGGCCTGGCTGGTGTGCCTGGTGGCTGCTGCATGGATCGGTCTGTCGCGCACCACGCCCAGTACCGATAAAAGCACCGCCCACACCGCCGTGGTGGAAATCAAGGGCGAAATCGCCTCGGGTGCGGATGCCAGCGCCGAGTTTGTCGTGGCTGCCATGCGCAGTGCCTTCGAGGACGAGGGGGCCCAGGCTGTGGTCTTGCTGATCAACTCGCCCGGCGGCAGCCCGGTGCAGGCCGGCATCATCAACGACGAAATCTGGCGCCTCAAGAAAAAGTACAACAAGCCGGTCTATGCCGTGGTGGAAGAAAGCTGCGCCTCGGCCGCCTACTACATCGCCGTGGCCGCCGACCAGATTTATGTCGACAAGGCCAGCATCGTGGGCAGCATTGGCGTACTGATGGACGGCTTTGGCTTCACCGGCCTGATGGACAAGCTGGGTGTGGAGCGCCGCTTGATGACGGCGGGCGAAAACAAGGGTTTTCTCGACCCGTTCAGCCCGCAATCCGATAAGCAACGGGCCTTCGCACAGAGCATGCTGGACCAGATCCATACCCAGTTCATTGACGCGGTCAAGACCGGGCGTGGCAAGCGCCTGAAAGAAACCCCGGAAACCTTCAGTGGTTTGTTCTGGAGCGGCCAGCAAGCGGTGGAGCTGGGCCTGGCCGACCATCTGGGCAACCTGGACTACGTGGCCCGTGAGGTCGTCAAGGCCGAAGAGCTGGTGGACTACACCCGCCGCGAAAACGTGGCCGAACGCCTGGCCAAGCGCTTTGGTGCCGCCATGGGCGAAGGCTCCATCCGCGCCCTGCAGCACGTGCCCTCACTGCGCTAAAAATCTAGCGTCCAATCGCGAACACGGCGGGCTGGTCAGTGACCAGACCCGCCTTGTTTTTTTGCCGCCAGCCTTTCACGGTGTCGCTCACCGTGCGGGGCTCGGCCAGGGTCATTCCGCTGCTGACGGCCAAACGCGTGTTTTGCTGCAAAGTTTGTAGCAGTCCCTGCAAGAGGGACGCGTTGCGGTAGGGTGTTTCGATAAATATCTGGGTCTGTCCGGTCTTCAGCGCCAGCGTTTCGAGTTCGCGGATTTTCTGACCCCGTTCCGGCTCGGCCTGGGGCACGTAGCCGACAAACGCAAAGTTCTGCCCATTGAGGCCGCTGGCCGCCAACGCCAGCAGCAGCGACACCGGGCCCACCAACACCACCACCTCCAGCCCCAGCTCGTGCGCGGCACGCACGACCGATGACCCCGGGTCGGCCACCGCAGGCATGCCTGCTTCGCTGACCAGGCCGATGTCTGCGCCCTGCAGGGCGGCGGCCAGCAGCGGTTTGGCATCGAAGTTGCCGCTGTGGTCGCCTTTTTTGTGCACTTCGCGCGGCAGCTCCTGGATCTGCAGGGCCTGGAGGGGTTGGGCCAGGGGCACCAGTGCGTCTACCCGCTTCAGGTAGGCGCGGGTGGTTTTGGCGTTTTCACACACCCAGTGCTGCAGGCGGGCGGCTACGCGCAGGGTGCCCAGCGGCATCACGTCTTCCAGTGGGGTCAGCGTGGCGCAGCCAAAGTCCAGCGGCGCGGGGACCAGGTAGAGTTTTCCGGGCTTCATAGCAACACCACCCCGGCAGCGCGCAGCAATTGGCAGGTGCGGATCAGCGGCAGGCCGATCAGGGCGGTGGGGTCGTCGCTGTCGATGCTGTCGAGCAGACTGATGCCCAGGCCTTCGCTTTTGGCGCTGCCCGCGCAGTCATAGGGTTGTTCGGCCCGCAGATAGGTTTCGATTTCGGCATCGCTGAGCTCGCGAAACCGCACCTGCACCGGGGCCAGTGCGCTTTGGGCAAAGCCGGTGTCCAGGCACACCACCGACAGCGCGGTCTGAAACACCACGGTGTGGCCGCGCATCCGGCGCAATTGCGCCACGGCGTTGGCGTGGTTGCCGGGTTTGCCTAGCGGCTCGCCGTGCAAATCGGCCACCTGGTCGGAGCCGATGACCACGGCCTGCGGAAAGCGGGCGGCCACGGCCCGGGCTTTGGCCAGCGACAGGCGCAGGGCCAGGTCTCTGGGCGATTCACCGGCCAGCGGGGTTTCATCCACGTCGGGTGCGGCTACTTCAAAGGGGATGCGCAGGCGTTGCAGCAGCTCGTTTCGGTAGCGCGAAGTCGAGCCGAGTACCAGGGCGCGGGGGGGAGGGGAGGGCAAGGGGGAGTGCATCCCGGGATTCTCTTACACTGTGCCTATGAAAACCGAGATTGCTTCTACCCCCCTGGACGTGCGCGCCTTTGCGCAAGCGGCAGGTACCCGCTCTGCCCAGGAATTGCTACCAAAATATGAGCGCCTCATGCAGGAGGCATCAGCACCAGAGGCTGATTTGACTGTGAACTGGAGCGCCCAGGGCGAGCTGCGTCCAGTGTCCAGCGGCGAGGCTGAAATCTGGCTGCACATCCAGGCCGATACCTGCTTGCCCATGACCTGCCAGCGCTGCCTGACCCCGGTGGAGATCCCGTTGGCGGTAGACCGCTCGTTCCGCTTTGTGGCCGACGAAGAAACCGCGGCCGCGCTGGACGACGAGTCCGAAGAAGACATTCTGGCGTTAGACCCCGCATTCGATTTGGCCACCCTGGTGGAAGACGAGCTGCTGATGGAAATCCCCCTGGTTCCGCGCCATGACGTGTGCCCGGTGGAGGTGACGCTGGAGGTGGTAGACCCGGCTTTTGAGGCAGCTTTGTCCGAAAAACCCCACCCGTTTGCTGCGCTGGCCAAGCTGCGTGGTGAGGGTGCCGACTAGGGGCTAGCTTAGACCCGCCACCTTGGGCTATAATCTAAGGCTTAGCGCGAAAAGGCTTTGAGCATTTTGACTTCAAAGTTGAGTGGCCTCTCGTGAATTGTCTAATCTTTTAGCGTTTAGCTTTAAACGCACTTACTTAGGAGCCGACCATGGCCGTCCAACAGAACAAAAAGTCCCCTTCCAAGCGCGGTATGCACCGTTCGCACAACGCACTGAACGTGCCCGGCATCGCAGTGGAATCCACCACCGGTGAAACCCACCTGCGCCACCACATCAGCCCCAACGGTTTCTACCGTGGCCGCCAGGTGCTGAAAAACAAATCTGAAGCCTGATCTGCGCTCACCATCCAGGGCCCGGTGCTACGTAACCCGTAGCCACGGGCCTTTGTTTTGATGTTTGCACTATCCAGCTTTTGCGCGCCGCTGGGCGCTGCTACGCCATGATCACACTTGCTGTGGATTGCATGGGTGGTGACCACGGCCCCAGCGTCACGCTGCCGGCCTGTCGCCATTTTCTGGACAACACCCCCGGGGTTTCGCTGCTGTTGGTAGGTTTGCCTGCCAGCCTGGCGGGCTTTGTGCATGCGCGCGCCCAGATTGTGGTGGCCAGCGAAGTGGTGGGCATGGACGACTCGATTGAAATCGCCCTGCGCAAGAAGAAAGATTCTTCCATGCGCGTGGCGATCCACCAGGTCAAGCTCGGCACGGCCCAGGCAGCGGTGTCGGCGGGCAATACGGGCGCCTTGATGGCGATTGCCCGCTATCTGCTCAAAACCCTGGATGGTATCGACCGCCCCGCGATTGCCGGGCAAATCCCCAATGCCAAAGGCGGTGCCACCACGGTGCTGGACCTCGGTGCCAATGTGGATTGCACGGCCGAGCATTTGCTGCAGTTTGCAGTGATGGGCTCGGCCCTGGTGTCGGTGCTCAGCGATAACGAAAACCCCACGGTGGGCCTGCTCAATATTGGCGAAGAAGCCATCAAGGGCAACGAGACCATCAAGCTGTCGGGCGAATTGCTGCGCGCCGCAGCGCGTGCGGGCGATTTGAACTTCTATGGCAACGTGGAAGGCAACGATATTTTTGTCGGTACCACCGACATCATCGTGTGCGACGGTTTTGTGGGCAATGTGGCGCTGAAGACCAGCGAAGGCCTGGCCAACATGATCGTCAACTTTTTGCGCGCCGAGTTCTCGCGCAACATCTTCACCAAATTTACGGCATTGCTCGCCACTCCGGTGCTATCTGCGCTTAAAAAGCGCATGGACCACCGGCGCTACAACGGTGCGGCCCTGTTGGGCCTGCGCGGTCTGGTGTTCAAAAGCCATGGGTCGGCGGACGCGTTTGCGTTTGAGCAGGCGTTGCACCGGGCGTATGATGCAGCCCGAAACAACCTGCTGGACCGTGTCCAGGCCCGCATTGCGCATGCAGCGCCGCTTTTGGCGGCATCTGCGGCCCCTGCCTTGGACACGACCGCAACCACGAGCGCATGACGAGTCCTTATTCCCGCATCACCGGCACCGGTAGCTACCTCCCCCCCCGTCGATTGACCAACGCCGATCTGGTGGCCGAACTGGCTGCCAAAGGCGTGGAAACCTCGGACGACTGGATCGTCGAGCGCACCGGCATCCGGGCCCGCCACTTCGCCGATGCCGACGCCACCTGCAGCGACCTCGCGGTGCATGCCGCCCGGCAGGCGCTGGAGGCCGCCGGTGTCCAGGCCCAGGACATCGACCTGATCATCGTCGCCACGTCCACGCCGGACATGGTGTTCCCCTCGGCCGCCTGCATCGTGCAAAACAAGCTGGGTATCCACGGCTGCCCGGCGTTTGACGTACAGGCCGTGTGCAGCGGTTTTGTCTACGCCCTGACGGTGGCCGATGCGATGGTTCGCACCGGCACCGCCCGCAAGGCCCTGGTGATCGGGGCCGAGGTGTTCTCGCGCATTCTCGATTTTTCCGACCGCACCACCTGCGTGCTGTTTGGCGACGGCGCGGGTGCGGTAGTGCTGGAGGCCTCGGACACACCGGGCATTCTGGCCAGCGACCTGCATGCCGATGGCAAACACGTGGGTATTTTGTGCGTGCCCGGCCAGGTGTCGGGTGGCTCGGTGGTGGGCAGTGCCATGCTGACCATGGACGGCCCGGCCGTATTCAAGCTGGCAGTGGGCGTGCTGGAACAAGCCGCCCGCGCAGCTTTGGACAAGGCGGGCAAAACCCATGACGACATCGACTGGTTGATTCCGCACCAGGCCAATATCCGCATCATGCAGGGAACGGCCAAGCGGCTGAAGATGTCCATGGACAAGGTCATCGTGACCGTGGACCAGCACGGCAATACCTCGGCGGCGTCGATTCCTTTGGCGCTGGACGCAGGTGTGCGCAGCGGCCAAATCAAAAAGGGCCAGACCCTCATGCTCGAAGGCGTGGGTGGCGGGTTTACCTGGGGTGCGGTGCTGCTTAATTTGTAGCATGCTACGCTTGTTCGATAAGCGACAGCGGCATTTTTGACTCATAAAACCATGAACCATTTCGCTTTTATCTTTCCCGGCCAGGGTTCCCAGTCCGTCGGCATGCTGGATGCCTGGGGCGACCATCCCGTGGTGCGCCAGACCCTGCAAGAAGCCTCCGATGCGTTGGGCGAAGACGTGGCCCTGCTGATCAAGGACGGCCCCAAGGAAGCCCTGGCCCTGACCACCAACACCCAGCCGGTGATGCTGGTGGCCGCGGTCGCCGCCTACCGCACCTGGATGGCCGAGACCGGTGCCGCGCCTGCCGTGGTGGCCGGCCATTCGCTGGGTGAATATTCGGCGCTGGTGGCTTCCGGTGTGCTGACGCTGGCGCAGGCCGCGCCGCTGGTGCGCTTTCGGGCCCAGGCCATGCAGAACGCCGTGCCGGTGGGCGTGGGTGCCATGGCCGCCATCCTGGGGCTGGATGCTACTAAAGTGATAGCTGGTTGCGCCGATGTGACAAGCGCCATGCGTGCTTTGGGCTCAGAATTTTCTGCCGAGGTGGTGGAGGCAGTGAACTTCAATGACCCCGGCCAGACCGTGATCGCAGGCAGCAAGGCCGCGGTGGAAAAAGCCTGCGAAGTCCTCAAGGCCAGTGGTGCCAAGCGCGCTCTGCCTTTGCCCGTGTCGGCCCCGTTCCATTCCAGTCTGATGCAGCCCGCGGCCATGCAACTGCGCGAGAAGCTGGCGCAGACCGTGTTTGCCGCGCCGCAAATTCCGGTGGTCAACAATATCGATGTGGCGGTGGAATCTGATGCCGACCGCATCCGCGATGCCCTGGTGCGCCAGGCTTTTGGCCCGGTGCGCTGGGTCGAGTGCGTGGCCGCCATCAAGGCCCGCGGTGTGACCACCCTGGTCGAATGCGGCCCTGGCAAGGTGCTGGCCGGTATGGTCAAGCGCATCGACGCGGGCCTGGTCGGTCTGCCTTTGTTCGACCCCGCCAGCATGGCCGAGGTCCAGTCCCAACTACTAGGAGCCGCCGAATGAGCGCCGCTGAATTTGCAGGCCAGGTGGCCTTGGTCACAGGCGCTTCGCGTGGCATCGGTGCCGCCATCGCCCTGGAATTGGCCCAGCGCGGCCTCAAAGTGATTGGCACTGCCACCAGCGATGCTGGCGCGGCGGCGATCAGCCAGGCGCTGGCCGCCTTTCCCGGTTGCAGCGGCAAGAAGCTCAATGTCAATGATCTGGCCGAGGCCGAGGCCGTCATCGACAGCATCACCAAGGAATGGGGCGGTCTGCAGGTGCTGGTGAACAACGCGGGCATCACCCGCGACACCCTGGCCATGCGCATGAAAGACAGCGACTGGGACGACGTGCTCGACACCAACCTGAAAGCCGTGTTCCGCATGAGCCGCGCGGTGATGCGCACCATGATGAAACAGCGCTACGGTCGCATCATCAGCATCACTTCGGTAGTGGGGGCCTCGGGCAACCCGGGCCAGGCCAATTACGCCGCAGCCAAAGCCGGTGTGGCGGGCATGACGCGGGCCCTGGCGCGCGAGCTGGGTTCTCGCAACATCACGGTCAACTGCGTGGCACCTGGCTTTATCAACACCGACATGACCGCCAGCCTGCCCGAAGAGCAGCACAAAGCCCTGTTGGCGCAAATTCCACTGGGCCAACTGGGCCTGCCCGCCGATGTGGCGCATGCGGTGGCCTATCTGGCATCGCCCCAGGCAGGCTACGTGACGGGGCAGGAGCTGCACGTCAACGGCGGCATGTACATGTAGGTATTTTGACGATAAGGTCAAGGTACTAGTTCACACGAAATCCAGCCGTTCTATCCGTACGGCAGTCTGGGCAGGGGATCTTCTGCAGCCCGGCTAAAATCACGGATTCTTTTACAACCCTCAGAGGGAACTATGAGCGATATCGAAGCACGCGTTAAAAAAATCATTGCCGAACAACTGGGTGTGGAAGAAGCCCAAGTCACCAACGAAAAGTCATTCGTGGCCGATCTGGGCGCTGACTCGTTGGACACTGTCGAACTGGTGATGGCACTGGAAGATGAGTTTGGCATCGAAATCCCGGACGAAGATGCCGAGAAGATCACCACCGTGCAAAACGCGATCGACTACGCGACCAGCCACCCCAAGGGCTAATCTGGCTCTGAGCCTACTGGCTGCGTGCCACCTGCGTGGAGGCAGCCAGTGGAATCAAGCGGCACCCGGTGCCGTTTTTTGCAGCCTCTAGCTGCCCACCACACCCCATACATTTATGTCCCGTCGTCGTGTCGTCGTCACAGGTTTAGGTTGCGTCAGCCCCGTAGGTAACACCGTGGCCGATGCATGGTCGGCTTTATTGGCCGGTCAGTCGGGTATTGACCTGATCAAGTCGTTTGATGCCAGCCCCTTCTCATGCAAGTTTGGTGGCGAAGTCAAAGGCTTTGACATCAATGCCCTGATCCCTGAGAAAGAAGCGCGCCACATGGACCGCTTCATCCACCTCGGGCTGGCGGCGGCGATTGAAGCGGTGGCCGACTCCGGTCTGGCCACTGGCGACGCACTGGACGAAGAAGAAGCCACGCGCATTGGCTGCAACATCGGCTCCGGCATTGGCGGCCTGCCGATGATCGAAGAGACGCATGCCGAGTACGTGAACCGCGGCGCGCGGCGCATTTCCCCATTTTTTGTACCGGCCTCGATCATCAACATGATCTCGGGCCACGTGTCGATCAAGTTTGGCTTCAAGGGCCCGAACATTGCCATCGCCACCGCCTGCACCACCGGCCTGCATGCCATTGGCCAGTCGGCACGCATGATCGAGTACGGTGACTGCGACGTGATGATTGCCGGCGGTGCCGAATCCACCATGTCGCCACTGGGCCTGGGCGGCTTTGCTGCGGCCCGTGCCCTGAGCACCCGTAACGACGACCCCGCCACCGCCTCCCGCCCCTGGGACAAAGACCGCGACGGTTTTGTGCTGGGCGAGGGCGCAGGCGTGCTGGTGATCGAAGAATACGAGCACGCCAAGGCCCGCGGCGCCAAGATCTACGCCGAAATCGTCGGCTTTGGCCTGAGCGGCGACGGCTACCACATGACGGCCCCTAACGTGGACGGCCCCCGCCGCTCCATGCAGATGGCCTTGAAGAACGCCGGTGTCAACCCTGACCAGGTCCACTACCTGAACGCCCACGGCACCTCCACGCCACTGGGCGATGCGAACGAAACCAATGCCATCAAACTGGCGTTTGGCGACCATGCCAAGAAACTGGTGGTCAATTCCACCAAGTCCATGACCGGCCATCTGCTGGGCGGCGCGGGCGGCATCGAAAGCGTCTTCACCGTGCTGGCCTTGCACCACCAAAAGAGCCCGCCCACCATCAACATCTTCAACCAGGACCCGGAATGCGACCTGGACTTCTGTGCCAACACGGCCCGGGACATGCAGATCGACGTGGCGGTGAAGAACAACTTTGGCTTCGGTGGCACCAACGGCACCCTGGTGTTCAAGCGCGTCTAAGCTGACCCGTCCAGCCCCATGCACAACGCCCCACCGGTGACCTACCCGGTGGGGCGTTCGCATTTTCAGGCCGGGCTGCAGGCTGCCGTGTGGCTGCTGGGGGCGGCCACCGTGACGGGCTGGTGCTGGCAGGTGGACGTCATGGGATGGCGGCAGGGTGTGGCGGTACTGGCCGTGCTGGGTGCGGGCCTATTTGCCGGGGTCGCCTGGTGGAAAACGCCGGTGGCCGTCCTGCGCTGGGACGGCCAGCAGTGGTTCTGGAGCAGTGGCGGCACCACTTTGACGGTGCAAGTCGGCATCCATCTTGATTTGCAACACCACCTGCTGCTGCGTCTGCGCCCGGATATGGGGCGACCGCTGTGGTGCTGGGCTGAAAGGGCAAGCCAGCCCGTGCACTGGCGCAGCCTGCGCCGTGCGGTATATTCGCCCGCCAGACCGCTTGATGCCTCCACCAGTGCGCTCGGACCTGAACCATGACTGCACTACCTCCCCCCCCATTGACCACCCCGGCCACGGCCACCGATAGCGACCTGATGCTGGTCGAACGCACGGTGGCGGGCGACCAGCGGGCGTACGGGCTGCTGGTGGTCAAGTACCAGCGTCGCATCCAGCGCCTGATTGGCCGCATGGTGCGCGACGTGGACCTGGTGGAAGACATTGCCCAGGAAACCTTCATCCGTGCCTACCGCGCCCTGCCCAAATTCCGGGGCGATGCGCAGTTCTACACCTGGCTGTACCGCATCGCCATCAATACCGCCAAGAAGACTTTGATGGATTTCAAGCGCGATCCCACCGTGTCAGAGGCCGCGATGCGACCTTCTGATGACGAGGATGAAACTTACTTCCGAAAGAATGAACCAACCAGTCCTGACACCCCGGACACGGTGCTGGCGGCCAAGCAAATATCGAACGCCGTCAACGTGGCCCTGGAGGCTTTGCCGGAGGATTTGCGCCAGGCCGTGACTTTGCGTGAGATCGAAGGCATGAGCTACGAGGACATTGCAGAAATGATGCAGTGCCCGATTGGCACGGTGCGGTCGCGCATTTTCCGGGCCCGGGAGGCGATTTCGGCGCGGGTGAAGCCGCTGCTGGAAAACCAGTCTGGCAAGCGCTGGTGAAGAGTGGGTGAGCAAGATCAAGGAAGCAAGGTGAAGAACATGGCCAAAGAACACATTGACACCCCGCAGGATGCCCTGTCGGCACTGGCCGACGGGCAATTGCGCGGCGAAGCGTTTGCGCTGGCGGTCGAACGCGTGGCGCAGCAGCCCGAAGCCCAGGCCACCTGGCATGCCTACCACGTGGTGGGGGACGTGCTGCGCTCCAACGACCTGGCTTTTTGTGCCGACGACCAGGGTTTTCTGGCCCGCTTCCAGAGCCGGTTGGCTTTGGAGCCGGTTTTGGTACCCACGGTCAATACTACAAATTTAATAGCTATTGCCGCTTATGAATCAAGCGCAAAGGCCTTGTTTGATGCCCAAGATCCAGTGGAGGATGTGGCGGCCAACGCGCCCCGTTTTCGCTGGAAGATGGTGGCGGGTCTGGCCTCCTTGGTGGCGGTAGTGGCGGTGGGCTGGAACGTGGCGGCCGGATTCGGCGGCACCGCGCCTGGCCAGCAACTGGCCCAAGCCACGTCCCCCGCGCCGGTGCTGCAAGCCGTGGCGCTGGACAACACGAATGGTGCTGCGCCCCAGGTCATGCTGCGCGATGCCCGCCTGGATGCCTTGATGGCGGCCCACAAGCAGTTTGGTGGCACCTCGGCCTTGCAGATGCCTGCAGGCTTTATCAGCAACGCCACCTACGAGACCCCCGCCCGCTAAAGGACGGACTGCCGCAAGATGCCCATGAACACCCGCCAAGGATTGCTGCTGGTCGCGCTGTGGGCGGCTCTGCTGCCCATGGCGCATGCTGCGCCGCCTACGCCCTCCGAGCCCACCTCCGCCTCTACGGCTGCCGTGCCCGAGCGCACCGTCAGCGAATGGCTGATGCGCATGCACGAGGCTTCGGGCAAGCGCGCCTACATTGGCACTTTTGTGGTGTCGTACGGTGCAGGCAGCCTGTCCAGCGCCCGGATCTGGCATGTCTGCGACGGTGCGCAGCAGATGGAGCGGGTCGAGTCCCTGACCGGCGCGCCACGTTCCACCTTCCGCCACAACGACCAGGTCATCACCTTCATGCCCGACACCAAGGTGGCGGTGGCCGAAAAACGCGAATCCCTGGGCCTGTTCCCCAATTTGCTGGAGGCGGGCGACTTTGCCATCCCCGCGTTTTATGCCGCCAAGCAGGTGGGCAGCGAGCGGGTGGCGGGTTTCGATGCCGATATGGTGCTGCTCAAGCCCAAAGACCGCCTGCGCTATGGCTACCGCATCTGGAGCGAGAAAAAAACCGGTCTGGTAGTCAAGCTGCAGACGCTGGATGTGGATGGCCAGGTGCTGGAGCAGGCGGCTTTCTCCGAGTTGCAGCTGGATGCGCCCGTGAAGATGGATACCTTGGGCCAGATGATGGCCAACACCGCAGGCTACCGGGTCGAAACCTCGTACATGCGAAAAACCACGGCCTTGTCGGAAGGCTGGGTCTTGAAAAATGGCGTGGCCGGCTTCAAACCTATGAGCTGCTTCCGCCGCTCGGTGGGCAGTGCTCCGGGCGGATCGTCCGACGGTACGGTGCAATGGGTGTTTTCAGACGGGCTGGCTTCGGTGTCGCTGTTTGTCGAAGCGTATGAGCCGCAACGCCACTTGCAGGAAGGCGTGATGTCTGTGGGGGCTACCCAGTCCCTGACCCGCCGCATGGGGGCCTGGTGGCTGACGGCCGTGGGCGAGGTGCCGCTGGTGACCCTGAAGGCCTTTGGCCAAGGGTTGGAGCGGGTGAAGTAGGGCGTTTGAAGGCGGCTTTGAGGACGGATTTGCAGGTTTTCCATCGATTGTTTTGAAGGATGTTGGCTATGTTCCTGGTCAGTTTGAAAAATATCCGCTCGGCGGCTGTGGTGTGCAGCATGGCCCTGGTGTCGGTGGCAACCCTGCTGCCGAGTGCGCCGGTGTGGGCGCAAACCCGCACGCTGCCGGACTTTACCGATCTGGTGGAGCAGGTGGGGCCGTCGGTGGTCAACATCCGCACCTTGGAGAAAGCCTCGGCCCACGCGGCGCAAGGCAATGGCATGGACGAAGACATGCAGGAGTTCTTCAAGCGTTTCGGTGTGCCCATTCCGAACATGCCACGCCAAGCCCCGCGCCCGCAAAAACCCCCGCAGCAAGAGGAAGAAGTACCGCGTGGCGTGGGCTCGGGCTTCATTTTGAGCACCGACGGTTACATCATGACCAATGCCCACGTGGTTGAAGGTGCCGATGAGGTCCTGGTTACCCTGACCGACAAGCGTGAGTTCAAGGCGAAGATCATTGGCTACGACAAGCGCAGCGACGTGGCCTTGGTCAAGATTGATGCCACCGGCCTGCCCGCCGTCAAGCTGGGCGATGTGGGTCGCCTGAAGGTCGGTGAGTGGGTGATGGCGATTGGCTCGCCTTTTGGCCTGGAGAACACCGTCACCGCAGGTATCGTCAGCGCCAAACAGCGCGATACCGGTGACTACCTGTCCTTCATCCAGACCGACGTGGCCATCAATCCCGGCAATTCCGGTGGCCCGCTGATCAACATGCGCGGCGAGGTGGTGGGCATCAACAGCCAGATCTACTCGCGCTCCGGCGGTTTTATGGGCATCTCTTTTGCCATTCCCATCGACGAAGCATCCCGCGTGAGCGACCAACTGCGCGTCTCGGGCCGGGTGTCGCGTGGCCGCATTGGGGTGCAGATCGAAACCGTGTCCAAGGAAGTGGCGGATTCGGTGGGCCTGGGCAAGGCGCAGGGCGCGTTTGTGCGCGGTGTGGAAACCGGCTCGCCCGCCGAAAAAGCCGGTGTGGAAGCCGGTGACATCATCACCAAATTCGACGGCAAGGCGATCGACAAGTCTTCAGACTTGCCGCGTCTGGTGGGCAATACCAAGCCTGGCTCCAAGAGCAGCCTGACGGTGTTCCGCCGCGGAGCCACCAAGGAATTGACGGTGTCGATCGCCGAGATCGAGGACGATAAACCCGTCAAAAAGGCCTCGGGCAAGGAAGAAAAGCCCAAGGCATCGTCCGCGGGTCAGCAGTTAGGCTTGGTCGTGAGCGAGTTGACCGATGCGCAGAAGAAAGAACTCAAGCTCAAAGGCGGTGTCAAGGTCGATAGCGCCACTGAGGGCGCAGCCCGTGCCGGTGTGAAAGAGGGCGATGTCATCGTGGCCATTGCCAATGCCGAGGTCAACAATGTCAAGGAGTTCGAGGCGGCAGTGGCCAAGATGGACAAAAACAAGCCCATCAACCTGCTGCTGCGCCGGGGCGAGTGGGCCCAATACGCCTTGATCCGGCCTTTGAAGTAAGGCCGGGCGCATCCTAAAACCCTCTGAACCGTACAGGTTTTGGGGTTTTAGATGCGGCAGCCTAGGGAAAATACGCTGTCATAAATATTTCTTGCAGGCTTTAAAAATCGCATAAAAGTTTGTGTCTACTAACTTAAAAATGGGCTTGCAACGATTTTGGATAGAATCGAAGCTCCGTTTGTTAGGTTTTGACCATATCAAAAATGCTGGAATCCACCATGCGGGAAGCGTCCCTATGGTGCACAGGTGGTCCACAAACCGCCCACATGTTGTCCAGAAACCTATCCACTGCCCTGTGAACAAACTGTGCATAAAACCTCTGTTGTGGCCCTGCAACGCATGACCCGACCGGGTGTTCGGACTTTGCAAGTCAGGCTTTTTGCCTACAATGAAGTTCCAGCTATCGCAGTTGCCAAAGATTGTTGGTTCAGGGCGCGTTCGTTTTCGACGCGCCCTTTTTTCGTTTATTACCCATGATTTGCGTGGACTTGGGGCTGCAGTGCAGCCTGGGCCAGGCAAGTGATTTCACTTTAAGTAAAGCTTTTCGTTGATGAAAAACATCAGAAATTTCTCCATCATCGCGCACATCGACCACGGCAAATCAACGCTGGCAGACCGCTTGATCCAACGCTGTGGCGGTCTGGCCGAACGCGAAATGGAAGCCCAGGTGCTGGATTCGATGGACATCGAAAAAGAGCGCGGCATCACGATCAAGGCGCAAACCGCTGCCCTGCACTACAAGGCGCAAGACGGGCAGATCTACAACCTGAATCTGATCGACACCCCGGGCCATGTGGACTTTTCCTACGAGGTCAGCCGCTCGCTGTCGGCCTGCGAAGGCGCGCTGCTGGTGGTCGATGCCAGCCAGGGCGTGGAAGCCCAAACCGTGGCCAATTGCTACACCGCGCTGGAGCTGGGCGTGGAAGTGGTGCCGGTGCTGAACAAGATGGACTTGCCCAACGCCGACCCGGACAACGCCAAGCTGGAAATCGAAGACGTGATCGGCATCGATGCCACCGATGCGATTCCCTGCTCGGCCAAAACCGGCCTGGGCATTGACGAAATTCTGGAAGCCATCGTGGCCAAGGTGCCTTCGCCCAAGGGTGACCCGGCAGCCCCATTGCGCGCCATGATCATCGACAGCTGGTTCGACCCTTATGTGGGCGTGGTGATGCTGGTGCGCGTGGTCGATGGCCGCCTGGCCAAGGGCGAGCGCATCCGCATGATGGCCTCGGCCGCCTGCTACAACGCCGACAACCTGGGGGTGTTCACCCCGGCCACCGAAGTGCGCCAGTCGCTGGAGGCGGGCGAGGTGGGTTTCATCATCGCTGGCATCAAGGAACTGCAAGCCGCCAAGGTGGGCGATACCGTCACCCTGGACAAAAAGCTGCCCAACAACGCCGGCCCGGCCGAAGAGGCCTTGCCCGGTTTCAAGGAAATCCAGCCCCAGGTGTTTGCCGGGCTGTACCCCACAGAAGCCAGCGAATACGAGTCGCTGCGCGATGCGCTCGAAAAGCTCAAGCTCAACGATGCCTCGCTGCACTACGAGCCCGAGGTGTCGCAGGCGCTGGGTTTTGGTTTCCGCTGTGGCTTTTTGGGCTTGCTGCACATGGAAATTGTGCAGGAGCGCCTGGAGCGCGAGTTCGACCAGGACCTGATCACCACCGCCCCCAGCGTGGTCTACCAGGTGGCGCGCTCGGACGGCACCATAACCATGGTGGAAAACCCCTCCAAGATGCCGGATTCCAGCCGCATGGAGGAAATCCGCGAACCCATCGTCACCGTGCACCTGTACATGCCGCAAGACTATGTGGGTGTGGTGATGACCCTGGCCAACCAGAAGCGCGGCGTGCAGATGAACATGGCCTACAAGGGTCGCCAGGTGGTGCTGACGTATGAGATGCCGCTGGCCGAGATCGTGCTGGACTTCTTTGACAAGCTCAAATCGGTGAGCCGGGGTTACGCCTCCATGGACTACGAGTTCAAGGAGTACCGCGCGGCCGACGTAGTCAAGGTGGATATTTTGCTCAACAGCGAAAAGGTCGATGCCTTGTCGATCATCGTGCACCGCAGCCAGTCGCAGTACCGGGGCCGGGCCGTGGTGGCCAAGATGCGCGAGATCATTTCGCGCCAGCAGTTCGACGTGGCCATCCAGGCGGCCATTGGCTCCGGCATTATTGCCCGTGAGACAATCAAAGCGCTGCGCAAGAACGTCATTGCCAAGTGCTATGGCGGCGACATTTCGCGCAAGCGCAAGCTGCTGGACAAGCAAAAACAAGGTAAAAAACGCATGAAGCAAATCGGCTCGGTAGAAGTGCCGCAAGAGGCTTTTCTGGCAATTCTGCAGGTGGAAGATTGATGCAAGTTCTGACGGCGATGGTTCTGGCGGCTTTTGTCGCCTATGGTGGGGCTTGGTACATGGGCATGCTGGAGGGCAACTTTGCCTTGCTGCTGTTTCTGGCCACCCTGGTGACCGGTTTGTACTGGCTGGCCGAGCGGTTTTACTTTTTGCCGCGCCGCCAGCAGGCGGTGGTGGCGTTGGAACAGTCGGCGGCCCAGCGGCTGGCCGAACTGAACAAAATGGGCATCACCCAGGTAGACACCGTGTCGCCCGACACCAAGGTGCGAATGTTGCAACAGCCCTGGTGGCTGGACTGGACTGCGGGCCTGTTTCCGGTGATTCTGGCGGTGTTCTTGTTGCGCTCGTTTCTGTTTGAGCCATTCAAAATCCCGTCGGGCTCGATGATTCCCACGCTGTTGGTGGGCGACCTGATTTTGGTCAATAAATTCCACTACGGCGTGCGCTTGCCGGTGCTCAACACCAAGATCACCGAGGGCACAGCACCCCAGCGCGGCGATGTGATGGTGTTTCGCTACCCACCCAAGCCCAGCCTGGACTACATCAAGCGGGTGGTGGGCGTGCCGGGTGACGAGGTGGCCTACATCAACAAGCGCTTGACCATCAATGGCAAGCCGCTGGACACCAAGGCGATCCCTGACTTCTTTGACGAAGACCAGATGCGCTACTTCAAGCAGTTTGAAGAAACCCTGGGCGACCAACCGCACCGTCTGCTCAATGACGAGAGCCGCCCCGCTTTTGTGCAGGGCGCGGACGACTTCGCGTTTCGGCAAAACTGCCAGTACAGCGTCGAAGGTGTGGTTTGCAAAGTCCCGGAAGGCCAGTATTTCATGATGGGCGACAACCGCGACAACTCGCTCGATTCACGCTACTGGGGCTTTGTGCCCGACAAAAACATCGTCGGCAAGGCCTTCTTTGTGTGGATGAATTTTGGCAACATCAAGCGCATCGGTGCGTTCCACTAGGTTTGAAAGGGCAAGTGATGAAACATGCATTGAGATCCAAACAACGCGGCCTGTCTTTCTTCGGCGTCGTCTTTTTGGGCCTGGTGATCTTCTCGGTGTTCGTGGTGGGGGCCAAGGTGGTACCAACCGTGATCGAGCACCAGGCTATTCTGAAAGCCCTGGAAAAATCCAAGGGCGGTAACACGGTGCCCGAAGTGCGCTCCATTTTTGACAAAGCCGCCACCATCGACGACATCTCGTCCGTGTCCGGTAGGGACCTGAACGTGACCAAGAACGGCGACAAGGTGGTCGTCTCTGTCGCCTACAACAAAGAAATTGAATTGGTGGGCCCGGCATATTTGCTCATCAAGTACACCGGAACCAGCAAATAGCGTGAACGATGGCCTTTTAGCGCTGCAGCAACGGCTGCAGCATGTTTTTTCCGATGGCAAATTGCTGGTGCGTGCCACCACCCACCGCAGCTTCTCAAGCGACCACAACGAGCGGCTCGAATTCCTGGGCGACTCGGTCTTGAACCTGTCGGTGGCCGGCCTGCTCTACACCCGGCTCAAAGACCTGCCCGAGGGCGATCTCTCCCGCGTGCGCGCCAACATGGTCAAGCAAGACACCTTGCACCAACTGGCGGTGGTGCTGGATTTGCCCAGCGTGCTGCGCCTGGGTGAGGGCGAGGCCCGCTCTGGCGGCCAAAAACGCCCGTCCATCCTGGCTGATGCTCTGGAAGCCGTGATCGGTGCGGTGTACCTGGATGCCGGGTACGACGCTGCCGAGGCCCTGGTACACCGCCTGTTCGAGGCGGTGGAAATCAATCCCCAGATGCAGGCCATCGGCAAAGACCCGAAGACCGAGTTGCAGGAGTGGCTGCAGGGCCGCAAAATGAAAGTACCCGCCTACCGCGTGGTCAGCACCTTGGGGGCTGCCCACCGGCAAACCTTCGATGTGGAATGTGAAATTGTTGAGCTCGGCCAAACCGAGCGCGGCATTGGCGGCTCGCGCCGCGCTGGTGAACAGGCTGCGGCGGCTGCCATGCTGGTCAAACTTCAATCCAAAGCCGTCGCCGTGAAAGCCTCCAAATGACCGCAAGCCAAAACCCCGAATCCCTTCCCGATTCCGTTCCCGAATCCGCTGACACCCCGGAAGATGCCCTGTCCTCGCTGGAAGGCATGCTGGCTGGGCTGAAAAAAGTGGCCCCCGGTGGCGACACCACGGGCCAGCGCTGCGGCCTGGTGGCCATCGTCGGCAAGCCCAACGTGGGCAAATCCACACTGCTCAACGCCGTGGTGGGCCAGAAGATCAGCATCACCTCGCGCAAGGCTCAAACTACGCGCCACCGCATCACCGGCATCCGCACCCGCGAAAACACCCAGTTTGTGTTTGTGGACACCCCGGGCTTCCAGACCCACCACAACAACGCGCTGAACCGCTCGCTGAACAAAACCGTGCTGGGCGCGGTGGGCGATGTGGACCTGATCCTGTTTGTGGTGGAAGCCGGTAGCTTCACCCTGGCCGATGCCAAGGTGCTGTCGCTGCTCAAGCAAGACATCCCCGTGCTGCTGATCGCCAACAAGCTGGACAACGTGCACCGCCGGGCCGAAATCGCCCCCTGGCTGCAAACCATGCAAGAGCGCCACAAGTTCGCCGAATTTGTGCCCATGTCGGCCAAGAACGCCAAGGACATCGAGCGCCTGTTCGCCATCTGCGCCAAGTACCTGCCCGAGCAGGGCTGGTGGTATGCCGAGGATGAGCTCACCGATCGCAGCGAGAAGTTCCAGGCGGCCGAAACCGTGCGCGAAAAGCTGTTCCGCCTGACCGGCGACGAGCTGCCCTACACCTCCACCGTCATCATCGACAAGTTCGAAGAAGAGCCGCCCGCCCGCAAAGGCCAGAAGCGCCTGCTGAAAATCGCTGCCACCATCGTGGTCGAGCGCGATGGCCACAAGGCCATGGTGATCGGCGACAAGGGCGAGCGCATCAAGCGCATCGGCATGGAAACCCGTGTCGAGCTCGAAAAGCTCATGGATGCCAAGGTGTTCATCGAGGTGTGGGTCAAGGTCCGCTCCGGCTGGGCGGATGACGAGGCCCGCGTGCGCTCTTTCGGCTACGGCGACTGACCCAGCACCCCCCAGGCTGCCGACAGGCCTAGGCGTGCATTTTTGTCTACCATGGCCACCAAACGCACGCTGGATGAACCCGCCTATGTGCTGCACCGCTACGACTGGAGCGAATCCAGCCTGATCCTGGAGGTGTTCACCCGCCACCAGGGCCGCATGGCCATCGTGGCCAAGGGCGTGAAAAAGCCCACCTCCAACTTCCGCCCCATCCTGCTGCCCCTGCAGCCCCTGCGGCTTTCGTTTGGCGGCGATGCCGAGATCCGCACCCTCAAGGCCGCGGAGTGGGTGGGCGGCCATGTGATGCCCACCGGAGACGCGTTGCTGTCGGGCTACTACCTCAACGAATTGCTGATGCGCCTGCTGGCCCGTGACGACCCGCACGCCGTGCTGTTCGATGCCTACGCCATTGCGGTGCAGGTGCTGGCCTCCGAGCACGGCGAGGCGTTGCAACCCGCGCTGCGGGCCTTCGAGCTGCTGCTGCTGCGCGAGATCGGCCTGCTGCCCTCGCTGGACGCGCAAACCATGACGCTGGAGCCGCTGGACCCCGCAGGCCGCTACAGCCTGGTGGCCGAAGGCGGCTTGCGCCAAAGCCAGGCGGATGACCGCGCCAGCCTCAGCGGCGCACAGTGGCTGGCGTTGCAGCAATCACTGCAGGCGGGTGCCCCCTTTACCGCCACTTTGCGCGCCTGTGCCGAGGTATTGAACGGCCTCAAGCCCCAGCTACGGGCCGTGCTGCACTACCATTGCGGCATGGCAACGCTGCATACGCGGCAACTAATGATGGACCTGCAAGCCCTATGACTTCCATGCCCATTTCAATCCGATATGTCGTTGCTGCGCCTTGCCCCTCCTATGACATCGCCAGATGGCAGAGGAAAAGCTAAAGCACTGTCTGCGGCTTTGCGCCTAATCTCGAACTGAAATGGACATGGAATGACAATTTCTTCTGCGCGCACCGCGCTTTCCGTCAACGTCAACAAGGTCGCCCTGGTGCGCAACACCCGCCACCTGGGCATCCCCAGCGTCGCCCGCGCGGCCACGCTGTGCCTGCAGGCGGGAGCCCAGGGCATCACCGTGCACCCCCGGCCCGACGCACGGCATATCCGCCCGGACGACGTGACCGAGCTGTCGGCGCTGCTGAAAAAGTGGCCCGACCGCGAATTCAACATCGAAGGCAACCCGTTCCAGAACCTGATGGACTTCGTGCGCCAGTGCCGCCCCCAGCAGTGCACCTTTGTGCCCGACGGCGAAGACCAGTTCACCAGCGACCACGGCTGGAACCTGGCGCAAGACGGCGAACGCCTGCGCCCTTTGATTGCCGAGGCCCAAAGCCTGGGCGTGCGCGTCAGCCTGTTCATGGACCCCGTGCCCGCATCGATGGCGCTAGCCAAAGCCGTGGGGGCCGACCGCGTCGAGCTTTACACCGAGACCTTTGCCAGCGCCTTTGGCCAACCGAATTTTCAAGAGGTTTTTGAGCAGTTTGTGCAGACAGGACGGGCGGCAGCAGCTATTAACTTAGGAGTGAATGCCGGCCACGACCTGAACCGCGACAACCTCACCACCTTCCTGCGCGGCTGCCCCATGGTGCAAGAAGTGTCCATCGGCCACGCCCTGGTGGCCGACGCGCTGGAGCTGGGCTACGCTGCGACCGTGCAAGACTACCTGCGCTGCATTGAAGCAGCCGTTGCTTGACAAGGAGTACCTGCGATGGGTTTACCGCTTAAGAACCTCAACATTCTGGATTTTGTGGCCTGGGAGAATGCCCAGCCCACGCGCAACGAGTTCTACCGGGGCGAAGTGTTCGCCATGGTCGGGCCGCGCCGGGTGCATGGCGAGGTGGTGGGGAATGTGTTTGCGGCGCTCAAGCGGCATCTCCATGGATCCCGTTTCCGCGTGTATGGCCAAAGCATGAAGCTCCAGGTGGCCGACGACGCGCTGTTCTACCCGGACGTGTTCGTCACCTGCGACGCGCAAGACCTGCGCACGGACCGCATCTTCCGCGCGCCCACAGTGGTGCTGGAGGTCTTGTCGCCCACCACCGCCGGGTTCGACCGGGGCCTGAAGTTCGCCACCTACCGGCGCATCCCGTCGCTGCAAGAGTATTTGCTGATCGACCCGGTGGAGCGCAGCGTGGAGCTGTTTCGGCGCAATGCCCAGGGTCTGTTTGAACTGCACGACATGACGGCAGCGCCCAACCTGGTGTTGGCTAGCGTGGGGCTGGAAATGTCCATCGCCGACGTGTTCGAAGGCGTGGAGCCGGGCGACACCACGGACGAAACCCCCAACCCATGATCTACGGCATCGGCACCGACATCTGCGACGTGCGGCGCATCCGCGCCAGCCTGGAGCGGCATGGCGACCGGTTTGCCGAAAAAGTGCTCAGCGATGCCGAGCTGGTGGTGTGGCGCAGGCGCAGCGAGCGCAATGTCGAGCGCGGTGTGCGCTACCTGGCCACCCGCTTCAGCGCCAAGGAGTCCTTCAGCAAGGCCATCGGCATGGGCATGCGCATGCCCATGACCTGGCGGCTGTGCGAGATTGGCAACCTGCCCAGCGGCCAGCCGGTGATCGTGCTGCACGGCGTGCTGAAAACCTGGTTCGAGGAGCGCAAACTGAGCGCCCATGTGACCGTGACCGACGAGACCGACTACGCCGCCAGTTTTGTGGTGGTGGAGCAGCCACCGGTCTGAAGTTGGTTTGCTATAGTGTTGATAGCTGCTCACGCCCATTGAATAAGCGCTGGAGCCTTGTTTTTTATAAAGTATTGCCATGTCCCAACACGCACCCCTCATCATCGACATCGCGGGCACCCGCCTGACCAGGGCCGACCGCCAGCGCCTTAAACATCCGCTGGTCGGCGGCCTGATTTTGTTTGCCCGCAACTGGCAAGACCGGTCGCAACTTACCGCCCTGTGCCGCGCCATCAAGAAGGCCCGCCCCGACGTGCTGATTTGCGTGGACCACGAGGGGGGCCGGGTGCAGCGCTTCAAGACCGACGGCTTTACCCACCTGCCGCCCATGCACGTGCTGGGCGAACTGTGGATGCGCGATGCCTTGCAGGCCACCAACATCGCCACCGCCTGCGGCTACGTGCTGGCCTCTGAACTGCGCGCCTGCGGCGTGGATTTCAGCTTCACACCGGTGCTGGACCTCGATTTTGGCGACAGCAGCGTGATCGGCAACCGCGCCTTCCACCGCGACCCGCGCGTGGTCAGCATGCTGGCCAAGAGCCTGATGCACGGCCTGCTGCAGGCGGGCATGGGCAACTGCGGCAAGCATTTCCCCGGCCACGGCTTTGTCACCGCCGACTCGCACACCGCCATTCCGGTGGACAAGCGTGGCCTGAAAGCCATCCTGGCCGACGATGCCGCGCCCTACGGCTGGCTCAACACCAGCCTCACCAGCGTGATGCCCGCCCACGTGGTCTACCCCAAGGTGGACAAGCGCCCGGCAGGCTTTTCCGCCAAGTGGCTGCAAGAGATTTTGCGTGGCAAGCTGGACTTCCAGGGGGCCATCTTCAGCGACGACCTGAGCATGGCCGGGGCCCGCAAGATCGACGGCCAGGACGTCAGCTACACCGAGGCCGCGATTGCCGCCCTGCAAGCCGGTTGCGACCTGGTGCTGCTGTGCAACCAGAGCCTGGGCGACGGCCAAGAGGTCGATGCCTTGCTGGCCGGCCTGGCCGTTGCCCAGCTCAAGGGCCAGTGGCACCCCGACGAGGCCAGCGAGGCCCGCCGCCAGGCCCTGTTGCCTGTGGGCCCCGCGCCCGAATGGGACGCTTTGATGACCCAGCCCGCCTACATGCAGGCGCTGTGGCTGGTGCCTTAACCGGTACTACTTTTTTTATAGCTTCTCACGCTTATGGAATAAGCGCTGGCAGCCTAAAAAGCATAAAAATTACTCTTTGCGCAGAGCCGGGAACAAAATGACGTCCCGGATGCTGGCGCTGTCGGTCAGCAGCATCATCAGGCGGTCAATGCCGATGCCGCAGCCGCCGGTGGGGGGCATGCCGTATTCCAGGGCGCGCACGAAGTCGTGGTCGAAGTGCATGGCTTCGTCGTCGCCGCTGTCTTTGGCATTCACCTGGGCCTGGAAGCGGGCGGCCTGGTCTTCGGCATCGTTCAATTCGCTGAAGCCGTTGCCGAACTCGCGGCCGGTGATGTAGAGCTCGAAGCGCTCGGTCACTTCGGGACGGTCGTCGTTGGCGCGGGCCAGGGGCGAGATTTCGGTGGGGTGCTCCATGATGAAGGTGGGCTGCCAGAGCTTGTCTTCCACGGTTTCTTCAAAGTACAGCACCTGCAGGCTGGCCAGGGTGCGGCCGGCGAGCTTGTGCTTGGCTTCGGTGAGGCCGAGCTTTTTCACCGCGTTGGTCAGCCACACCGGGTCGAACACGTTGTCGCCGGCTTCGGTGTATTTCTGGATGGCTTGCACGATGGTCAGGCGCTCGAAGGGCTGGCTCAGATCGACCGGCTTGCCTGCGTAGGTCAGCTGCAGCGAGCCGCAAGCGCGCTGGGCGGCATCGCGGATCAGCTTTTCGGTGTAGTCCATCAGGTCCTGGTAGTTCCAGTAGGCCGCGTAGAACTCCATCATGGTGAACTCGGGGTTGTGGCGCACCGAGATGCCTTCATTGCGGTAGCTGCGGTTGATCTCGAACACGCGCTCGAAGCCGCCGACGATCAGGCGCTTGAGGTACAGCTCGGGCGCGATGCGCAAGAACATTTCCTGGTCCAGCGCGTTGTGGTGGGTCTTGAACGGCTTGGCATTGGCACCGCCGGGAATGGGGTGCAGCATGGGTGTTTCCACCTCCAGGAAGTCGTGGGCCACCATGAACTCGCGCAGGGCGCTGACGGCCTTGCTGCGGGCCATGAAGCGCTGGCGGGCTTCCACGTCGGTCATCAGATCGACGTAGCGCTGGCGGTACTTGGTTTCCTGGTCGGCCATGCCGTGGAACTTGTCGGGCATGGGGCGCAGGCTCTTGGTGAGCAGGCGGATGCTGGTGGCGTGCAGCGAGAGCTCGCCGGTGCGGGTTTTGAACACCGTGCCCTCGGCCGCCACGATGTCGCCCAGGTCCCAGTGCTTGAAGCTGGCGTACAGCTCGGCACCCACGTCTTCGCCCTTGATGTAGATCTGGATGCGGCCCCCGGTGTCGCCAAACGAAGCGTCTTGCAGCGTACAAAAGCTGGCCTTGCCCATCACGCGCTTGAGCATCATGCGGCCTGCGACCTTGGCCGTCGCACCCAGGGCGGCGAGTTCTTCGGTGGACTGGCCGTTGAAGCGTTCAAACAGGCTGGCAGCGTGGTCGCTGGGTTTGAAGTCGTTGGGGAACGCGACACCCTTGCCCTCGGCTTGCTGCTGGCGGATGGCTTTGAGCTTTTCGCGGCGCTCCAGGATCAGCTGGTTTTCGTCTTGGGCCGGAGCGGTGGGGAGGGTGTTTTCAGACATGGAGGCGTTTTGGATGGAGAAAGGGCGGGTTGCGCCGAACCCGACATTCTAAAACGCCGCCAGTGCCCGTCAGTGGCCGTTAGTGCGTAATGCCGTCGCGGCGCAGTACCTTGAAGAAGGTCAGCACCAGAATCCGCAGATCCAGCGCCAAACAGCGGTGTTGCAGGTAGTAGGCATCGAGCGCCACCTTGGCCGGAATCGGCAATTCGTCCCGTCCGTGGATCTGCGCCCAGCCCGTCAGGCCCGGCACCAGGGTGTGCACGCCCTGGGCGGTGCGCAGGGCCACCAGGTCGTGCTGGTTGAACAGCGCAGGGCGCGGCCCCACAAAGCCCATGTCGCCCTTCAGAATGCTCCACAGCTGGGGCAGCTCGTCCAGGCTGCTCTTGCGCAAAAAGCTGCCGATGGGGGTCAGGTATTTATCGGGATCTGCTAGCAAATGCGTAGCTACTGCGGGCGTGCCAATCAGCATGGAGCGGAACTTCGGCATGGAGAAAATGCTATTGTTTTTACCCACCCGGTCGGACCAGTACAGCACCGGGCCGGGGGAGGTGAGGCGCACCGCCAGGGCCACCAGCAGCAAGGGCAGCGCCAGCACCAGCAGGGCTAGCAGGGCCAGAAAGAGGTCGATCAGGCGCTTCACTTTCGATATCCCACCAGTGCCCGGCTGAGCGCGTCGTCCACCGTGGCGGGCGGTGTCCACTGCAGCAGTGTGCGTGCCTTGCGGCTGTCCACTTGCAGATTGCCGCACAGCCGCTGCGCCGTGGCCTGGCGGCCCATCAGCGAGGCGCTCGCCAGCAGCATCCAGCCAGGCACCGGGAGCAGCCATACCGAGCGCTGCATGGCGAGGGCGATGCGCTGGACCAGTTCCGTGGTGGACAGGTCTTCACCGTCACTGGCCATGAAGGTCTGGTGGGCGGCTGCCGGGTGGGTCAGGCAGGTGGTGATGAGGTCCACCAGGTTTTCCGCAGCGAGCAGGCTGCGCTGGTTGTCGATGCAGCCCAGCGGCAGGGGTACGCCACTGGCTACGGCGCGCGCCAAGGCGGCGAAATTGGCCCCTACGCCATGGCCATAGACCAGCGGCGGGCGCAGAATCGTGAGCTCCAGGCCGGTGGACTGGGCGAGCGTGCGCAGTGCTTGTTCGGTTTCGAGTTTGCTGACGCTGTAGGCATCCTTGGGCGTGCAAGGGCTGGTTTCGCTGAAGGGCTGGTGGGCCGGGGTGGCTTCACCGTTCACCTTGATGGAACTGACAAACACCATCCGTTGGACCCCCGCTTCTACGGCCATTTGTGCCAGGCGCAAGCTACCTGCCACGTTGATTTGGCGGTACGCCTGCAAGGGGTCGTGGGCGAGTTCGTGCATCACATGGACCCGCGCCGCCAGATGGACCACCGCATCCATGCCCGCCAAGGCCGCGTGCCAATCGGTGTCGCCGTCCAGATCACCGACCTGCACGTACTTCACCCCGGCAGGCAGGCGCTCCACAGACGTGGCTCGTACCGCAGCCCGCACGCGAAATTGCCGCAGTGTCTGCAAATGGATAAGCAGGGCACGCCCCACGAAGCCGGTGGCTCCTGTAACCAGTACTTTCACGGGCGAACGTACTCCCATAATTTGAACGGATATTTAGACAAAATCTTGAACCAGTTGGTGGCAATGCCGTTGTCTCGGCAGGCGCGCATGACTTCACGGTTGAGCAGCAGCGTGCTGCGCCAGCCCTGGGTGCTGATGCCACCGGTCTGCATGTGCACTAAAACTTCGGGCAGATATGCATAGCGTAGCGTTTTGTTTTGAAAAGCCCGTGCCACCCATTCAAAATCGCCTGCGATACGGAAGTTTATTTGGAACGGGCCGGTACTTTCGAACACGCTGCGTCGCACAAAAAGGGCTGGGTGGGCAGGCATCCAGCCCCAGCTGACGCGGCTGGGCCTGAAACGGTCGGAGCGGTAGCGGCGGATGGGTTTTTCAGGATTCGCCATCCGAAAAAAGGCCACATCGCCATACACCATGTCCAGGGGCGCATCGGCAAACATCTGGTGCACCTTGGCCAGTACGCCGGGGTGGGCGTAGTGGTCATCGGCATTGAGAAAACCCACAATGTCGCCGGTGGCGGCGGCAATTCCTTTGTTCATTGCGTCGTAGATGCCGTGGTCGGGTTCCGAAACCAGCTTTTGCACATGCTGTCCGTGGCGATGTACTTCGGCCAGCGTGCCATCTCGCGAGCCGCCGTCGATCACGATGTGCTCGGTATCGGCATCCTGTTGGTCGGCTACAGATTGCAAGGTGCGCGCGATGGTTGTGGCGCTGTTGAAGGCGACTGTGATGACGCTGATTTTCATGGGTTTATTGGCGTACTCAGAGTGCCAACGTCGCGCGGTAAATGTCCACGGTTTGTTCTGCGCATCGACGCCAGGAGTACTGCGTGCGGCGGGCCTGGCCGCGCTGGACCAGATCTGCGGTGACCGTGCTGGTGCCCAGCACGTCTTCCAGTACGGTTCGCATCGATTCCAGGCTGCTGGGGTCAAAGTACGCGGCGGCATCGCCCACCACTTCCGGAATGGAACTGGTGTTGCTACAGGCCACCGGGCAATCCATGGACATGGCCTCCAGGGGAGGAATGCCAAAACCCTCGTACAGGGACGGATAGACAAACAAGGCTGCATGCCGGTAACACGATGCCAGCACGGCATCTGAGCCACCCATTTGCCGGACGCGCTCGGGTGCCGGACTGCTGGCTACCAGCGCCTGCTCAGCCGGGGTGAAGGCCCCGCCGCCAAAGCACAGCAAGGCAAAATTTTGGTGCAGCCACGCCGAGTTACTGTAGGCCTGCAACAGCCCCGCAAAGTTCTTATAGCCCGCACGGTGCCCTACAAAGAGGATGTAAGGGATGTCGGCGCCCAACGCGCGGGTCCTGAACGAAGCCGCAGGCTCATCGGGGAGCAAAGCGCCAAGGGCATCAAATCCGAGATGGGTTACCGATACCTTCTCTGGCGGCACCGTGTCGTAGTGTGTCAACAGGTCTTTGCGGGTATTTTCAGAGATGCAGATGATGGTGTCCGCCGCCTTGACGGCACGCTGCTTCCAGCGCGCAATCGGGTCATGGCGTGCATAGTGCTGCGGATACTTCTCATGGATCATGTCGTAGACCGTGAGGATTTTTTTTGCCGGCCCTGGGAGATGGCAGAAGGGGTAGAAGTAGGTTCTATGCAGAATGTCGGAGGGGTTGAGTCGCTGCCACAGTGCAGTCTGCAGCAGGCTTGCAGCCCGGTACTTCAGCGTGGGGCCTCGGGTATGGGGCGCATGCTCCCCACGCACCAAGGCCTTGGGCAAAGCGTCCAGGTATTCATTGCAATGGTAGGGCGCCCATATCTGCGGATGCACATCGGCCAGAGAGCTCATCTCCTTTGCCAGGCTGGCAAAGTAGCGTGAAATTCCGCCTACGGTTTGCGAACAGAAAATTTGGGAGTCGAAATGTACGCGCATGGAGATACCGTCCAAGATGTCTATGGGATGCAAGCGGTCGGGTTACAAACGGCGATCGCTACTTTGCGTGCAGGACCGATACCATGGTTTGAAATGCCGCCCCATAGGCTGCGGAGGTATATCCTTGCGCCAGCCCGAGAGAGACCTTTTGGCCATGCTCCAGTTTCGCGTTGTCCCAATTCGAAACTTGGTGGAGCGCTTGGGCTAGAGAGACTCCAGACATGGTGTGAAAAATCAGCCCGTTGATACCCGAGCGAACCAGGTCTGCTGAAGCTCCAACCTCCGGTGATGTAACCAGCAAACAGCCACTGGCAGCGGCTTCGCACACCACCGTTCCCCAGTGATCCTCGCGGCTGGGCAGTACCAGACAACGGGTTTCCCGCATGCGTTGCGCAGTGTTTCTAGCCTGGGAGAACCCTTCAAATACGATACCGTCGCCTTGGCACTGGTCTTTCATGGCACCACTGCCGAGTATGCGCAATGTCCAAGTTCCCCCAGACCGTCTGTAAAGGCTGAACGCCTCTAACAAAATGTCAACACCTTTGCGGGGGATCAACTGTCCGACGAACAGGAATTCTTTGGGGCGCTCTAAAACGGATGGGCCTGGCGTGTATATGTTTTCGTAGGCACCGTAGTAGCCTGTAAAAATCCGATCGGCTGGCATTCCCAAAAAGCGCATAAGACGCGATGCAGAGTGCCCCGGAACCAGTGCCGCGTCAAAGTGGCGGCGTAGCCAGAGGCGAAACCACACGGCACCTAACTTTTGGCGCAGGTTTGCTTTGTAACTGTTGTCCACTGCGACCACGACTTTGGCTCCGCGTTGGCGCATCCAGCGGTCAAAACGCAGCCAACCCTTGTGCGACCATCCGGTGTGGATGATGAAATTGCGATCTGCAAACTCTTCTCGCCGCCCCCAGATGTCATCCGGGTTCTCAAGCCATTGGATGCGGTGACCAAGCAGTTCCTCCAATCCCTCAAATGGCACCGCAGGCCGGGTTCCCAGCAGGGTGAGACGATCACCAAAGATGTCTGCCACCTGTTTGGTCATGAGGCCACACGGCGGAAAGCCCTCCCAGAAAATCAATGGTCTGATATCGGGATACTGGATGGGCTCTGAACTTGAGCTCACTGCGTGGTGTCCAAGGTTTTCCGGAAGTAGGCGATGGTTTCCTTCAGGCCATCTTCGAGATTCACAGTGGGTTGCCAGTCCAGATGCTGCTTGGCTGCAGAGATATCCGGCTGCCGTTGGCGGGGATCATCTTGCGGCAGCGGATGGAACACCAGCTTGGAATGACCACCTACCAGGTGGATGACTTTTTCAGCCAATTCCAGCATGGTGTATTCACCCGGGTTACCTAGGTTGATCGGGCCGGTAAAGCCCGGTGGTGTGTCCATCATGCGGATGAAACCTTCCACCATGTCGTCCACATAGCAGAAGCTGCGGGTTTGGGTGCCATCGCCGTACATGGTGATGTCTTCGCCGCGCAAGGCCTGGACAATGAAGTTGCTGACCACCCGTCCATCGTTGGGATGCATGCGAGGTCCGTAGGTGTTGAAAATGCGGACGACCTTGATGTCCAAATTGTGCTGGCGGTGGTAATCGAAAAACAGTGTCTCTGCACATCGTTTGCCTTCGTCATAGCAGGACCGTGGACCTATTGGGTTGACACGGCCCCAATACGATTCGGGTTGTGGATGGATCTCTGGGTCGCCATACACCTCGCTGGTGGATGCTTGCAGGATGCGGGCCTTCACCCGCTTGGCCAGTCCCAGCATGTTGATCGCACCGTGCACTGAGGTTTTGGTCGTCTGGACTGGGTCGAACTGGTAGTGCACCGGACTGGCGGGACAGGCGAGGTTAAAGATCTGGTCGACCTCCACATACAGTGGAAAGGTCACGTCGTGTCGCATCAGTTCGAAATTGGGTTGCTTCAGCAAATGGGCGATGTTGCGCTTATCCCCCGTGAAGAAGTTGTCCAGGCAGAGCACGTCTGAGCCTTGGGCGACCAGGCGCTCACTCAGATGGCTGCCAAGAAAGCCGGCACCGCCGGTGATGAGAATGCGTTTCATGTTGCTTGTGTCTTGTCGATGTAGAAAGAGGAGTGCACGGACTTCGCCAGCGCGGCGTAGCCCTTGCTAAGCAGGTACTGGTGGTGCGGCGTCGTGGCGAGGGCATCAAGGTCTTCGGACATGGTCTCCACCACCACCACTTCGGGACGGAACGCGTTCCAATCGTTGGAGCGCAGCACTTCCAAGTCTTTGCCTTCCACATCGACCGAAAGAAAGGTGATGCGCTGACCTGATTGAAGGTGTTCACGCAACACCGTGGCTAAGGGCTCTACAGTGAGCTCTACAGTGCGGACCAAAACCCTGGGCGGTACGTTCCTTTGTATTGCAGTCGCGGTGTCGAAGGTGCTGAGGGCGGGTTCGTCAAAGACGTAGAACGGGATCGAGGCGGGGTGCTCCGCAATGCCTATTTCCAGATTGATATCGCCGTGCCGATGGCGACGGAATTTTTGCATAGCACCAGGGGCCGCATCGATGTTCAGACCCCGCCAGCCTTTGCGGTAGAAATGGTAGGTGTTGGAGAAACGGAACGGGTGGTGGGCACCAACATCCACGTAAAAACCAGTCGTACGATTTTCGAAGTGACGTTCGAGGATCATGTCTTCTCCCTCTTGCGAAAAGCTTCGACGTCCTTGCTGGAAGGCAATGTCGCGCAGCCACTGGTCCATTCGCTGCGGCAACAACCGGTGCGACAGACGGGAAAGTTTGTTAAGTGTCAACATAAAGTTCAGTGGGAAAAGAGCGGTGTCAGCTGGTCCTGCGCCAGATGCGAGAGGGAACAAAAGCGCGCAATTGAAGAGCAAGAATTTTCGGCGCCAGAACCGCATTGGAGGCGATCGCGGAAATGAACATCGCCAATACCGTGGAGATCGCGGCGCCTTTCAGCCCCCAAGACGGTATCAGTACCAGATTGCCCAGCACCGACGACGCTGCCCCCAGCAGTGTGCGGTAGAGCGTCAGCCGACCCAGTCGCTCATTTACAAGCCAAAGACCTTGAGCAACCCCCAGAAACACCGCGACGTTGGACCACACGTGGATAGACAGGACCGATGCAGCCGCTGCATAGTCAGGACCATAGAGCATCTGGATCAGGGGTTGCGCAAGTACCATCGTACCCACCGTCAGGGCTAGCGATCCCATGGCGAACAGCTTGAACACCTGCCCCAGCGCCAGCATGTAGGCGGCATCATCGTGCAGCTTCTTGCGCGCGATGTGGGGCGCCAGCGCCGTGCAAAGCGCAACGGGGACGAAATACCACATCTGCGAGACAGTCACCGCACTGGAGTAGAGCCCCAGAGCCGCATCGCCAAGCATCTCCCGGATCATCAATTGGTCGATACGCATGTAGATGAGGACCGCTACCCCGCTCAACATAAAGGGCCAGGACTGGCGTAGTAGCGAGATTGCGAAGCGCTGGTCAAACCGCCAGTGCGCCGAGCAGGGTGCATGCCGGTAAGCCAAGCCAAGCGCAAGTGCCGCCCATGCGGCTTCAGCCGCTACCGATAGCGCCAGCACCCAAAGCGGGGCATGCGCGAGGACTAGCCCGATGCGAGTCAAGTTACCGACCACGTAGCCGATCAGCTTGGCAGACACGGCCAGCCGATTGCGGCTTTGGCTCTGTAGCCAAAGGTCTACGGTGTCGGTTGCCTGCAACACCAGGCTTAGGCCTATCAGTGCGACCAACTTGGTCGCAGTACCGTCTTGAGGCCGCGATAGGTGGACAGCCAGCACGGCCAAAGCCCAGCACAGTAGGCCAGCCGCCAGCCTCAGCAAAAATACCGTGCCCAGGGTGTGCCCGGCGTTCTGCGGGCTGTGTGCGAGGTCGCGCACGACAAGGTCGCTGGCCCCCAGGTTGGCGATGCCCAGAAATAGCGCGACAAAGGTGATCGCGTAGGTGTACTCACCATAAATCGAGGGACCGTAAGCACGTGCGATCCATGCGCCTACCGTGAGCGTCAGCGCGGCGCGCACCAAGCGATCCAACACTAACCATGCCGAGTTCGTCGCAAGTGCCCGGGCGACGGGACGGGCTTGTATGTAATGGCGCAGCATGCCACGCCAAGCCGCAGCCCGATTCAATCGTCGCATGGAGGTCCCATGTTTACACCGCGTGCTGGCCGTAAAGTCACCAAGAGATTGGCGCAAAACAGAACCGGTGCACCACCCATGAAAAGATGCCGGATGCCCAGGCCGATGACACTTCTGAGCGGCAGTCCGAGCGCAATCAGCGCGCGTTTCAGGCCAAGGTGACGCTGTGGCTGCGCTGGTGCACCAATGTGCAAAACCTCAAACCCCGCCAGTGCGGCGACCTGATGAACCATCGTCTGTCCAATAGCGGTCAGATGGGTCACGTCGCCATTCTGCAATGGAAGTGCAAACGGGTTGTCGCCGTTGGGGAAACGGAGCAGGACTGTAGTGTTCGGATGGCACAGTGACCTGATCTGTGCAACGAACGACACAAGGGCTGCGCGGTCGATGTGCTCCAGGACGTCGAATGCGGTGATCAGGTCGTAGGGAGCGCCTCCGGCGTGTTGCTGCAATTGCCGAAGGTCGGCCGCACAGGTAAAGCCCTGTGATCGCGCGCGCTCGACCAGGCGCGGGTTGACCTCTGTTCCGTGGGGTGTTGCACCAAGGCTGCGGCACCACCCTACAAAGCTGCCGTTGCCGAATCCTATATCGAGCACCCGAATGCCCGCGTCCACCGCGATCCCGGCAGCCGCCAGCTCAGCCACAAAATAAGAGCCTTCTTCCTTGGTGAACGCGCCAAAACGGGCTGCGTCCCAGCCGCGCGCGTCTTCATAGCCTGTATAGGGTGTCATGGGTCAGGTTTAGCTATTGGAAGATAATTGTCCAGCTTGGCACGGAACCAATTGCCGTAGAAGCGCCAGCATGGAGACCGTATCCCCCTCACACGAGGTTTTCGCCAAGTCTAGTAGCGCGCATTGAAGATCAGGCCAGAAAATGAATTCCTCATGCGCCCGTAATATCCGCGGATGCTCGGTTGCCTCCGGGTTGTCCCCGATCAGCAACTCCTCGTACAGCTTTTCTCCAGGACGCAACCCGGTAATGGATATTTCAATATCGCCATCAGGCTGCAGCGCATCGCGCAATGTCAATCCCGACAAAGCCAGCATGCGGTGCGCCAAATCCAGAATCTTCACCGGTTCGCCCATCTCCAACACAAACACATCTCCCCCCCGCGCCATCGCACCGGCCTGCAGCACCAACTGGGCGGCTTCTGGGATGGTCATGAAGTAGCGGGTCACCTCGGGGTGGGTCACAGTCAGCGGCCCACCCACGGCCAATTGCTTGCGGAACAAGGGCACAACGCTGCCGCTGGAGCCCAGGACGTTGCCAAACCGCACCATGGCAAAAAGCGTGTTGTTGGCGGTGGTGTTGGGGCTGCTGGTTTCGTCACTCCACTGCACGACCGGGCTGGCAGCCAGGGCTTGCAGGATCATCTCTGCAATCCGTTTGGTGGCCCCCATCACGTTGGTGGGGCGCACGGCTTTGTCGGTGGAGACCAACACAAACCGCGCCACCGAGGTGGTGACGGCGGCCCGTGCCATGTTCAGCGTGCCAAACACGTTGTTCAAGATGCCCTCGGCCGGATTGCTTTCGACCAGCGGCACATGCTTGTATGCGGCGGCGTGGTACACCGTGGCGGGCCGGTACTGGTTGCAGATGGCCAGCATGCGCGCATAGTTTCCCACACTGCCCAACAGCGGCACCAGTTCCACGGCCAGACTGCGTTGGGCGCACAGGGTTTGCAGCTCTGCATGGATGGTGTAGAGCCCGAACTCGTTGTGGTCTACCAGCACGAGCCGTAGGGGGCGCTCTGCCACGATCTGTCGGCACAACTCGCTGCCGATACTGCCACCGGCACCGGTCACCAGCACGGTTTTGGCGGTGAGGTTGCGGGCCAACAGTTCGGGGTGGGGCGGAATGGGCTCGCGGCCCAAGAGGTCTTCGATGTCGAGTTCGCGGATGTCTTGCACGGTGACGCGGCCGCTGGCCAGGTCCGACAGGCCCGGCAAGGTGCGCACGTGCACCGGCAGGGCCTGCAGGGTTTGCAATATTTCGTTGCGGCGCTCCCGGCTCACGCTGGGCACGGCCAGCAAGATGTCGGTGACATTTTCCCGGTGGACGATGCCGGGGATCTGCTGTGGCCCGTACACCGGTACGCCGTTGATGCTGCGGCCTGCCTTGGCAGTGTCGTCGTCCACAAAGCCGAGGATGGTGTAGGTGCGGGTGCTACCGAGCGCAGCGGCCGTTTGCACGCCGGCGTTGCCCGCGCCATAAATCAGCAAGCGTGCGTCGGAGCGCCGGGCCCCGCCGTCCAGCCCGGCCAGCCAGAAGCGGGCGCCCGACCGGCTGCTCCCCACCAGCAGCAAAAAAATCAGCGGTTGCAAGATGCCAATGCTGCGTGGGATGACTTCCCACTGCATCCACTGCAAGCACTGCAGCACCGCTAACAGCCAAAGGGTGTAGATTCCGACCGCCTGCGCGGTGGCCGTGAGGGCGGCCATACCGGTATAGCGAAAAATCGCGCGGTACAGGCCAAAGCGGACAAAAATCGGTATCGCCAGTACCGGGCAGAGTGCATAAGCCGCCCATTGCGCACCGGCGGGCCAATGCGGCTTGTCCAGCCGCAGGGTGAACGCCAGCCACATGGCAAACAGGCCCAGGACGACATCCAGTGTGACCACCACCAGCCGCTTGGTGGAGCGGGACCATTGCAGAATGGCGTGGTGGTTCGAAAGAAATGTCCTCATCATTCGGGACGCGGTGGAGCTGTGTGCGCTTTGGCCAGCACATCCGCCACCAGTTCCAAACGCACCAGCGGACTGTCCAGGGCCAGCAGGTTGTGTTTGCTCTGTACCGACAGCGGCAGCATTTCACACCAGCGGTTGGCCACCCAGCCGCAATCCTCCAGCTGCAAGGGCGGCAGAACCGGAAAGCGGTCTTCGGCGACGTGTTGCTCACGCAGTGTCTGGATGAGTTGCTCCAGCGTCTTGGATGCATGCGCCAGGTCGCTCGGAATGGGCGTGGCGACATCGTCGTCCAGCACCTCCACATCCGCCACCCATTGGCCGTGGGCAAGTTGGCGGCTGGACTGGATGCGAAAGCGCTCGCCTCCCAGGCAATCAATCTCCATCAAACCGGGTTGCGGGGCCTCGAAATGGGTGATGCGGGCCAGCGTGCCCACCGGGTGGAACAGCTCGCTCTGCGCCCCAGGGCGGCGAACTTCCGAGCCCTGCATCAGCGAGACGATGCCGAAGGGCGTGCTTGCCTTGCGGCATTGCTCCACCATGTGGAGGTAGCGCACTTCAAAGATACGCAAGGGCAGCAGCCCGCCGGGGAACAGTACGGTTTCCAGGGGGAACAGGGGCAGGTTGGCGTGGGCGCGGGGTGTGGACAAAGGAGGCTCTGGGCATTTAGCGACAGGCGCTATCATCCCACGACCCGAATAGGCGTTTGCATGTTGTACCAAATCATCTCGTTTTTGTTGGAAGTCGCCACCGGTCTGGTCGGCAGTGCCTGCCTGTTGCGCCTGTATATGCAATACCAGCGCATTTCATTTCGCAATCCTGTCGGGAACCTGGTGTTTGCCCTTAGCGACTGGCTGGTGCTGCCGCTGCGCCGGCTGGTGCCTGCGGTGGGGCGCTGGGACCTGGCCAGTGTGATTGCCCCGTTTTTGCTGAAGCTGCTGCAGTTCTTCTTGCTGTGGCTGTGGGCGGGTGGCGTGGCGGGGATATTGGCGGTGCCGGTGCTGGCGTTGTTTGGCGTGGCGTCGATGGTGATTACCGGCCTGATCGGTATGCTGCTGATTCACAGCGTGTTGTCGTGGATGCAGGCCCGCTCGCCGTTGTCCGACGTGCTGGAGCGCCTGTGCGCCCCCTTGCTACTGCCCGTGCGGCGGATGGTGCCGCCGGTGGGTGGGTTCGATCTGTCGGCGCTGGTGCTGTTGGTGTTGCTGCAGGTGGTGTCGATTGTGATCAGCTACGCGCTGCCCACGGTGCTGGCGCAGCTATAAGCGCAGCACACTGCTATACATTTAAGCTATTTTTTTGATAGCTGCTTGTGCTTATTCGATAAGCGCAAGCAGCCTATTTGTGGCTCTAAAAATCGGCCTTAATCTCTAAACTACCGCATCCACCGGCTGCTTGAGCAGCATGGCCAGGGTGTGGGCGATGGTCTGGCGTAGCTCTTTGCGGTTACAGATCAGGTCGATCGCACCCTTTTGCTGCAGGAACTCGGCCCGCTGGAAGCCCTCGGGCAGGGTCACGCGCACGGTGGACTCGATCACGCGGGGGCCGGCAAAGCCGATCAGCGCCTTGGGTTCGGCAATCACCACGTCGCCCACAAACGCAAAGCCTGCGCTCACGCCGCCCATGGTCGGGTCGGTCAGCACGCTGATGTAGGGCAGGCCTTTTTTGGCCAAGCGGGTTAGTGACGCATTGGTTTTGGCCATTTGCATCAGGCTCAGTAAACCTTCTTGCATGCGCGCGCCGCCGGTGGCGGTAAAGCAGATGAACGGCACCTTTTGCTCGATGGCGGCGTGCACGGCGCGTACAAAGCGCTCGCCCACCACGCTGCCCATGCTGCCGCCCATGAATTCAAATTCAAAGCAGGCCACCACCACATTGATGCCGTGGACCGAGCCGCCCATCACCACCAGCGCATCGGTCTCGCCGGTGTTTTCCATGGCTTCCTTGATGCGCTCGGGGTACTTGCGGCTGTCCTTGAACTTCAGCGGATCGACCGGCACCACCTCTTGGCCCAGCTCGTAGCGGCCTTCGGCATCCAGAAACACATTCAGGCGTGCGCGGGCGCTGATGCGGTGGTGGTGGCCGCAGGTGGGGCAGACGTTCTGGTTCTGCTCCAGGTCGGTCTTGTACAGCACGGTTTCGCAGCTTGGGCATTTGATCCACAGCCCCTCGGGCACGCTGCGCCGGTCGGCCGGGTCGGAGCGCTGGATTTTGGTGGGGAGCAGTTTTTCAAGCCAAGACATGGTGGGTTCCTCTGTACTGTGGGCGCGCCCTGGCCATCCAGGGGCGCGCCGGGGATTATGCGTCTAGCGCTGTGCGGATTCCGCGCAAAAAGTCGGCGGCAGTCGCCACCACCTGGTCGTGCGGCTGGTTTTCGATCAGCTGGATGATCTTGCTGCCGATCACCACCGCGTCGGCCACCTGGCCAATCGCGCGGGCGGTGGCGGCATCGCGGATGCCAAAGCCCACGCCCACGGGGATGTGCACGTGCTGGCGGATGCGCGGCAGCATGGCCTCGACCGCGCCGGTGTCCAGCGTGCCCGCACCCGTCACGCCCTTGAGCGACACGTAATACACATAGCCGCTGGCGACCTGGGCCACCTGCTGCATGCGTTTTTCGGTGGAGGTGGGGGCCAGCAGGAAAATCAGGTCCATGTTGTGGGCCTTGAGCTTGGCGGCAAAGTCCACGCATTCTTCGGGAGGGTAGTCCACCACCAGCACGCCGTCCACACCGGCTTTCGATGCGTTCTGGATGAAGGCATCGGCACCGTGCGTCTGGTCGTAACGCTCCACCGGGTTGGCGTAGCCCATCAGCACCACGGGCGTGTGCACGTCTTGCAGGCGGAACTGCCGCACCATCTCCAGCACGTCGGCCATGCCGATACCAAAAGCCAGGGCCTTGTCGCCCGCCTTCTGGATCACCGGGCCATCGGCCATGGGGTCGCTGAACGGAATGCCCAGCTCGATCACATCGGCCCCGGCGGCCACCATGCCGTGCATCAGCGCAGGCGTGATGTCGGCGAAGGGGAAGCCTGCGGTGACGTAGGGGATCAGCGCCTTGCGGCCATCTTTTTTGAGTTGCGCGAAGGTCGTGTCAATACGGCTCATACGGCCTCCTTGGCAGCAGTTGCACCTTTGACGGTCAGGCCGCGCATGGACGGGCGATCGTAGAAGTCGCTGCCCGACAAATCGGCTACCGTGCCAATGTCCTTGTCGCCCCGGCCCGACAGGTTCACCAAAATCGATTGGTCGGGCCGCATGGTCTTGGCCATCTTCATGGCGTAGGCAAAGGCATGGCTGGACTCCAGCGCGGGAATGATGCCCTCGGTGCGGCACAGGTAGTGGAAGGCTTCGAGCGCTTCGGTGTCGGTAATGCCCACGTATTCGGCGCGGCCAATGTCTTTCAGGAAGGCATGCTCGGGGCCGACACCGGGGTAGTCCAGCCCGGCGCTGATGCTATGGGTTTCGGTGACCTGGCCGTTCGCGTCCTGCAGCAGGTAGGTGCGGTTGCCGTGCAGCACGCCCGGGCTGCCCTTTTGCAGCGATGCCGAGTGTTTGCCCGATTCCAGGCCTTCACCCGCCGCTTCCACGCCGATCAGCCGGGTGGCCGCGACGTCGATGTAGGGGAAGAAAATACCCATGGCATTGCTGCCGCCGCCTACGCAAGCCACCACCGCATCGGGTTGGGGGCTGGTACAGCCAGCCGCCGCCAGCATCTCCGGCATTTGCACCAGGCATTCGTTGCCGATCACGCTCTGGAAGTCGCGCACCATCATCGGGTAGGGGTGCGGGCCCGCCACCGTGCCGATGATGTAGAAAGTGTTGTCCACATTGGCGACCCAGTCGCGCATGGCTTCGTTCAGCGCGTCTTTCAGGGTTTTGCTGCCCGACTCCACCGGCACCACGGTGGCACCCAGCAGCTTCATGCGGTAGACGTTGGGGCTTTGGCGCTTCACGTCTTCGCTGCCCATGTAGACCACGCATTCCAGGCCGTAGCGGGCGCAGATGGTGGCCGTGGCCACGCCGTGCTGGCCCGCGCCGGTCTCGGCAATGATGCGCGGCTTGCCCATGCGCTTGGCCAGCATGGCCTGGCCGATGGTGTTGTTGATCTTGTGTGCGCCGGTGTGGTTCAGGTCCTCGCGCTTGAGGAAGATCTGCGCACCGCCCATTTCGCGGCTGGTACGGGCCGCGTGGTAGATGGGCGAGGGGCGGCCCACAAAGTGGGCCAGTTCCGACTCGAACTCGGCCAGAAAGGCCGGGTCGTGTTGGTACTGGGCGTAAGCGTCTTTCAGCTCTTCGATGGCGTGGGTCAGTGTTTCGGAGACAAAACTGCCCCCGTACATGCCGAAGTGGCCTGAGACATCAGGCTGTTGGTAAGTTGTCATGGTTTAACTTTGCAAGTTGGTCGTCTGCCGCGCGCACAGCGGCGACAAACTGGTGGATTTTTGCGGTGTCCTTGATGCCTTTGGCAATCTCGACACCGGAGCTCACATCAACGGACAGCGACAGAGCGCGTGGCCGTACCTGCAAAATGCCATCGGTCACGTTTGCAGGCGTGAGTCCACCACTTAAGACGAGGTGAGAGCTGACGCTTGGAGGAAGACGTGACCAATTGAATGTTTTTCCGCCGCCGCCATATCCATCGACGTGTGCGTCGAGCAGGATGGCTTGGGCTGTTGCGTAATCGGATGCGAATTTTAGCAAGTCAAATGGCTGGCTGTCATCCAGGGGAATTCGCGCCGCCCGCAAGAAGGGCCGGGTGCCGTTGGCGCTGGCCGCCCAGCAGTCCGCAGGTGATTCTTCACCATGGAATTGAACTGTAGCGCTTGGTACATAAGCATAAGCAGCTATTACATTGCTAGCAGGCTCGTTGACAAACAACAACACCGGCGTGACGAAGGGCGGCAGGCGCTTGGCCAGTTCTGCCGCGCGCTGGGGTGTGACGTACCGCGCGCTGGGCGGGTACAGCACAAAGCCGACGGCATCGGCCCCGGCGGCGACGGCTGCGTCCACGTCCTGCTCGCGGGTCAGGCCACAGATCTTGATACGGGTGCGGGTGGGGGCTTGGAATGGTGTCATGGCAGCCAATCATAGGCCGCTGTGCGCTCGGGCAGGCCCCAGTGCGCGGGATACACCGGTCCCATGAAGTACAAACCGTCGGGCGAGAAGGTGGGCGCGGCGGCTTTGCGGTCGCGTGCGGCCAGCACCTCCAGAATCCACTCCGGCGGCTGGAAGCCCTGGCCCACCACCACCAGGCAGCCCATCAGGTTGCGGATCATGTGGTGCAAAAAGGCGTTGGCTTCAAATTCAAAGCGCCAATACACGCCGCGCTTCGATATGTCGATGCGGGTCAGGTTTTTGACCGGCGACAAGGCCTGGCAGCGCGCCGCCCTAAACGATGAAAAGTCGTGTTCGCCCCGCAAATACCCGGCGGCCTGCTGCATGGCGGCCAGGTCCAGCGGGCGGTAGACCCAGCCCACGCGCCCGCCTTCCACGCTGGGGCGCACGGGCGACTCCAGCAGCGCGTACACATAGCGGCGGGCCACGGCGCTGGCGCGGCAGTGGAAGTTGTCGGGCATGTCCTGGGCCCATTGCACGGCAATGTCGCGGGGCAAAAAGGCATTCACGCCGCGCACCCACGAGGCGGTGGGGCGCTGCAAGGGCGTGTCGAAGTGCACCACCTGCATCAGGCCGTGCACCCCGGCATCGGTGCGGCCCGCGCACAGGGTGGATACCTTGCGCTGGCTGAACGCGGCCAGCGCGGCTTCCAGCTTGTCTTGTACGGTGTTGCCAGACAGCTGGCTCTGCCATCCCTCGTAGCCCTGGCCGTTGTAGCTGATGCCCAGGGCTATGCGCACCTTGCAGCCCCTCGGGTCAAAAGCATCAGGACAGGCTGTCCAGGAACTTCTGCGCCTTGGCGCGCAGCGCGCCGGTGGCTTCTTCCAGCACTTCTTCGGCCAGGGCGCGAGCACCGTCTTCGTCGCCGATGGAGCTGAATTCTTCGGCCAGCGACAGCTTGGTGGCCAAGGGGTCGCCTTCGTCGATGGCGTCCGTCTCGGCTTCTGCAATTTCTGCGGTCTCGGGTGGCAACTCGGGGGCCGGATCGTCCAGATCGAGCGACAGAGCGCTCAGGTCGAACCCGATGGCACCCGAAGTGCCTTCGGTTGCAAGCGGTACGGCGGCGGCGCCCGACAGGGGGGTGGATGCCGTGCTCAGGTCCAGATCAAAGTCCAGGCCGTCAAACGGTTCATCTTCGACAGCATGCGGCAGGTCGAGCGCGGCAGGCAGGGTGAGCGATGCCGCCAGAGGGTCTGACACCACGGGTGCCGCAGACCCATCGGCTGCAGCGGGCAGATCGCTGTCCAGGAAGTCCAGGTCCAGATCCAGGTCCAGGCCTTCCAAGCCTGCGGGTGGGTCCATCGCGGCTACCGGAGCGAATCCGGAGACGGGTGCGTCTGCAGGCGGCTCGGCGCGTACGCTGTTCATCCAGACCGGGCTGTCGGCCGTGGTGGCTGCCACGTGGTGTTCACCCGACTGGTACAGGCTGTTGCCGGGCTCCAGGCTGTGGCCCAGCGCGGCGATGCGTTCCCATTCGGGGCCCTGGCCGTTGGTGAGCCCGTGGGCGATGGTGGCCAGGCCCGCAAAGTTGGCCACATCGCGGCGTTTGGCGTAGATATCCAGCAGCTTGCTGTGGATGGCCAGGCGCTCGGGCGTGGCGCGCAAGGCTTCCTTGAGGATCTCCTCGGCCTGCAGGTCCCGGCCATAGGCCAGGTAGACGTCGGCTTCTGCCACCGGATCGACATCGCTGGCGGCATCGAGCTGGCTGGGCGAATACGACATGCTGGAGGCGGGGGCCTCGTCGGCATGGGTGTCCACGCGCTGGCCACCGCTGGCACCAAAGAACGAGTCGGCCTGCAGGCGGCTTTCCAGAAAGGAACTGTCGGCACTGGCCATTTGCTTGCGTTTGCGGGCGCTGTACACGCCGTAGCCGCCCAGCAGGGCGATCAAGCCCGCAGCGGCCAGCACCAGCGGGTTGTCGCGCAGCGTGTCCATCCAGCTCCCCGATGCTTCGGCGGCGGGTGTAGGTGCACTGGCGGCAGAGGCCGGGGCCGAAGCGGGCGCGGCGACCGGCGCAGCGGATTCGGAGGCGACCGGGGCTGCCGAGGCGACAGCCACGGGTGCGGATGCGGCAGGCGTGGGCTCTGCGGGGGCGGATACCGCTGAGGCGACTGAGGCCACCGGCGGTGCAGGCACGGCCACGGGAATTGCGGGCAGCTCTACCACCGGTGCTTTGGCTGCGCTGGCCACCGGCGCGGGCGGCACCACGGTGGAGGCCCCCAGCTTGTTCAGCTCGGTGATATTCTTGGCGAGTTCGGCGACGCGGGCGCTGGCCTCCTGGTCGGCTTTGTCGCGGGCAATCTTGTCTTCGTCGGTTTTGCTTTTCAGCGCGCCTTTGGACAGGGTCAGCTTGTCGGGGGCGGCGGTGCTTGGTTTTTTCTCGTCAACCTGGGCTTGCACCTTGCCGCTGGCCTTGCGGTCGGCCTCGGCCACCTGCACGGTGGGCGCACCACCGGCCAGCTTGCTGCGGAAGGCGTTGAAGTCGCGGCTTTGCGCGGTGATGATCTGGGTGGCCTCCACCGGCGGGGTGGTGCTGGCCTGGCTGGCATCGGGCAGGTTGAGCACGGCACCGGCCTTGACCCGGTTCACGTTGCCGTTGATGAAGGCATTCGGGTTGGCGCGCAGCATGGCCACCAGCATCTGGTCCAGCGACACGCTGGTGGGCTTGCTGGCGCTGGCGATCTTGCTGGCCGTGTCACCCGCTTTCACGGTGACCTGTTTGGCATCGCTGCTGGCCGGTTTGGGGGCGCTGGCGGCGCTGGGTGCACTCGGTTTTGGCGGCACCACACGTGCAGGCGACACCGCAGCTGGCGTGGCAGGCGGGGCCACGGCGGGTGCCGGTGGGGCAGCAGCGGGTGCCACCGCCGCGGGGGCTGCGATCTGTGGTGCGGTGGTCGCAGCGGCCGGGGCCGCGCGGGTGGCGGGCGGGTCCAGCAGGATGGTGTAGTCGCGCACGATCCGGCCCGAGGCCCAGTTGACCTGCAAAATCAGGTCGATGAACGGATCGGTGACGGTGCGGGTGCTGCTCAGGCGCAGAATGGATTTACCGTCCGCACGGCGCTGCAGCACGATGCGCAGGTCGGCCAGCGCCGGGTTGTATTCGAGTCCGGCGGCGCGAAAGGCTTCAGCCGGGGCCACCTCGGGCCGCAGGCTGCTGGCCTCGTCGGCGGTGATGTCGGGCAGTTCGATGTCGGCGCGCAGGGGTTCGCCCAGCCCGGACAGCACCGTCATGCGGCCCAAAGACAGCGCCAAAGCGGGGCCACTGGCCAAGCCCACCAGTGCTGCCACCACCGCCGCCGCCACGGCAGATGTCTTCCAGCGGTGAGGGAGAAGTGGGCTTCGGGCGCTATCAACCGGGCAATTTTTGTTCATCATTCGGGCATGCACTACGACACTGAAACAGGAAAAATCACCATAACATCAATGTCTTAGGCTGACAAGCTGACGTAAGGCGCTGGCGGTGGCAACACCGGCTTTCGCTGATGTTGCATTAAGTTACATACTACCAAATGCACGTTAACTGCCCGGTACATTGCCGTTGGCGGTGTTATGCGCCCAGCAAGATGCGCAGCATGCGGCGCAAGGGTTCGGCGGCACCCCACAGCAGTTGGTCACCAATGGTGAACGCACCCAGGTATTCCGGGCCCATGGCCAGCTTGCGCAGGCGACCCACCGGGATGCCCATGGTGCCGGTCACCGTCACGGGGGTCAGGTCTTTGACTGTGGCCTCGCGGGTATTGGGCACCACGCGCACCCAGTCGTTGTCCTGGGCGATCAGAGCTTCGATGTCGGCCAGGGGCACGTTCTTTTTCAGCTTGAAGGTCAGCGCCTGGCTGTGGCAGCGCATGGCACCCACGCGCACGCAGAAGCCGTCCACCGGAGTGATGGCGGTGCCGAAACTGGGGCCCTGGCCGAGAATCTTGTTGGTTTCGGCGCCGGCTTTCCATTCTTCCTTGCTGGAGCCGTCGCCCAGGTCTTTGTCGATCCAGGGGATCAGCGAGCCGCCCAGGGGCGCGCCAAAGTTGGCGATTTCTGCCGCGCTGAGGTTTTGCTGCTTGGCCAGCACCTTGCGGTCGATTTCCAGGATGGCGGATTTGGGGTCGTCCAGCAAGGTGCGGACTTCGGCGTTCAGCGTGCCAAATTGCGTGAGCAACTCGCGCATGTGCTGGGCACCGCCACCCGATGCGGCCTGGTAAGTCATGCTGGTCATCCATTCGACCAGGCCGGCCTTGTACAGCGCACCCACCCCCATCAGCATGCAGCTCACCGTGCAGTTGCCGCCAATCCAGTTTTTGCCGCCTTTGCTCAGCGCATTCTGGATGACCGGCAAGTTCACCGGGTCGAGCACGATGACGGCGTCGTCGTTCATGCGCAGGGTGCTGGCGGCGTCGATCCAGTGGCCATTCCAGCCGGCAGCGCGTAGCTTGGGGAAAACTTCGCTGGTGTAGTCGCCGCCCTGGGCGGTCAGGATGATGTCGCAGCGCTTGAGCGCGTCGATGTTGTACGCGTCTTGCAGCGTGGTTTCGTTCTTGGCTTGCGCGGGAGCCGGGCCACCGGCGTTGGAGGTGGAGAAGAACATCGGCTCGATAAGAGCAAAGTCGCCCTCGGCCTGCATGCGGTCCATCAATACCGAGCCGACCATGCCGCGCCAGCCGACCAAACCTACGAGATTTCCTACTTTCATGTCATCGCCCTTTAAAAAGTTTTTAACCCCCGGCTCGTCGAGCCGGGGAGGGCGTGACGAACCGGGCTGGATCAGCCTTTGGTTGTCTTGGTAATTGCGGCAACAACAGCGTCACCCATTTCCCGCGTACCCACCTTGGTTGTGCCTGCGGAATAGATGTCCACGGTGCGCAAACCTTGGGCAAGCACGGATTGCACTGCAGACTCGATACGGTCGGCAGCGTCGGCTTGTTGGAGTGAGAAACGTAACATCATGGCAGCACTCAATATTGTAGCCAATGGATTGGCGATGCCCTTGCCCGCGATGTCCGGCGCGCTGCCGTGGCTGGGCTCGTACAGGCCCTGGTTCTGCGCGTTCAGGCTGGCCGAGGGCAGCATGCCGATGGAGCCGGTGAGCATGGCCGCCGCATCGCTCAAGATGTCGCCAAACATGTTGCCGGTGACCAGCACGTCGAATTTCTTGGGGGCTTTGACCAGCTGCATGGCGGCGTTGTCCACGTACATGTGGTCCAGCGCCACGTCGGGGTATTCCTTGCCCACCTCGGTGACCACGTCTTTCCAGAACTGGAAGGTTTCCAGCACGTTGGCTTTGTCCACGCTGGTAACGCGTTTATCCCGTTTGCGGGCGGCCTGGAAGGCAACATGGGCGATGCGCTCGATCTCCGGGCGGCTGTAGCGCATGGTGTCGAAGGCTTCTTCAGAACCCGGGAAATGCCCGTCCACCGCGGTGCGGCGGCCGCGCGGCTGGCCGAAATAGATGTCGCCAGTGAGCTCACGGATGATCAGGATGTCCAGTCCGGCCACCAGTTCGGGCTTGAGGCTGGAGGCGTCGACCAGCTGCTCGTAGCAGATGGCGGGGCGGAAGTTGGCGAACAGGCCCAGGTTCTTGCGCAGGCCCAGAATGGCTTGCTCGGGGCGCAGCGGGCGGTCCAGGGTGTCGTATTTCCAGTCACCCACGGCACCGAACAGCACGGCATCGGACTCTTTGGCCAGCTTCAAGGTGGCATCGGGCAATGGGTGGCCAAACGCGTCGTAGGCGGCACCGCCGACCAGGGCGGTTTCCATCTCGAACGGCAGGTCCAGCACGTCCAGTACCTTGATGGCCTCGGCCATGATTTCCGGGCCGATACCGTCGCCGGGCAAGACGGCAATTTTGAGAGAAGTCATTTTGAGAAATTTATAAAAAATAGGCTGCCAGCGCTTATTGGATAAGCACGAGCAGCTATAAAAAGAGTAGTTAAGCGCCTGCCAGCGTGGTGTGCGCCAGCCAGGGCTTGGTGGCCAGACGCTCGGCTTCAAAGGCCTTGATCTTGTCGGCATGCAGCAGGGTCAGGCCAATGTCGTCAAAGCCGTTGAGCAGGCAGTATTTGCGGAAGGCCTGCACCTCGAACGCCAGCTCTTCGCCCTGCGGCTTCACCACCACCTGGCGCTCCAGGTCCACCGTGAGCTGGTAGCCGGGGAAGGCCAGGCAGGCATCGAACAACTCGGCCACCTGGGCTTCGGGCAACACAATCGGCAGCAGCCCGTTTTTGAAGCTGTTGTTAAAGAAGATGTCGGCGTAGCTGGGCGCGATGATGGCGCGAAAGCCGAACTGGTCGAGTGCCCAGGGTGCGTGCTCACGCGAGGAGCCGCAGCCGAAGTTCTTGCGCGCCAGCAGCACCGAGGCACCTGCATAACGCGGCTGGTTCAGCACGAAGTCGGGGTTGGGGCGGCGCGTGGCCGGGTCCTGGCCGGGGAAGCCCGCGTCCAGGTAGCGCCATTCGTCAAACAGGTTGGGGCCAAAGCCGGTCTTGCGGATCGACTTGAGGAACTGCTTGGGGATGATGGCATCGGTGTCCACGTTTTCGCGGTCCATCGGGGCCACCAGGCCGGTGTGGATGGTGAATTTTTGCATTACTTGCTCGCCGCGCCTTCGATCTTTTCGCCTGCTTTTTGCACGTCCTGGCCCATGCCGCGCACGGTGTTGCAACCGGCCAGGGTCAGGGCAAATGCGATGGCGATCAGGGTGGTGATGTGTTTCATGGGTGTGCTCCTGCAGGGTTAAGAAAATTGGCGGATATCGACAAAGTGGCCGTGCACCGCAGCCGCAGCCGCCATGGCCGGGCTGACCAAGTGGGTGCGACCACCGGCACCTTGGCGGCCTTCGAAGTTGCGGTTGCTGGTGGAGGCGCAGCGCTCGCCGGGCTCCAGCTTGTCGGCGTTCATGGCCAGGCACATGGAACAGCCGGGTTCGCGCCATTCAAAGCCTGCGGCGATGAAGATCTTGTCCAGGCCTTCGCGCTCGGCCTGCTCCTTGACCAGGCCGGAGCCAGGCACCACCAGCGCCAGCTTGATGTTCTTGGCGACTTTCTGGCCCAGGTTCTTGACCACGGCGGCGGCTTCGCGCATGTCTTCGATGCGGCTGTTGGTGCAGGAGCCGATGAAGACCTTGTCCACGAAGATGTCGTTCAGCGCCTTGCCGGGCTGCAAATTCATGTAGGTCAGCGCGCGCTCGATGGCCAGGCGCTTGTTGCTGTCTTTTTCTTTTTCGGGATCGGGCACGCGGCCATCGATGCCCAGCACCATCTCGGGCGAGGTGCCCCAGGTGACCTGCGGAATGATCTGGCTGGCATCCAGCTCGACCACGGCATCGAAATGCGCGCCGGGGTCGCTGTGCAGGGTGCGCCAGTAGGCGGCGGCGGCATCGAACTCGGCACCCTTGGGGGCCAGCAAGCGGCCCTTGACGTAGTGCACGGTCTTTTCGTCCACCGCCACCAGGCCTGCGCGGGCACCGGCCTCAATCGCCATGTTGCAGACCGTCATGCGGCCTTCCATGCTCAAGGCGCGGATGGCCGAGCCGCCAAATTCGATGGTGTAGCCGGTGCCGCCCGCGGTGCCGATCTTGCCGATGATGGCCAGCACGATGTCTTTGCCGCCGCACCCCTTGGGCAGCAGGCCTTCCACGCGCACCAGCATGTTCTTGGCTTTTTTGGCCAGCAGGGTTTGCGTGGCCATGACGTGCTCGACCTCGCTGGTCCCGATGCCGTGCGCCAGCGCGCCGAACGCGCCGTGGGTGGATGTGTGCGAGTCGCCGCAAACCACGGTCATGCCGGGCAGGGTGGCACCGTTTTCCGGGCCGATGACGTGGACGATGCCCTGGCGCTTGGACATAAACGGAAAGTACGCCGCCGAGCCGGATTCCTTGATGTTGGCATCCAGCGTGGTGATTTGCTCTTTGCTCACCAGGTCGGTGATGCCATCCAAGCCCAGTTCCCAGCCGGTAGTGGGCGTGTTGTGGTCGGCGGTGGCGACGATGGAGCTGATGCGCCAGACCTTGCGGCCTGCCTGGCGCAGGCCTTCAAAGGCCTGCGGGCTGGTGACCTCGTGGACCAGGTGGCGGTCGATGTAGAGGATGGCGGTGCCGTCTTCTTCGGAATGGACGACGTGTTCGTCCCAGATTTTGTCGTACAGGGTGCGTGCCATGGGGGTCTTTCGTGGGGGCTTTATTTTAGGTTGCAGTGAGGTGTTCTAGAAGCAGGCGCGCGGTGACGGGCAGGGTAGCGAAATCGCGTGCCACCAGCCCGATCTGGCGGGTGGCCCACGCGTCTTGCAGCGGTACGGCGCAGAGCTGGGGGGTGTGCATCAGGTCAAACGCCCGTTGCGGCATCACGCCGATACCCAGGCCGTTGGCGATCATGCGGCACATGGCATCCAGCCCGGCCACGTGGATGCGCAGCTTGATGCTGCGCCCTTGGGCGGCAGCGGCCTGGTGCATGGCCTGGTAGATCGAGCTGTTGGCCTGCAGGCCGACCTGGTCGAAATCCAGGCTTTCTTCAAAAAGAATAGCAGCTCGTGCCGACAGGACGTGCGTAGACGGCACAGCCAATACCAAATTGTCTTGCCGGTAGGGCCGGGTTTGCAGTGCGCCCACGCCACCTTCAAGGTTGCAAATGCCCAGGTCGGCCGCACCCTCTTGTACCGCGCGGACGACTTCGGAGCTGAGGTGCTCTTCCAGGTCGATCTTGACCTGCGGGTGTTTGCTACAGAACGCACCCAGGTCTTCGGGCAGAAACTGCACCACGGCGGAAATGCTGGCGTGGATGCGCACATGGCCGCGCACGCCAAACGCGTATTCGCTGAGCTCGCCCTGCATCTTCTCCAGGCTGTAGAGCATGCTGCGCGCGTGGTGCAGCAGGCTTTCGCCCGCCGGGGTCAGGTCCACGCCGCGGGTGTGGCGCACCAGCAGCTTTGTTTCCAGGGTGGCTTCCAGGTCGCTCAGGCGCTTGCTGACGGCGCTGGCCGCAATGAACTCGCGCTCCGCCGCGCGGCCAATGCTGCCCAGCTCGCACACGGCTACAAAGAGCTGGAGCGAGGTGAGGTCCATGCGGCGGGCGAAGTTGCGTTCGGTGGGTTGCATTGGGGTGTGGGCATCGCGGTGGGCGATGGGAGGCTATTTTCTCCCCTTTGGTGAATGCTGGTCGTCTGCATTTGCGATGGCTGGCATCGTCTCTGCCCTCGCATAAATTTATAGTTTTTTGGCACTCTGTGCTGATGGGGTGAGCGTAAGCAGCTATTTAAAATGTAGCAATCGCCAGCGGGCGTAAAAAAACCCGCCGACGGCGGGTTTTTTCAGGGACTGGTGAGCTTAACGGGTCGCGATAGGCAGCACGTCGCGCTTCACCGAGCCGGTGAACAGCTGGCGGGGGCGGCCGATCTTGTACTCGGGGTCGCCAATCATTTCATTCAGCTGCGCAATCCAGCCGGAGGTGCGGGCCAGTGCGAACACGGCGGTGAACAGGGGGGTGGGGATGCCGATGGCGCGCTGCACGATGCCGGAGTAGAAGTCCACGTTGGGGTAGAGCTTGCGCGAGACGAAGTAGTCGTCTTCCAGGGCAATCTTTTCCAGGGCCATGGCCAGCTTGAACAGCGGGTCGTTCTCTAAGCCCAGCTCGGCCAGCACTTCCTTGCAAGTCTCTTGCATGAGCTTGGCGCGGGGGTCGTAGTTTTTGTAGACGCGGTGGCCAAAACCCATCAGCTTCACGCCGGAGTTCTTGTCCTTGACCTTTTCCATGAACTCGCCGACCTTGGACACGCCGCCCATTTTCTGGATGTCGGTCAGCATGTTCAGGCAGGCTTCGTTGGCACCGCCGTGGGCAGGGCCCCACAGGCAGGCTACACCGGCGGCGATGGCCGCAAACGGGTTGGTGCCCGACGAGCCGCACAGGCGCACGGTGGAGGTGGAGGCGTTTTGCTCGTGGTCGGCATGCAGGATGAAGATGCGGTCCAGGGCGCGTTCCAGCACCGGGCTGACCACATACTCTTCGCACGGCGTGGCGAACATCATGTGCAAGAAGTTGCCTGCGTAGCTCAGGTTGTTCTTGGGGTACATGTACGGCTGGCCGATGGTGTACTTGTAGGCCATGGCCACCAGGGTCGGCATCTTGGCGATCAGGCGGATGGCGGCAATTTCGCGGTGCTGCGGGTTGGTGATGTCGGTGCTGTCGTGGTAGAAGGCCGACAGCGCGCCGACCAGCCCGGTCATGATGGCCATGGGGTGGGCATCACGGCGGAAACCGCGCAGGAAGAATTGCATCTGCTCGTTGACCATGGTGTGGTTGGTCACGAGCTTGGTGAAGTCGGCTTTCTGCGTGGGGTTGGGCAGCTCGCCGTACAACAGCAGGTGGCAGGTTTCCATGAAGTCGCAGCCGGTGGCCAGTTGCTCGATGGGGTAGCCGCGGTAGAGCAGTTCGCCCTTGTCGCCGTCGATGTAGGTGATGGCGGACTGGCACGACGCGGTGGACAAAAAGCCCGGGTCGTAGGTAAACATGCCGGTCTGGGCGTAGAGCTTGCGAATGTCCACGACATCCGGGCCCACGTTGCCCTGGTACACCGGGAGTTCGACACTCGGACTGCCGTTACTAAACGACAGAGTGGCTTTGTTATCTGCTAACTTCATTTCATTGCCCTTTCAGCGGTTTCTCAACATACTTAAAACTTCGTGCACGTCACTGCGGTCCAGCGCGGGTTCGACATCCGCAAGCGGCTTTCGTGCCAAGTGCAGGTCCAGCAAATCGTTGTCACTTAAATCCATTAGATCCAACATGGCTTGCCCCTGGCTGACGGTCAGCGTGTCGGCAAACTTTTGGAAGAAGCGGTCGATGTACAAGTCGTTTTCCAGCAAACCCCGGCGGCAGCGCCAGCGCAGTTTGCTCAGAGCCCGCTCGCCGAGCAAGTCCGAACCGGCGGGTGCAGCAGGTGCAGCCGGTTCGGTAGAGGGGGAAAGTGGCTGCACCAACAGCCCTTAGATGGCGCGACGCACCATCAGCTCTTTGATCTTGCCGATGGCCTTGGTGGGGTTCAGGCCCTTGGGGCACACGTCCACGCAGTTCATGATGGTGTGGCAGCGGAACAGGCGGTACGGGTCTTCCAGGTTGTCCAGGCGGGCCGCGGTGCTGTCGTCGCGGCTGTCGGCGATGAAGCGGTAGGCCTGCAGCAGACCGGCGGGGCCGACGAACTTGTCGGGGTTCCACCAGAAGCTGGGGCAGCTGGTGGAGCAGCTGGCGCACAGAATGCACTCGTACAGGCCGTTCAATTCGTCGCGCTCTTCCGGGCTTTGCAGGCGTTCGCGCTCGGGCGGCAGGCTCTCGTTCACCAGATACGGCTTGATCGAGTTGTACTGCTTGAAAAAGTCGGTCATGTCCACGATCAAATCGCGGATCACCGGCAGGCCGGGCAGCGGCTTGAGCACGATGGTGCCGGGCAGCGTGAGCATATTGGTCAGACAGGCCAGGCCGTTCTTGCCGTTGATGTTCATCGCGTCCGAGCCACACACGCCTTCGCGGCAGGAGCGGCGGAACGACAGGGTGGGGTCTTGCTGTTTGAGCTTGATCAGCGCGTCCAGCAGCATGCGTTCGTGGCCGTCGAGTTCGATCTCGATGGTCTGCATGTAGGGCTTGGCATCGGTGTCCGGGTCGTAGCGGTAGATCTGGAAGGTGCGTTTGGTCATTGTTTTTCCTAGTCGTGCGGTATCGTGCTTTTAGAACGTACGCACTTTGGGTGGAATGCTGTCTACCGTCAGGGGCTTGAGGTTGACGGGTTTGTAGCTCAGGCGGTTGTCGGCGCTGTACCACAGGGTGTGTTTCATCCACTCCTTGTCGTTGCGGCCCAGCGGGAACTGGTCGTGGTCGGCAGGGTGCTCGTAGTCGTACACCGTGTGGGCACCACGGCATTCGCGGCGGGCCGCAGCCGAGACCATGGTGGCCTGGGCCACTTCGATCAGGTTGTCCACTTCCAGGGCTTCAATCCGGGCGGTATTGAAGATCTTGGACTTGTCTTTCAGGGTGATGCTGGCCACGCGCTTGCGGATGTCGGCGATCTTTTGCACGCCTTCGTCCATGCTGACCTGGGTGCGGAACACACCTGCATGCAGCTGCATGGCGGTGCGGATTTCGGCGGCCACTTCCTGGCAGTAGCTGCCCTCGGTAGAGGCTTGGAGCTGGTTCAGGCGCTCCAGCGTACGGTCGGCGGCATTGGCAGGCAGGGGCTTGTGTTCCTTGTTCTTCTGGTTGAACTCGACGATGTGGCGGCCTGCGGCCTTGCCAAACACCAGCAAATCCAGCAGCGAGTTGGTGCCCAGGCGGTTTGCGCCGTGCACGCTGACGCAGGCGCATTCGCCCACGGCGTACAGGCCGTTGATCACCGCGTTGTTGACCTCGCCCTTTTGCTCGATCACCTGGCCGTGGATGTTGGTGGGCACGCCGCCCATCTGGTAGTGGATGGTGGGCACCACGGGGATCGGCTCTTTGGTGATGTCGACGTTGGCGAAGTTCACGCCAATCTCGTACACCGAAGGCAGGCGCTTGTGGATGGTGTCGGCACCCAGGTGGTCCAGCTTCAACAGGATGTAGTCCTTGTTCGGGCCGCAGCCACGGCCTTCCTTGATTTCCTGGTCCATGCAGCGCGACACGAAGTCGCGCGGGGCCAGGTCTTTCATGGTGGGCGCATAGCGCTCCATAAAGCGCTCGCCATTGCTGTTGAGCAAAATCGCGCCTTCGCCGCGGCAGCCTTCGGTCAGCAGCACGCCCGCACCGGCCACGCCAGTGGGGTGGAACTGCCAGAACTCCATGTCTTGCAGGGCGATACCGGCACGCGCCGCCATGCCCAGGCCGTCGCCGGTATTGATGAAAGCGTTGGTGGATGCATCAAAAATACGGCCTGCGCCACCGGTGGCGAGCAGCACGGTCTTGGCCTGCAGGATGTGCAGGTCGCCGGTTTCCATTTCCAGTGCGGTCACGCCGACGACATCGCCCGCCTCGTCGCGGATCAGGTCCAGCGCCATCCATTCCACGAAGAAGTTGGTTTTGGCCTTGACGTTTTGCTGGTACAGCGTGTGCAGCATGGCGTGGCCGGTACGGTCGGCCGCGGCGCAGGCCCGTTGCACCGGCTTTTCGCCGTAGTTGGCGGTGTGGCCGCCGAAGGGGCGCTGGTAGATGGTGCCGTCGGGATTGCGGTCAAACGGCATGCCGAAGTGTTCCAGCTCGTAGACCACCTTGGGGGCTTCGCGGCACATGAACTCGATGGCGTCCTGGTCGCCGAGCCAGTCGGAACCCTTGATGGTGTCGTAGAAGTGGTAGTGCCAGTTGTCTTCGCTCATGTTGCCCAGCGAAGCGCTCACGCCACCTTGGGCGGCCACGGTGTGGCTGCGGGTGGGGAACACTTTGGACAGCGAGGCCACGTTCAGGCCGGCTTTGGACAATTCGAGTGCGGCGCGCATGCCCGAGCCACCGGCTCCGACGATCACGACATCAAATTTACGCTTGGAAATGTGGGCTTTGGTGTAGGTCATTTTTATGTTGCTTTTATCAAATGTGCTTTAGAGGCGCCAAAGCACCTGGATCGCCCAGCCAGCGCAGCCGACCAGCCAGATCATCGTGAAAATTTGCAGCAGCAAACGCAGCCAGACCATGGAGGTCACGTAGTCCATCCAGATGTCTCGCATGCCCACCCACACGTGGTAGAGCAGGGCGATGATGACCGAGAAGGTCACGATCTTCATCCACTGTGCGGCGAAGATGCCTGCCCACAGGTCGTAGCCGATGGGGCCTTTGGTGATCAGCAACTGCGCCAGCACAACCACCGTGAACAAGGCCATGATGCCTGCCGTGACGCGCTGCGCCAACCAGTCGCGCAAGCCGTAATGTGCGCCGACGACGACGCGCTTGGATCCGTAATTAACCGACATGTTGATGTGCTCCGGGGGAATTTAGTACAGGCCGAACAGCTTGGCTGCCAGCACGATGGTCAGGCCGATGCTGAGTGCCAGGGTGAACTTGGCAGACGATGCGCCGAATTCCTTGGTCACCGCGTCGTGGCTGGTGTCCATCCACAAGTGGCGCAGGCCCGCAATAAAGTGGTGCAAATAAGCCCAAATCAGTGCCAATGCGACCAACTTGAACAAGAAGCCTGGCACAAAACCTGCGCCTTGGTTGAACACGTATTTGAACTTGGCGAACGAGATTTCGCTGGACACCGAGGTGTCGAACATCCAGATGATGAAAGGCATCAGCAAAAACATGATGAAGCCGCTGATGCGGTGCAGGATGGACACCCAGGCTGCCGGTGCCATGCGGTAGGTGGGCAGGTCTTTTAACGCGTTGATGTTGCGAAATTCGGGCCGTTTGGGGCGGGCGCTAGAGGCAATCTCTGTCATGGGTGGGCTTTCGTGGTTGGTAACTGCGTTGTAATTTTTAAGAATCTGCCTGCAAAATTCTATTGCAATGCAGCATAAGGGAATAAGTCACGGCAATATTGGCCCCGGCTCTGGTTCAACTAAGTTCGTTGTGGTAATGGTGCGTAAGGGTTGTATACAGCCCTCGGCGCAGTTCCATGGGCACGTCGTTGTAGGTGTAGGCCACGCGTTCCACGCTCAGCAGCGGGGCGGTGGCGGCCACCTTGAGCAGGCGGGCCTGCTCGGCATCGGGGTGTACGGCGCGGATCTTTTCCTCGGCCCGCACCATGTGCACATTGAATTCGGATTCGAACAGGGCGTACATCGCGCCCTGGTAGCCCGCCAGCCGCTCGGCTGTCAGGCCCTTGAACGGACCGCCGGGCAGCCACAGGTCTTCCAGAATCGTCGGCACATACACGCCGTTGAGCCCGCTCTCCTGGAACGACAGCACCCGGCGTACCTGTAAAACGGCATCGCCGGGCCGCAAGGCCAGGGCGCGGGCCACATCGGCACTGGCGCGCTGGCGCTTGCAGTCGATGATGTCGCGCTGGGCCGGGCCTTCGTCGGTGGCGTTGCCCACATCGGGCTTGAGCTTCAAAAACCGGTAAGGCATGTGCTGGGCGGCGTGGGTGGCCACAAAGGTGCCCTTGCCCTGGCGGCGCACCAGCATGTTGTCGGCGGCCAGTGCGTCAATCGCCTTGCGCACCGTGCCCTGGCTGACGCGAAAGCGCACGGCCAGGTCCATTTCGCTGGGAATGGCCTCGCTCGGCTTCCATTCGCCCGCTTGCAGGCTCTGCAGGATCAGCCCCTTGATCTGCTGGTACAGCGGGCTGAAGGCCGGAGTCGTCGATGCAGCAGCCGTACCGGGTTCGGTACTGGCGTGCAAGGAATCAGCAGTGGACGGGGCAGTGTGGGCCATGGGCGAGCGTGATAAATGGCATAAAAACTACATCTTGAAACCCTATGGATCATATCTTATATAAGACATAAGACAAATTGGCACGTACGGGTTTTCGAGAGTAAACTCTGCGCTGATTTCCGGTGTCCAAGCGCTGGCTTGGCACACGTCAACCTCCTTTTTCACAACTTCCTGGAGTTTTCTCATGAGCAAGAAGCCTGTTCGCGTTGCTGTTACCGGCGCCGCCGGTCAAATTGGTTACGCCATCCTGTTCCGTATCGCTTCGGGCGAAATGCTGGGCAAAGACCAGCCGGTGATCCTGCAATTGCTCGAAGTCCCCATGGAAAAGCCCCAGCAAGCCCTGCAGGGCGTGATGATGGAGCTGCAAGACTGTGCCTTCCCGCTGCTGGTCGGCATGGAAGCCCATGGCGACCCGATGACCGCGTTCAAAGACGTGGACTACGCACTGCTGATCGGTTCGCGCCCCCGTGGCCCCGGCATGGAACGCGCCGAACTGCTGGCCGTGAACGCCGAGATTTTCACCGCCCAAGGCAAGGCCCTGAACGCTGTGGCCAGCCGTAACGTCAAGGTGCTGGTGGTCGGCAACCCTGCCAACACCAATGCCTACATCGCCATGAAGAGCGCGCCGGATCTGCCACGCAAGAACTTCACCGCCATGCTGCGCCTGGACCACAACCGCGCCCTGAGCCAGATCGCTGCCAAAACCGGCAAGGCCGTGGCCGATATCGAGAAGCTTACCGTCTGGGGCAACCACTCGCCCACGATGTACGCCGACTACCGTTTCGCCACCATCAACGGCGAAAGCGTCAAGTCCATGATCAACGACCAGGAATGGAACGCCAACACCTTCCTGCCCACCGTCGGCAAGCGCGGCGCTGCCATCATCGCGGCACGCGGCGTATCGTCGGCCGCTTCGGCTGCCAATGCCGCCATCGACCACATGCGCGATTGGGCCCTGGGCACCAACGGCAAGTGGGTCACCATGGGCATCCCATCGGACGGCCAGTACGGTATTCCTGCCGACACCATGTTTGGCTTTGCCGTGACCTGCGAAGGCGGCGAATACAAGGTGGTGGAAGGCCTGGAAGTCGATGCCTTCAGCCAGGAACGCATCAACATTACGCTGAAAGAGCTGCAAGACGAGCAAGCTGGCGTTGCCCACCTGCTCTAAGCCGTAGACATGCAGCATCCCCGCCAAGTTCTGCTGGGTGCCCAGGCCGCGCAGGGTTTCCTGCCGGTCTGTGACCATTACAGCGGCGTGGAAGCGCGGATGCGTAAAAGCCTGCAATTGCAGGCCGAAATGACCGAAGAGTTTGGGGCCTGCGTGTTCGACGTGACCCTGGACTGTGAAGACGGCGCGCCCGTCGGCGGCGAGGCCGAGCATGCCGCCATGGTGGTGGCGCTGGCGCTGGCCGCGGCCCCCGAGGCACGGGTGGCGGTGCGGGTGCATGCGGTAGACCACCCGGCTTTCGAGCAGGACATGGCTGTCATCGCCGCCCAGGCCGGCCACCGGCTGACCCACATCATGGTGCCCAAGATCGAATCTGTGCGCGATGTGATACAGGTCGAAAAAGCACTCCAGCGCTCATCTGCGCTGCATTTGCCGCTACATGTTTTGATTGAATCGCCTGCCGCCGTGCAGCGCGCGTTCGAGATCGCCGCCCAGCCCCGGGTGCAGTCCCTGAGCTTTGGGCTGATGGATTTTGTGTCCAGCCACGGCGGTGCCATTCCGGGCGAAGCCATGGGCGCGGCAGGCCAATTTACCCACCCGCTGGTGGTGCGCGCCAAGCTGGAGATTGCCTCCGCCTGCCATGCGCATGGCAAGGTGCCCTCGCACTGTGTGGTGACCGAGTTTGCCGACACCCAGGCCATGCAGGCGGCTGCCGAGCGCGCCGCGCGCACCCTGGCCTTTACCCGCATGTGGAGCATCCACCCCAGCCAGATCCGCCCCATCCTGGCCGCGTTCGCGCCCGGTGAGGCCGAGGTGGAAGCCGCCGCCCGCATCATTACCGCTGCCGTGGCCGCCCAGTGGGCCCCCATTTCTGATGCGGGCCAGTTGCACGACCGTGCCAGCTACCGTTATTTTTGGCAGGTGCTGGAGCGCGCCCACCAGACCGGGCGCGCCTTGCCGTCCGAGGTGGCGCTGTATTTCAAGCTGTCCGACCCTATTCCCACCCTAGAAACCGTATGAAACTGATCCTCTCTGCCGCCCTGCTGGCCCTGGCCCCCGTGTTTGTTATGGCCCAGGATGCCCCCAAGAAGCCGGTAAAAGCGGTTGCCAAAGCCGCCCCCAAGCCCACCAGCAGCCGCATTCAGCTCAAGAGCGCGGCCAAAAACGTGGCCGCCGGTATCGAAGCCGCCGAAGCCGCCCTGACTCCCGCCGAGATGGCGATTGCCGAGCGCGTGCAGATCGGCACCGTGCCTTGCGAGCTGGGCACCACCGTCACGCTGGCGGCCGATGCCAAATACCCTGGCTACTTCAACGTGCAGGTCAAAACCCTCAAATACCGCATGTTCCCGGTGGAAACCAGCACCGGTGCCATCCGCCTGGAAGACAAGAAAGCCGGAGCCGTATGGCTGCAGCTGGGCAATAAATCCATGCTGATGAACCAGAAGCTGGGCCAGCGCCTGGCCGACGACTGCATGAGCCCGCAGCAGATCGCCGTGGCCGAGTCGCTCAAGCTGAATCCGGCACAAAGCGTGCTTAATGCTCCGGCTCCGCTGCCTGCACCAGCTATATCCCAGCCCGTATTGCAACCCGAAGTTGCCGCCAAATAAAAAACCATCCGTCTGCCCCCACGATTATTTGAACCAGGAGAAAACCATGTTGCAAGCCTATGCCGCCCATGTTGCTGAGCGCGCCGCCCTCGGCATTCCGCCGCTGCCCCTGTCTGCCAAGCAGACCGGCGAACTGATCGAGCTGCTGAAAAGCCCCCCTGCAGGCGAAGAAGCCAATCTGCTCAACCTGATCACCCACCGTATCCCCGCCGGTGTGGACGATGCTGCCAAGGTCAAAGCCAGCTACCTGGCCGCCGTGGCCCACGGCACCGAAAAATGCCCGCTGCTGACGCGCGAAAAAGCCACCGAACTGCTGGGCACCATGCTGGGCGGCTACAACATCAGCCCCATGATCGACCTGCTGGACGACGCATCTGCCACCGTGGCCGAGGCCGCTGCCGCCGGTTTGAAGAAAACCCTGCTGATGTTCGATCAGTTCCATGACGTGCAGGAAAAGGCCGAAAAGGGCAATACCTACGCCAAAGCCGTGCTGCAAAGCTGGGCCGATGCCGAATGGTTTACCAGCCGCCCCGCCGTGCCCGAGAGCATCACCGTCAGCATCTTCAAGGTGGCCGGTGAAATCAACACCGACGACCTGTCGCCCGCCCCCGATGCGTTCAGCCGCCCTGACATTCCGATGCACGCCCTGGCCATGCACAAGAATGCCCGCCCCGGCATCGTTCCGGAAGAAGACGGCAAGCGCGGCCCGGTCAAGTTCATCGAAGACCTGCGTGCGCGTGGCAACCTGGTGGCCTATGTGGGCGACGTGGTCGGCACTGGCTCCAGCCGCAAGTCGGCCACCAACTCGGTGCTGTGGTTCACCGGCGAAGACATTCCCTTTGTGCCGAACAAGCGCTTTGGTGGTGTCTGCCTGGGCAACAAGATCGCCCCGATTTTCTACAACACCATGGAAGACTCCGGCGCGCTGCCGATCGAACTCGACGTGAGCCAGATGGCCATGGGCGACGTGGTCGAGCTGCGCCCCTATGACGGCAAGGCACTGAAAGACGGCAAAGTCATCGCCGAATTCACGCTGAAGAGCGACGTGCTGTTCGACGAAGTGCGTGCCGGCGGCCGTATCCCGTTGATCATTGGCCGCGGCCTGACCGCAAAGGCGCGTGAAGCGCTGGGCCTGCCTGTGTCTACCCTGTTCCGCCTGCCGCAAAACCCGGTGGACACCCATAAGGGCTTCACCCTGGCGCAAAAGATGGTGGGCCGTGCCTGCGGTCTGCCTAAAGGCCAGGGCGTACGCCCCGGTACCTACTGCGAACCCAAGATGACCTCGGTCGGCTCGCAAGACACCACCGGCCCCATGACCCGCGACGAGCTGAAAGACCTGGCCTGCCTGGGCTTCAGCGCCGACCTGGTGATGCAATCCTTCTGCCACACCGCCGCCTACCCCAAGCCGGTGGACGTGAAGATGCACCACGAGCTGCCCGACTTCATGAGCACCCGCGGCGGCGTGCCCCTGCGCCCCGGTGACGGCATCATCCACAGCTGGTTGAACCGCATGCTGTTGCCCGACACCGTGGGCACCGGCGGCGACAGCCACACCCGCTTCCCCATCGGCATCAGCTTCCCCGCCGGTTCCGGCCTGGTGGCTTTCGGCGCCGCTACGGGCGTGATGCCTTTGGACATGCCCGAGAGCGTGCTGGTGCGTTTCAAGGGCGAAATGCAGCCCGGCATCACCCTGCGGGACCTGGTGAACGCGATTCCGCTGTACGCCATCAAGGCCGGTCTGCTGACCGTGGCCAAGCAAGGCAAGAAGAACATCTTCTCCGGTCGCATCCTGGAAATCGAAGGCCTGCCCAACCTGAAGGTCGAGCAAGCGTTTGAGCTGAGCGATGCGTCTGCCGAACGCTCTGCGGGCGGCTGCACCGTGCACCTGAACAAGGAGCCGATCATCGAGTACATCAACAGCAACATCACCATGCTGAAGTGGATGATTGCCACCGGTTACTCGGATGTGCGCACCATCAACCGCCGCATCAAGGCGATGGAAGCCTGGCTGGCCAACCCCGAACTGATGCACGGCGATGCCGATGCCGAGTACGCCGCCGTGATTGAGATCGACCTGGCCGATATCCACGAGCCTATCGTGGCCTGCCCGAACGACCCGGACGACGTGAAAACCTTGGCCGAAGTGGCGGGCAATGTGATTGAAGAAGTCTTCATCGGCTCCTGCATGACCAACATCGGCCACTTCCGCGCCGCCTCCAAGTTGCTGGAAAACAAGCGCGACATCCCCGTCAAGCTCTGGATGGCACCGCCTACCAAGATGGATGCCAAGCAGCTCAGCGAAGAAGGCCATTACGGCGTGCTGGGCAGCGCTGGTGCGCGCATGGAAATGCCAGGCTGCAGCCTGTGCATGGGTAACCAGGCGCAGGTGAAAGAGGGTGCTACCGTGTTCTCTACCAGCACCCGCAACTTCCCCAACCGCCTGGGCAAGAACAGCAATGTGTATCTGGGTTCGGCCGAGCTGGCCGCGATCTGCTCCAAGCTGGGCCGCATCCCCACCAAGGCCGAATACATGGCCGACATGGGCGTGCTGACCAAAGACAGCGAGAAGATTTACCAGTACCTGAACTTCGACAAGGTCAAGGACTACACCGACCTGGCCGACACGGTGAAAGACACCGCGTCCGCATAAGCATCGTGTTTGCAGAGGGCTGCTGACAGCTCTCTGGCAGGCCCACTCGCAAGGCGCAGAAAGCTATATAAATAATAGCTGTCTGCGCTTTTTGCATAAGCGCTAGAGGCCGATTTGTAGGTTATTTTCTGTTTCGGATGGTAGCGACATGGTGAGGCGCTGCAGGCACCAGCGTCGGCCGGCACCGCACGGCGGTGTAGGCCGACATCCCGAACACACACCGTTCACATCCGGTAGCAATTTTTCTGGCGTATAACCAGGGGAACCTGTCAACAGACAGTGGCATCTACCGTTGTTGAAACACTAGAAATGGAATGGACACCACCATGGCACACACATACTTTTCCCTGCGCTCTTCCGTCATCGCCTGCACCGTGGCCGCGCTGGCCCTGGGCGGCTGCGCCAACATGAGCGAGACGCAAAAGGGTACGGCTACCGGCGCAGGCTTGGGCGCGCTGGCGGGCGTGATCATCGGTGACAGCAAGGGTGGCGCGGCCATCGGTGCCGGGCTCGGCGCGTTGGGCGGCTACGTCTGGTCCAAGCACATGCAGGACAAAAAGGCGGCGATGGAGCAAGCGACCGCGGGCACCGGCGTGGCGGTTACGCAAACGGCCGACAACCAGCTCAAACTGAACATCCCCAGCGACATCTCGTTCGACACGGGCCGCGCCGATATCAAGCCCAACCTGCGCCCCATCCTGGACCAGTTTGCCAGCGGGCTGCAAAACCAGCCCAACACCGAGGTGCGCATCATCGGCCACACCGACAGCACCGGCAGCGATGCTATCAACGAACCGCTGTCGCTCGACCGGGCCGACAGCGCCCGCGACTACCTGGCATCCCGTGGCGTGGACTCCCGGCGCATCGTCGTGGCAGGTCGGGGTTCGCGTGAACCTGTGGCCGACAACAACAGCGATGCCGGACGCGCCCGCAACCGCCGTGTAGAAATCTTCCTGGCCGAACGCGCAGCGAAATAAGGCCCAACCCACAAAAAAGCCCGTGGAACCTTGGGGTTCCACGGGCTTTTTGACGTCTGCGCGATCAGTGCGACTTGGTTACCAGCTCAAAGTGTTCCACCACGGGCGGGCTGGCAAAGAACGGGCCGACGATGGCGCGCCACTCGGCAAACGCCGGACTTTCGCGGAAACCCACGTTGTGGGCTTCGATGGAGGTCCAGAAGATCTGCAGCACGTAGCGCTCGGGGCTTTCCACGCCCTTGTTGACCTTGTAGCCCTCGCAGCCCGCGTTCTTGCTGATGACGGTTTCCAGGCCCCGCGTGATGGCCTCGTCAAAAGCGGCCTGCTGGCCGGGGTGGATGCGGATGTCGGCGATTTCCAGAATCATGGTGTGTCTCGTTAAGGTTACAGAACTTCGCTGGCGAAGTCGGCCAGACGGGAGCGCTCGCCACGGGCCAGCATGATGTGGCCGCTGTGGGGCCAGCCCTTGAACTTGTCCACCGCAAACGTCAGGCCGGAGGAGCCTTCAGTGAGATAGGGCGTGTCGATCTGCTGCAGGTTGCCCATGCAGATGATCTTGGTGCCGGGGCCTGCGCGGGTGATCAGGGTCTTCATCTGCTTGGGTGTCAGATTTTGTGCCTCGTCGATGATCACGTACTTGTTCAGGAAGGTGCGGCCGCGCATGAAATTCATGCTCTTGATTTTGATGCGCGAGCGGATCAGCTCGTTGGTGGCCGAGCGGCCCCATTCGCCTGCGCTGGTCTCGGTCTTGGCCAGCACTTCCAGGTTGTCGTCCAGCGCGCCCATCCAGGGGCCCATTTTTTCTTCTTCGGTGCCAGGCAGGAAGCCGATGTCTTCACCGACGCTGACCGTGGCCCGCGTCATGATGATTTCGGTGTAGCGGCGTTCGTCCAGCACCTGGGTCAGGCCCGCAGCCAGTGCCATCAAGGTCTTGCCGGTGCCGGCATTGCCGGTCAGGGTGACGAAATCGACTTCGGGGTCGAGCAGCAGGTTCATCGCGAAGTTTTGTTCGCGGTTGCGGGTGGTCACGCCCCACACGGCGTGCTTGAGGTGGTTGTAGTCCTTCAGCGTCTTGAGCACCGCGGTTTTAGCACGGATTTCGGTGACGCGGGCGTACAGGTTGGGCTCGCCGGGCGACTCGAAGTAGACAAACTGGTTCACCATCATCTCGGGCACGATGGGGCCGGAGATGCGGTAGAAGGTGTACAGGCCTTGCTGCCAGCTTTCCACGGTCTTGCCGTGCTTGGTCCAGAAGTCGGCAGGCAGGGCCAGCGCGCCGGAGTACAGGAACTCGCCGTCGTCCAGCGCTTTGTCGCTCTGGTAGTCCTCGGCGGCCAGGCCCAGGGCACGGGCCTTGACGCGCATGTTGATGTCTTTGGACACCAGCACCACCTCGCGGCCTGGGTGCAGCGGGCGCAGCGCCTCGACCACGCCTAGGATCTGGTTGTCGGCCTTGCCCTGGGGCAGGCTGCTGGGCAGGGTGTAGTTCAGTGTCTGGGTCTGGAAGAACAGCTTGCCGCCGGCTTCCAGGTGGCCGGTGGTGTCCAGCTTCAGGCCCAGGCCCATGTCGGCCTCTTTGGCGCCGGCCAGCGCATCCAGCGAGCGGCTGGTCTGGCGGGCATTGCGGGCCACCTCGGTCATGCCCTTTTTGTTGCTGTCGAGCTCTTCGAGCACGATCATCGGCAGGAAGATGTCGTGCTCTTCAAACCGGTACAGGCACATCGGGTCGTGCATCAGCACATTGGTGTCCAGCACAAACAGCTTGGCCGGGCCGGTGCTCTTGGGCGCTTTGCGCTTGGCTGCGGGTTCTTGCAGCAGAGCGGCGTTGCGGTTGCGCGAGGGGGCTTCGCTGGGTTTGTCCAGGTTGGGGGTGTTTTTAGGGGCTTCTGGCGCGGGCTTCTCGCGTTTCAGTTCGGCCACCGGCTCCACGCTGCGGGCTTGCGGTTTCTCTTGCACTGCAGTGGCGTTGGCTGCGGCTTTGGGTGCCCGGCTGGTCTCTGTTTTTTTGATGGACTTGGCGACCACGTCATAGGCTTCACGGGCCAAGGTGGCAGCGCGCTTGGTGGGGGCGGGAGGCAATGGCATAGGGCGTGGGGCTCGCTCGTTAAAAAAGGAGGTCTAAAAATGCAAAAGCCGCCAGGCAGGCCGGGCGGCTTTTGTGGGGGAGCGCAGTTGAATTTACCAGCAGCATGTTTTCATTATGCATGAGCCCTGTTGCGGTAAGGCGCGATGGCCTCAGTGAAATTTACACCGCTTTTTTCAGATCTTTGACCGCTTGCAGCACGTCGTCCACATGGCCGGGGACTTTCAGGCCGCGCCATTCGTTCTTCAGGATGCCGTCGGCACCGATGAGGAACGTGCTGCGCTCGATGCCCTTGACCTTTTTGCCGTACATGATCTTGTTCTTGACCACGCCGAACATGTGGCACATTTTTTCCTCGGTGTCGGCGATGAGTTCAAACGGCAGCTCCAGCTTGGTTTTGAATTCATCGTGCGATTTCATGTTGTCGCGCGACACGCCGAACACGGTGGCTCCCGCCTTGACGAATTCCTTGTGCTTGTCGCGGAACTGCATGGCTTCGGTGGTACAACCGGGCGTGTTGTCCTTGGGGTAAAAGTACAGAACCACAACCTTGCCGAGGTGGGTGGTGTTGGAAACCTTGATGCCACCGGTGGCGTTGGCTTCAAATTCAGAGATAAGTTTATTGACAACGATCGCCATAGTGCTTGGGGTCTCTTGTGACTGGGTGTGGTCGTCGAAAGGTTGAAGTGGCTGGTGCGAAAGGCCGGGGAAACGGTGCTAGCATGCTCGTGTTATCACCGTGGCTTGACCGCTGGCTGCTTCAAACTGCAACCCTCGATTTTACTCGGAAACCGAGCGGCTCATCGACAGGCTCAGGTGGCAGTCTCCAGTAACAGGGCTGCAACCACGTGGCGGCCCTCCTGGGCCAGGATGTTGTAAGTGCGGCAGGCGGCCTGGGTGTCCATGGTCTCAATGCCGATGCGCTGTGCCATCAGTGCCTTGAGCCACACCGGTTGCGGAAAACGAATCCGGCTGCCACTGCCAAAAATCACCAGCTCAGGGGCCATCGCGGCCAACTGGGCAAAGTGCTCGGGGGCCAGGTCCTCAAAACGGCTGCAGTTCCACTCCAGACGCTCGCCGCGCGAGCCCAGCACCACGCTGTGCACGACCTTGTCGGTGTTGATGCCGACCCAGCCCGGCCCGTAGCCGGTGATGGATTGCACGTCGAATTTATCGGGTTGGAGCTTCATGGAACGGCTTTGCAAATGTGGTCCAATTATAGGTTTCCATTCTTATAGACAGCCTGCGGCGACAGCTTATACCTGCGCCCGCCAGGGACACCATGAAGACCATCCAAAAATCCACCAAGCTGGCCAGTGTGTGCTACGACATCCGCGGCCCCATCATGGACGCGGCGCGCCAGATGGAGGAAGAGGGCCAGAAAATCATCAAGCTCAACATCGGCAACCTGGCGGTGTTTGGCTTTGATTCGCCCGAAGAAATCCAGCAGGACATGATCCGCAACCTGCCCAATTCGGCAGGTTATTCGGACAGCAAGGGCATCTTTGGCGCGCGCAAAGCGGTCATGCATTACACCCAGCAACAAGGTGTAAAAAGTGTCACTTTGGATGACATTTACCTGGGCAACGGTGCCAGCGAGCTCATCGTCATGGCCACCAACGCCCTCTTGAATGACGGCGACGAGCTGCTGTTGCCTGCGCCCGACTACCCGCTGTGGACCGCAGCGGTGAGCCTGTCGGGCGGCACGCCGGTGCACTACATCTGCGACGAAGCCAATGGCTGGATGCCGGACCTGGACGACATCCGCGCACGTATCACGCCGCGCACCAAGGGCATTGTGGTGATCAACCCCAACAACCCCACGGGCGCGCTGTACTCCGATGCCCTGCTCAAGGGCATCGTCGCGCTGGCCCGTGAATTTGGCCTGGTGGTCTTCGCCGACGAGGTCTACGACAAGGTGCTGTACGACGGTGCCAAGCACACGGCCATGGCCTCGCTGAGCGACGACGTGCTGACCCTGACCTTCAACTCCCTGAGCAAAAGCTACCGCTCCTGCGGCTACCGCGCGGGCTGGATGGTGGTGTCGGGCGACAAGAAGCCGGCACGCGACTACATCGAGGGCCTGAACATGCTCTCTAACATGCGGCTGTGCGCCAACGTGCCTGGCCAGTGGGCGATCCAGACGGCGCTGGGCGGCTACCAGAGCATCAACGACCTGGTGGGTGAGGGCGGCCGCCTGCGCCGCCAGCGCGACCTGGCCTATGAGCTGATCACCGCCATCCCCGGCGTGAGCTGCGTCAAACCCACCGCCGCGCTGTACATGTTCCCCAAGCTGGACCGGGCGATGTACCCGATCGAAGACGACCAGCAGTTCATTCTGGAATTGCTGCAGGAAACCCATGTGATGCTGGTGCAGGGCACGGGCTTCAACTGGCCCACGCCAGACCATTTCCGCATCGTATTTTTGCCCCACGAAGACGACCTGCGCGAAGCTATTCAACGCGTGGCCAAATTCCTGGAACACTATCGTAAACGTAGCGCCTGATGCAGGTCAGAAAAGCGTTAGAGCCATTACTTAACTATAAAACTGATATGAAACCCATCCAAGTAGGCATCCTCGGTATCGGCACCGTCGGCAGCGGCGTGTTCAACGTGCTGCAACGCAACCAGGAAGAAATCAAACGCCGCGCCGGGCGTGGCATTGAAGTCACCATGGTGTCGCGTCGCAATATTGCCGAAGCCCAGGCTTTGGTGGGCGACCGCGCCCAGGTGGTGGCCGATGCCCGCGCCATCGTGCAAAACCCGGCCATCGACATCGTGGTCGAGCTCATCGGCGGCACCACCCTGGCCAAGGAGCTGGTGCTGGAAGCCATTGCCCAGGGCAAGCATGTGGTGACCGCCAACAAGGCGCTGCTGGCCGTGCATGGCACCGAAATTTTCGCCGCCGCCCACGCCAAAGGCGTGATGGTGGCCTTTGAAGCCGCCGTGGCCGGGGGCATCCCCATCATCAAGGCGCTGCGCGAAGGCCTCACCGCCAACAGCATCCAGTGGGTGGCCGGCATCATCAACGGCACCACCAACTTCATCCTCAGCGAAATGCGCGACAAGGGCCTGGACTTTGGCGTGGTGCTCAAGGAAGCCCAGCGCCTGGGCTACGCCGAGGCCGATCCCACCTTCGACATCGAAGGCGTGGATGCGGCCCACAAGCTGACCCTGATGTCGGCGATTGCCTTTGGCATCCCGGTGCAGTTCGACAAGGCCTACATCGAAGGCATCACCCAGCTCGGCGCGCAAGACATCAAATACGCCGAACAGCTCGGCTACCGCATCAAGCTCTTGGGCATCACCAAGCGCACCGCCCACGGCGTGGAGCTGCGCGTGCACCCCAGCCTGGTCCCGGCCAAGCGCCTGATCGCCAATGTGGAAGGCGCGATGAACGCGGTGATGGTGCAGGGCGATGCCGTGGGCACCACGCTGTACTACGGCAAGGGCGCGGGCAGCGAGCCCACCGCCAGCGCGGTGATCGCCGACCTGGTGGACATTGCCCGCCTGCACACCGCCGAACCCGCCCAGCGCGTGCCCTACCTGGCCTTCCAGCACCACGCCATGAGCGACCTGCCGGTGCTGCCCATGGGCGAAGTCGTCACCAGCTACTACCTGCGCCTGCGCGTGGCCGACCAGGCCGGTGTGCTGGCCACCGTGACCGGCCTGCTGGCGGCGGCCGACATCAGCATCGACGCGGTGCTGCAGCGCGAAGCCGACGAAGTGGGCGGCGAGGGTGCCACCCAGACCGACGTGATCATCCTGACCCACGACTGCACCGAATCCCGCATGAACGCCGCCCTGGCGCAGATGCAGGCCCTGTCCACCGTGCTGGCGCCGATCACGCGAATTCGTAAAGAAGAGTTAGCCTGATGTAAAGCGGTCGTCCCGGGCACGGCATGGGCCGTTGAAGTCCACAAGCGCAACGGCGCTGTGGTCCCTCAACTGCAAGCTTCTAAAAAAGGAATCCCCATGAAATCCAACATCCGTGCCCTCGCTATCGCCCTTGGCATGTGCTTCGCCGGTGCAGGCTTTGCCGCCACCGCCGTACCTGCTGCCACCGCTTCGGCACCCGCCGCTGCTGCGGCCCCTGCCGCGCCAGCAGTGGCCGCGCCTGCGGCCACACCCGCCGCCAAGCCTGCTGCAGCAGCCCCTGCCGCCAAGAAGGCTGCCACCGCCATGCCCACCGCGGCAGCAGCCGGTGGTGGTGATGGCAAGGTCTGGGTGAACGAGAAATCCAAGACTTACCATTGCGAAGGCACCAAGTTCTACGGCAAGACCAAGACCGGCGAGTACATGGTCGAGGCCGATGCCAAGGCCAAGGGCAACCACCCTTCCGGTGGCAAGGCCTGTGCAAAGTAAGCAGCCCTCGGCTCTTGAAAAAACCCAGCCCGGCTGGGTTTTTTTACGTCCGGGGCAGGGCGGCCCTGCGTTGCTAAAATTTGCACACATCTGGCGCGCAAACCCCTGCGTTGCGGCACATTGACTGCGAGACAACCCCCATGCACTACCTCTCCACCCGCGGCGATGCCACGCCGCGCCAATTCTGCGAAATCCTGCTCGAAGGCCTGGCCCCCGATGGCGGCCTGTACCTGCCCGCCCACTACCCGCAGGTGGATGCCGCCACGCTGACCCGCTGGCGCAGCGTCTACCACCAGCAGGGCTATGCCGAGCTGGCGTTCGAGATCCTGTCGCTGTACATCGACGACATTCCCGCCGCCGACCTGCGCGCCCTGTGCGCCAAGACCTACACCGAGGAGGTGTTCGGCACTGGCGAGATCGTGCCGCTGCGGCACCTGGAAAACGGCGTGCTGCTGGAGGGCCTGTCCAACGGCCCCACGCTGGCCTTCAAGGACATGGCCATGCAGCTGCTGGGCAATCTGTTCGAGTACGAGCTGGCCCGGCGCGGTGAAGAGCTCAACATCCTGGGCGCCACCAGCGGCGACACCGGCAGCGCGGCCGAATACGCCATGCGCGGCAAAAAAGGCGTGCGCGTGTTCATGACCTCGCCGCAGGGTCGCATGAGCCCGTTCCAGCAGGCGCAGATGTTCAGCCTGATGGACGAGAACATCGTCAACATCGCCATCGAAGGTGTGTTTGACGACTGCCAGGACATCGTCAAGGCGGTGTCCAACGACCTGGATTTCAAGCGCAAGTACAAGATCGGCACGGTCAACAGCATCAACTGGGCGCGCCTGCTGGCGCAAGTCGTTTATTACTTCGCGGGCTACATCCAGGCCACGCAGACTAATGACCAAAAGGTCAGCTTCTCCGTCCCGTCCGGCAACTTTGGCAACGTCTGCGCAGGCCACGTGGCGCGCATGATGGGCTTGCCGGTCGCCACCCTGGTGGTGGCCACCAACGAGAACGATGTGCTCGATGAGTTCTTCCGCACCGGCATCTACCGGGTGCGCGGCAGCGCCGACACGCACGAGACCTCCAGCCCGTCGATGGACATTTCCAAGGCCTCCAACTTCGAGCGCTTTGTGTTCGACCTGGTGGGCCGCGACGGTGCGCGCACCAAAGACCTGTTCAGCACGCAACTGGCGGCCCAGGGCTATTTCGACCTGAGCGCTGACCCGGCATTCCCGCAAGCCGCCAGCCGCTACGGTTTTGCCAGCGGCAAGAGTACCCACGCCGACCGCCTGGCCACCATCCGCGACACCGATGCCCGCTTCGGCATGGTCATCGACACCCACACCGCCGACGGCTTGAAGGTCGCCCGCGAACACCTGCAAGCCGGTGTGCCCATGGTGGTGCTGGAGACGGCCCTGCCCATCAAGTTTGCCGCCACCGTGAACGAAGCCCTGGGCCGCGAGCCCGATCGGCCGCCGCAGTTCCTGGGCATCGAAGCCTTGCCCAAACGCGTGCTGAACCTGCCCGCCGACGTGGCACAGGTCAAAGCCCTGATCGAGAAGACTTGTGCTTAAAACAACCGCCTGTGCTTATAGATTGGGCGTGAGCAGCTATCAAAAGTGTAGTTTTTGCCGGATGTTGCCATGAAGGCCGTAGTCTTCGCTGGGTTCTCCGGCTCGGGCAAAACCACCCTGGTGGAGCAACTGATCCCGCTGCTCAAGCAGCAGGGCCTGCGCGTGTCGGTGGCCAAGCATGCGCACCACCGCTTCGACATCGACCAGCCGGGCAAAGACAGCTGGCGGCACCGCCAGGCGGGCGCGTTCGAGGTGGTGATTGCCTCCGATCTGCGCCTGGCCCTGGTACGTGAATTTGCCGAGCCCGAGCGTCTGTCGGTGCACGCGCTGATTGCCGAACTGAACCCCCGCGTAGACTGGGTATTGGTGGAGGGTTTCAAAACCAGCGAGCTGCCCAAGATCGAGGTTTGGCGCGCCGCGTCCGACCAGCCGGTGCAGTACCCCGATGATCCGTGCATTGTCGCCATCGCCACCGATTCCCCGCTGCCCAGCCCCTCCCAGCTTCCGGTGCTCGACATCAACAACCCCGCCGCCGTGGTGGCCTGGTTGCTGCAGCACGCTGATATCTTTGAATACCAGGCACCCGTATGACTCCCCGTTCGCCCCTGATTCCCCTCGACGACGCGCTGGCCACCCTGCTGGCCTACGCCGTGCCGCTGGCTGCTGTGGAGTCGGTAAGCACCTTCGAAGCCGATGGCCGCGTGCTGGCGCAGGATGCCGTGTCCCCGCTGCAAGTCCCCTCGTTCGACAACAGCGCCATGGACGGTTACGCCATGCGCTCGGCCGATGTAGCCGAAGCTGCGCTCCCCGTGTCCCAGCGCATCGCCGCAGGAGCCGCCCCCGAGCCCCTGCAGCCTGGCAGCGTGGCCCGCATCTTCACCGGAGCGCCCATGCCCTTGGGGGCCGACGCGGTGGTGATGCAAGAGGAGTGCGAAGTGCAGCCCGACGGCACGGTGCGCGTGCTGCGCCCACCCCAGAGCGGCCAGTGCGTGCGCCGCGCGGGCGAGGATGTGGCTAAAAATGCCGTGGTGCTATCGAAAGGTGAGCGCCTTGCGCCCGCATCTATTGCGCTGGCGGCCAGTATTGGCATGAACGCCTTGACTGTGGCGCGCCGCCCCCGGGTCGCCTTGTTCTCCACCGGCGACGAACTCGTCATGCCCGGCGACGTGGCCCCGCAGGACATGCGCCCGGGGGCCATCTACAACTCCAACCGTTTCTTCCTGCGTGCCCTGTTGCAGCGCATGGGCTGCGTGGTTACCGACCTGGGCATCGTGCCCGACCAGCGCGATGCTACGGTAGACGCGCTGCGCGCCGCCAGCCATACGCACGACCTGATTTTGACCAGTGGCGGGGTCTCGGTGGGCGAAGAAGACCACGTCAAAGCCGCCGTGCAGACTCTGGGCAGCCTGCACCTGTGGCAACTGGCCATCAAGCCCGGCAAACCGTTCGCCTACGGCACCGTGCAAGGCAGCCACTTCATCGGCCTGCCCGGCAACCCGGTCGCCAGCTTTGTGACATTCTTGCTGCTGGTGCGGCCCTTCGTGCTGCGCCTGCAAGGTGCCACCGCCGTGGAGCCGCCCGCCATGCAACTGCCCGCGCATTTCGACTGGCCCCGGGCCGACAAGCGGCGTGAATTCTTGCGGGTGCGGCGCAACGCGGCGGGCGGGCTGGAACTGTTTGCCAACCAAAGCTCCGGCGTACTCACCAGCGCCGCCTGGGCCGATGGCCTGGTAGACACCCAGCCCGGCCAGACCATCGCCTGGGGCGACACCGTGCGCTTCATTCCCCTGGCGGAGCTGCAGGCATGAAGCTGACGGTAAAGTATTTCGCCTCCCTCCGCGAGGCGCTGGGCACCGGCCAGGAGACCGTAGAGACCACTGCCGCCACCGTGCAGGCCCTGCGCGACGAACTGGTGGCCCGGGGCGCTGCCTACGCCAGCAGCCTGGCCCCTGGCCGCTCGGTGCGGGTGGCGCTGAACCAGGTGATGGTGGACGCGCACGCCGCGCTGGTGGACGGTGCGGAAGTGGCGTTTTTTCCGCCGGTGACGGGCGGGTAGTAGACTGTTGCATCGCAAATACAACGCAATGCATGATGAAAACCACCAGCTTTCCTTCTGTGCGGGTCGATCCCGTACTGCGCGAAGCCGCCCAACAGGTGCTGCGTGAGGGGGAAACCCTTACCAGTTTGGTAGAAACGGCGGTGCGCGAAACCATTCAGCGGCGTGTGGCGCAGGCTGAATTTTTGGCCCGTGGCCTGCAATCGAGTGCCGATGCCAAACGCACCGGCAGCTACCACACCGCGGACGATGTGCATGCCGAGATGCAGCGCAGACTGGATGGCCGGCGCAAACAGGTGCTTGGGTGACGGACCACTTTGACGTGCGGTATACCGATGCCGCCCGCGATGATTTGCTGCGCTTGTGGGACTTTTTGTTGGATCGGGCCCGGACCGCTGAGGACTTTGATGCTGCGCAAGACACGGTGGATGCCATCCGCACTGCGGTTGAAACCCACCTGGCCCGTACCCCGTTCATTTTTCGCAAAGCCGGGGCCAGCCCGTTTTTACGGGAGCTGGTGATTCCGCTGCGCCGTACGGGCTATGTGGCCATGTACGAGATCGAGGCTGGTAATACTGTCACGATTTTGGCCATTCGGCACCAGCGCGAAGACGATTACCACTGATCAGCCCAAGTCCGCCAGCTTCGAGGTACGCAGCCGGTTCGGGGCCAGCGCCCCGGCCGAATCCAGAATCGGGTAGGCGATCGAGCAGATGTGCGAGTTGATGCGTTTGAGTTCGCTGATCAGGTCGATGTGCAGCGAGCTGGTTTCGATGCTGGACTGGGTGTTGTCGGCCAGGCGCACCAGGTGCGAACGCGAGTAGGCGTGCTCCAGGTCGCGGAAGCGGGCCTTTTCTTCCAGCAGCTTCTTCGCGTCGTGCACATTGCCGTTCAAAAACACGCTCATCGACAGGCGCAGGTTGTCCACCAGCCGGGCGTGCAGCTCGGTGATCTCTTGCATGCCCGCCTCGGAGAAGTTGCGGCCCGGCTTGATTTTCTTGTCTTCCACGTCGATGAGCACGCGCTCGATGATGTCGCCGATCTGCTCCATGTTGATGGTGAAGCTGATGATGTCGGTCCAGCGGCGGCTTTCTTCTTCCGACAGGGCTTCGCGCGAGATCTTGGTCAGGTAGTACTTGATGGCCGAGTACAGCCGGTCCACCGTGTCGTCGAGCTTGCGCAACTCTTCGGCCAGCGGGAGGTCGCTGTTCTTGATCACGGTCATGATGCCCAGCATCATGGTCTCCACCACGTCGGCCTGGTGCAGCGCCTCGCGGGCCGCGCAGGAGATGGCCAGCGAGGGCGTGGACAGGGCAGACGGGTCCAGGTGCTGGGGCCGGGTGCGCTCGGCCGGTTGGGCGGGCGGCTTGGGCAGCAGTTTTTCCATCACCTTGGCCACCAGCTGCGTCAGCCCGATGAAGGCCACGCTCATGGCTACGTTGAAGGCCAGGTGAAACAGCACCACGCCCTGGGTGGCATCGGGCATGGTCGGGTGCACGTGGCGCAGCCACAGGCCGACGCAGGGGGCGGCCAGCACCACACCCATCAGCTTGAAGACAAAGTTGCCCACGGTGACCTGGCGCACTTCGATGGCCGACTTGGAGGTGGTCAGCACCGCCAGCGCGCCGCTGCCCAGGTTGGCCCCCAGCACCAGGCCCAGCGCCACGTCCATCTTGATCACGTGGGACGCAGCCAGCGCGGCAATCAGTAGCACCACCGCCAGGCTGGAATAGGCCAGTACCGCCAGCACCATGCCCAGAAAGATCTCCATCAGCACGTCGCTGCTCACCGCCGCCAGCAGGCCGCGGACCACCGGCGAGGCCAGCAGCGGCTCGGTGGCGTCCACCACCAGCCGCAAGGCCAGCAGCATCAGGCCCAGGCCGATCAGCACCCGGCCAATGCGCCCGGCGGTGCCGTCCTTGGTAGACAAAAACATCACCACGCCGACAAAGATGAACAGCGGCGACAGCCAGGACAAATCAAACGAAAACAGCACCGACATCAAACTGGTGCCAATGTCGGCCCCGCGCATGATGGCCAGCGCGGCGGGCAGGCTGATCAGGCCCTGGCCCACGAAGGACGAGGTCATCAATGAGGTGGCGGTACTGGACTGCACCAGGGCCGTCACACCGATACCGGACAAGGCGGCGGTGAACCGGTTGCCCATGCTGTGCGCCAGGATCTGCCGCAGGTTGGCACCAAACACCCGCAGTACACCGGTACGCACGAGATGGGTGCCCCAGACAAGCAGCGCGATGGCTGCCAATAAATTGAGTAAATGCTTCATAGGGAGCCGCTGACTATACGCTGACCCCGAGGCCGCTATGGACGTGCAAGCGCCGTGCATTGGCCCATTTTCGCCCCAGGCGGATAGGGCATGGATTCGATACTTTTTTTGCCGTTCACGCTTATCCCATAAGCGTAAAAAGCTATAAATTCTATAGCAATTATAGGGCGGTAGTGGCAACCGGCTGGGCGAGTTGCCGCGAGGTCTTGGGGTCGCGAAACACCAGGGGCTTGACCACCGTGCGCTGGCTGTCGGGTATCTGGGCATAGGCCACGGCCTCCAGCACGATGTGGTGGTCGCTGGATTTGTCGCACACCGGGTCCGGGTTGGCGGCATCGCCGGTCAGTAGATAGGCCTGGCAGCGGCAGCCGCCCAGGTCTTGTTCCTGCTCGGGGCAGGTGCGGCAGGGCTCCTTCATCCAGCCCTTGCCGCGGAAGTGGTTGAAGCCGTCGGACTGGTACCAGATGTCGTTCACGCTGTGCTCGCGCACATTCGGAAACGCCAGGCCCTTGAGCATTTTGGCGGTGTGGCAGGGCAGGGCCGTGCCGTCCGGGGTGATGGTCAGGAAGATGTTGCCCCAGCCGTTCATGCACTTCTTGGGCCGGGTCTCGTAGTAGTCGGGCACCACGAAGATGATGCGCAAAGTGTCGCCCAGCTTGTCGCGGTAGGCGTTGGTGACCTGCTCGGCGCGCTGCAGCTGCTCGCGCGAGGGCATCAGCCCGTCACGGTTGAGCTGGGCCCAGGAGTAGTACTGGCTGTTCGCCAGCTCCAGGTACTCGGCCCCCAGCGCCACCGCCAGCTCAATGATTTGGGCTATGTAGTCGATGTTGAGCCGGTGGACCACGCAGTTGAGCACCATGGGCCAGCCGTGGGATTTGATGAGGGCGGCGGTGCGCTGCTTGAGGTCGAAGGTCTTGGTGTGCGACAAAAAGTCGTTGAGTTCGCGGGTCGAGTCCTGGAAGGACAGCTGGATGTGGTCCAGCCCCGCCTGTTTGAGTGCCGCAGCGCGGGACTCGGTCAGGCCCACGCCCGAGGTCAGCAGATTGGTGTAGAAGCCCAGTCGGTGCGCTTCGGCGACCAGCACTTCCAGGTCGTCGCGCAGCAGGGGTTCACCGCCGGAAAAGCCGCATTGCACGCTGCCCGCAGCACGGGCTTCGCGCAGCACGCGCAGCCAGTCCTCGGTGGACAGCTCGGTGCTGGTGGCGGCGAAGTCCAGTGGGTTGTAGCAAAACACACAGTGCAGCGGGCACCGGTAGGTCAGCTCGGCCAGCAGCCACAGGGGCGGGCCCGGGGTGGCTGGAGCCGGGAGCAGGGGGGAAGTCACAGCTTGATCCAGCCCTGGCGGCGGGCAATCGCCAGAAAGTCCAGGACATCGTTGGCCAGGCCAGAGGTGCCAAAGTCGCTCTCCAGCGCATCGACGACCGCCTGGACGCTGGTTTTGCCGTCCAGGCGCTTGAGGATTTCGCCCGCGCTGCCGTTGAGCTTGACCATGCCTTCCGGGTATAGCATCACCCAGGAATTCTGCACCGCCTCCCATTGCAGGCGAAACAGGCTGGCAATGCGCGGACGCAGGTCCAGGTCGATGCCGGAATAGATTTGGTTCATGGCTTGGCTCCGATGATCTGGATTTCGCATTGGCTGAGCATGATGGCGTCGGCCAGGGCCCACAGCACATCCAGCTTGAACTGCAGGATTTCCAGTGCGCGCTCCTGCAGCGCCCGGGTCTGGCTGAAGTGCGCCAGCGTGAAGCGCAGGCCGTGTTCCACATCGCGGCGGGCCTGGGTCAGGCGTTGCTTGAAATACTGCAAGCCCTGCGTGTCCACCCAGGGGTATTGGGTGGGCCAGGTGTCGATGCGCTGCTGGTGGATGTGCGGGGCAAACAGCTCGGTCAGGCTGGAGGCCACGGCTTCCTGCCAGGGCTGGCGGCGGGCGAAGTTGATGTAGGCATCCACCGCAAAGCGCGTGGCCGGTGCCACAAAGCGCAGTGAGGTGACATCGTCGCGCGACAGGCCCACTGCCACGCACAGGCCGATCCAGGCTTCGATGCCACCGGGGTCTTCGCTGCCGTCGACCGCGCCAATGTTGCGGCCATCGTGGTCCAGGATGCGCTGTATCCATTCGCGCCGAATCTCCCGGTCATCGCAGTTAGACAGGATGGCCGCGTCTTTGAGGGGAATGGAGATTTGGTAATAGAAGCGGTTGGCCACCCAGCCGCGCAGTTGCGCCGGTGTCAATGTACCGGCGGCCATCATGCGGTGGAACGGGTGGTGGATGTGGTAGCTGCTGCTTTTGCCGCGCAGCTGGGCTTCAAATTCTTCCGCGGTCCAGGGTGTGACAGTCTGGGTCATAGTGTGATCTCCATACCGTCAAAGGCAACTTCTATGCCACGGCGTGCCAGCTCCTGGCGTTGGGGACTGCTTGCATCGAGGATGGGGTTGGTGTTGTTGATGTGGATCAGCACCTTGCGGGTGGTGGCGGGCAACTGGTCCAACCATTCCAGCATGCCGCCCGGGCCGCTTTGTGGCAGGTGGCCCATGGAGCGCGAGGTTTTTTGGGACGCACCCAGGGTGATCATCTCAGTGTCGGTCCACAGCGTGCCGTCTACCAGCACGCAGTCTGCCGTTTGCATGGCGGCCCACACATGCGGCTCCATGGTGCCCAGGCCGGGCGCGTAAAACAGCTGCTTGCCGGTGGCTGTGTCGGTGATAGTCACGCCCACGTTGTCGCCCGGCTGGGGCTGGTCGCGGTGCGGCGAGTACGGCGGGGCGTTGCTCAGCAGGGGCAGGGCAGAGAACAGCAGGCCCGGCACGCCGTCTATGGGGAAGTGGCTGTGGTCAAGTGGCACATCGTTCCAGCGGGTGCCGCAGTAGTGTTCCAGCACCTTGAGCAAGGGGTTGCCGCGCATCAGATCGTCTCGTACCAGGGCATGGCACCACAGCGCCAGCGGCTGGCGGTGTTCGCGCAGCATGTACAGGCCGGTGGTGTGGTCGATTTGCGCGTCCATCAAAAAGATGGCGCGGATGGCGGTGTCGCGCAGTTGCCGTGCGGGCTGCAGGGCCGGGAAGCTGCGGATCTGCTGCAGAATTTCGGGGGAGGCGTTGAACAACACCCAGTTGCTGTCGTCGGCGCTGACGGTGATGGAGGATTGGGTGCGCGCCGTGTGGTGTGGGCTGCCCTGGCGGTAGGCCGCGCAATTGGGGCAATTGCAATTCCACTGCGGGAAACCGCCGCCGGCTGCGGAGCCTAGGACATGGACTCTCAAGGGGATTCTTCTCAGGCGGTGGCTGGTCTATGGCCCACCGGTTGTATCCGGCGGGCCACAGGGTTCAGCGGTTGGCAATGTACATCGTGATTTCAAAGCCAAAACGCATGTCGCTGGCGGTTGGTGTTTCCCATTTCATACTCGGTTTCCTTCAGTGTGTCCCGCAAGGCGCGGCGGCCTGTACTGCCAGACCATCTGCCAGTACGCTTTGCAGTGTGCCCGCCGGGTGGCTGGGGCGCATCGCGAAATTTTGGATTCCGGCCTCATGATTTTCATGAGATGGGTGGGCGGCACGGGACTTGCGGCTAGCAGCCTGTTTGTAGCGCTCGCAACACCGGGAAACCCATGAGTCTTCGCCTCCAACTCAATCTGATCGTCACCGCCATGCTGGGCATTTTTGCCTCGGTGCTGATCGGCTTGCAGATCGATAACATCCGGCGCAGCGTGCACGAGGAGGTAGTTGGCGCGAACGTGGTGGCCACGCAGCTGCTCTCGCGCATGCAGTGGGTGTACGGTGCCAGTGGCCTGGAGGGCATGGCCGGATTTTTGACCCAGGTAGGTCGCATCCGGGCCAACGAGGTCGAGCTGCGCGACGAGCAGGACGGGTTGATCTACCGCTCGCCCCCACCGGTCTACAAGGCCGGGCGCACCTCACCGCAGTGGTACAACCAGATCGTGGCAACGCCGCTGGAGCCGCAGGAGATCCGGCTGCCCAATGGCCGCATCATTCTGCGGGCGGATCCCTCGCGCGCCATTCTCGATGGCTGGGACGATCTGAGCCCCATGCTGTGGATGGTGCTGGCGGGCTTTGTGCTGGGCAATGCCCTGGTCTACGCCCTGGTGGGCCAGGTGCTGAAGCCCTTGCACCGGGTGATGCAGGGCCTGCGCCAGATGGCCGAAGGCGACTACGCCACCCGCATGGCGGATGTGTCTGGCCGCGAGGGGCGGCTGGTCACTCTGGCGTTCAACCACATGGCACAGTCTGTGCAAGACAGCATCGAAGCGAAGCGCCAGGCGAAGGCAGCCACGCAGGCATTGGCCGAGAACCGCGAGCTGACCCAGACGATCCAGGGGCGGATCGAATTGGAGCGGGCGGCGATCTCGCGGGAGCTGCACGACGAACTGGGGCAGCAGGTGACCGCCATCAAAAGCGTGGGCCTGGCGATTGCCCGGCGGGCGGCGGGTACCGACGCCACGATCGAGCAATCGGCGCGGTTGGTGATGGGCTGCGCGGACCAGATCTACGACAGCGTGCACCGCTTGATTGCCCAGCTGCGGCCACTGGCGCTGGACCGTTTTGGCCTGCACGACGCGCTGCGCGACATGCTGGCCGACTGCCAGTTGCACCATCCCGGCGTGCAGCTGAACTTTGACATGCCCCAGCCCCTGGACGGGCTGGACGATGCCTTGGCCACCGCGGTGTACCGCATCGTCCAGGAGGCGATGAGCAACGCTTTGCGCCACGCGCAAGCCCAGCGTATCGACGTGCGGGTGATTGCGTCGGAGATGGTTTTGCGGATGGAGGTGGTGGACGATGGGGTGGGCCATATCGAGCAATGGCAGGCCGTTGGACACTATGGGGTTTCCGGAATGCGTGAGCGGGCACAGGCCTTGGGGGGCAGTTTTGACCTGGACCAGATGGCACCCGCCGGGGTACGGGTACGGGTGAGCTTGCCTCTGAAAATGAAAAACAAACCGGTGGAGACATAAAGTGAAAGTCATGTTGGTGGACGACCATGCGGTAGTGCGCATGGGTTTCAAACTCTTGCTGCAGGCCTCGGATGACATCGCGGTGGTGGCCGAGGCGGACAGCGGCGAAGCCGCCTGCCAGGCCTTTGCAGCCGCCGCGCCCGACGTGGTGGTGATGGACATCGCCATGGCCGGGATGGGCGGTATCGAGGCCATCAAGCGCCTGGTGGCCAAGGATGGGCGGGTGCGCATTCTGGCCCTGTCTGCACACGAGGACATCAGCCATCCGATGCGGGCCTTGCAGGCGGGGGCCATGGGCTATCTGTCCAAGCGCAGCGCGCCCGAGGTGCTGATCGATGCGATCCGCGCCGTGGCCAAAGGCCAGCGCTATGTGGATCCGCAGATTGCCCAGCGCATCGCGGTGCAGGCCATCAGCGGCGACCAGGGCCCGGTGGACAAGCTCTCGGCCCGGGAGTTCGAAGTGTTCGTGCAGCTCGCGCGCGGCCAATCGGTAGCGCAGATTTCAGAGACCCTCAAGCTCTCCAATTCCACCGTGGGAACGCACCTGTACAACACCAAGCAAAAGCTCGGTCTGGTCAACCAGGCCGAGATGACTTTGCTGGCCGTTCGCCACGGCCTGATTGATGTGTCGGCGTAACACTGTCTCGTTTGGAAACGACTTGTGGCACAGACTGTTGCTTTATGGAGCAGTGGCACAGCAGGGTTACAGCCCCGGCTCCCGTAGGTCTGCTCACCAAGCCTGTTGCCGCGGGCATTCGCCCATGAAAGCAAGGGTTTTCCTGTACTGATGGCCAGTTGGCACAGGATGTGAGATGGAGTAACTGCCCGCAAGGGAAACATTCCCATCCGATCAGATTTCAAGGAGACAAACTTGCTCTACGCCCTACCTGGTACCGCTGGTGCCAAAGTCGCTTACAAAGCGCAATACGATAACTTCATTGGCGGCAAGTGGGTTGCGCCCACCAAAGGTGAATACTTCGCCGTGGTGACCCCGGTCACGGGCAAGTCCTACACCATGGTGGCCCGCTCTACCGCCGAAGATGTGGAACTGGCCTTGGATGCCGCCCACGCTGCCGCCGATGCCTGGGGCCGCACCCCCGCCGCAGACCGCGCCAACATCCTGCTCAAGATTGCCGACCGCATGGAAGCCAATCTGGAGATGCTGGCCTACGCCGAAACCGTGGACAACGGCAAACCTATCCGCGAAACCCTCAACGCCGATATCCCGCTGGCCATCGACCATTTCCGCTACTTCGCGGGCTGCCTGCGCTCGCAAGAAGGCGCACTCAGCAACATTGACGAAAACACCGTGGCCTACCACTTCCAGGAACCCCTGGGTGTCGTCGGTCAGATCATTCCCTGGAACTTCCCCATTCTGATGGCCGCCTGGAAGCTGGCACCTGCCATTGGTGCGGGCAACTGCGTGGTGCTCAAGCCGGCAGAGTCCACCCCCATCAGCATGCTGCTGGTGGCGGAACTGATTGGCGACCTGTTGCCACCCGGTGTGTTGAACATCGTGAACGGCTATGGCCGTGAAGCGGGCATGCCCCTGGCCACCAGCAAGCGCATCGCCAAGATCGCTTTCACCGGCTCCACTACCACCGGCCGGGTGATTGCCCAGGCGGCGGCCAACAACCTGATCCCCGCCACCCTGGAGCTGGGCGGCAAGTCGCCCAACGTGTTTTTTGCCGACATCATGGACAAGGACGACGGCTTCCTGGACAAGGCCATCGAAGGCATGGTGCTGTTCGCGTTCAACCAGGGCGAGGTCTGCACCTGCCCGTCCCGCGCGCTGATCCAGGAATCCATCTACGACAAGTTCATGGAGCGCGTGCTCAAGCGCGTGGCCGCCATCGTGCAGGGCAGCCCGCTGGACACCGACACCATGATGGGTGCGCAGGCCTCCAAAGAGCAGATGACCAAGATCCTGTCCTACTTGGACCTGGGCAAGCAGGAGGGCGCAGAGGTGCTGATCGGTGGCGCGCAGGCACACCTGGGCGGTGATCTGGCGGGTGGCTATTACGTGCAGCCTACGCTGTTCAAAGGCCACAACAAGATGCGTATCTTCCAGGAAGAAATCTTTGGACCGGTGCTGGCTGTCACCACTTTCAAGGATGAAGCGGAAGCCCTGGAAATTGCCAACGACACGCTCTATGGCCTGGGTGCCGGTGTGTGGAGTCGTAACGGCAATGTGGCTTACCGCATGGGTCGCGCCATCAAGGCAGGTCGCGTATGGACTAACTGCTACCACGCATACCCTGCACATGCTGCATTCGGCGGTTACAAGGAATCTGGCATTGGCCGCGAAACCCACAAGGTGATGCTCGACCACTACCAGCAAACCAAGAACCTGCTGGTTAGCTACAGCGAGCAAAAGCTCGGCTTCTTCTGATCCCTGATCCAGCGTAGGTAAACACAAGGGGCCGGTAACGGCCCCTTCATTGCTTGGAGAGCCTTATGGTTGACAAAGTGATTGCGACGCCGGCCGCCTTGGAGCTGGTGGAGTTCTTGAAGAAAAAGCATGGGGCGATGATGTTCCACCAGTCGGGCGGCTGCTGCGACAACAGCGCCGCCAATTGCTACCTGCCTGGCGAGATCACCATGGGTGCGGGAGATGTGTACCTGGGGGATATTGGCGGCTGCCCTTTCTACATCGGTCTGGCGCAGTACGCCTACTGGAAGCACACCCAATTGATCATCGACGTGATCGAAGGGCATGGCGGCACCTTCTCACTGGAAGGCCCGGAAGGCAAGGCGTTCCACACCCGCTCTCGCGTTTTCACCGAGGCGGAAATGCAGGAGCTGTTTGGCGAATCCGGCCCTGCCTGAGGCCGCTACTTCAGACCGAGTGCGGCGAGGGGCAGAGCTGCAAAAAAGCCTGCTCCAGATTGCGGGCCTGGGTCTGCTCGACCAAGGCCTTAGGGGGCCCGTCGAACACCACCACGCCCTGGTTCAGCACGACCACCTGGTCGGCATGCTGGACTTCGTCCACCAAATGGGTGGCCCACAGAATGGCCACGCCGTCGACGCGCGCCAGGTCTTCCACAGCAGCCATCAGCGCTTGACGGGATGCGGGGTCCAGACCGACGGTAGCCTCGTCCATCAACAGCAGCCTGGGCTTGTGCAGCAGTGCCCGGATCAGCTCCACCTTGCGCCGACTGCCGCCCGAGAGCGCTCGCACCGTGGCCTTGGCGTGTGCCTGCAGCCCGTGGCGTTCCAGACCCTCCTGAATTCTGAGCAGGGCTGTTTTGCGGGGCATGCCATGCAGGTCTGTGTGGAACAGCAAATTGGCCTGCACGCTCAGATCCAGGTCCAGTGACGATTGCTGGAACACCATGCCTAAGCAGGCAAGTGCGCGGGTGGCATGGGTCTGCATGTCGTGGCCGAGGATGGACAGCTCGCCGCCGTCCGCCACAAAGAGCCCGCTCAGGATCTGCAGCAGCGTGGACTTGCCCGCGCCATTGGGCCCCAGCAGCGCGACGAACTGCCCCGGCCGCACACATAGATCCACCGACTTCAAGGCCAACCTGGAACCATAGGACTTGGAGATACTGCGCGCCCATAAAACCGGCGGTGTATTGGAGGCACAGGATGGGGTGGTCATGAAATGGGTCTGCGGTTGGGAACTAGTGTCAACCCTGTACCAAGCAAGTGTTGTTCCACGGTGGGCTTTCCCGAGGTGGCATTTATCTTGCGGTTACAAGCCCGCATGTCACATTCTGTGACGCAAAAAAAGAGAAGCCGATGGAGACAAAAACTTGCGTGAAACGCAGTCTGGCGCGGGCCGCTGTGGGGCTGTGCCTGATGGCGTGTCAATGGGTGAATGCAGCGCCGTGGACGGTAGCTATGGTGGGGCTGATGGACGACGCACGCTACCAGGCTCGCCAACTGGAACATGCGTATCCCGACCATCCGACAGGGCGGCCCATCGATGCCGCCCGGGTGGCATTGGATGAGTCCGAGCCGGAGTTGGAAGCGGCAGGCCAGCGCGTGCAGATCAAGACCTTCATGGCCAGCAACGTAGCCGATCTGCCGCGTGTGATGGCCCAGCTCAAGGCTGCCAAGATCCAGCATGTGCTGTTGGACCTGCCCGACGCGGAGCTGCAGCAGATCGCCAGCACCGCCGCTGTGGAGCCCGACGCACCCATCCTGTTCAATATCGGCTCAGCCTCGGATGCCTTGCGCGGCGCCTCCTGCGCGCTGGCGATGCTGCACACCTATCCCAGTCGGCAGATGCTCAGCGATGCCCTGGTGCAGTACCTTGCCGCCCGGTCGTGGACGCAGGCCTTGGTGCTGTATGGGCAGCAGCCCCAGGACACACTGCAGCTGGATGCCTTTGCGCGCTCGGCCAAGCGCTATGGCTTGCGGATCAACAAGACGGCGCAGTTCAAGGTGTCGGGCGACCCGCGCGAGCGTGACCTCAGCAATACCCGTTTGCTCACCAACGACAAGGGTTTTGATGTCGTGGTGGTGCTGGACAGCGATGGCGAATTTGCCCGTGCCCTGCCCTACACCACGCAATGGCCGCGGCCCGTGGTGGGCTCCAACGGGCTGACTGCCATGGCCTGGCATCCGCAGTGGGAGCGCAATGGCGGGCCGCAGCTGTCGCGGCGGTTTGCGCGCTTTGCGCACCGGCCCATGGCGGCGCAGGACTGGGCGGCCTGGATAGCCGTCAAGTCCATCGTGGCGGTGCTGACCGAACAGCCCAAGGCCACGGTCGCAGAGCAGCTCAGGCTGTTGCGCGGCGGGCAGGTGTTTGTGGATGGCTACAAGGGGCCGCGCCTATCGTTTCGGCCCTGGGATGGTCAGTTGCGCCAGCCCGTCTTTCTGGGCCATGCCGACGGTGTTGCGGGGATGGCTCCTTTCGACGGCGTACTGCATCCCACCGAAGTGCTGGACACCCTGGGCATGGACCAAAAGGAAAGCACATGCAAGAAGCAGCTGTGATTACGCCGGTGAGCACGCCTTTGATCCCGCATCTGGCGCGGGCCCTGCGCGCCGTGGTGGGGCGGGAGCTGTTGAAGTTCCTGCGCCAGCCCGCGCGGCTGGCATCGTCCCTGGTCCGGCCACTGCTGTGGTTTGTGGTGTTTTCCGCCGGGTTCCATAACGTGTTCGGCATTGCCATCATTCCGCCGTACGAGACTTACATCGAATACAAGGTCTACATGCTGCCCGGCCTGCTTGGGATGATCGCGCTGTTCAACGGCATGCAGAGTTCGCTGTCCATGGTGTACGACCGCGAGATGGGTGTCATGCGCCTGCTGCTCACGGCGCCGCTGGCGCGCGGCTGGCTGCTGGCCTTCAAGCTGGGTGCGGCGACGGTGCTGTCGCTGTTGCAGATGCTGGTATTTCTGGTGATCGCCTGGGCCTTCGGGGTGGAAGCGGATGGATGGGGCTGGCTCCGGGCCCTGCCGCCCATGGCCCTGGGCGCGGCCATGCTGGCCGCGCTGGGGCTGATGCTGTCGGTGTACGTCAAGCAGTTGGAGAACTTCGCCGGGGCGATGAACTTTGTGATCTTTCCCATGTTCTTCATCAGCTCGGCCCTGTACCCGTTGTGGAAGCTGCAGGAGTCGGGTGCCTTGTGGCTGTTTGAGTTGGCGCAGTTCAATCCCTTCACCCATGTGGTGGAATTGGTGCGCTTCGCCTTGCAGGGCCAGTTCAAGGGCGATTCGCTGGCCGTGGTGGCGGTGTGTGGGGTGGTCTTTTTTGCCCTGGCCTTGCGCGGCTACGACCCGCAGCGCGGCTGGATACGGCAGCGTGGCTAGGGGGACGGATATGAAGCTTTTCGCATACCTGTTGCTGCTGTGGGTAATGAGTTTGGCGCAGGCTGGCACGATGGACCGCGCTGCCATGGAGAAAGCGTTTCCACCGCCGCTCATCGTGGGGGAGAAGGACCGTGACCTTCCGGTGTGGCCGATCTTCAAGCAGTCTGCCACCAGCACCCCCATTGTGGCCTATGCCTTCGAGTCCATCGATATGGTGGCGATTCCGGGTTTCTCGGGCACGCCCTTCAACCTGCTGGTGGCGCTGGACACTGACGGCAAGTTCATGGAGGTCAAGGTGTTGTCGCAGCACGAGCCGGTGTTCCTGGATGGACTGGGCGAGAAGCCGCTGTTCAAGTTTGTCGAGCAGTACACCCGGCTGTCGGTCAAGCAAAGCATCAAGATCGGCTCCAACCAGAGCGGTGCCGACAAGGCCACCAGCGCCAACGTGTACATCGATGGTGTGGCCAAAGCCACGGCGTCGGTGCGCATACTCAACCAAAGTCTGTTGGCGGCATCGCTCAAGGTGGCACGGGCCAAGATGGGCTATGGCGCTGGCAAAGACCCCGAGCTGATTGCCCGCATCCGCCCCGATGTTTTCAGCCCCATGGACTGGGACGGCCTGCAGCGGGCCGGGCTGCTCACCCGGCATGTCTTTCGCAACAGCGATGTCGAAAAAGCCTTCCAGGGAACGGTCGGCGAAGGACTCGACCCCGAAGCGCTGGCCGCGCCGGAGCAGAGCTTGCAGGAGCTGTACTTTGCCTACCTGGACGTGCCGTCGGTGGGACGCAACCTGCTGAGTCCTAGAGACTGGGAATACCTGCAAAAGCGCCTGGACCCGGGCGACCATGCCTTGCTGGTGGTGGGCACAGGCCGCTACCCGGTGCTGGGCGAGAACTTCATGCGCGGCACCGTGCCCGACCGTTTGACGCTCGGCCAGCTGGGTCTGCCGCTGGAGATGCGCGATCTGGACCTGGATACCCGGCTGCTACTGCCAGAGAATTTGGCGGGGGCGCAGGTGAGTGTGTTCCGGGTGATCGCTCCGGCAGGCCTGGACCCCGCAGCGCCGCTGGATTTTGCCTTGCTGGTCACACGCAGCAAGGGCCAGATTTATCCCGAGGTGGTGCGCAAGCCCTTCGCCTTCAGCGCCCAGTTGCCGGGCCGCTATGTCGAGGCAGCGGCAACCGATGCCAAGACCTGGCGCAGCAGCTGGACCGGGCGTTGGCCCGAGCTGGGCGTGTTGCTGCTGGGCCTGGCTGTGCTGGCGTGGGCTTTGCGCAAGCCTGAATGGCTGGGTGCCAGCCAGCGCCGGTTGGATGTCTTTCGCACCGGCTATTTGCTGTTCACACTGGGCTTTATTGGCTGGTATGCCCAGGGGCAGTTGTCGGTGGTGAATTTTGTGGCGCTTATCCAGGCCGTGCTGGCCCGGCAGAGCCTGGTGTTCTTTTTGTACGACCCGATGACGGTGCTGCTGTGGGCGTTTACGGCGGTGACTTTCTTTGTCTGGGGCCGGGGCACTTTTTGTGGCTGGCTGTGCCCGTTCGGCGCCTTACAGGAACTGGTCAGCAAGCTCAGCCAACGGCTTGGCATCCGCCAGGTGCGCGTCTCTACGCAGCTGGATGCGCGCTTGAAGTGGGTCAAGTATTTCGTCCTCGCAGGCATCCTGTTGGCGGCCTGTGTATCGGTGACCTGGAGCGACAGGCTGGTGGAGGTCGAACCCTTCAAGACCAGCATCACCCTGAACTTCGTGCGCGCCTGGCCCTTCGTGGTGTGGGCGCTGCTTACCGTCGGCTTGAGTGCCTTTTTCTACAAAGGCTACTGCCGCTACCTCTGCCCCTTGGGCGCAGGCATGTCGGTGTTGGGCCGGTTGCGGCGGTTCGACTGGATCAAGCGGCGGGTGGAGTGCGGCCAGCCCTGCCAGCGCTGCCGCAGCGACTGCGCCTACCAGGCCATCGACAAGACCGGAAAGGTGGACTACGGCGAGTGCTTCCAGTGCATGGATTGTGTGGTGGTCTACGAGAGCGAAGAATTGTGTGTGCCCGTTTTCAACAGCAAGCGCAAAGCCGTCAGCCAGCCGGTGATTCCGATCATTGCGCTCAATGCCCGCGGGCTTCCCTCTGTCGTTGCAGGAGACACACCATGAAGCGCCGCTCTTTCATCCAGACAGCGATCGGACTGGGCGGTATGGGCCTGTCCCATGCGCGGCAGCAGGACGGCCTGCAGTGGCGAGAACGTACGTTGACAGGCTTGGGAACCACCATGGCGATCCGCGTGGGCCATGCGGATGCTGCTTTGGCCGAGCACGCACTGGACGCGGCGCGGGACACCATCCGGCACGTGGAAGACCAGATGAGTTTGTACCGGCCCGATAGTGCGATCTGCCAGCTCAACCGCGAGGGTTACCTGCGCCACCCGCACCCCGATCTGGTCGCCATACTGCAGGTGGCCCAAGCGGTTTCGGCCCGCAGCCATGGCGCATTTGATGTGACGGTACAGCCGCTGTGGACGGCCTTTCAAACCGCCAGTAACCAGGGTCGGCTGCCGACGACGGACGAGGTTCGCCACGCGCAGAACCTGGCCAACTGGAAGCTGCTGGATGTGTCGCAAGATGCCGTCACGCTGGGGCGCAAGGGGATGGGCATCACACTCAACGGCATTGCGCAGGGCTTTGCGGCGGATTTGGTGACGGCACGCCTTCAGGCTTTGGGTATCCAACATGCATTGGTCGATACCGGGGAATGGGCCGCTCTGGGAACGCCAGAGCCCCGCCGCGACTGGACGCTAGGGGTCGCCGCCCCCCGCGATGCGGGTAGCGTGCTGGCCCGCATCGCCATGGATGGCCGCTGCGTGGCGACATCGGCGGACAGCCAGTGCAGCTTCAGCCCTGACTTTCAACACCACCACATTTTCGATCCTTCGACGGGCTATTCACCTTCTGGTTTGTCTTGCGTGGTGGTAGCGGCACCAAGTTGCGTGCTGGCCGATGCCCTGACCAAGGTGATGTTTGTGGCGGGTTTCAAGCAGTCCCTGCAACTGGCCAGAGTCTGGAATGTCGATGTACTGGTGGTGGATAAAAAAGGCGCTTGGCAGGCAACGCCAGGCATCACACTGTTGCCGGCCTGAGTGCGTTCGCCTGGTCCATTGGCTCATATTGGAACAGTGTTGCAGGGTGCAGCAGACCGACTGAACCCGCATTGAACACATGGCGCCATCGGTTCGCCATTTCCCCGCATCTGCGTCCGTAAATCCATACCAAACCACTGGCATACATATTGCGCAAATGCCATGCGGTTAATGGCTTTGCGGTCTGCAAAGCAGGAACCGATGTCACTGCCCTCACAGAGGCAGTGTTTCGCGCCAGCAAATAAACAGGAGACACGATTGTGAAAAGAAAACTTCTCGGCTTACTCATGGCGGCGGCAGGCACGCAGCTGTCGGCACAGGTCACGGACGCCATGATTGCGGGCGATGCCACGCATCCGGAGTCCGTACTGAGCTGGGGCATCGGCACCCAGGGCCAACGTTTCTCGCCCTTGACGACGATCAACACCGGCAACGTCAAAAACCTGGCTCCCGTGTGGTCCATGTCCTTTGGTGGTGAGAAGCAACGTGGCCAGGAATCGCAGCCACTGGTCTTTAAGGGCAAGATGTTTGTCACGGCTTCATACTCGCGCATTTTTGCGATCGATGTGAAGACCGGCGAGAAGCTGTGGAAGTACGAACACCGTTTGCCAGAAGGCATCATGCCCTGCTGCGATGTGGTGAACCGTGGCGCAGCACTCTATGACAACCTGGTGATCTTCGGCACATTGGACGCGCAGCTGGTGGCCCTGGACCAGAACACCGGCAAGGTCGTGTGGCGCGAGAAGATCGATGACTATTCTGCGGGCTACAGCTATACCGCGGCACCGCTGATTGCCGAAGGGCTGCTGTTGACGGGCGTGTCCGGTGGTGAGTTCGGTGTGGTGGGCCGTGTCGAAGCCCGCGATCCCAAGACCGGCAAATTGGTGTGGAGCCGCCCCACGGTCGAAGGCCACATGGGCACCTTGAACGGCAAGGACAACGGCATCACCGGCACCACCAATGCCTCCTGGCCCGGTGAAACCTGGAAGACCGGCGGCGCCGCCACCTGGCTGGGCGGCACCTACGACGCGAAGACGGGCTTGGCCTATTTCGGCACCGGCAACCCTGGCCCCTGGAATAGCCATGTGCGCAAGGGCGACAACCTGTATTCCGCATCCACCGTGGCGATCGAGGTGAAGACCGGCAAGATCGTCTGGCACTACCAGGGTACGCCCAACGATGCCTGGGATTTTGACGGCGTGAACGAATTCGTCACCTTCGACATGGATGGCAAACGCGTGGGCGGCAAGGCTGACCGCAATGGCTTCTTCTATGTGATCGATGCGACCGCCGGGACGCTGCTCAATGCCTTCCCCTTCGTGAAGAAGACCACCTGGGCCACCAGCATCGACCTGAAAACCGGACGGCCCAATTTCGACCCCGCCAACCGCCCCGGTGACCCGTCGGCAGAAGGTGGCGATGGCAAGAAGGGCGCTTCGGTGTTCGCAGCGCCGGGCTTCTTGGGCGGCAAGAACCAGATGCCCATGGCCTACAGCCCCAAAACCAAGCTGTTCTACGTACCTACCAACGAGTGGGGCATGGAAATCTGGAACGAGCCCATCAGCTACAAAAAAGGTGGCGCATACCTGGGGGCCGGCTTCACGATCAAGCCCTTGTTTGAGGACCATATTGGTTCGCTGCGCGCCATTGATCCCAAGACCGGCACGGTGGCCTGGGAGGTGAAAAATAACGCGCCGCTGTGGGGTGGGGTGTTGACCACGGCGGGCGACCTGGTGTTCTGGGGCACGCCCGAAGGCTACCTCAAGGCCGCCGATGCGCGGACCGGCAAGGTGCTGTGGCAGTTCCAGACCGGCTCTGGCGTGGTGGCACCTCCGATCACCTGGAAAGACGGCAACGACCAATACGTGAGCGTGGTGTCGGGCTGGGGTGGTGCGGTGCCGCTGTGGGGTGGTGAAGTGGCCAAGAAGGTCAACTTCCTGGAACAAGGCGGTTCGGTCTGGACCTTCAAGCTGCCCAAGTAATCCAGCCAAATGGTTCTGGTTGCACGCCATGGGCGCGGCCAGAACCCGGCTTTTTTTGATGGAATTGTTGTATGAAAATCCTCGCAATCTCCCTATGGATGGCCTGGGGTGCTGTCCATGCGGCGCAGCCCATGAGCCAGGCCGATACCAAGTCGGCAATGGAGCTGGCCAAGAGCAATGGCTGCTTCAGCTGCCACTCCGCCTCGGAAAAAGTAGTCGGCCCCTCCTACACCAGCGTGGCCGCCAAGTACAGTGACGACAAGGATGCGGTCGCATCGCTAGTGCAGTCCATCCAATATGGTTCCAAGGGCAAGTGGGGCCGCATCCCGATGCCGCCGCATGCCTCATTGGGCAAGGATGACCTGAACTTGCTGGCGCGTTGGATTCTTACGGTGGAGAAATAAGCCCGGCCCGGTCAGCCCGGCCCGGCCAGCCGGGGCCGGGCTGTGTCCCGGTCAGTCCCAGATATCGTCCGGCAAGAGCGCTTTCTTGCGGTAGATGGTGTTGCGAGAAACACCCAGCAACTTGGCGGCGACCGACACATTGCCCCGGGTGGAGCGCAGTGCCTGCGCCATGGCTTCCAGCGCCACGCTCTCCAGACTGTGGTTTTCACGGGGCGGTGTGGGTGTCGGCACAGAGCCCGCCGGTGTTTCAACCCGGATTTCGACGGGGGGCAGGGCCGTCTCGGTCTTGCGAGCGCCCACGTAGTTCAGCTCTTCCAGAAACTCTTCGGGCAGGTGGCCCACCAGCAGCTCCTCGGAGTTGCCCGCCATGACCACCGCCGTACGCAGCACGTTGAACAGCTGGCGGAAGTTGCCCGGCCAGGGGTACTGGCGCAGGATGGACATCACTTCCTTGGAGATCCCCATGGGCACCGGGGCCTGGCTCACGCTGGCCAGAATCTTGCGCGCCACCACCTCCAGGTCCTGCCGTTCGCGCAGGGCTGGCAGGCGCACCACCAGTCCGTTGAGCCGGTAGTACAGGTCTTCGCGGAATTCACCGCGGGCGATCATTTCCTTCAGGTTCTTGTTGGTGGCGCAGATCACGGCCACATCCACCTCCACTTCCTTGCCTGCGCCCAGGGGGCTGACTTTGCGCTCCTGTAGTACCCGCAGCAGGCGGGCCTGGAGGTGCTTGGGCATGTCGCCAATTTCATCCAGAAACAAGGTGCCTTCGTGGGCAAATTGCACCTTGCCGATGGCGCCTTTGCGCTTGGCCCCGGTGAACGCACCTTCTTCGTAGCCAAACAGTTCGGACTCGATCAGGGTCTCGGGAATCGAGGCGCAGTTGACCGAGACAAAGTTGTGGTTGGCCCGCGGCGAGTCGTTGTGGATGGCCTGGGCCAACAGATCCTTGCCGGTGCCGGTTTCGCCCAGAATCATGATCGGGATGTCACGCCCACGCACCAACTGCAGTTTTTCGATCACCGCCGCAATCTGCGTATCTCCGGTGTCCAGGTAGCGCAGGCTGGACAGCGAAGCCTTTTGCTGCGCCCGCAGATCGCTGTTGGAAGTCTTGCTGTCCCCCTTGGGCTGGGCCTCTGGTCGCACGATGTCCGCACCCGAGAAATTGACGGCTTCGAACGCCCGTGGTGTCTTGTGTTCTGCGCGGCAGCAAATGGTGACACCGTTGTGCAGGCACAGCGAAATTACGTTGCCTTTGGCGGTGCGCACGCGGTCGTGGAACTGCGAGGTCGAGATGCGGAATAGGGAGTAGAAGGTGTGTGCCGCCAGGGCGCCGCTGGACATGCCGAACTGGAACTGCGCGCTGCGGTTGGCGGTGATGAAGCGCCCGTCCGGGTCGAACACCGCAATGCCCTCCATCAGCGTGCCCAGGAACTCGGCACGGGTGTGGAAGCGCACCATGATCTCGGTGTGGAACACATCCGCGAACATATGGTTCTCGATCATCTGCGCGGACATGCGCGCCAAGGCCATGGTGTGCTGGTGGTAGCTGCGGTGGTCGCCGGTCACGTCGAGTGCACCAATGACTTTGCCGTAAGGATCGAATATCGGTGTGCAGGAGCAGGTCAAGAAGCGGTTGGCCTGCAGGAAGTGCTGGCTGCCGTGGACCACGATGGGCTTTTCCTCGGCCAGTGCGGTGCCGATCGCGTTGGTGCCCTTGCCTTTTTCAGACCAGTCCACGCCCGGCTGCAAAGCAACCTGGGAGGCCTTTTCCAGGAAGTCCGCGTCGCCCAGCGAATGCAGAATCATGCCGCTGCGCGCTGTGAGCAGCACCATGCTGTGGGTGTTGGCGATCTGTTCGTACAGCGTTTCCATCACGGGTGCCGCATGCTGGTAGAGAAAGCGGTTTTCTTCCAGTGCCTGGTTCATCAGGCCGCGTGCAGCCCGGGAAAGGTCTGGGCGGTCATGCTCTTCCAGCCCGTAGTCCCGGGAGCGTTGCCGGGACGTACCGATCAACTCGGAATACGGCGGACTATCCCCTTGGATGCCGCCTGCGGCATCGGGCTCCGCAGAAAAACTCTTTTCGATCATGTTGTCTCCGGGTGGCTCTTCTTGCCAATGCCAGTTGTCGTTCTCGGGGCAATCTGTGTTGCATATCACCGTGAACCTGGAATGGGTGGCGCCGCTGTGGGGGTTGTCAGCCATGTATTTTGCTCCGTTTTGTTACAGCGGTCATAGCAACGCAAGATGCCCGCCAGCCACGGGACACCGCGGTGCTGCAAATTGGCACAGATGAGGGCCACAGCATGCTGCGATGGCGCCAGAACCCGTTGGCAGGTCCCGCTTTGCTCTGGCGCGGTATTTGCTGACTGCCACACCATCGTCAACACAATATCGAGGCAAACAACTTATGAAATCTTTTCTGCAACGTGGTGGAGCATGGATGGCCGTCGGCCTGGCCCTGTGCCTGTCGTTGGGCAGTGTGTCGGCTCTGGCGCACGGTGACGTGGTGCCGCAATCGGTCGATACCCACACCCTGCCGCAGCTGGGCACCGAATGGCGAGAAAGCAACCCGTATTCGACCGGCGACGGCCACAAAGAGGCGCTGCGCATCGGTACTTCCGCCTACAACCAGAACTGCGCGCGCTGCCATGGGCTGGAGGCCATCTCGGGTGGCATCTCGCCGGACCTGCGCAAGCTGGATGCGGATTGCACCGGACTGGCGGACGTGGTGAAAAAGCAGGCCTGCTTCAAGGAGATGGACGACTACTTTCTCTCCACCGTACGCCGTGGCCGCGCGCGCGACGGGCGGGTGTATATGCCACCGTTCGAGGGCATCCTGACCCAAGAGGCCATCTGGTCCATCAAGACCTACCTGGAAACCCGCCGCGAGCCCTGAAGCCTGCGCGACCTCACCACCTATAACTACAACCGGAGACGCTCTTGAAAAAATTGCCCACGCTGGCACCCGCCAGTCTGCTGTCGCGTAGAAGAATGCTGGGTGCCTTGCCCCTGCTACTGGGTGCCGCTGCCCAGGCCTGGTCGCAGGAGCCCACCGCGATGGAAAAAATCAAGGCCAGTGGCACCCTCAAGGTCGCGCTGTACAAAGACAACGCACCGTATTCCGACGGTGCCGCCTCGGGCATGTCCGGGCTGGACGTAGGCCTGGCCCAGGCGCTGGCCCGGCAGATGCAGCTCAACGCCGCGCTGCTGCCCTTCGACTCGGGCGAAAACATGAACGACGACCTGCGCAACATGGTCTGGCGCGGCCACTACCTGGGCTACGGCCCGGCCGATGTCATGCTGCATGTGCCGGTGGACAAGTACTTCATGGCAGAGAACCGCCAAGCCTTCATTTTTGGCCCCTACGCCCGCGAACACCTGGTGGTGCTACACAACCCCGTGCGACTGGCCCAGGTCTACAACCCGGAAGACCTGGCGGAGCAGAAGATCGCGGTGGAGCAGGGCAGTGGTGCCGCCAGTGCACTGATGGGCTACAAGGGCGGTTTGCTGCGCGGGCATACCTCCCTCTACAAGACCGGTCTGGACGCGGCCCAGGCGGTGTTGGCGCAGCAATCGGATGTAGCCTTTGTCACGTTGGCGCAGGCCGAGGCCGCCCTATTTGCCGCCAAGCGGGACCGGCAGGACTGGGCTTTTTCCAAGCTGGTGTTGCCGGGCATTCCCCCCAACGGCTGGCCGCTGGGCATGGCCGTCAAGGCAGGGAACAAAGAGCTGGCCACCGCGTTGGACGATGCGTTGGATGCGCTGCGCAAGCAAGGCGAGCTGCTGGCACTGTTCCAGTCGCGCGGGCTGACCCTGGCTGCACCCTGAGCCGCGGCCCCACTGTTGCAGCCTGGAGCAAACCGTACCGGCGCTGGCCGGGGTGCGCCAAAACGTGACAACCAAGAAAAATCTAGGGACAACCGAATGAAAACGCTATGGAAAACCGGCGGGCTGCTGTGTTTGGCCACCTGCCTGTCCAGCCTGTGCCTGCCTGCCGCCGCCGACATCTTTGTCAGCAGCGAAAAGGACAACCAGATCCTGCAGATGGACCCGGAGGGCAAGCCCATTCGCACCATCCGTACCTGCTTGCGGCCCCGGCACATGGCCTGGGCGCAGGGCGGGCTGCTGATCATGGTGGCCTGTGGCGACAGCAACCAGATCGGCGTGGTCGATGTGCAGACCGGCAAGCTGATCGACACCATCCCCAGCGGCGACAGCCCGGAGATATTTTCCCTGTCACCCGACGGCAAGACCGCCTACGTGTCGATTGAGGAAGAGAACCAGATGGCGGCCTACGACCTGGCCAGCAAGAAGCAGTTGTTTGCCGTCAAGACCGGTACCGAGCCCGAGGGCGTGCTGGCATCGGCAGACGGCAAGTTTGTCTACGTCACTTCGGAGGGCGCCAACACCGTCTACGCCGTCGACGTGGCCACGCGCAAGCTCGCCGGGCAGGTGAAGGTGGGCATGCGGCCCCGGCGCTTTGCGCTCAACCCGGATGGCAGCGAGCTGTGGGTCACCAACGAGCTGGGTGCCAGCGTCAGCATCATCGACACGCGTGGCATGAAGGTGAAGCAGACTTTGGTTTTCCAGCTGCCCGGCATGCGCGCCGCCGACATCACGCCGGTCGGCATGCTGATGACGGCCGACGGCAAGACCGTGTGGGTAGCGCTGGGGCGGGCCAACCACGTAGCCGAGGTGGACGTGGCCACCCGCACCGTGCGCCGCGTGGTGCTGGTGGGCAAACGGGCCTGGGGTGTGGCCTTGAACAAGGACGGTTCACGCCTGTTGGTCGCCAATGGGCTGTCAGACGACATGACCATCATCAACACCGAAAACGGCAAGGCACTGAAGACAGTGCCGGTGGGGCGCGTGCCCCACACCATTCTGGCGAACTGACGGGTTTTCCGGTTTCGAGATTTATAGAAAATAGCCTTCTTACGCTTATCTCATCAGCGTAAGAAGCTATTTTTTTGATAGCGTTCATTTTTTGACCAAGGTCAAGTCGGCTGCGCCGGGTGGGTCCATACTGGATGCCACTCTAGGGGACGCGTATGAAGCTGACATTCATCGGTGCTGCGCAAGAAGTCACCGGCTCGTGTTTTCTGGTCGAGACCGGCACGTTACGCTTTCTGGTCGATTGCGGGATGTTCCAGGGTGGCAGCGAAGCCCGCGCGCGCAACCTCCAGGCCTGGACGTTCGACCCCCGGCAGGTCGACTTCGTGCTGCTCACCCACGCCCACATTGACCACAGCGGACTGCTGCCCCGGCTGTGCGCGCTGGGCTTTCGTGGCTCGATCATCACCACCCACGCCACCGCAGATCTGCTGTCGGTGATGCTGCTCGACAGCGCGCACATCCAGGAAACCGACTGGGCGCGGGCCCAGCGCAAAAACCACCGGCAGCGCAAGCGGGCAGGTGCACCCGCGCCGCTGTACACCGTGGCGCAGGCGCAGGCCTGTCTGGAGCAACTGAGCGGCGTTGCCTACGACGAAGATGTCCGGCCCGATCCGACCCTGCGGTGCCGCTTTCGCGATGCGGGCCACATTCTGGGGTCGGCGAGCCTGGAGCTGTGGGTCACCGAAGGCAAAAAGACCACCAAGCTGGTCTTCTCTGGCGACCTGGGACAACCGGGTCGGCCCATCGTGCGCGACCCCACCGCCATCACCCATGCCGATGTCTTGCTCGTCGAGTCCACCTACGGCGACCGCCTGCACCGGTCGCTGAAGGACACCGTGGACGAGCTGGTCGAGGTGATCGAGAGCACCGTCCACAAGCGCAAGGGCAATATCATCATCCCCGCCTTTGCCCTGGGGCGTACCCAGGAGGTGATCTGGCTGCTGGCAGACCTGTGTCGACAAGGCCGCCTGCCCAAGCTGACGGTGTTTGTCGACTCCCCGATGGCCACCAAGGCCACCGAAATCACCTGGCGGCACAAGGAATTGCTGGACGCGGAAACCCAGGCCTACCTGCTGCCCCAAGACACCTTGTCCCAATGGATAGACCTGCACTTCACGCAAACCGTGGAAGAGTCTGTGGCCTTGAACACCATCCAGTCGGGCGCCATCATCATCTCGGCCAGCGGCATGTGCGATGCGGGCCGCATCAAACACCACCTGAGCCACAACCTGGGGCGGTCCGAATGCGCCATCATCATCATCGGCTTCCAGGCCGCGGGCACGCTGGGCCGCAAACTGGTGGACGGCTTCAAGCGGGTGCGCATCTTTGGCGAGGAGCATGTGGTGCGGGCGCAGATCCACACCATCGGCGGGCTGTCGGCACACGCCGACCAGGCCGCGCTGCTGGGCTGGCTGCAAGGGTTTGCGCATGCACCGCGGCGTACTTTTGTGGTCCATGGCGAGGCGCAAACGGCCCGCGCGTTTGCCGACCTCATCGCCACAACACGGGGCTGGAAGGTCGAGGTTCCTGCGCCCGGTACGCAGGTAGACCTTTGAGTGTGGGAAAGACTAAGGCTGGCGCGCGTAGCTGGCGGTCACCATCTCCCACTGGTGCCCGTCGGGCTGGTTCCAGTAGACATTGCGGCCCCCAAACTGGTGGTTGACCTGCATGTCCATGCTGCCGCGCACCGTGCTGCGGTAGTCCAGCCCCTTGGCCTGGATGCGCGCCAGGATGGTGTCGAAATCTTGCTCGGTGACGCGAAAGCAAAAATGGTAGATGGGAAACGCTTCATCGGTGTCGATGAAGTCCAGCGTCAGCCCGTCGTTCAGGTACACCGGCGCAAATGGCCCCATGCCGCTGGGTGCCCAGGGCACGTCCAGCAATTCCGCCAGCAACCGGGCCGCAGCCACCTTGTCGCGGCTGGGAACAATGGTGTGGTCAAGCTGGATGGACATGCTTTTTCTCCCCTATCAAAAAACAAGGAAAATAGGCCGTTGGCGCTCTTCAGATAAGCGTGAGCAGCTCTTATTTAGATAGCAACTGCAGCGCCTCGGCAATCGGCTGCGCCTGCATGGGCCGCACCAGCCGCGCCACCTCGCGCCCGTCCTGCAAAAACACCAGGGTCGGCCACAGTTTCACGCCGAACGCGCGGCCCAGCGGGCGGCCCTGGCCATCGGCAATTTTCAGGTGCTGCACCTCGGGCCGTGCGGCCAGCGCCTGCTCGATGCCTGGGCGGGCCGCCGCGCAGATGCCGCAATAGTCGTCGCCAAATTCCATCACCAGCGGGCCGGGGGTACTGTCGATGGCGGCGCGGGTGGGGGCCTCTTGCTGGTAGGTCTGGGGCATGGGAATTTCCTTGCGTGGTTAAAAACCCTCCCGCGCATTGAGGGACTGTGTGGTTCGCAGAGTGTTCCAGAATCCACGCAGTCGCGCCACGCTTATCGTGCGTACCCTGGCAGCCCGGTTATTTGCCGCGCTTGACCCGCAGCAGCTCGTCCAGAATCAGGCAGATGGCCCCGATGGTGATGCCCGCATCGGCTACGTTGAAGGCGGCAAAGTGCATGCCACGCCAGTGGAAGTCCAGAAAGTCCACCACGTAGCCGTGCAGCAGCCGGTCCACCACATTGCCGATCGCGCCGCCCAGAATGCAGGCCATGGCAAACGAAAACAGCTTTTGCCCCGGGTGCGAGCGCAGCATGTAGACGATGAACAGCGCCGCCACCACGCCCAGGCCGGTAAAGAACCAGCGCTGCCAGCCGCCCGCACTCGCCAGAAACGAGAACGCCGCGCCGGTGTTGTGGGCCCGCACGATGTTGAAGAAGCTGGTGACATAGGTGCTGTCGCCCAGGTGGTAGTAGCCCATGATCAGCACTTTGGTGAACTGGTCGGCGATGAAAATAATCAGCGCCAGGCCCAGCCAGGGGATCAGGCTGGCGCTGGATTTGCCAAAGGAAGATTTGCTTTTGGTCGCCATTACGCAAACACCCGGGTTTCGCCGGCGCCATACAGGTTGCTGCTGCAACGGCCACACAGGGTGGGGTGTGCCACGTCCACACCCACGTCGGGCGTGTAGTGCCAGCAGCGTTCGCATTTGGTGTCCAAACTGGCCTTGGCGCTGATGGATACGGCGGGAGCAGCTACCAAAGTAATAGCGGAGGTGATGAATACAAACTTCAGGTCCGCGCCCAGGCTGGACAGCAGCGCAAAGTCATCCGCAGGCACGGCCAGGTCCACATTGGCCTGCAGCGACGCACCCACCTTGCCGTCGGCGCGCAGCACTTCGATGTCCTTGTTGACCGCGTCGCGGATCTCGCGGATGCGGCTCCACTTGGCCAGCAGGGCCGTATCGGGCGCGGGCAGCTCGGCGTAGGTTTCCAAAAAGATGGAGTCGCTGCTGCCAAAGATCTTCCAGGCCTCCTCAGAAGTGAAGCTGAGGAATGGCGCCATCCAGCGCAGCATGGCGTGGGTGATCTGCCAGAGCGCGGTCTGCGCACTGCGGCGGGCCAGCGACTTGGGCGCGGTGGTGTAGAGCCGGTCTTTGAGCACGTCCAGGTAGAAGGCACCCAGGTCTTCGCTGCAATACACCTGCAGCTTGGCCACCACGGGGTGGAATTCGTACACCTCGTAGTGCGCCAGGATGTCGGCCTGCAGCTGGGCGGCGCGGCCCAGGGCGTAGCGGTCGATTTCCAGCAGCTGGTCTGAAGGCACGGCGTCTAGCGCGGGGTTGAAGTCGCTGACGTTGGCCATCAGGAACTTCAGCGTGTTGCGTACCCGGCGGTAGGTGTCCACCACGCGGGCCAGGATCTTCGCGTCGATGGCCAGGTCGCCCGAGTAGTCTGTGGAGGCGCACCACAGGCGGATGATTTCCGCGCCCATCTTGTCGCTCACCTCTTGCGGCGCGACCACATTGCCCTCGCTCTTGCTCATCTTGCGGCCTTTGCCGTCCACCGTGAAGCCGTGCGTCAGCAGACCCTTGTAGGGCGCGTGGTCGTACATGGCACACGACGTGAGCAGCGAGCTGTGGAACCAGCCGCGGTGCTGGTCGTGGCCTTCCAGGTACAGGTCGGCGGGCCAAGCGGATTGTTCTTTGTGGCTGGCGCGCAGCACGTGCTCGTGGGTGGTGCCGGAGTCGAACCACACGTCCAGGATGTCGTTGACCTTGGTGTAGTTCTCGGCATCGGTGCCGATGATGGACTCGGCCGTGGCCTTGCTCCAGGCCTCCACGCCGCCGGTCTGCACCATCGCAGCCGCCTGGTCCATGATCTCCATCGTGCGCGGGTGCAGTTCACCCGTGGCGGTGTGGATGAAGAAGGGCAGGGGCACGCCCCAGTTGCGCTGGCGGCTGATGCACCAGTCGGGCCGGCCGGCGATCATGTCGCGCAGCCGGGTTTTGCCGTTTTCGGGGTAGAAACTGGTTTCTTCGATGGCGGCCAGGGCCAGCTTGCGCAGGGTTTGCGGGGCTTTGTCTACGGTGAACACACCCTCGCCCTCGTCCATGCGGATGAACCACTGGGCGGCGGCCCGGTAGATCACCGGGGTTTTGTGCCGCCAGCAGTGCGGGTAACTGTGGGTGATGGTCTCGGTGGCAAACAGGCGGTCGTGCTCGCGCAGCTTGTCGATCACCAGCGGCGCGGCTTTCCAGATGTTCAGCCCGCCAAACAGCGGCAGCTCGTCCACGTAGCGGCCATTGCCCTGCACGGGGTTGAGGATGTCGTCCGTTTGGATGCCATTGGCCACGCAGGAGTTGAAATCCTCTACGCCGTAGGCGGGCGAGGAGTGGACGATGCCGGTGCCGTCGTCTGCGGTGGCGTAGTCGGCCAGGAAGATGGGGCTCAGGCGGCGGTAGCTGTATTCACCTTTTTCACCAGTTACGTCGTAAAACGGGTGCTTGAAGTTGATCTGCGCCAGTTTTTCCCCCAGGGCAGTGGCCAGCACGGTACCCGTCAGGCCGAAGCGGGCCGTGGCTTTTTCGACCAAATCTTCGGCCAGCAGCAGGATGCCGCGCTCGGTTTGCACCAGGGCGTAGGTCAGGGCCGGGTTCAGGTTCAGCGCCTGGTTGGCGGGGATGGTCCAGGCTGTGGTGGTCCAGATCACGGCGAAAACAGGCGACTCCAGTAACCGAGCTGTTATGAATTTGAGTTTTTCCTCAGAGTCAATACCGTCGCTAAAAGCCGTTAAAAGTTTGGCGGGCTCGGCGCATTCAAAGGCCACGTCCAGGGTTTGCGATTTCTTGTCGGCGTATTCGATCTCGAACTCGGCCAGCGAGCTGCCGCAGTCGAAGCACCAGTACACGGGCTTGAGGCCGCGGTACACAAAACCGCGTTCCATGATGCGTTTTAAGGCGCGGATTTCATTGGCCTCGTTGGCGTAGTCCATGGTGCGGTAGGGGTTGTCCCACTCGCCCAGCACGCCCAGGCGCTTGAAATCGGTCATCTGGCCGGCAATCTGCTCGGCGGCGAAGGCGCGGCTCTTGGCCTGCACTTCGTCGCGGCTCAGGTTGCGGCCATGCAGCTTTTCGATGGCGTTTTCGATCGGCAGGCCGTGGCAGTCCCAGCCGGGCACGTAGGTCGCGTCCATGCCCTTGAGCTGGCGGGCCTTGACGATCATGTCCTTCAGGATCTTGTTGACGGCGTGGCCGATGTGGATGTTGCCGTTGGCGTAGGGCGGGCCATCGTGCAGCACAAACTTGGGCGCGCCCAGGCGGGCATCGCGCAGGCGCTTGTACAGGCCCTTGTCTTCCCATTCCTTCACCCAGCCCGGCTCGCGCTTGGGCAGGTCGCCGCGCATGGGGAAGGGGGTGTCGGGCAGGTTCAGGGTGCTGCGGTAGTCGGGGGCTGTAGATTCAGTCATGGGATTTCTTGGGAACACGTTGGGGAGGCAGCCGACAGGCGTGGGCTGCAGGATCTAATGGCCGCAGGGGCCTTGAGATCGTCTAAATTCGGTCGCGCGTTGTCTGGCGGCTGGTCTCTGCATGCAGGGCGAAGTACGCGCGTGCGTCGTCGCAGTCTTTGGCGATGCCGATTTGCAGGGCATCCAGACTGTCGTATTTCAATTCGTCATGCAGTTTGTGCAGCAGTTCCACGCGGATAATTTTACCGTAGGCCCCCTCGGCACCCAGGGCGGCGGGCCAGTCCAGACAATGGGTTTCCAGCAGCACGCGGCCACCGTTGATGTCGTTCGGGTCCAGCGAGGGGCGGATGCCCAGGTTGGCCACGCCCACCAGGGCGGTTTCGCCCAAGCCGTGCACCTTGACGGCAAAGATGCCGCTGGCGGCAGGCTTCCAGTGGGCAAAGCGCAAATTCAGGGTGCGAAAGCCGTCCTGGCGGCCCGGTGCCGACTCGCCCAGTTGCCGCCCCAGCTTGCGCCCGTGCACCACGTGGCCGCTGATGCTGAACGGGCGGCCCAGCAGGCGCGCCACGTCCTCCATTTGGCCTGCCTGCAGGGCAGTACGCACGGCCGAGCTGGACACGCGGGTGCCGTGCACCTCGTAGCTGTTCATGCGGGCCACGTCAAAGCCCCGGGTCTCGCCTGCAGCGTCCAGCATGGCGTAGTCGCCCGCGCGCTTGGCCCCAAAGCAGAAGTCGTCGCCCACCAGCACATAGCGCACGCCCATGCCGCGCACCAGCACGTCGTCGATGAAGGCCTGGGGCGATTGCGCGGCAAACGGGGCATCGAAGGGCAGCACCACGGTTTGGTCCACCCCGCAGCGGTGCAGTTCGGTGAGTTTGTCGCGCAGGGTGGCGATGCGGGCCGGGGCCAGATTGGGCTGGCCGTGGGCCTGGGCAAAGTAGTCGCGCGGGTGCGGCTCGAAGGTCATCACCGAGCTGGGCACGCCGCGGTGCCGGGCTTCGTTGATCAGCAGCGCCAGCATGGCCTGGTGGCCACGGTGCACACCGTCAAAGTTGCCGATGGTGAGCGCACAGTGGGGCGCGATGCCAGGGTGTTGGAAGCCACGGAAAACCTGCATGGGGTGGTATCTTTTTGATAGCGGATTGCGCCCGTCGAATAAGCGCTGTCACGTAATAACGCATGGAACAAGGTATATTGTGACTTAGCAGACAGGTACAAGGCATCAAAGCCTTGGGTGCATTTCCGGTAAGTGGTCGTTCATTTGATCCAGGAGGCGTGTTTTGAAGGTCTTGAAGCTCTCAGCCCAGGGGCTGCCCCAGTCGTGGATATCGCTGGAGCAGGCCGTTGTCCACTACGCTGCCGAAGAGGTGCGCTGGGAGATGGGCGCGCAGGTAGCGGTGTTCCATGGCGGGCACAACGCCATCACCGGCGAGCAGTCCATCATCACGGTCAACAGCATCATTGGCACCCGCGGCGTGCCCAACATCAACCCGTTTGACCTGCGCCCCAGCCTCACCAACACCAAGCTGTTCGTGCGCGACCGCAATGTCTGCGCCTACTGCGGCAACCATTTCCATGAAGACGAGCTGACCCGCGAGCACATCAAACCGCTGGGCCAGAAGGGGGCCGACACCTGGATGAATGTGGTCACCGCCTGCCGCGCCTGCAACCACCGCAAAAGCAACCGCACGCCCGAGCAGGCCCACATGCCGCTGCTGTACACGCCCTACGTGCCCAGCCTGTGGGAAGACTTCATCCTGCGCAACCGCCGCATCCTGGCCGACCAGATGGATTTTCTGATTGCCCACGTGCCCAAGTCTTCGCGGCTATTGATTTAGCACGCCAGCATTTCACCCATAAAAAAAGCAGCCGAAGCTGCTTTTTTTTATGGGTGAGATCGGTTTAGACCGATTTGCGGCGGCGGGTAGCTGCCAGGCCCGCCAAGCCCAGGCCCATCAAGGCCAAGGAGCCTGGCTCGGGCACGTTTTGGGTGGTGCTGGTGATATTCAGGCCCCAGCTGTTGATGCTGCCGACATCGGCGGATGCCAAGTCTTGCACGCGCAAGGTCCAGGTGCCGAATGCGTCCATGCCATCAAAGACAGACAACAGTTCTTCGGCGTTCAAAGCGCCCGTAAAGGGTGCCGCGCTATTGCCGACGGCAGTGCTGGCTTCGTCGTCAAACACGGTGCCGATAAAGTTGTCGCCACTGCTACCACGGCGGTTGGACAGGACGACCGTGGTGCTATTGGGCGCAATCAAGCTGATCAGCAAATCACCATCCCAAGTGTGGGTCAAGTTGTTCAACAAGACGTTCAGGTCGGTGATGGTGCTGTGGCTGGTGATGGCCAAGCTAGACGATACATCGCAAACGTCGCAAATGGTCACAGGCACGTTGGTGCTGGTGTACACGGTGGCTTGTGCGGATACGCCAAAGCCCAGGGTCAAGGCGGTTACAAGAGAGAGGGCGATGGATTTGAATGGCATGGGTGCTTTGGGATGTGTGACACGTTCAAGATGAGCGTATTTACATTTAGCAACAACTGAGCCAATTTATTACAAATTGAAAAACAACAATAAAATCAAATACTTAGATCAATATTGTTGGTTGGGTGTACAGCGGGGGAAGTAACGATGTAAAGAATTCCGACGCTTTGGCGGTGTGGCTCCAGCGCTCGGGTTAGCCCTCGTTGTGCGCCGCCTTACAGCCCCAGTTCGGTACACAGCTTCTGCACCGTGGACCGCAACTGGGCCACTTCTTCTTCCAAAGCCTCGATGCGCGCCTCCAGCCGCGTGCTGTTGCCACCTTCGGGGGCTTTGGTGCCCATGGCGTTGGCATCTACCGGGCCGCACAGCAGGTGCGCCCAGCGCTGCTCGCGCTCGCCCGCGCTGCGCGGCAGCTTGACCACCAGCGGGCCGCCTTTTTCTTCGCTGCGCTCCAGCATTTCGTCCAGAAAGCCTTCCACCGAGGAAATATCGGCAAATTTGTACCAGCGCTCGGTGTTCAGCCGCAGCTCGCCCGCGGTTTGCGGGCCGCGCAGCATCAGCAGGCCCAGCACCACGGCGGACTGCTCGGGCACGCCCACGCCACGCTGGAAGTTGTGCTCGAAGCGGGTCACCCGGCTGCCGCTGGATTCGCGCACCAGGGTGAGGTCTTTCAAATTGCCCAGGGCTTCGGCGACCTCAGCCTCGGTGAGGTTCATGGTCGGTTCGCGGCTGGTCTTCTGGTTGCAGCCGCTGAGCAGGGCCACCATGGACATGGGGTAGCTGTCGGGCACGGTGCGGGCTTTTTCCATCAAGGTGGCCAGGACACGGGCTTCGATGGGGGTGAGGAGGAGGGGGGTGGTGGGCACTGGGATAATTCCGGTCAATATGAAGAACATTGTTATTTTGATCTCTGGCGGCGGCTCCAACATGGCGGCCATCGTGCGCACCTCGATCCGCCACGACTGGGCCGGGCGTTTCGGGGCCCAAGTGGTGGCGGTGGTCAGCAACAAGGCGGCTGCCGGGGGGCTGGAGCTGGCCCGCGCCCAGGGCCTGGCGACCGAGGTGGTGGAGCACAAGGCCTTTGCCGGTGCGCCCGACCCGCGCGCGGCTTTCGATGCCCAGCTGGCGCAGGTGATCGACCGCTATGAGCCCGCGTTGGTGGTGCTGGCGGGCTTTATGCGCATACTGACCCCGGGCTTTGTGGAGCGCTACGCGGGGCGCATGGTCAACATCCACCCCTCGCTGTTACCGGCTTTTGCGGGGTTGAACACCTACCAGCGGGCGCTGGATGCCGGCTGCTGCTTCGCCGGGGCCACCGTGCACCAGGTGACCGCCGAGCTGGACCACGGCCCCATCCTGGGCCAGGCCGTGGTGCCGGTGCTGCCCGGCGACACCGCCCAGGTGCTGGCCGCGCGGGTGCTCACCCAGGAGCACCTGCTGTATCCGCGGGTGATTGCGGATTTACTACAAAAAATGTAGCTTCTCACGCTTTTGGAATAAGCTCTGGAGCCTTTTTTTCTATAAATAATGCGTAAGCCGCAAGGGGCTGGTGGTTAAAGGCTTGCGGCGCTTGCGGTGGCGTTGGCAAAGACGGTCCCGGGTTTCCATTTCCGCGCCAGGGCCTTTGCGGCCCCGAGGTCTTTGGCGGACATGCCAGCCTCCAGGTTCTTTCGTTCGCCTGCTGCTACCGCATTGCCTTTTTCAGCGGATGCAGCGAATAGCGCGTAGGCGAAAACCGGGTTCTTTGGGGTTCCATCCTTGCCTTTGGCATAGTCGGCAGCCAGGGCGTTCAGCGCTTCAATGTGGCGCTGGTCTGCGGCCTTGCGCAGCCATTTTTGCGATTCGACCGGATTTTTATGGATGCCGAAGGCTTCGCCGTACATCACGCTCAGGTTAAACTGCGCTGTTGCATTGCCTTGCCGGGCGGCTTTGCGCGTCCATTCCAGTGCCAGATCGCTGTTCTGCGATACACCTTCGCCCACCAGGCACAGGTAGCCCAAGGCTCCTTGTGCCTCGGCCAATCCCTGCTGCGCAGCCAGGTGGAACCATTTGGCAGCCTCTTTTTTGTCGGGCGGCACGCCTTGGCCCAGATTGAAAATTTTCCCTAGCCGGTATTGGGCTGGGGCATTGCCTTTTTCTGCCACTGGCGTCAGCTCTTTCAGGGCCGTGGCGTATTCGGCCTTGTCGTAGGCGGCCAGGCCTTCCTTCAGTCCGGCATGCGCGGTGAAGGGCAGGGCGAATAGCGCAGTCAGCAGCAGTGCGCTGGTCCAACGCGGGGTCAAGTGGGTGGTATCGGTCATCGGTGTGGTCATCCTTGTGCGAGCCGTGGAAATGCAGAGCGGTGAGGCCCTGCAGCGGGGGCGGTTTGGGCAGAAGAGCCGTTGTGCGAACGGCTCTTCTGCCAGGCACACCAGGGGTGCGCCGCAGCCGCGTCTTAGTAGGTCAGGCCGTAGCCAAACTTGTAGAGCGCGCCATCGGTCGTCTCGTCAAAACCGGGCAGGTCGGACTTCTGCTCTTGCACCGCCTTCAGGGTCTTGGGCAGGGCAAACGGCAGCTTGCCTTGCGGCTTGAACTTGCCGGACAGGACATCCAGCATCGCCAGGTCGGTCACGCCAAAGGTTGCTGTGATGGCACCCGCATCCTTGAGGCCGCTGGCATCGTCCAGCACATACGGCGCGCGGAAGTAGACGCTCAGGACGACCTTCTTCGGATCGCCGATTTCCGCCATGATGGCCTTGATGTCGGCCAGCGTCGGGTACATCGTGCGCGACTTGGCGGCTGCCATTCCGGTGAAGCTGATATCACCGATTTCCCAGGGCAGGGCGCCGCCGAAGAGCAGGCCGGTGTCCGAGCAGCCTGCGTTGATGGCCGGGAACATGCGGCACGGATCTTCGGCGCCCCAGGTCTTACCGGTCAGCGGGTTCAGGAACAGCGGGTTGTCGCCGGTGGCCACAGCCTTGCTCTGGTAGGCCGAGCCCGCATCCTTGACCAGCACCCGAATCACCGCGACATCGGTGCCGGCCGGCACCGGGGGACGGGTCTGGCTCTTGCTCGCGTCGTAGTTGCCATCGGTGACGGTGTAGCCGTAGCCTTCCACATTGGCTTTACTGAAGCCGATGGTGTAGACCTTGGAGCCCGCTTTCAGCGGCAAAGCCTTGCTGCCGCTGGCCAGCGTGTCGTTCTTGAGCAGGACCACCGATTTCTTCTGGATCTCCAGGCCCTTGGCGCGGCTGGCGTCCGCACCGACGGTGGCGTTGGCCTGGCCCGCATCGACGTAGGGGTTCTCGAACAGCCCGAGCTGGAACTGCTCCTTGAGCAGGCGCTTGGCCGCCTCGTTGACGCGCTCCTTGGTGATCAGCCCCTGGTCGAGCAGGTCCTTGATCGTCTTGTTGGTGAAGAAGCCCGAGAGGGTGTCGGTGCCGCCGTTGATCGCCGCGGCCACCCGTTCTGGCACCGTCTTGTCTTCCAGGCCCCAGGCGCGGTCGTTGATGATGCCGGTGTCGGAGTTGACATAGCCCTTGAAGCCCAGCTTGCCGCGCAGCAGGTCGGTCACGATCGACTTCGAGAACGCAAACCCGGTGAGCGGGTAGGTCACGCCGTCGGCGGTCAGCGGAATCGGGTTGTTGTTCGCGTCGCGCCCGCTCATCGGCACGCCGTAGTACGGCATGATGGCCGACACGCCCGCGTTGATCCCGGCGACAAAGGGCTTCATGTGGTAAGCGAAGTTGTTGCTGTACTGCTGGTATTTGCCGAACGAGTAGTGGGGGTCCATGCCCAGTTCCTGCGGCCCGCCACCCGGGAAATGCTTCATGGTCAGCGCGACCTTGGTAGTCGGGCTGACCGAGGTGCCGTCCTTGACCGTGGTGCCCTGCAGGCCCCCGACCAGTGACTTCATGATGTTGGCGTTGAGGTCGGCATCCTCGGTGAAGACTTCGTGCGCGCGGTACCAGCGCGGTTCGGTCAACAGGTCGGCCATGTAGCCGTACATGGCGCGCAGGCCGACGGCGTTGTACTCCGACCCCATGACATCGGTGAAGGTCTTGACCACGGACATGTCGCCGGTGGTCGCCTTGCCCTCCTTCAGGAACTGCTCGCCCAGGGCGGCGGCGGCCAGGCCAGCTTCTTTGGGGAACTGGGTAAAGGCACCGGAGCCCGCGCTGATGCCCTGGCGCGGATCGGTTTCGACATGGTTGCGGGCGTTGTCCTTGAAGACCAGCGGAATCCCCAGGCGGGTGCCCTCGGCGATCTCCTGCACCGCGTTGGTGTAAGCGGCCAACTGCTGGGGCGTGACGGCATAGCCGCCGCGGCCCGGTGTCACGCTGCCGTCGCAGGCATCGGCCTGGCCCGCGGCCGTCGAGCGCAGGATGAAGCGGGTCATCTTCTGGGTGTTGATGTAGTCGATCGCCGTGGGCGTGACGGCACCGCCGCAGCCTGCATTGTTGTCGTTGATCATCATCATGCCGACCTTTTCTGTATCGCTCATCTGCGCGACCAGGTCGTTGATGCGGTCGTCGACCGACAGGCGCCAATCCTCGTAAGGATCGAGTTTGCCATTGCCGTTCAGGTCCTTGAACTGCTTGCCGTCCACGGTCAGGATGGACTTGGTGTGGGCACCCAGCGTTGGTTGCTGGATGGCCGGGGGGCCGTCGCTGCCGCCGCAGGCGGCCAGAAGAAGGGCCGTTGCCAGCAAGCTCGAGCCGAGTGCGACCGGCTTGAGCGAAAAATGGGGAGGTGGGCGAGTGAACATGGTTGTCTCCTTGGGTTGACTACAGTGGGTTGTCTGAATTTGTTATCGTTAACACGGGGCATTGTTAACGTTACCAAATTGGAAGTCAATCCCAGAAAATCAGTGAAATCCCTAGGGACGGGGTGTTAAACGCTGGCGCGTTCGATGATGAGAAAGCCGATGTCCACCATGCGCTCGGGCACGGGGCGGCCTTCGACGCGGTCGACGATGCAGCGCGCGGCTTCCGTGCCGATGCGCGTGCCGTCGATGCGTACCGTGGTCAGGGCGGGGTGCAGGTCCTGCGCGAAGGCCAGGTCGCCAAAGCCCACCACCGCCAGGCGATCGGGGATCGAGATGCCCAGAACCTGGGCCTCGGTCAGTACGCCCAGCGCCAGCAGGTCGGAGCTGCAAAACACCGCATCGAAGTGGATGCCACGCGCCAGCAAGGCCTGCAGGCCGCTGCGCCCACTGCCCAGGGTGGTGGGGGCGGGGACGACATGCACCAGCGGCTCTGGCAGCCCCAAGCTGAGGGCGGTGGCCACAAAGGCCTGGCTGCGGCGCCGGGCGCGTTCGTCGTCGCCGCCAATGACGGCCAGCCGCTGGCGGCCCCGGCCATGCAGGTAGCGGCACACCGCATCGGCCACTGCGCTGTGCGAAAAGCCGACCAGCATGTCGATGGGTTCCGGTGTCAGGTCCCAGGTTTCCACCACTGGAATGCCCGAGGCTTGCAGGCGGCTGCGTGCGTCGGCTGAATGCACCACGCCGGTCAGCACGATGCCGTCGGGGCGGCGGCCAATAATGGCACCCAGCAATTCATCTTCCAGCGGGTCGGCATAGCCGGTTTGCCCCAGCATCAGCTGGTAGCCCTGCAGCCGCAGGGCGGCCGTGAGAGCTTGCACGGTTTCATTGAAAACCGGGCTGTTCAGGGTGGGCACGAGCGCGGCCACCAGACGGCTTTTGTTGGACCTCAAGCCGCCCGCCAGCAGGTTGGGCACGTAGCCGGTACTGGCAATGGCGGCGCGCACTTTGGCGAGGGTGGCGGGAGGCAGCCGATCGGGGGTGTTGATGGCGCGCGAGACCGTCATGGCCGAAATACCCGCCAGGCGCGCCACATCGTTCACGGTGACGCTGGCAGCGCGGCGCTTGCGTTCGGGGGCGGGCGGTGAGGGAGGGGGCATCGCGGTCATGGCGATGGATGGTAGCTGCAACCGCACCGCCGCAGCCCGTCCAAGCAGGATTCTTGTTTGCTGCTGAAAATATAGCTACTTGTGCCGATGGAATAAGCGCTAGAGCCCTATTTCATGCTGAAACGTTGACAGTGGAGCCCGTGGTTTGGCTGCGCTGCCCGGCGGCGATATCGGCGTATTGCTGGAGTACCTGCTGGGCCAACTGCTGGATATCGATGCGGCCAGTCCCGTTGGCGCTCGTGGCCGATGACTTTTGCAGCGTCTCCACCGCGGTGCTGACCTGCTTGGCAAAGGCATCGGCTTCGGTGCTGCTGAGCTTGCCGTCCTTGTCGGTGTCGATGGCTTTGAGCAGGGCCTGCAAGGTGTCGGTGGTACTGGCCGTGCCGTTGGCGGCACCGGCAGCGGCTTCGGCGGCCGAGACGATGCCGTCCTTGTTGGTGTCCAGCGGGTCGTAGACGGTGCTGTCGCTGCTGCTGGCGGCTTCGGCAGGCGGTGGGCCGCCGGGGGGCGGGCCGCCCGCGCCGCGCGTTTGCGAAAACTCCATGGTGCTGGGCAGGGGCACGATGCTGGGGATGCCTTTTTGCAGCTCGTCGGCATCCAGGCTGCCGTCGCCGTTGCCATCCAGCGACGACATCAGGTCGGTGGCGGTGCTGGTGTTGGCCACGCCGGTGCGTTCGGACACCTTGTCCATCAGGGTTTGCAGTTCGGTGCTGTCCACGCCGCCGCTGCCATCGGTGTCGGTCTTGGCGAACAGCTTGGCTTTGCGATCGGAGGCTTGGGCCGCCCAGGCGCTGCTGTTGTTGCCGATGCTGCTGATGGAAGCCATAAAAGTCCTTTGAAGTCGTCCGCCCAATTCTTGTGATGCTGGGTAAAGAGGGTTTGTCCGGTTTGTATCGGCCCTGGTACAAAAGCCCGTTTGAGCGCCGGAAAAGGCCGGTAAAGGGCTGCCAGTTCTGCGCTTAAAGGGGTTTTTGCCTGCCTACACTTTTCGGCGAAATGAGCAACTTATGAACCCCTGTCGGCAAATTCTGGTCGTGGACGACGACGAAGGCATCACCACGCTGCTGCGCGACTATCTGTCGGGCTTCGCGTTTTGCGCCCACACGGCCAGTGACGGCCCCAGCATGCGCCAGCAACTGGCCACTCTGCCCATCGACCTGGTGGTGCTGGACGTGATGCTGCCCGGCATGGACGGCCTCAGCCTGGCGCGCGAGCTGCGCCAGCGCTCGGCCATCCCCATCATCATGCTGACCGCCCGCACCGACCATTTCGACCGGGTGCTGGGCCTGGAGATGGGGGCCGACGACTACATGAGCAAGCCCTTTGAGCCGCGCGAGCTGGTGGCCCGCATCCACACCGTGCTGCGCCGCGCCGCCTCGGTGCACGACCGGATCCTGCAGGAGGTGGGCAGCGACGTGGTGTATTTCGACGGCTGGGCCCTGCACCGCCACGAGCGGCGGCTGACTGCCCCCTCGGGCCTGGTGGTGCCGCTGTCCAACGCCGAATTTCGCCTGTTGTCGAGCTTTCTGGCCGCGCCGCGCCGCCTGCTGAGCCGCGACCAGCTGATGGAGCAGGCCCGCGGCCGCGCCATGGACGCGTTCGAACGCAGCATCGACCTGCTGGTGTCGCGTTTGCGGCAAAAGCTGAGCGACTCCACGCAGCCGAGCGACATGCCGTCGCTGATCAAGACCGTGCGCGGCTCGGGCTATATGTTCACCGCCCAGTCGGTGCAGGGCCAGCCCGCGTGGTCGCACTGACGCGCCTGCTGCCCGCCACCCTGTTTGGCCGCCTGGCCTTGCTGCTGTGCGCGGCAGTGCTGGCCAGCCACGTGCTGGCGCTGACCATGATGTTCGAACTGGGCCCCCCGATGGATGGCGGTGCCCACATGGTGCCGGGCGGCCCACCACACCATCCTCCGCCACCGCCCGAGATGGCCATCTGGGCCATGCCGCGCCTGTGGCTGGACATTGGCGTACGCCTGGGTGCCCTGGTGCTGGCGGCCTGGATCGCGGCCCGCTGGCTGTCCGAACCCATCCGCCGCCTCGCCCGCGCCGCCAAGGCCCTGGGCCAGGATATCGACCACCCGCCGCTGGCCGAAGACGGCCCGCTGGAGTGCCGCGAGGCCAGCCAGGTGTTCAACCAGATGCAGGCGCAAATCCGCCAGCAACTGCGCGAGCGCGACCGCTTTGTGGCCGCGGTGTCGCACGATCTGCGCACCCCGTTGACGCGGCTGCGACTGCGCACCGAAGGCCTGGCCGACCCGGCGCAAAAGCGCGCTTTCCAGAACGATGTGGTCGAGATGGACGCGATGATCACCGCCACGCTGGACTACCTGCGCGGCGCAGCCCATGAAGAGCCCTTTGTGCGGCTGGACCTGCAGTCGCTGGTGCACAGCATGGCCGACGACCAGCTGGCCTGCGGGCACACGGTGCGCATCACCGGCAGCGCCGCCCCGCTGCAGGCCCAGGCCTCGGCCCTGCGGCGCTGCATTGGCAACCTGGTGGACAACGCCATCCGCTACGGTGGCGCGGCGCATATCCAGCTGACGGATGCGGCGGACGGTGTGTGTATCGCGATCATGGATCCCGGCCCCGGCCTGCCGGAATGCGAACTGGAGCAGGTGCTGGCCCCGTTTTACCGGGTCGAGGCCTCGCGCAACCGCCACCACGGCGGGGTGGGCCTGGGCCTGTCCATCAGCCATGACATCGCCCGCAAGCACCGGGGCAGCTTGCAGCTGCGCAATGGTGATGTGGCTGGGCTGGTGGCTACGCTGCGCTTGCCCCGACCAGCGTAAAGCGTGGCTGGCGCACGCCGTCAATTACCACTTCCTCTTCAAACATGGCCGCCGGGCGCACCCACAGCCCGTGCTCGCCGTAGAGGGCGCGGTACAGGGTCATGGGCTCCAGGGTTTCGCTGTGCCGCACCGTACCGACCACCTCGTACAGCATGCCTTTGTAGTGGCGGTAACGGCCGGGCGGGGTGGTGATGAGCGGGGGCAGGGTGTCGTCAAGCATGGAAATATCGGGGTAAAAAAGCGGCGTGGGACAATCGGGGTTATGCATCCTAAAGATTTCCTTGACGAGTGTTCTGAACTCGTACGCCAAGCCCTCCAATTTGAACACCCTGCCGACTCGGTGGTTTCGCGGTTTTTCCGCGACAACCGGTCGCTGGGCCCACGCGAGCGCGCCACCCTGGCCGAAACCGTCTACACGGTTTTGCGCAAAAAACTGCTGTTTGACCACCTGGCCCCATCGGGCAGCGGCTCCAAGCAGCGCCGCCTGGCCATTCTGGGCTTCCACGGCCCGCGTGACTTTCTGTACGGCGCACTGACCGACCAGGAAAAAACCTGGCTGGAGAACTGCGACAAGGTCAAGACCGAAGACCTGCTGGACCGCCATCGCCACAACCTGCCCGAGTGGCTGGTGCAGCCGCTGAAAGAGCAGCTCAAGGACGAATTCTGGCCGCTGGTGGAAAGCCTGGTCCACGGCGCAGGCCTGGATTTGCGCGTCAACGCCCTGAACGCCAAGCGTGACGACGTGCAAAAAGAGCTGGCCAAGGTCGGCATCAAGTCGGTGGCCACCCCGTATTCGCCCTACGGCCTGCGCCTGGCCGACAAGCCTGCGCTGACCAAGCTCGACGCCTTCACCCGCGGCGCCATCGAGGTGCAAGACGAAGGTTCGCAACTGCTGGCCCTGCTGCTGGATGCCAAGCGCGGCGAAATGGTGGTGGACTTCTGCGCCGGTGCCGGTGGCAAGACCCTGGCCATCGGTGCGGGCATGCGCAGCACGGGCCGCCTGTATGCCTTTGACACCTCGGGCCACCGGCTGGATGCGCTCAAGCCCCGGCTGGCACGCAGTGGCTTGTCCAACGTGCACCCCGCCGCCATCGCCCACGAGCGCGACGACCGCATCAAGCGCCTGACCGGCAAGATCGACCGCGTGCTGGTCGATGCCCCGTGCTCCGGCCTGGGCACCCTGCGCCGCAACCCCGACATGAAATGGCGGCAAACCCCCAAGGCGGTGGAAGAGCTGGTGGTCAAGCAAACCGCGATTTTGCAAAGCGCCGCGCGCCTGCTGAAACCCGGTGGCCGCCTGGTGTACGCCACCTGCAGCATCCTGCCCGCAGAGAACGAAGAGATCGCGCTGGCGTTCTCGGCAGCGAATCCCGACTTCACCCCCCTTGAAACCGCCGACATACTGACCCATCTGAAGGTGGAAAACGCGGCCAGCCTGTGCAGCGGCCCGGTCAGTGGCGGCGAATTTTTGCGCCTGTGGCCGCACCGGCATGGCACGGACGGCTTCTTTGCGGCGGTCTGGCAGAAGAAATAACGCCCGGAGTGTGTGCCGGTAGAGACGGAGCCCTAGGAAATTTTGGGGCTCCTGCATACAATAGAAGGCTGGCCAGCACACTCCTAACCGCTAGCCCATACCAAAGACCAAGGCTATTACCTTATGTTGTTACCCGATTGGGCTGTGTTGAACGCAGCTGTTGACTGGCTTGCGAACGGTTTGTGGAACCTGTCCTGGTGGCAGATCGTGTTGTACACGCTGGTCACCACCCACATCACCATTGCCAGTGTCACCATTTACCTGCACCGCCACCAGGCGCACCGGGCGATGGATCTGCACGCCATTCCCGCCCACTTCTTCCGCTTCTGGCTGTGGCTGGGCACGGGGCAGGTCACCAAGGAATGGGTGTCCATCCACCGCAAGCACCACGCCAAGTGCGAAACCAAAGACGACCCGCACAGCCCGCACGCCCACGGCATCAAAACCGTGTTCTGGACCGGTGCTGAGCTGTACCGCAAAGAATCCAAGAACCTGGAAACCATCGCCAAGTTCAGCCACGGCTGCCCCAACGACTGGATCGAACGCAACCTGTACACCCGTTTCAGCTGGCAAGGCGTGGGCCTGATGCTGATTCTGAATCTGGCCATGTTCGGTATTGCAGGCTTGTCGGTCTGGGCCGTGCAAATGATCTGGATTCCCGTGACTGCCGCCGGCATCATCAACGGCATTGGCCACTACTGGGGCTACCGCAACTTTGAAGCGCCCGATGCCAGCACCAACATTTCGCCCTGGGGCATTTTGATCGGTGGCGAAGAGTTGCATAACAACCACCACACCTACCCGACGTCGGCCAAGTTCTCGGTCAAGCCGTACGAGTTCGACATGGGCTGGATTTACATCCGTGGCCTGGAAATGCTGGGTTTGGCCAAGGTCAAGAAGACCCCGCCCAAGCTGCAACTGGGTGCCATCAAGCCCGTAGCCGACGAGAAGACGTTGGAAGCGCTGATCGCCAACCGCTACGAAGTCATGGCTGGTTTTGCCCGCGAAATGCGCCAGGCCTGCAAGTCTGAGCTGGAAGCCCTGAAGGCCCGCCAGGGTGACGTGTCAGCCCTGCAAGCCGCCAAGCGCTGGATGCACCGTGATGCCGAAAAAGTGCCCGCTGCAGCCCAGCCGCACCTGGACCAGGCCCGCGCTGCCCACCCCGTGCTCGACAAGATGGTGGTAATGCGCGAAGAACTGCGCCAGATGTGGCTCAACACCTCGCAGTCGCGTGAACAGCTCACCATCGACCTGCAAGCCTGGTGCCACCGCGCCGAGAGCAGCGGCATCAAAGCCCTGCAAGATTTTTCGATGAAACTGCGCGCCGCCCATGCCTGATCGAGCCTAGTGCTCCCCTGCAACAAAAAGCCCGCTTCTGCGGGCTTTTTGTTGTCTGGATCGGCTGCTGATTCAGCCCCACACGTCCAAGGGCGGGTCGTTGGCCACCGCGCGCAGGATGTCGGTGCGCCCGATAAATCCGGTCAGCGTGCCGTTGTCGTCCACCACCGGCAGGCCGGGCAGATGCGTGTCCAGCAGTACCTGGGCGACGCGGCGGATGTCGGTGTCTGCGGTGACGCTGGCCACCGGGGTCCACATCACGCTGGCCACCGGCAGGGCCATGCGGTCGGCCCAGTCGGTGGCGCTGGGGCTCTCGTGCGTGGGGTAGATGTCGGCCCGCAGCAGCAATCCGACCAACTGGCCTTGTGTGTCTACCACCGGCATTTGGCCGACGCGGTGGCGGGCCAGCAGGGCAGCGGCCATGGCCAGCGGCGCGTCGGTGCGTACGGTCACCGCGGGCTGGGTCATCAGCAGACCGACCCGGTCCAGTGGCTGGCGTGGCGTGTCGGGTTGGCTGGCCTGGGCGTAAGCGGCCACCGCCGTGGCGGGCAGCAAGGCTTTGGGGTGGGGCGTTTCGGACTCGTACGGCGTGACGGACAGCTCGGGCTCCAGCACCAGGTCGTTGGCTTCTATGGGGTGCAGGCGCGCCACGGCGTTCACTTTGTCGATATGGCGCAACTGCTCTACCGTGCCGGTGAACACCCGACCCGTAACCCCATAGACTGAAAACATGGCTGGTACCCTCCTGCGGTATACAAATTACCACATTGCGGGCTAATCGTCTGCCTCCGCGCATACCGACTGCGCCACGGCTACCGTCCTCGCACTGGCATCTTCCAGCCAGCCGATCACCCGTAGCCGTGCGGCTTGTGCGCCTTCGGGAACGCTCAAGGGGCGGATTTCTGCGTGTACACCAGGCGCGCTCCAGTCCAGTACCAGGCTGTTGCGCACCAGATTGCGTTCGACCGCCGTGCCATCGGCCCCGGCCGGAATGGTTTCCACCAGCGCCAGCCAGGCGGTCAGCGGGCCAGAGGTGGAAGCCGGGGCGGTTTGCAAGGCGATGGAGGTGCCGATGTAGCCACCCAGTGCCGGGCCACGGGCCACACGCAGTGCCAAAGGTGGAGGCAGTGGGGCGGTGGGGTCTGCGGCCAACCCCAAGGCCTGCAGGCGGTCCAGACCATCCTGGCGTGCCGCCGCCGACAAGGGCGCGTCGTCGCCTTGCGCACTGGGTAGGATCCAGTCCAGGGCCACCGCGCCGGGGCGGGGCAGGGCGGCATGCGTATCGCTCCAGCAGGCCTCGCAGTCGGCGCTGATGAAACGCTCCAGCAAAGCCGTGGGCACGGCTTGGCCTTCGCTGGAGCAGGATGCCTGCGCCAGGGCTGCCTGGTTTGCCTGGAGGAGCGCCAGCAGCAGGGCAGCGGCTCCAAGGGCGAGGGGTCGTTTCATGGGGTTCCTACAATCGGCCTATGTTCTCTGTAAATACTAACTTGCCCACCGACAACGCGCCGCTCCTGCACAACCTTAACCCTGAGCAGTTGGCGGCTGTTACCCTGCCCACCGGCCACGCGCTGATCCTGGCCGGGGCCGGCTCCGGCAAGACCCGGGTGCTCACCACCCGCATCGCCTGGCTGCTGCAGACCGGGCGCGTCACCCCTGGCGGCATCCTGGCGGTTACGTTCACCAACAAGGCCGCCAAGGAAATGGTGCTGCGCCTGGGCACCATGCTGCCCATCAACGTGCGCGGCATGTGGATAGGCACCTTCCACGGCCTGTGCAACCGTCTGCTGCGCGCGCATTACAAGCTGGCGAACCTGCCGCAGAGCTTCCAGATCCTGGACACCCAGGACCAGCTCAGCGCCATCAAACGGCTATGCAAGCAATTCAATATAGACGACCAACAGTACCCTGCCAAACAAACCCAATGGTTTATTGGTAACTGCAAGGAAGAAGGTCTGCGCCCTGGCGATGTGGAGAGTCACGACCCGCAAACCCGCAAGAAAATCGAGATTTACGCGCTGTACGAAGAGCAGTGCCAGCGTGAAGGCGTGGTCGATTTTGGCGAGCTGATGCTGCGCAGTTTTGAATTGCTGCGCGACCAGGATGCCATCCGCGAGCACTACCAGCGGCGTTTTCGCCACATCCTGATCGACGAGTTCCAGGACACCAACAAGCTGCAGTACGCCTGGATCAAGATGCTGTCCGGCCACGGCCCTAAAGACCTGGCCAACGGTACGGCGATGCCCGGCGGCAGCGTGCTGGCGGTGGGCGACGACGACCAGAGCATCTACGCCTTCCGCGGCGCGCGGGTGGGCAACATGGCCGACTTTGTGCGTGAATTCGGCGTCACGCAGCAGATCAAGCTGGAGCAAAACTACCGCAGCTTCAGCAACATCCTGGACTCGGCCAACCAGCTCATCAGCCACAACAGCAACCGCCTGGGCAAAGACCTGCGCACCACCCAGGGCCCCGGCGAGCCGGTGCGGGTGGTGGAGAACCCGCGGGATCTGGACGAAGCCCAGTGGATCGTCGATGAAGTGAAGCAGCTGGTACGCGACGGCATGCCGCGCCAGGAAATCGCCGTGCTCTACCGCAGCAACGCCCAAAGCCGGGTGATCGAAACCGCGCTGTTCAACGCCGCCATTCCCTACCGCGTGTTTGGCGGCCTGCGCTTTTTCGAACGGGCCGAAATCAAGCACGCGCTGGCCTATCTGCGCTTGCTGGAAAATGCCAACGACGACACCAGCTTTCTGCGCGTGGTCAACTTCCCGCCGCGCGGCATCGGTGCCCGCAGCCTGGAGATTTTGCAAGATGCCGCCCGCAGCAGTGGCTGCTCGCTGCACGATGCGGTGAGCATCATCCCCGGCAAAGCCGGGGCCAACTTCGGTGCCTTCGTGGCCAAGCTGGACGTGCTGCGTGAGCAGACCGAAGGCCTGTCCTTGCGCGAAATCATCGACCTGGTGCTGGACCACAGCGGCCTGCTGGCCCACTTCAAGGCCGACCGCGAGGGTGAAGACCGGGTGGAAAACTTGGAGGAGTTGGTCAATGCGGCCGAAAGCTTTGTGTCCCAGCAAGGCTTTGGCCGCGATGCCGTGGCCCTGCCGCTGGACGAACTCAGCCAGTCCCCCGCCAGCCAGGGCCTGGATGCCAGCTTGCCTGCCGCAGACGGTTTCATCGACCAGGACAGCGGCGAAACCCTGTCGCCCCTGGCCGCCTTCCTGACCCACGCCGCCCTGGAAGCGGGCGACAACCAGGCCAAGGCCGGCCAGGATGCCGTGCAGCTCATGACCGTGCACTCCGCCAAGGGCCTGGAGTTCGATGCCGTGTTTGTCGGCGGCATGGAAGAAGGCCTGTTCCCGCACGAAAACTCGCTCAGCGACCGCCAGGGCCTGGAGGAAGAGCGCCGCCTGATGTACGTGGCCATCACCCGCGCCCGCCAGCGCCTGTACCTCAGCTTTTCGCAAAGCCGCCTGCTGCACGGCCAGACCCGCTACAACCCGCGCAGCCGGTTTTTCGACGAGCTGCCGGAGGGCGCGCTGAAGTGGATCACCTCCAAACCCTCGGGGTATGGGTTTGCTCCTAAATCAGGAGCTTCTCACGCTTATGGATACAGCGCTGGAGGCACTTTTAATAAAGAAAATGCCACCTTCGCCAGCCCCCCTGTGCCGCCGCAAAAAGCCACCCCCAGCCACGGTCTGCGCGTGGGCATGCAGGTGTTCCACACCAAGTTCGGCGAAGGCAAAGTCAATCTGCTGGAAGGCAGCGGCGACGATGCCCGCGCGCAAATCAACTTCCCGCGCCATGGCGTGAAGTGGCTGGCCTTGAGCGTGGCGAAGCTGACCCCGGTGCCCTGACGCGGCTGTCTTCATAGCGTCACACAAGGCGTGCAGCATGGCGGGCACCCCACCCAAGGAGCCCGCCATGACAGACCTGAAAGAATTCCACGTCGGCGACTGTGTCGTCTCGCTGTTTGCCAAACCCATGGTGGACGGCACCTGGCTGGCGCGCGTGGGCATTGCCCAGCACTACGGCATGCCCATCCCCAGCCAGCGCGTCTTCAGCTTCGACAACCCGTTTGTCTCGGAAGACAACGCCCTGGCCCATGCACGCGAGCAAGGCCTGCGCATTGCACGCGACCCGGTGGCGTTTTTGCAGATGGCGTAATCCGCACCACTGGCTGGTTCATCCCCTAAGTAGGGGATAAAAATATTGTCTACTGCGGATGCTGTTTATAAAACTGTGTACAGTGCTGGGCGAATTTTCGTTTTTTGCACAAAATGCCCTGCAACAGGGTTTACACAGGAGTTTGAATTGGCAGTGACTCGTTTTATTCTCGGCAGCCTGACTTTGGCTGCTCTGGTGGCTTGCGGCGGCGGCGGTGGAGGCGGTAACAGCGGCGCTGCCGCTGGCGGTGGCAGTGTTGTTGTCGATGCGCCTGCGGTGGTGACCCCACTGGCGTTGACCTCCAGCAACTACCTTGCCGCCAGCCAAGAAGTGTTGGTGGCTACCGATGCTGTGCAGACTTCTTCTGTACTGGTGACAGGTGTGCAGACGGCGAATCCCCGTGCTGGTTTTCAATTTACGCAAGCACAACTGGCGAAATTGCCCGCTTGGGTGCGCGACGCTCCAGCCACCGTGACAGGTGCCATTGTGTCGAGAAGCGTAGCCTGCACACATAGCGGTTCACTAGCGATTTCCGTGCAGGACCAGGGGCAACTTAATGTGTTGGATAAGGGTGATGTCATTGCCGTGACGGCCAACAACTGCAACGAAGACGGCAGTTTCATCACCGGCACCTTCAGCATGGCGGTCACCGCCGCAACCTCGGCTTCCATCTACACGGTAAACACAACGTTCTCCAACCTCACCACTGTATCTGCGGCCGTTACCACTATCCTCAACGGCGGGGTGACTATGGGTCTGAACGTATCCAGCAATACCGAATACACAGCAACCCTGCAGTCCAATCCTTCTTTGGCCTTCACGAGTACCAATTTTGGCGGCTCTCCGTTCAGCAGCACGCTCAGCAATTTCAATGCAACCGTCCATGGCTACAGCGGGTATGTGGCGACCAGCATTGACAGTTGCAGCTTGGTGAACTCTAACCTGGGCACGCTGCCGGTGACATGTTCCACCCCGCAGGCGTTTACCCGTGTGGCCGTGGACGACTATCCTTCCGTCGGCCAAATGCTGATCAAAGGTGCTAATGGCAGCAAGGTACGCGTGACCGCGCAAAATTACCAGACAGTGCTGATTGAACTGGATGCCAATGGCGACGATATCTATGAGCTTGCAGTTTCCAAGCTCTGGGGCGACTTGTTTTAATGGTGTGCTCCACCGCTAAAGGCCGCTGGTGCGGCCTTTTTGTCTTATGGGCGCTGGCTGCTCCCGTGTTGGCAGCAGATTGCGCCGCACCTACGCCGTCCGCGCAGCTAGACCAGGTGCAGAGCCGGTGGCAGGAGTTCAACGCGCAGGGGCAGCGTCTGGTCAAGGAAAGCGGTTGGCTGCACGGCACCACGCTGGCGCTGGCGGGCGATTGCACAGCTTGGCAGTGGCAGGCGCAGTGGTCGTATGCCAGCGGAACGCGCCACTACGACGGTGTTAGCAGCGTCGGTGCGGCGGTGCAAACCCGCAGCCAGATCCAGCGCAACCAGCTCCAGCTGACCGGGTGGTTACCCATGACCAGCACGTGGGCGCTGGGCACCCGGCTGGGGTGGACACAGCTAGACCGCGATATCGCCAGTGCAGGTCCTGCGCAAGGCTATCCGGAGCAGTTTCGCTATGCAGATGTGGCTGTAGGCGCACGCTATGCCGTGGCGGGGCCAGACGGCACGCAGTGGACCGTGCAAGCATGGCTGGGCGGTGGGCCCGCGGGCACATTGCACTTGCAGTTGCCCCGTATGGACGCCGCCAAGCTCCGCCTAGGTAGCAGCAAGAAGGCCCAATTGGGGCTGACCTGGGAGCAACCGGTTTCGGTTCTGCAAGGTTTGTCGTGGCATGCAGGTGCGCAACTGCAATATGAACGCATGCGTGCCGGACCCAGCCAGGCCTTGACCCGCAACGGCTTACTGGTAGGCGCAGCGGCCCAGCCGCAAACCCGCCAAACCAGTGCCGGACTGGATGTGGGGCTGCTGTACAGGTTTTGATTGTGGGCTGTCGGCAGCCTGTTACAAAGCAGGCTAAATCCACGTTGGCGACTGTGTCGTCTCGCTGTTTGCCAAGCCCGGGTGGACGGCACACGGCTGGTGCGCGGGAATTGCGTAGCACTACGGCATGCCCATTCCCTGCCAGCGCACCTTCAGCTTCGACAACCCCTTTGCCTCGGAAGACTCCGCCCTGGCCCACGCCCGCGAGCAGGGCCTGCGCATCGCGCGCGGCCCGGTGGCGTTTTTGTAGATGGGGATGCGAAACCGTGCGGCAGCCACTCAATTGGTTATTTTTTATTCTATATTTCAACTATCATTGAAATATGAAAGAAATTCCTCTGGAAGAAACCGCCGCCGTTCGTTCCCTGCTGGCCCTGGCCCAGGTGCAGCGCCTGCGGGCCTTCCGCGCGCTGGTGGTGGCCGGGGCCGAGGGCCTGACCCCGGGCGCGATGGCCGAGCAGCTGGGTGTGGCCCCCAGCGCGCTGTCGTTCCACCTCAAGGAGCTGGCCCATGCGGGCATGGTCAGCAGCGAGCCGCGGGGGCGCAACCTGATTTACCGCGCCAACTTCGCGCAGATGAACGCGCTGCTGGGCTACCTGACCGAGCACTGCTGCCAGGGCGTGGCCTGCGAGGTGGCCGCTACGGGCTGCGTGGACTGCTAGTGTCATATCTATAAAAAATCGGCACTTTGCGCTTATTGCGTCAGCGTAAGTAGCTCTGTATTTTGTAGCAAATTCATTTTCTAACCCAATCGAATGTCCATGGAAACCCAGCCCATCAACGTCTTATTTCTCTGCACCCACAACTCGGCCCGCAGCATCCTGGCCGAAGCCATGCTGAACCACATTGCACGCGGGCGGTTCCGGGCTTTTTCTGCAGGCAGCAGCCCGCACGAGAACCAGCAACCCAATCCCCTGGCCCTGCAGGTGCTGCAAAACGCCGGGGTCAGCACCGAGGGCCTGCACAGCAAGAACTGGGACCAGTTTGGCGGCCTGAAGGCACCGCACATGGACCTGGTCATCACCGTGTGCGACAACGCAGCCGGTGAAGCCTGCCCCTACTGGCCCGGCCAGCCCGCCACCGCGCACTGGGGCTACCCCGACCCGTCCGAAGTGCAAGGCACCGATGTCCAGCGGCTGGATGCGTTCCGCCACACCCTGCACGCCATCCGCCGCCGCCTGGAGCTGCTGGTCAACCTGCCCGACACCGGCGTGGACAAGCTGATGCTGCAGACCGCCGTGCGCTCGCTGTCCAAATCGTGAGCCACTCTGTCCCCCACAGCCTGCCCCAGCAGCTGCTGGCTGAATGCCTGGGCACGGCAGCGCTGCTGTGCGCGGTGATTGGCTCAGGGATCATGGCCGAGCGGCTGGCGGACGGCAATGTGGCGGTGGCGCTGCTGGCCAATACGCTGGTGACGGTGTGGGCGCTGTACGTGCTGATCGAAACCCTGGGCCCGGTGAGCGGCGCACACTTCAACCCATTGGTGACCTTGGTGATGTGGTCAAAAAGGCAGTTGACGCCCATGGATAGGGCACAAGTAGCTCTGCTTTTTATAGTATTCCAGCTGCTGGGCGCGGTGCTGGGGGCCTGGTTGGCACATGCCATGTTCGACCTGCCCCTTCTGCAAACCAGCGCCAAGTTACGTACCGGCACCGGCCAGTGGATCGCCGAGGCGGTGGCCACGGCCGGGCTCATCTTTACCATCCTGCGCGCCCCGGCGGGCAAGGCGAGCGTGCTGGTGGCCAGCTACATTGGCGCGGCCTACTGGTGTATGGCCAGCACCAGCTTTGCCAACCCCGCCGCTGTCCTGGGCCGCATGTTGAGCGATAGCTTTGCCGGTATTGCCCCGGCCAGCGCACCGGGTTTTGTGCTGGCGCAGTGTGTGGGCGCGTTGGTGGGCCTGGGGCTGGCCCGGTTTTTTGATCACTCTACCGAAGGAACACGATGACCACCACCATCTTCCACAACCCGGCCTGCGGCACCTCGCGCAACGTGCTGGCGCTGATCCGCAATGCGGGGATCGAGCCAACCATCGTCGAATACCTGAAAACCCCGCCCAGCCGTGCCCAGTTGCTGGATTTGCTGGCCCAGCTGGGCCTGCCGGTGCGCGCCGTGCTGCGCAAAAAGGGCACGCCTTTTGAAGAGCTGGGTTTGGGTAACCCCGAGCTCAGCGACGACGCGCTGCTCGATGCCATCCTGGCCCACCCCATCCTGCTGGAACGCCCCATCGTGACCACTGCGCTGGGCACCCGGCTGTGCCGCCCCTCCGAAGCGGTGCTGGACATCCTGCCGCAGCCGCAACGGGGCGCGTTTGCCAAGGAAGACGGCGAGCCGGTTGTCAACGCCCAGGGGGAACGCATTGCTCCCTAATATCGATCCGGCGCTGTTCCAGGTGCCCACCCAGGCCGCTCTGCACGCCACGCCGCCCAGCACCCACCCGCCGCGCATCCTGCTGCTGTACGGCTCGCTGCGCGAGCGCTCGTTCAGCCGCCTGCTGAGCGAGGAGGCCGCCCGGCTGCTGACCGCCATGGGGGCCGAAACCCGCACCTTCGACCCGCACGGCCTGCCGCTGGCCGACGGCGCGCCCGAATCGCACCCCAAAGTGCAGGAGCTGCGCGAACTGGCGCAGTGGGCCGAGGGCATGGTCTGGTGCAGCCCCGAGCGCCACGGCGCGATGACCGGCACCATGAAGACCCAGATCGACTGGATTCCGCTCGCCCAGGGCGCGGTGCGGCCCACCCAGGGCAAAACGCTGGCGGTGATGCAGGTCAGCGGTGGCTCGCAGTCGTTTAATGCCGTGAACCAGCTGCGCGTGCTGGGCCGCTGGATGCGCATGCTCACCATCCCCAACCAGTCGTCGGTGGCCAAGGCGTTTCTGGAATTTGACGAGGCCGGGCGGATGAAGCCGTCGGCGTATTACGACCGGGTGGTGGACGTGGTGGAGGAACTGCTCAAGTTCACCCTGTTGACCCGGGACGCGTCGCCCTACCTGGTCGACCGCTACAGCGAGCGCAAGGAGAGTGCCGAGGCCCTGTCCCAGCGGGTCAACCAGACGAGTCTATAAATCAGCCTCTTGTGCTTATCCCATCAGCACGAGAAGCTATCTATTCAATAGCGTCGGGGGCTTTTGCTTCGACTTCTTCTACCCCGTCGGCCGCAAAGCTGTCGCGGAAGCTGAAGTAGATGGAGGTCAGGAACATGCAGGTGGTCAGCAGCGTCACCACCAGCGCGCCCACGCCCAGAAACACGGGCTGGTCCAGCAGCGCGGCCAGCAGTTGCACCACCATGCCCACCACCAGCAGCACGCCAAACCAGCTCAGGCCAAAGAGTACGTAAGCGCCCTTGTTGCGCCAGCAGGCCACCAGGCTGAAAAACAGGCTTTTGCCCGGGCTGATGCCGTGCCAGTGCACCAGCGCAGGCGCATGCCAGAAGGCCAGCGACAGCGGCAGGTGCAAGACCATGAAGGCCAGCATGCCCGCCTGCAGCCGCAGGGGCTCGTCGGTGGCCTCGTCGGCCCCCCGGGTGCCCATGAAAACGTGCGCAAATTCACCGCCATCGACCAGGGCCGAGATGCCCAGCACCACCATGAAGCCCACGGCATACAGGGCTCCCAGCACCAGCATCGGGCGCAGGCCCTGTTGCCCGGCGCGCAGGGCGCTGAGCACGATGCTGGGGGTGGGGAACTTGCCCTTGGTGGCTTCCCGCGTGGCGGCCATCAGTGCCAGCGCCATGGTGGGCAGGAACACCATTGCGGCGATGCTGCCCAGCACCGGCACCAGGCTGATGATGCTGAGTGCGGCCATGCACATGAAGAACAGCCCGGCCAGCGCCAGCGGCTGCTGGAAAAAGGTCTGGATGCCCAGCCGCACCCACAGGGCGCCGGTGCGTGCGGGGACGATTTGGAGTTTCATGGGGGTCTACAGAGTGACGGGGTGGGCTATGCGTTGGCGCAGCACACGCTCAAAGTGCGTCGGGTCGTGGGCCTGCAGCAGCGCGGCTTCACGCGGCAGGTGGAAGTCCCACAGGCGCGAGATCCAGAAGCGCAGGGCCCCGGCGCGCAGCAGGGCGGGCAGCAACTGGCGCTCGGCGGCGGCCAGCGGGCGCACGGCCTGGTAGGCCGCCAGGAAGGCATCGCTGCGCGCCGCGTCGTGGGCGCCGGTGGGCAGGTCAATGCACCAGTCGTTCAGGCACACCGCGATGTCGAACAGCCAGGCATCGGTGCCCGCGAAGTAAAAGTCGAAAAACCCGCTGAGCTGGGGCGCACCGTCCACCGTGTCAAACATCACGTTGTCGCGGAACAGGTCGGCGTGGATGGCTCCCTGGGGCAGGGCGGTGTAGGCGCTGGAGGCGGCGATGTGGTTCTGGTAGGCCAGCTCGCTTTGCAGCAGCTGGGCCTGGGCGGGCTCCAGGAACGGCAGCACCACCGGGGTGGTGTCATTCCACCAGGCCAGGCCGCGCAGATTGGGTTGCTCCATACCAAAGTCGCGCCCGGCCAGGTGCATGCGCGCCAGCATGTCGCCCACGGCGGCGCAGTGCAGCACACCCGGGGCCAGCTCGCTTTTGCCCCGCAGCTTGGTGACCACCGAGGCGGGCTTCTTTTTCACTGTGTGCAGGATGTTGCCGGCCTTGTTGCCCATGGGGTCGGGCACCGGAATGCCGCGCTGGGCCAGGTGCTTCATCAAATGCAGGTAGTAGGGCAGCTGCTCGAACTTCAGGCGCTCGAACAGGGTGAGCACGTACTCGCCGCTGTCGGTGGTGGCGAAGTAGTTGGTGTTCTCGATGCCGCCCTGGATGCCCCGCAGCGCGGTGACATCCCCCAAATCCAGCTGGCGCAGCAGCGCTGTGGCCTCTTTCAAAGAGACGTTTGTATAAACCGCCATGCTCAGAAGTTGAATAGTTTCCAGACCCGTGAGCCCACGCTGCCCTGGCCGCCGTCGCGCCCGTCGATGGTGCGGTTGCGCGCCGCATTGGCGGGCACCACTTCGTACGCGGGCAGGCCGTTGCTGGGTTTGACGGTGATGGTTTGCGTCTCACCGCCCACGCGCAGCTCGTTGATGCGCACATCCGCGTCCTGCACCTCGATGTGCTGGATGCGCTGGTCCACCGGTGGTGTGGGTGCCGCAGGGGTGGCGGCCCATAGGGGGGATAGACCGAACAGGAAAAGGGGGAGGATGTGGTAGGCGCGCATGGCTGGATTGTAGAGGTTCACCCTTGCGCCTAACCTTGGGCGAACGGGCGTGTGGGATCGCTGCACCAGTCGCTCCAGCTCCCGGCGTACAGGCCGGTGCGGCCCAGCCCGGCGATTTCCATGGCGATCAGGTTGGGGTTGGCGCTGACACCGCTGCCGCAGTGGTGCACCACGCTGGCCGGGTCGCGCTGGCCCAGCAGGGCGGTGAACTCGGCGCGTAATTGCTCGGCGGGTTTGAATGTGCCGTCCGGCCCCAGGTTCTGGCTGAACGGGCGGTTGAGGGCGCCGGGAATGTGGCCCGCCACCGGGTCCAGCGGCTCCACCTCGCCCTTGAAGCGCGGCGTGGCCCGGGCATCGACGATGGTCTGGCTGGCGCGGCCCAGGTTGCTTACTACAGTTTCTGTAGCTACCAAGCTAGACAGGGAGGGCGCAGGCACGAAATTGGTTGAGAATTTCTGGGGCTCGACCTCGGCGCTTACCGCACCACCTGCCGCCTGCCAGGCCTGCAGGCCACCGTCCAGCACCGCCACCGCCCGATGGCCCACCCATTTCAGCATCCACCACAGGCGGCCCGCGTAGTTGACGCCGTTGCGGTCGTACACCACGGCCTGCATGCCGTTGGCAAAGCCCACGCTGCCCAGCCAGGCGGCAAAGGCCTCTTGGGTGGGTAGCGGGTGGCGGCCACCCGACATCGCCGGGCCGGTTTTGGCGCTCAACGCCGTGTCCAGGTGCGCGTACACCGCGCCGGGGATGTGGGCCGTGCGGTAGGCCTGCTGGCCTGCGTCGGGCTGGGTGAGGTCGAACGTGCAGTCGAACACCATGTGGGGCTGCTCTAGCTTCTGGAGTTGCTCTGCGGAGATGAGGGTGGTGTACATGGAGGAATCCCTTTCAATGTTCTTCGGCCGGAGCGTTCGGCGCTGCGCGGGAGCGCAGTACGGTGGCGGCGATGCCGCTGGCCATGATCAGTGCCATCCCGCCCCAGCCCATGGGGGTGATGCGGTCGCCAAACAGCACCAGGCTGTAGATGGCCGCAAACACAATGCCCGAGTACTGCAGGCTGGCCACGGTGAGCATCGCGCCCTCGGTCTTGGCACCCGAGTAGGCGCGCGTCATGAACAACTGGCCCAGGGCGGCCAGCAGGCCGATGGGCAGCAGCCACAGGGCCGCCATCCAGTCCCAGGAAGACTGCGGGCCCACCAGCAGCACGCCGATGCCGCCCGCAATCGCCGAGCCCATGGCAAAGTAAAACACGGTGCGGGCTTCGGGCTCGCCGATGCGCGACAAGGCCATGACCTGCATGTAGGCAAAGGCTGCGCCCATGCCTGACAGCAGGCCGATCAGCCCGGCAAACATCTCGTTCTGGTCCAGGCTGGGGCGCAGCACCATCACCACGCCCACAAACCCGGCCATCACGGTGAGCACCAGCGGGCCCTGCTGCAGCGCGCCTGCGCCCTGGCCAGGCCGCCAGGCCAGCAGCGCGCCGCCCACCAAAAAGGCCGCAATCCACACGCTGCTCATGTAGTTGAGCGTCATGGCGGTGGCCAGCGGCAGGTGGGCAATGGCGTAGAACCACGACCCCAGCGAGGCCACGCCGATGGTGCTGCGCCAGGCGTGCATGCCCGGGTAGGCGGTTTTCAGGCCCACGCCCTGGGTGCGGGCCAGCACAGCCAGCAGCGCCATGCCGATCAGCCCGCGGTAGAACACCAGCTCGGCCGAGTTGAAGTGGGCCGAGGCAATCTTCACGCACACCCCCATGCTGGCAAACATAAATGCGGCCAACACCATCCAAAGTGCCTGCATGGGCTGCTTTCTAGAAATTGATGATAAAAAGGCCTCTCACGCCCATTCCATGAGCGTGAGCAGCTACTGTTTTTATAGCGTCGTTCCGTCCATGGCGCGGCGGTACCACTCGTGGAAATGCTGCATGCCGTCTTCCATGGGGCTTTGGTAGGGGCCGACTTCGTTGTCGCCGCGCTGCAACAAGGCCTTGCGGCCTGTGTCCATGCGCAGGGCGATTTCGTCGTCTTCCACACAGGTTTCCATGTAGGCGGCCTGCTGGGCTTCGACAAAGTCGCGCTCGAAGCAGGCAATTTCTTCGGGGTAGAAGAACTCCACCATGTTCAGCGTCTTGTTCGGGCCGATCGGGTGCAGGGTAGACACGGTGAGCACGTGCGGATACCACTCGACCATCACATTGGGGTAGTAGGTGAGCCAGATTGCGCCGTGCTTGGGGGCTTGGCCCTGGTTGTAGGCCTTGAGCGCGTCCTGCCAGCGCTGGTAGGCCGGGCTGCCCGCTGCGCCCAGGCGCTGGGCCAGGCCCACGGTTTGCACCGAGTACTGCTCCTTGAACTCCCACTGCAGGTCGTCGCAGGTAACAAAGCCGCCCAGCCCGGGGTGGAAGGGGCCGACGTGGTAGTCCTCCAGGTAGACCTCGATGAAGGTCTTCCAGTTGTAGTCGCACACATGCATTTCCACGTGGTCGAGCACGTGGCCGGTGAAATCCAGGTCGGCCAGCGGGCCCATGCCGGCCAGGTCGGCTTGCACGTCGCGGCTACCCTCGAACAGCAGGCCATTCCACTCTTGCAACGGGTACTGGTTTAAATTGAGACACGGGTCCTGGGCGAAATGCGGCGCGCCCAGCAAGGTGCCGGTGGGCGCGTGGGCCCCGCCACTGTAGGTCCAGCGGTGCAGCGGGCAGACGATATTGCCGCCCGCGCTGCCCTGCTGCGTGGTGTTCAGCGAACCCCGGCCCTTGAGCATCACCGCCTGGCGGTGGCGGCACACGTTGGACACCAGTTCCACGCCGCGCGGCGTGCGCGTCAACACGCGGCCCTCGCCCTCTTGCGGCAGGGCGTAGTAGTCGCCCAGCTCGGGTACGGCCAGTGTGTGACCGACATAGCGTGGCCCCCGCTGGAAAATAGTGGCGACTTCACGCTGGAACAGCGCTTCGTCAAAGTAGCTTGAAACTGGTAGTTGGCTTGCGGCCTGCTGCAGTTGAAGACTTAAATCAGACATGGGTTGTCCTGACAAGACTCCCCCTATGAAGGGGCAGGGTAGGCGCGAGAAACTCGCGCGGAAGAGGCTCCGGCAGGGTTGGAAGGGGTTCCAGCCGTTGGCGAAAAGAGGGGCGATTGTACCCGGCGGGGTGGTTTTTGCCGGGCCGCGCCGCCGCGCCGTGCCTGCCCGTAAAATCGGCACTCTTCCACCTTTCCATGCTTTTGCCCCCCTCCATGCCCAAGGCCGCTGCCCAAACCGATAAAAACGCACCTTCCCAGGCCCTGCCTGCCAGCTACGAGGCTGCGCAGACGGAGCTGGAGCAACTGGTCGGCCAACTCGAATCGGGGCAAATGCCGCTGGAACAACTGCTGGGCGGTTACCAGCGCGGTGCCCAGCTGCTGCAGTTCTGCCGCGACAAGCTCGATGCCGTGGAGCAGCAGATCAAGGTACTGGACCAGGGTGTCCTCAAGCCCTGGACGCAAGAATGAGCACGGCCACCTTTGATTTGCCCACCTGGAGCACCCAGGCCCTGGCGCGCGTCGAGCAGGCGCTGAGCGACTGGGTGGCCGCCGGTGGCGTGGTCGATGCCGAGCACCCGGCCCCCGCCGCCCTGCGCGAAGGCATGCGCTACGCCGTGCTGGACGGCGGCAAACGCCTGCGCCCGCTGCTGGTACTGGCCGCGCGCGAAGCCGTGGCCACTGGTGAGGCCACGCAGGTGACTGCCGGGCTGGACGACGCCGCCCTGCGTGCCGCCTGCGCGGCCGAGCTGATCCACGCCTATTCCCTGGTGCACGACGACATGCCGTGCATGGACAACGACGTCCTGCGCCGCGGCAAACCCACGGTGCATGTGCAGTTTGGCGAAGCCCAGGCCCTGCTGGCGGGCGATGCCCTGCAGGCGCTGGCGTTTGAAATACTTACCCCCGCCGATGCCGAAGCCCCGGCCAGCGTGCAGGCCACGCTGTGCCGCCTGCTGGCCCAGGCTGCGGGCTACCAGGGCATGGCGGGTGGGCAGGCGATCGACCTGGCCAGCATCGGCATGGCCCTCACCGAAGAAGAACTGCGCTGCATGCACCGCCTGAAAACCGGTGCCCTGCTGCAAGGCAGCGTGGTGATGGGTGCGGCCTGCAGCGCCCGCGCGTTGCCCCCGGCCACCCGCAACGCCTTGAACACCTACGGCGCCGCCCTGGGCCTGGCGTTCCAGGTGGTGGACGATATCCTGGACGTGACCGCCGACTCGGCCACGCTGGGCAAAACCGCCGGCAAAGATGCCGCCCAGGACAAACCCACCTACGTTTCCCTGCTGGGGTTGGACCGCTCCCTGGCCTATGCCCAGGAACTGCTGGCCCAGGCCCTGACCGCGCTGGATGCCAGCGATTTGCCGAACACCCAGGCGCTGCGTGCGCTTGCTGACATGGTGGTCAACCGCTCAAGCTAGACGGTGCCCGCCCCCTGAAAAAAATTATGAACCCTGCGTCCTACCCACTGCTGGAAACCATCAACGACCCGGCCGACCTGCGCCGTCTGCCGCGGGCCGAGCTGAAAGCCCTGGCCGACGAGCTGCGCGCCTTCGTGATCGACAGCGTGTCCAAAACCGGTGGCCACCTGAGCTCCAACCTGGGCACGGTGGAATTGACGGTGGCGCTGCACTACGTGTTCAACACCCCCGAGGACCGGCTGGTGTGGGACGTGGGCCACCAGACCTATCCGCACAAAATTTTGACCGGGCGGCGTGACCGCATGGCCAGCCTGCGTCAGTTGGGCGGCCTGTCGGGCTTTCCGACGCGGGCCGAGAGCAAGTTTGACGCGTTCGGCACGGCGCACTCCAGCACCTCGATCTCTGCCGCTTTAGGCATGGCCATGGCAGCCAAGCAAAAGGGCGACAAGCGCCACAGCGTGGCCATCATCGGCGACGGTGCCATGAGCGCGGGCATGGCCTTTGAGGCGCTGAACAACGCGGGCGTGTGCGACTGCAACCTGCTGGTCATCCTGAACGACAACGACATGAGCATCAGCCCGCCCGTGGGCGCGCTGAACCGCTATCTGGCCCAGCTGATGAGCGGCCAGTTCTACGCTGCCGCCAAGAACGTGGGCAAGCAGGTGCTCAAGGGCGCGCCGCCGCTGTTCGAACTGGCCCGCCGCCTGGAGCAGCACGCCAAGGGCATGGTGGTGCCCGCCACGCTGTTCGAGCAGTTTGGCTTCAACTACATCGGCCCCATCGACGGCCACGACCTCGAATCGCTGATCCCCACTCTGGAAAACATCAAACACCTAACCGGCCCACAGTTCTTACATGTGGTCACCAAAAAAGGCCAGGGCTACCAACTGGCCGAGGCCGACCCCGTGGCCTACCACGGCCCCGGCAAGTTCGACCCCGCCGTGGGTCTGCAAAAAGCCGCTGCACCGGGCAAAGCCACCTTTACCCAGGTGTTTGGCACCTGGCTGTGCGACATGGCCGCGCAGGACAACCGCCTGGTCGGCATCACCCCCGCCATGCGCGAAGGCTCGGGCCTGGTGGAGTTTGAAAAGCGCTTTCCCCAGCGTTATTACGATGTCGGCATTGCCGAGCAGCATGCGGTGACCTTTGCCGCCGGCATGGCCTGCGAAGGCCTGAAGCCGGTGGTGGCCATCTACTCCACCTTCTTGCAGCGCGCCTACGACCAGCTGATCCACGACGTGGCCCTGCAAAACCTGCCCGTGGTGTTTGCCCTCGACCGCGCCGGACTGGTGGGGGCCGACGGTGCCACCCACGCCGGGGCCTACGACATCCCCTTCCTGCGCTGCATCCCCAACATGGGCGTGGCCTGCCCGGCCGACGAGAACGAATGCCGCCGCCTGCTCAGTAGCGCTTTTGCGCAAGACAACCCGGTGGCCGTGCGCTACCCGCGCGGTGCCGGGGCCGGTGTGGCGATGGAGCCGGGCCTGCAGCCGCTACCGTACGGCAAGGGCGAAATCCGCCGCACCTCTACCCAGGCCTCGGGTATTGCGATTCTGGCCTTCGGCACCCTGCTGTACCCGGCGCTGGCGGTGGCCCACAAGCTGGACGCCACGGTGGCCAACATGCGCTGGGCCAAGCCGCTGGACGTCGAACTGCTGCTGCAGATCGCCGCCAACCACTCCGCTCTGGTCACGGTGGAAGACGGTGCCGCCCTGGGCGGTGCGGGCAGCGCGGTGCAAGAGGCCTTGCAGGCCGCAGGCATCACCCTGCCGGTGCTGACGCTGGGCCTGTCCGATGTGTTCATCGAACACGGCGACCCGGTGGTACTGATGGCCCAGCAGGGCCTGGATGCAGCGGGCATCGAGAAATCTATAGAAAAACGCTTCCCAACGCTTGTCCATCAAGCACAAGCAGCTCTCAAATTGGTAGCGTAACGCGTACGGGGTTCTTAAAAGGGCGTGTCACCTTCTATGGTGGTGCGGTAGAGCTTGCGGCGCAGGTGGTCGGGGGTGCCGGCCGCCAGGTGGGTGACAGAGCGGTTGTCCCAGAACACCATGTCGTGCGGCTGCCAGGCGTGGCGGTAGACCAGCTCGGCGCGCGAGGTGTGGGCAAACAGCTCGTCCAGCAGGGCGCGGCTTTCGTCTTCGGGAATGCCGACGATGCGGGTGGTGAAGTGCTCGCTGACAAACAGCGCCTTGCGGCCGTTCTCGGGGTGGGTACGCACGACGGGGTGCACGGCAGGCAGCACCTCGTCCAATTGGGCCTGCGTCAGCTGGGGTCGCCAGGGGTTGCGGGCACGCAGTTCTTCGTATTTGGCCAGGTAGGAATGCTTGGCGCGCAGGCCGGCCACGGCGGTCTGCAGCGCGGCGGGCAGGATGTCCCAGGCGCGGTGCTGGTTGGCGAACAAGGTGTCGCCGCCTTCGCTGGGCAGCTCCTGCGCATGCAGCATTGAGCCCAGGCTGGGTTTTTCCTTGTACGACAGGTCGGAATGCCAATAGGCACCGGCATCGCCCAGGCCGATGGGTGCACCGTTTTCCTTGATGTTGGAAACGATCAAGACCTCGGGGTGGTGCTGCAGCTGGAAGCTTTTCAGCACATGGATCTGCAGCGGGCCGAAGCGGGCGCTGAAGTCCACCTGCTGCCGGGGCGTGATGCGCTGGTCGCGGAACACCAGCACGTGGTGCACCAGGTGGGCGCGGTGGATGCGCGCAAAGTCGTCTGCGGTCAGCGGGCGCGACAGGTCCAGGCCCAGCACTTCGGCGCCCAGCGGGGCATCGAAGGGGCGGATTTCCAGTGCCTGCACCGCACGGGGTGCGTCTATTTCGTTCAAAGTCGTCATCGTTTCACCTTCTATGGGCTTGGGCGCCGCATCGCGGCCAGCCGAGTCGGCGAATGTAGTGGGGGTGGGGCGCAAAGGGAACGATGGATTCGGAGTTAGTTAACTACGAACAAATATGAGGCGCGGGGATGGCAGCGGACATACGCCGCCGGGTTTAAGTGAAAAAGCCGTTTTGTGCTGGTACCGTAAGCGTGAATAGCTATTTAATTAGTAGCAATAGAAGAGCCTGTGCGCAGGGGAAAACCCGCGCCAATTCGGCAATTGCGACTTCTTACAATCGGCGCTGACTTGCAGTCTCCGCCGTTTTTTCTGGATGGCGGATTTCCATCTATTACGGGAGTTAACTCAAATGGACCGTCGTTCCCTCATCAAACACACCGGCATCGCAGGTGTCCTGGCTGCGGGCATTGCCCCGGCCGTGCATGCCCAAGCCGCGATCCGCTGGCGTTTGGCTTCCAGCTTCCCCAAGTCGCTGGACACGATTTATGGTGGCGCCGAAGTCTTTTCCAAAGCGGTGAAAGCCATGTCGGGCGGCAAGTTTGAGATCTCGGTGCATGCCGGTGGCGAGCTGATGCCCCCCTTTGGCGTGGTCGACGGCGTGCAAAACGCCACCGTGGAAATGGCCCACAGCGTGCCCTACTATTTCTACGGCAAGAACCCGGCGTTCGCGCTGGGCTCGGCCATTCCGTTTGGCCTGAACGCCCGCCAGATGACGGCCTGGATGCTGCACGGCAATGGCCGCAAGCTGATGAACGAGTTTTACGCCGGCTACAACATGGTGAGCTATGCGGGTGGCAACACCGGCACCCAGATGGGCGGCTGGTTCCGCAAGGAAATCAAGTCCAGCGCCGACTTCAAGGGCCTGAAAATGCGCCTCGGCGGCGGCCTGGTGGGCGAGGTGATGACCAAGCTGGGCGCAGTGCCGCAGAGCATTCCCGGCGGCGAGATTTACCAGGGCCTGGAAAAGGGCACTATCGACGCAGCCGAGTGGGTCGGCCCTTACGACGACCAGAAGCTGGGCTTCAACAAGGTGGCACCGTTCTACTACTACCCCGGCTGGTGGGAGGGTGGCCCCGAGGTGGACTTCTTCATCAACCAAAAAGCCCTGGACGCCCTGTCGGCGGAAAACAAAGCCATCGTCGAAGCCGCCACCATGGTGGCTCACACCGATATGCTGGCCAAGTACGACGCGCTCAACCCCATGGCCCTGAAGCAACTGGTGGCGGCCAAAACCAAGGTGCTGCCGTTCCCGCAAGAGGTGCTGCAGGCATCTTACAAAGCGGCGATGGAAGTGTTCGGCGAGCTGGACAAAAAGAGCCCTGAGTGGAAGAAAATCTACGCCGATCTGCGCACCTTCCAGCGCGACCAGGTGCTGTGGTTCCGCTTCGCCGAATCACGCTTCGACCAGTTTATGCAGGCCCAAAAGCTGTAACAAGCGGTAAATATGCGCCCTGCAGGGGGCGCTGTTCCATCCCCCTGCATGGGGGATTTTTTTTGCCCCGCCCCAGGGGACAGAGCGGATTTTTTGAGTGCCATTCGCAATCACCCTAGGAGCCGCAGGCCTTTAGCGTGCAGGTTTGCGAATCCGGTGTTTTGGGATACGGTGGCCGCAGTGCCCCCGCGGGCCATCCCGTGCATCCGTGCCACTCGCGCACCGCCGATGCCTGCTCATCCCCGCTTGCGGGAGAGCGATTCCAACCTCCCCCCATCGCATCCCAAGGAGCCCAGGAATGGATTTCAAAAAATCAAAAGCACTCACCTTCGGTATGGAGCTGGAACTGCAACTCGTGGACGAAGCCACGGGGCAGCTTTCACCCTGCAGCGCCGAACTTTGGACCGAGCTCGAAGTGCTGCCCGAGCACGAGCGTTTTTCGCTGGAAGCTACCCGCTCCACCATGGAGGTCACCAGCTCCATCCATGAGGATGCCGACTCCCTGGAGGCAGAAACCCGTGAAAACGTGCTCACATTGAAGAAGATCGCCCGCCGAAAAGGTGCCGATGTGCGCGGCGGTGGCACCCACATCCTGCAGTTCTGGAACGAGCGCGAATTCACCGAAACCGACCGCGCTGCCGAGCTGCAGGCCAAATACGGCTTTCTACCCAAGCGCTTTTCCACCTACGGCATGCACGTGCACATCGGCGTGCCCGGCAAGGAAGAGGCCATCCAGCTGGCGAACGTGCTGCAAAGCCTGTGCCCCTTGTTCATCGCCCTGTCGGCCGCGTCGCCGTTCCAGCAGGGGGTGGACACCGGCTTCTGCGCTGCGCGGCCCCTGGAGCCTTTGGTGTACCCCTACGGCGGTCCTATGCCGCGCACCACCAGTTGGGCCGAGTTCCAGACCATCGCCCAGGAAATATTTGACTCCGGCCTGGCCAAGAGTTTGAAAGACATCTACTGGGATGTGCGTCCCAAGCCCGAGTTTGGCACCGTCGAAGTGCGGGTGTTTGACACGCCCCTGAGCGTGCGCAAGGCCGTAGCCCTGGCCGCCTTTACCCGGGCCTGCGCGGCCCTGGCCCTGCGCGGGCAACTGGGCTACGCCCCGGTGGCGATTCCCTACAACACCGAGCGGGTGAGCCGCTTCATGGCCTGCCGCGATGGCATGGATGCCCGGCTGTTCAACCCGGCGGTGTGCGAATGGATGCCGGCCCGGCAGTGGCTGGCGATGCTGGTGGAGCGCATCGGGCAGCACCCGGTGTGCGATGCCGACATGCGCAAGATCCGCAGCCTGCACGAGTTGGCCGAGACCGAGCAGGACTCCGACACCATGCGCGAGACCTGGGGCAATATCCTCAGCGGCTCGCCCACCATGGCCCACTGGGAGCCGGGCCCGCTGGAGTACGCGGTCAACTCCCGCGAGCACTGCGCCCGCCTGCTGGCATAAAAAAAGCCCCGGTGACCGGGGCTTTTTTGTGGGGAGCCTGCGGGCTCTACTTCTTTACCTTTTTACTTCTTGTCCTTCTCCATCGACTCCTGCATCGCCTTCATCGGGTCGTTGTCGTCGGCCGGGGGCGTGCCTGCCGGGGCCGAGGCATCGGCACCGGGCATGCCGGCGGTCGGGTCGTCGGTGGGCTCGGTTTGTGGCATGTTGGCCTCCATCTCCTGTGTGGTTTTGTCCAGGTCGTAGACCACGGCCTTGTCCAGCCCGCTGGAAACGATGCCGGGGAAGGCAATGATCAGCCCGACCATGATGATCTGGATCAGCACAAACGGCACGGCACCCCAGTAAATCTGCATGGTGGTGACCGGTGGAATCTTTTTCTTGGTGATCTTGTCGGTGTACTCGGCGTTGGGAGCCACGCTGCGCAGGTAAAACAGCGCAAAACCAAACGGCGGGTGCATGAAGGATGTCTGCATGTTCACGCCCAGCAGCACACCGAACCAGATCAGGTCGATGCCCAGCTTGGCCGCCACCGGTGCCAGCAGCGGCACCACGATGAACGACAGCTCGAAAAAGTCCAAAAAGAACGCCAGGAAGAACACCAGCAGGTTCACCACGATCAGGAAACCGATCTGGCCGCCGGGCAGGCTGGTCAGCAGATGCTCTACCCACACGCCGCCATCCACCCCCTGGAACACCAGGCTGAAGATGGTGGACCCCATCAGGATGAAGACCACAAAGCACGACAGCTTGGTGGTGGTGTTCAGCGCCTGCTTCATCAGCCCCATGCTCAGGCGACCGCGCGACGCGGCCATGATGATGGCACCCAAAGCCCCCATGGCACCGCCCTCGGTCGGGGTGGCGATACCCAGGAAGATGGTGCCCAGCACCAGAAAGATCAGCAGCAGCGGGGGGATCAGCACAAAGGTCACGCGCTCGGCCATGCGCGACAGCAGGCCCAGGCGGCTGACCTTGTTGGCCAGCGCCAGCACCAGCGCGAGGATGACTCCGGCGCACAGCGACACCACGATGGTCTCGTCCGTGGCCACTTTTTCCACCAGCTCGCCCTTGTACCAGCTGAGCGCCTGGGCGTAGTGTTCGCCGAAGTACACCGCGGTGGCGGTGCACAGAATGGTCAGGACCAGCAGCGACAGCAGGCCGCTTTTGCCGTTGTCTTCGCGGATGGTGCGGGCCTCGGGCGGCAGCGCAGGCACCCAGGCCGGGCGGATGAAGGTCAGCAAGATGACATAGCCGATGTACATGCCGGTCAGCATGAAGCCGGGGATGAATGCGCCCTTGTACATTTCGCCCACGCTGCGGCCCAGCTGGTCGGCCAGGATGATCAGCACCAGCGAGGGCGGAATAATCTGCGCCAGCGTGCCCGAGGCCGCAATCACCCCCGAAGCCACCCGCCGGTCGTAGCCGTAGCGCAGCATGATGGGCAGCGAGATCAGGCCCATGGAGATCACCGATGCCGCCACCACGCCGGTGGTGGCCGCCAGCAGCGCACCCACAAAAATCACCGCCAGCGCCAGGCCGCCGCGCAGCGGGCCGAACAGCTGGCCGATGGTTTCCAGCAAGTCTTCGGCCATGCCGCTGCGCTCCAGGATCAACCCCATCAGGGTGAAGAACGGAATCGCCAGCAGGGTGTCGTTTTGCATGATGCCGAAGATCCGCAGCGGCAGCGCCTGCAGCAGGGCCTGGGGCAGTACGCCCAGCTCAATGCCCACAAAGCCAAAAAACAGCCCGCAGGCCCCGAGGCTGAAGGCCACCGGAAAGCCAAACAGCAAAAAGCACATCAGCCCCAAAAACATGATGGGGGCGAGGTTGTGGGTCAAAAATTCCATGGTGCTCGGTCCCGTCTTTAGCTGGCGGATTGTTTGGACTCGGCCAGGCGCAAGATCGCCTCGGCAAGCTCTTCTTCGGCGGTTTTCTCGGCCTTCTTGGCCGTCGGATCGTCAATCAGACCCTTTAAGAACGCCAGCCGCTTGATCAGCTCCGACCAACCCTGTAGCAGTAGCAGCGTGAAACCCAGCGGAATCATGGCGTACACCGGCCAGCGCACCAGGCCACCGGCGTTGTTGGACATTTCGCCCGAGGCATAGCCCTTCAGGAAAAACGGCACGCCATACCAAAGAATGGCCAGGCACACCGGTGTGAGAAAGAAGATGAAGCCAAACACGTCCATCCAGATCTGCGTGCGCTTGGACAGGCGGCTGGACACCACGTCGATCTTCACGTGCTCGCCACACAGCAGGGTGTAGCCCGCAGCCAGCAAAAAGGCGGCAGCAAACAGGTACCACTGCACTTCCAGAAAGGCGTTGGAGCTGACGTTGAACACCTTGCGCACCACCGCATTGACGCCGCTGACGACGGTAGAGGCCAAAATCAGCCAGATGACATATCTGCCGACCAGGCTGTTGAGCCCGTCGACGGCATTGGAAAACTTCAACAAGGCGCGCATGGTGTCTCCTGGTGTGGGGGAACAGCGGTACGGGCAGTCCCGGTAGTCCGCAAAAGCCCGCCATTATCGCGGCCAGCGCGGCTGAAAATCTGGCAATATGGGTCCATGTCTACCCGCACACCGCATGTGCTGCCGCAGCACCTGGATTCGCCCACCATGCGCCAGGCGGGTCGCGACCTGTTGTCGCTGGCGCTGATGGACGCGCGCAACCACACCCTGCACCTGCTCGACCAGTTTGAGTCGGCCCCCGCCATTGATGCCAGCAGCCTGCAGCCGCGCTGGCTGGCGGGCCACATCGGCTGGATGGCCGAGGCCTGGTTGGGCCGCAATACCCAGCGCGGGCGCGGCGCGGCCTGCCCGTTCCAGCCTACCCGGCTGGCTTCCATCGAGCCCGAGGCCGACCGCTGGTGGAACCCCGAGCACATGGACCGCAGTACCCCCCCGGCCCTGCCCGACCTGGCCACCACCAAAAACTTCCTGCTGCACACGCTGGAGAGCACGCTGGAGCTGTTGGAGAAAACCGCCGAAAACGACGACGCGCTGTATTTCTACCGCCTGGCCCTGTTCCACGAAGACCTGCGCAGCGAACAGCTCATCACCCTGGCCCAATTGCATGGCGTACCCCTGCAGGCGCCTTCGCCGGGCAGCCCGCAGCCGCGCGACCCGCTGGCGCTGCCCGCCATGGAGTGGCAACTGGGTTCGCTGCCGGGCGGCTTTGTGTTTGACAACGAAAAGTGGGCCCACCCGGTGGCCGTGCCCGCCTGCGAGATCGATGCCCAGCCCGTCACCTGGGCCCAGTTTGTCGAGTTTGTGGACGACGGCGGCTACGACAACCCCGCGTGGTGGTTGCCCGCAGGCTGGGCCTGGCTGCAAGCCCTGGCCGAGGGGGAAGGGAGGCGCGGCCCGCGCTATGTGGACCAGATCGGCGTGGCCAGCGGTGCGGTGCTGCAAACCCGCTTTGGCCAGCGCCTGCGCGTGGCCGGCACCCAGCCCGCCATGCATGTGAGCTGGTGGGAGGCCGATGCCTGGTGCCGCTGGGCCGGGCGGCGCCTGCCTAGCGAGGTGGAGTGGGAGCGTGCCGCCATCGGAGCCGCAGGCCAGGGCTTTCGCTGGGGCGATGTGCACGAGTGGACGGCCAACACCTTCCGCCCCTGGCCCGGCTTCAGCGCCGACCCGTGGATGGCCTATTCGGTACCCTGGTTCGGCCAGGCCAGGGTGCTGCGCGGCGCGGCCTTTGCCACCCGCGCCCGCATGAAGCACCCCAAGTTCCGCGGCTTTGCCTTACCCGGCGATGACGTGCGCTTTGTGGGCTTTCGCTCGTGCGCGCTGTGATGCTATGTAAAAAATAGCTGCTCACGCTCAGCAGATAAGCACAAACGGTACTTTTTATATAAATATTCCTAGGAAGCCTGTAGGGCGGCTTCGGTGGCGGTTTGGATTAGGATGGACCCATCCTTTTGCCTGGAACGCCTTTCACCATGACCGAACCCCGCCTCTGCTACGTTCCCTGCCCCGGTGCCGCGGCCAGCACCAATGCGCCTGACCACACCGGCCACCGCATGGGGTACTGGCAGTGGGGCGAGTCGACTAACCCGCATGTGGTGGTCTGCGTGCACGGCCTGACCCGCCAGGGCCGCGACTTCGACGTATTGGCCCGGTCGCTGAGCCGCTTCGCCCGCGTCATCTGCCCCGACGTGGTGGGCCGGGGCCAGAGCGACTGGCTGCAAGACCCCCAGGCCTACCAGTTGCCCACCTACGCAGGCGACATGCTGGCCCTGCTGGCCCAGGTGCACGCGGAATCGCCCATCACCACGCTGGATTGGCTGGGCACCAGCATGGGCGGGCTGATCGGCATGGCGCTGCTGGGCACGCCCGGCCTGCCGCTGCCGGTACCGGTGCGCCGCCTGGTGTTGAACGACATTGGCCCCACGCTGGATCTGGCCGCCCTGCAGCGCATTGGCAGCTACCTGGGAAAAACTGGCCGCTTCGACACACTGCAGCAGGCCGCCGACGCGATGTGGGCCATCTCCAGCAGCTTCGGCCCGCACACACCCGCCCAGTGGCTGGCTCTCTCGGCGCACATGGTGCGGCCGCTGGTGCCGGGCGAACCCGCGCTGACCCTGCACTACGACCCGGCGCTGGCTGCTGCGTTCGGCACCTTCACCGCCGAGTCCGCTGCCGCAGGCGAGGCCGCGCTGTGGGCGCTGTACGACCAGATCACCGCCCAGACCCTGCTGCTGCGCGGGGCCGAGTCGGATCTGCTGTCTGCCGCCACCGCCCAGGCCATGGCCCAGCGCGGCCCGAAAGCCCGGCTGGTGGAATTTGCGGGCGTGGGCCATGCACCGACCTTTGTGGTGGATGACCAGGTGGCCGTCGTGGTCGATTTTTTACAAAGTTGAGAAAGTCCGTTGGATGAAAAGTTTGCCTGCTGCACAGCCTGTTGCGGCACACCCTGAGGAGCGCCTGCCCGGTGTGGTGGCGGTCACCGCCCAGACCCTGCCCGAGCAGGCCCACGCCCTGGTCCGCGCGCGCAATTTCGCCGAGCCGCTGATCGCCGACGAACTGCTCGACACCGGCGAAAACATGCTCGCCCACGCCGATGCCGTGGCCGCCATCTTGCGCGCCGTGGGCGGCTCCGAGGCCATGCAGGCCGCCAGCTACCTGGTCTACGCCTGCGAGCACCTCAACAAGCCCCAAGAGGTGATTACCAAGGCTTTTGGGGCCAATTTCGCCGCATTGGCGCTCGAGACCACCCAGCTCATGCGGGTGCAGCGCCTGTCGCGCGGGGCCGAGTCGTCGGCCCACCTGGCAGACGACCCCGCCGTGCAAACCGAGAACGTGCGCAAGATGCTGTTGGCCTTCTCGCGCGACCTGCGGGTGGTGATGCTGCGCCTGGCCTCGCGCCTGCAAACCCTGCGCTATTGCGCTGCCAGCAAAACCCCGGTGTCGCCCGGCCTGGCGCGCGAATCGCTGCAGGTGTTTGCGCCGCTGGCGAACCGCCTGGGCATCTGGCAGATCAAGTGGGAGCTGGAAGACCTGTCGTTTCGCTTCACCGAGCCCGATGTCTACAAACAGGTAGCCCGCCTGCTGGACGAAAAGCGGGTCGAACGCGAAGCCAACATGGAGCAGCTGCGCGCCAGCCTGGAGGCCGAGCTGGCCAGCCAGGGCATCAAGGCCACCGTGCAGGGGCGGCCCAAACACATCTACAGCATCGTCAAAAAGATGCGCGGCAAGTCGCTGGGCTTTGACCAGCTGTTCGACATCCGGGCCTTGCGCGTGATCGTGCCCAGCGTGCCCGACTGCTATGCCGCTTTGGGCTGGGTGCACTCGCGCTTCGTGCCCATGGCCGATGAGTTCGACGACTACATCGCCAAGCCCAAAGGCAACGGCTACCAGTCGCTGCACACCGTGGTGCTGCAAATGGTGGGCGGCGTGGCCTGTTTGCCGATCGAAATCCAGATCCGCACCCAGGCCATGCATGACCACGCCGAGCACGGCGTGGCCGCCCACTGGGCCTACAAGGAGGCGGGTACCAAAGGCTACGCCGGGGTGTCGGCCAGCGGCGAATACGACGCCAAGATCGCGGTGCTGCGCCAGTTGCTGGCCTGGGAGCGCGACCTGTCTGGGGCCGCGCCCCAAAGCGCCGACCTGCTGGGCGACCGCATCTACGTGCTGACCCCCGATGCTGCCGTGGTCGAACTGCCCGCCGGAGCCACCGCCGTGGACTTTGCGTACAGCGTGCACACCAACCTGGGCCACCGCTGCCGGGGAGCCAAGGTGGATGGCGTGCAGGTGCCGCTGAACACCCCGCTGCAAAACGGCCAGACGGTGGAAATCACCGCCGCCAAAGAGGGCGGCCCATCGCGCGACTGGCTGAACCCGGACCTGGGCTACCTGGTCAGCCACCGAGCCCGGGCCAAGGCCCGTGCCTGGTTCAACGCCGCCGCCATGCACACCACGGTGGCGCGTGGCCGGGAGGCGGTAGAAAAGCTGCTGCAGCGTGAAGGCAAAACTGCCATCAAACTCGACGACCTGGCCGCCCGGCTGGGCTTCAAGTCGGCCGACGATCTGTTCGAGGTGGTGGGCAAGGACGAGTTTTCGCTGCGCACCATCGAAATCTTGCTGCGCCCGCCCGAGCCGGTGCTGGCCCCGGACGACTATCTGCTGCTCAAGAAAGCCCGCGCGCCTGAGAGTTCGCCCAAGGGCGGCGTGCTGGTGGTGGGCGTGGAGTCGCTGATGACGCAGCTGGCAAAGTGCTGCAAGCCCGCACCGCCCGATGCCATTTTGGGCTTCATCACGCGTGGCAAGGGGGTCAGCATCCACCGCGCCGATTGCAGCAATTTCCGCGAAATGTCGGTGCGCAATGGCGAGCGGGTGATCGAGGTGGAGTGGGGCAGCGGCAAAAAAGAAGGGGTTTCGGTGTACCCGGTGGACGTGTCGGTGCAGGCCGCCGACCGCCAGGGCCTGCTGCGCGACATCTCCGAAGTCTTTACCAAAGAGAAAATGAACGTCATCGGCGTGCAGACCCAGTCGGTCAAAGGCACGGCCTGGATGACCTTCACCGTAGAAGTGGCCGATGCCGCCCGCCTCACCAAGGTGCTGGGCGTGGTGTCGGACGTGGCCGGCGTACGTTCGGCACGGCGGCGGTAAAAACAGCCAAAAAACCATGCTATACTAGCGCTCTAAAGTAGTTTAGCTTTAGGCGCGTAGCTCAGCTGGTTAGAGCACCACCTTGACATGGTGGGGGTCGATGGTTCGAGTCCATTCGCGCCTACCAAATTCAAGCCCTGTACATCGGTGATGTGCAGGGCTTTTGGTTTTGTGGCCGCGGCTTTCAGGGTAATCCTTAAAGGCTTCTGCGCAATGGATTTTTAAAATATGTTGCAGTGCAGTAAAGTGCCCAGTTACACCGCCAACGCCACGAAAGACAGTAGTGCCCAGCCATTCTCCGAACAGCGCGCCTGACGACACCCACCGCGTCATCAAGAAGTACCCGAACCGTCGCCTGTACGACACCGATACCTCGACCTACATCACCTTGGCCGAAGTCAAGAAGCTGGTCATGGAGCGCGAACCGGTGCGCGTGCTGGATGCCAAAACCGGTGGCGACCTGACCCGTGCCATCCTGCTGCAAATCATTCTGGAAGAAGAGGCCGGTGGCACGCCCATGTTCACCGAGCAGGCGCTGGCCAACATGATCCGCTTCTACGGCAACACCATGCAAAGCTTTCTAGGCCCGTACCTGGAAAAAAACGTGCAAACCTTTGTCGATCTGCAGTCCACCATGGGCGAGCAGGCCAAGGGTATGACCCCCGAGGCCTGGGCGCAAATGCTCAAACTGCAGTCGCCCGCCATGCAGGGCATGCTGGGCACCTATGTCGAGCAGTCCCGCAACGTCTTTGTGCAAATGCAGGAGCAAATGCAGAAACAGACCGCTCAAATGTTGGGCAGCTTCGGCCTGAAACCCTGAAATACCCGAGGGCGGCGACAATACGGGGATGATCGAAGCAATTTCCCCTACCAAAATACCCAAAGTCGGGTTCGTCAGCCTGGGTTGCCCCAAGGCCTTGACCGACTCCGAACTGATTCTCACCCAGCTCAGCGCCGAAGGCTACCAAACCTCCAAGACCTTTGAAGGTGCCGATCTGGTGATCGTCAACACCTGCGGTTTCATCGACGATGCCGTCAAGGAAAGCCTGGACACCATCGGCGAAGCGCTGGCCACCAATGGCCGCGTCATCGTCACCGGTTGCCTGGGTGCCAAGGCGGGCGATTCCGGCGGTAACCTGGTGCGGCAAATGCACCCCAGCGTGCTGGCCGTCACCGGCCCGCACGCCACCCAGGAGGTGATGGATGCCGTCCACGCCAACCTGCCCAAGCCGCACGACCCGTTTCTGGACCTGATTCCCAACGCCTTTGGCACCGCAGGCATCAAGCTCACGCCGCGGCACTACGCCTATTTGAAGATCAGCGAAGGCTGCAACCACCGTTGCACTTTTTGCATCATCCCGTCCATGCGCGGCGATCTGGTGTCGCGCAATATTGGCGACGTGCTCAGCGATGCCAAGGCCTTGTTTGAGGGCGGCGTGAAAGAGCTGCTGGTGATCAGCCAGGATACCTCCGCCTACGGTGTGGACGTGAAGTACCGCACCGGCTTCTGGGACGGTAAACCCGTCAAAACCCGCATGCTGGAGCTGGTGCAAACCCTGGCTGATATCGCCGAGCCCTACGGTGCCTGGGTGCGCCTGCACTATGTGTACCCGTACCCCAGCGTGGACGAGATCATTCCGCTGATGGCCACCGGCCGCGTGCTGCCGTACCTGGACGTGCCCTTGCAACACAGCCACCCCGATGTGCTCAAGCGCATGAAGCGCCCGGCCAGCGGCGAGAAAAACCTGGAACGCATCCAGCGATGGCGCGAAGCCTGCCCCTCGCTGGTGATCCGCAGCACTTTCATCGCCGGTTTTCCAGGTGAAACCGAAGAAGAATTTGCGCATTTGCTGGATTTCATGCGCGAAGCCCAGATCGACCGCGCAGGCTGCTTTGCCTACAGCCCGGTGGACGGCGCGGCCGCCAACGACATTCCCGGCATGCTGCCGTTCGAGCTGCGCGAAGAACGCCGCGCCCGCTTCATGGCCGTGGCCGAAGAAGTGTCTGCCGCCAAACTGCTCAAGCGCGTGGGTGCCACCATGCAGGTGCTGGTGGATTCCGCGCCCGGCATGGGCAAAAAGGGTGGCGTGGGCCGCAGCTACGCCGACGCGCCCGAGATCGACGGCATCGTGCGCCTGCTGCCGCCCGAGAAGATCAGCAAGACCTTGAAGGTGGGCGAGTTCACCAAGGCCCGTATCGTGGGCACGCAAGGCCACGACCTGGTGGCGCTGCCGATCTAGTAAGGCCTGGCTTGCCCGATGCAAATCGGGCAAGCCAAAAAAACGGGCAAAAAAAAGCCGCTAACTTCTTAGCGGCTTTTTCTCGAGTAAATTGTGGTGCCCAGAACTGGACTCGAACCAGCACGCCTTGCGGCGCTGCGACCTGAACACAGTGCGTCTACCAATTTCGCCATCTGGGCCCACGAAACTCTAAAAACTCTCTCGGTCTGCAATAGGTATGTTGCAGATTTTTAACCAGAAAAAAACCGCCAGTTGTATAGCGGTTTTTTCAAGATAAGGTGTGGTGCCCAGAACTGGACTCGAACCAGCACGCCTTGCGGCGCTGCGACCTGAACACAGTGCGTCTACCAATTTCGCCATCTGGGCCCACGAGTTAAAGTATAACATGGGAAAAACGGTGGTTTTGAACCGCAGGCCGAAGGCTTATGAAAACAACCGCTTTTTCTGAACGACGCTGCGGCTCTGCTACTCTTTGGGTATTACAGTCTGTAAAGAGAGAAACCTTATCAAAACGACCAGCCACACCAGCGGCCTGCTGGACGAGATCGAAGGCACCATCCAGGGTCACCGCGATGGACACGGGTTTGTACTGCGCGACGACGGCGAGTCTGACATCTACCTGCCGTCCAACGAAATGCGTGCTGTGCTGCACAAGGACCGGGTCAAGGTCAACATCGTGCGCAGCGACCGCAAAGGTCGCCCCGAAGGCCGGGTTTTGGAAATTGTCGAGCGGCCCCCACAACCCATCATTGGTCGCCTGCTGCAAGAAAGCGGTATCTGGCTGGTCGCCCCGGAAGACAAACGCTACGGCCAGGATGTACTCATTCCCAAAGCCGGTATCGGCAGTGCTAAAGCCGGGCAGGTGGTGGTGGTCGAGCTGACCGAGCCGCCCGCGCTGTTTGGCCAGCCCGTGGGCCGCGTCAAGGAGGTGCTGGGCGAGGTGGACGACCCGGGCATGGAAATCGAAATCGCGGTGCGCAAATACGACGTGCCGCATATCTTCTCCGATGCCTGTATCGCCCTGGCCCGCACCCTGCCCGACAAGGTGCGCCCCCAGGACAAAAAGAACCGCGTCGATCTGACCGACGTGCCGCTGGTCACCATCGACGGCGAAGATGCCCGCGACTTTGACGATGCCGTCTACTGCGAACCCGCCAAGGTAGGCCGTGGCAAGGGCTGGCGCCTGCTGGTCGCGATTGCCGACGTGAGCAACTACGTGGAAACCGGCTCGGCCATCGACGTGGATGCCTACGACCGCGCCACCAGCGTGTACTTTCCGCGTCGCGTGATTCCCATGTTGCCCGAGAAGCTGTCCAACGGCCTGTGCTCGTTGAACCCCGATGTAGAACGCCTGTGCATGGTCTGCGACATGCTGGTTACGGCCAAGGGCGATGTGCACGCCTACCAGTTCTACCCGGCGGTGATGTTCAGCCACGCCCGCTTTACCTATACCGAAGTGGCGGCGATTCTGGCCAACACCCGGGGCCCGGAAGCCACACGTCGCAAAGACCGCGTAAACGACCTGCTGAACCTGCAAGATGTCTACCATGCTCTGCTGGTGGCCCGCAAGGTGCGCGGTGCGGTGGATTTTGAGACCGTGGAGACGCAAATCGTCTGCGACGAAGGTGGCCGGATCGAAAAGATCGTGCCCCGCACCCGCAACGAAGCCCACAAGCTCATCGAAGAGGCCATGCTGGCCGCCAACGTCTGCAGCGCCGACTTCATCGCCCAGGGCAAGCACCCCGGTCTGTTTCGCGTGCACGAAGGCCCGACGCCCGAGAAGATTGAGATGCTGCGCAACTACCTGAAGGCCACCGGCGTGGGTATGTCGATCAGCGACGACCCGAAAACCGCCGAGTTCCAGGCCATTGCCAATGCCACCAAAGACCGGCCCGACGCGCAGCAAATCCATTCCATGCTGCTGCGCTCCATGCAGCAAGCGATCTACACGCCCATGAACGGCGGGCATTTCGGGCTGGCATTTGATGCCTACACCCACTTCACCAGCCCGATCCGGCGCTACCCCGATCTGCTGGTGCACCGCGTCATCAAGGCGATTCTGGCGCACCGCAAATACCAGTTGCCCACCTTGCCCACCCCGGGCGAGGCACATGCCAAGCTGGCCAAACGCCTGAGCAAGGGCGCGGCCTCTAAGCTGCAAGGCAAGGTCGGCGAGCCCGACATGAAGATCAAGAAGGTCAGCCCCGAAACGCTGGCCTGGCAGGCGGCCGGCCTGCACTGCAGCGCCAACGAGCGCCGTGCCGACGAGGCCAGCCGCGACGTGGAAGCCTGGCTGAAGTGCAAATACATGCGCGAGCACCTAGGCGAGGAATTTGGTGGCACGGTCACCGCCGCCACCGGCTTCGGCATCTTCGTCACGCTGGACGCGATGTACGTCGAAGGCCTGGTGCATATCACCGAACTGGGCGGCGAGTACTTCAAGTTCGACGAAGCCCGGCAAGAGCTGCGCGGCGAGCGTACCGGCATACGCTACGCCATCGGTACGCGCGTGCAGGTCCAGGTGAGCCGCGTCGATCTGGATGGCCGCAAGATCGACTTCCGCCTGATCCGCGAAGGTGAAGAGCTGGTCAACCGCGCCATGAAAGATAAGGGCGTGCAGCGCGAAGGCGGCAACCGCTCCGGCGGCGATGCCCCCGCGCCCAAGCGCTCTGGCCGCAAGGCCGGAGCCAGTGCGCCCCGTGACCGCGACCATGCCGAGCGCGGGCCCATCCAGGCCAGCGCCGCCGCCAAAGCCCCAGGCAAAGCCCCCGCCAAGAGCGGCGCGGCCAAGAAGAAAACCCGTACCCGCCGCTAGAAGAAAGCAAACGATGCAGAACCCACCCAAAGTCGCCATCGTCACCGGCGCAGGCAGCGGTATTGGCCGCGCGGTCGCCCTGGCGTTGCTGGCCGATGGCTACAACGTTGCGCTGGCGGGCCGCCGGGCAGAAGCCTTGCAGGCCGTGTGTGCCGAGTCCGGCGCGGCAGAGCGCGCCTTGGCCGTGCCCACCGACGTGACCGACCCCGCTGCCGTACAGGCCTTGTTCGAAGCGGCGGTGGCCCGGTTTGGGCGGGTCGATCTGCTGTTCAACAACGCGGGCACCGGTACACCGGCTGTGCTTCTGGAAGACCTGACTTTGGCCCAGTGGCAGAGCGTGGTGAACGTGAACTTCACCGGTATGTTTTTGTGCATCCAGCAGGCGTTTCGGGTGATGAAGGCGCAAAGCCCGCAGGGGGGGCGCATCATCAACAACGGCTCCATCTCCAGCACCACACCGCGCCCCAATTCGATTGCCTACACCTCCACTAAGCATGGCGTGCGCGGCATGACCAAGGCCGCTGCGCTGGATGGCCGCAAGTACAACATCGCCGTGGGCCAGATCGATATCGGCAACGCCGCCACCGACATGACCCAGCGCATGCGCACCGGCATCTTGCAGCCCAATGGCGAGATGGTGGTGGAGCCGGTGATGGACGTAGCCATCGTCGGCAAATCGGTGCTCTATATGGACAGCCTGCCGCCGGAGGCCAACGTGCTGTTCCACACCGTCATGGCCACCAAGATGCCCTTCGTCGGTCGCGGCTAGACCCTCGCCAGCGCGCTGGCCGTCAACGGCTGGCCTGCGGGCCAATGGTCTGCCGCCTGGCCGTGCGCAAACACCGCCTCGCAGGCGGCGGCTACCGCGTACTGGCCCATCGCCAGCCGGGCACCGACCATGCCGGCCAGTACATCCCCGGTTCCCGCGGTGGCCAGCCGTCCGTTGCCTGTCGGGTTGATGCATGGCACTTGGCTGGGCGCAGCGATGACCGTGCCCGAGCCTTTCAATACCACCACGCAGGCGAAGCGGTCGGCCAGTTGCTGGGTGGCGCTGAGCCGATCGGCCTGGATCTGGGCGGTGCCGCAGCCCAGCAGGCGGGCGGCTTCCAGCGGATGCGGGGTGAGTACCGTGGGCAGGCCCTGGGCGGCACGGGCGCGCAACTGGGCCTGCAAGGCGGTGTCTGTGGCGATGGCGTTCAGCGCGTCGGCATCCAGCACCAGCCGGGCCGCCTCGGCCAGCACCCGGGGCAACAGGGCCCGCACCGCCTCGCCACCACCACAGCCGCAGACCACGGCCAGCGCGTGCAAGGCCAGGGCGCTGGGGGCGCGGAACATCAGTTCGGGCTGCTGCGGGTGCACGCCCAGGCTGCCGCCGTCCAGCAGGCCCACGAAGACCCGCCCGGCCCCCGTGTGCAGCGCGGCGCTGGCGGCCAGCAGGGCGGCACCGGCCATGCCCGGCGCACCGCCGAGGATGGCCACGTCGCCATAGCTGCCTTTGTGGCTGGCATGTGTGCGGCTGTTCGACACCGGTGCGCCGACCAATTGGGCGGTGGGGCCGCTGCCCGGGGCAATGTCTAAATCGTCGAGCCAGACCTGGCCAGCGGTGTCGCGGCCATGGCCGGTGAACAGGCCGGGTTTGAGGCTGAGCAGGCTCAGGGTATGTTGGGCATAAATTGTGCTGCTCGTGCTTATTCCATCGGCACTGCCAGCTACGGATTGCATAGCAAAACTGCCGGTGTCGGCCTGCAGCCCGGTGGGCAGGTCGATGGCCAGCGTGGGTGCAGGGCTGGCGTTCATGGCGCTGATCCACGCGGCCATGGTGCCCGCCGGGGGGCGGCTGCTGCCGATGCCCAGGAGTGCGTCGATGCACAGGTCCTGGGCAGTCAGTCCGGTGGGCGGCGCATCGGCGAAAGGCACACCTGCCGCGCGGGCGCGGGCCAGGGTGGCCAGGCTGTCGGCGGGGGCGCTGGCTTCTGTGCCCAGCCAGGTCACCAGCACGGCTTTGCCGCGCAAATGCAGCTGGGTGGCGGCCTCCAGCCCGTCACCGCCGTTGTTGCCGGGGCCGCAGGCGATCCATACGGTGCGGGCGTGCGGTGCGAGCGCCTGGGCCAGCCGGGCCACGGCCAGCCCGGCACGCTGCATCAGGGTGTGGGGCGGCAGGCTGGCCATGGCGGCCTGCTCGATGCGGCGCGTGGCGGCGGTGTCGAACAGGGGGTGGGCGCGGTCGGGTGTGATGCGTTGCATTGCCGAATTGTGCGCCTAGGGTCTCAGTGCCGCAGGCGCTCCAGCCCCAGGCCTTCCATATCCACCTCAGGTGCACGGCCTGCCACCAGGTCGGCGGTGGTACGGGCGCTGCCACTGGCCAGGGCCCAGCCGTAGGCACCGTGGCCCAGGTTCAGCCACACGCCGGGCCGACCGCTGGGGCCGATCAGCGGGCTGCCATCGGGCAGGGTGGGGCGGGCGCCTTTCCAGATTTGCACATTGCTGGCGAGCTGGGCGGCGCCGGGGAACCAGTCGTACAGCACCTTGTAGAGGCGGGCGATGGTGGCTGGGTGCTTGGTGTCGGAGCGGCTACCGATGGCGACACCGCCCGCCACGCGCACGCGTTGGCCCATGCGGGCAATGGAGATCTGGTGCTGGCCGTCCACCACTGCGCTGACCGGGGCGTTCAGCGGCTCGCGGATGGCGGCAGACAGCGAGTAGCCCAACACCGCCGCCAGTGGAATCTGCACGCCCAGTGGCCTCAGCAGCGCCGCCGAGGCGACACCGGCGCAGACCACCACCGCGTCGAAACGGCGCGGCGTGGACTCGTTTGCTATGGAAACCGTAGCTGCTGGTGCTGGCTCTATATGCGCTACTGTGCGATTGAACTCAAATTGCACGCCGAGCTGCTGGGCCACGGCCTTGAGTTGCATGGTGAACTGGCGGCAGTTGCCCACGGCATCGCCGGGCAGGTGGATGGCGGCGGCCAAAGGGGTGTCGGCGTTCAGGGCGGGTTCGTGCCGCCGGGCGGCTTCGGCATCGAGCTGTTGCCAGCCCACACCTGCCTCGCGCAGCCATTGCAGGCCGGGCTGGGCCTGGGCGAGCTCTTTAGCGGTGCGCAGCAGCAGCAGGCTACCCTCGCTGCGGTCATAGTCCAGGTGCAGGTGGTGGGTCAGGGCCTGCAGGTGTTCTGCGCTGTACCCGGCCAGGCGCTGCAGCCGGGCGTGCTGCTCTTGGTAGACGGCGGGTTGTTGCGCGCGCCGCCATTTCCATAACCATGCCAGTTCGCTGCCGGTCAAACCCCAGCCGAGCTGGACGGGGGCATTCTGGCTGAACAGGCCTTGCAGCAGGGTGCGCGGCATACCGGAGGTGGGGCTGGGAAGGGCAGTGCCCAGGGTGAGCAGGCCCGCATTGGCAAAGCTGGCTTCCTCGGCGGCGGCGCTGCGGCGCTCAAAAACGGTGACCTGGTGGCCGTCGACGGCCAGTTCGTACGCGGTGCTGACACCCACCACACCCGCGCCAATGACGGCGATCTTCATGCGGCAAACACCCGCATCTTCTCAAACAACATGAAAACCTTAGATTTATATGAAAAATGCCGCTTGTGCTTATTGAATAAGCGTAAGCAGCTATTAAAACTGTAGTGTAGCCTCGGTCTGCAAAGCCAGGTTCAACAGGGTGTCGTCGTGCAGGGCGGCATGCCAGAGCATCAGGCCGACGGGCAGCTCATCGGCGGTGTGGCAGGGCACAGAGATGGCGCAGCCGTCCAGCATATTGACCACGCTCGGGTTGCGCAGCAGCAGGCCGTTGGTGTGGAAAAAGGCATCGTCGCGCTCCACGCCGGGTGCCACATTGGCGATGGGCGCGGCCACGGTAGGCACCGTAGGCGACAGCACGGCATCAAATCCCTGCAGCGCGGCTTCCATTTTGGCGACCCAGGCGGTGCGGGCGGCGACCAGCTCGGCGTATTCAAAGGCACGCATTTGCGCGCCGCGCTCGATGCGCGCCAGCACGCGCGGGTCGTAGGCGGCGCGGATGTGGGGGCCGCGGGCCAGCAGCGGGCGGTGCCAGATATAGGACTCTACCGCCGAAAAGCCGCCGGTGGCCTGGATGGCGTGCAGTTCGCGCACTTCTGCCAGAGGGATATCCACCAGGGTGGCACCCGCATCCCGCAGGTGCTGCAGGCTGCGTTCGAACGCGCGGGCCACTGTGTGGTCCATGCCGTCCAGAAATCCGCTGCGCGCCACGGCCAGCCGGTAGCTGGAGAGCGGGGCGGAGGTGCGCACCACCTGGCGCTGGGCCAGGATTTCATGCGCCAGCACCGCGTCGCGCACCGTACGGGTCAGGGCGCAGGCCGTATCCAGGGTGCTCGACAGTGGCACCGCGCCGGAGGTGGGCACCAGGCGGGTGGTGCTTTTGAAGCCGACGATGCCGTTCAGCGCCGCCGGAATGCGGATCGAGCCGCCGGTGTCCGAGCCCAGACCGATGAAAGCCGCCCCGGTAGCCACCGACACCGCTGCACCCGACGAGGAGCCGCCCGGCACCCGGGGTACCGAACCAAAAATGCGCGCCCCGGCAGCCTGGTCGTAGCGCCCGTCCCAGGCGGCAGGGGTGCCGAAATGCGGGTTCACGCCCACGCCCGAGAAGGCGAACTCCGTCATGTTGGTGCGACCCAGGATGCTGCCACCGGCTGCCCGCAGCCGGGCCACGGCCGGGCAGTCGGCGATGGCGGGTGCATGGTCGGCCAGGACCCGCGAGCCCGCAGTGGTCACTTCACCCGTCACGTCGAACAGGTCTTTCACCGAGACGGCCAGGCCGCCCAGCGGGCTGGCCGTATTGGCCTGCGTTGCCTGGGCCTGGGCGGTGTCAAATCGGGTCTGCAAAAAGGCATTGCGGCAGGCGGACGATTGGGCGATGGCGATGGATTGGGCCATCTCGGAGGCCGCAGTGGTGTGCCCGGCGTGCAGGGACTGGAGGGTGGAAGTCAGGTCTGGGCGCATGCGGGTGAGAGGGAGTGTGCTAGACTCCTTGGGTTTTGCTGATCGGTCAAACTTGTTTTGATTGTTGGTTAAAACAAATCGCAAACCAGTCCATTCAAGGTGTTGTCCTGTCATATTTTGTATATGAAACAGCGGCAAATCGGACTGAATTTTAGACGCAACCTTAAGGAAAATACCATGTCCGTCAACATGCGCGAAATGCTCGAAGCCGGTGTCCATTTTGGCCACCAAACCCGTTTCTGGAACCCCAAGATGGCCCCGTTCATCTTCGGTCACCGTAACAAGATCCACATCATCAACCTGGAAAAATCGCTGCCGATGTTCCAGGAAGCGGCCAAGTTCGCCAAGCAGCTGACCGCCAACCGTGGCACCATCCTGATGGTCGGCACCAAGCGCCAAGCCCGCGAAATCGTCGCCGGTGAAGCTGCCCGCGCCGGTGTGCCGTACGTCGATCAGCGCTGGCTCGGCGGTATGCTGACCAACTTCAAGACCGTCAAGACCTCGATCAAGCGTCTCAAAGACATGAAGATCCAGCAAGAAGCCGGTCTGGACGCGATGAGCAAGAAAGAACAGCTGATGTTCGCCCGCGAAATGGTCAAGCTGGAAAAAGACATCGGTGGCATCCAGGATATGGTTACCCTGCCTGATGCGATCTTCGTGATCGACGTGGGCTTCCACAAGATTGCCATCCTCGAAGCCCGCAAGCTGGGCATTCCTTTGATCGGCGTGGTTGATACCAACCACTCCCCAGAAGGCATCGACTACGTGATCCCTGGTAACGACGACTCCTCCAAGGCTGTCGCTCTGTACGCCCGTGGCATCGCCGACGCGATCATCGAAGGCCGCAACAGCGCTGGCAATGACGTGGTCAAGGCCGTGGCTGCTGCTGAAAGCGCCGACGAATTCGTGGAAGTGAACGAGGCTGCTGCAGCCTAAGCGTTCCCCATGGCGCGGCGCACTGCCGCGATCAAAGAGGGGCGCAAGCCCCCTTTTTTTTACTAATTTTTGATTATTGAAGACGGAGAAAAATATGGCTGCAATTACCGCAAGCATGGTCGCTGAACTGCGTGGCAAGACCGACGCCCCCATGATGGAGTGCAAAAAAGCACTGACCGAAGCCGAAGGCGACATGGGCAAGGCCGAAGAGCTGCTGCGCGTCAAGCTGGGTAGCAAGGCGGGCAAGGCCGCTTCGCGCATCACCGCCGAAGGCGTGGTCACCAGCTACTTTGACGGCACCACCGGTGCTTTGCTCGAAGTCAACTGCGAAACCGACTTCGTGACCAAGAACGACAGCTTCCTGGCACTGGCCCAGGGCGCGGTCGAACTGATCGCCAAGAATAACCCTGCCGACGTGGCCGCCCTGAGCGCCCTGGCCTACGCCCAGGACGGTTTCGGCCCCACCCTGGAAGACGTGCGCAAGGGCCTGATCGGCAAGATCGGCGAAAACATGACTTTCCGCCGTTTCAAGCAGTTCAGCAGCGGTGCCAAGCTGGCCGGCTACCTGCACGGCACGCGCATTGGCGTGGTGGTCGAGTTTGAAGGTGACGACGTGGCTGCCAAAGACGTGGCCATGCACATTGCCGCCATGAAGCCCGTGGCTTTGTCCAGCGCCGACGTGCCTGCCGACCTGATCGCCAAAGAGCGCTCGGTGGCAACCGCCAAGGCCGCCGAAGACGCAGCCGTGGCCGTGGCCGCTGGCAAGCCGGTGCAGTCCGACGAAATCGTTGCCAAGCGCATCGAAGGCGGCGTGCAGAAGTACCTGAAGGAAGTCTCGCTGTTCAACCAGTCTTTCGTCAAGAACGACAAGCAGACGGTAGAGCAGATGCTCAAGGCCACCAGCACCACCGTGAAAGCATTCACGATGTTTGTGGTGGGTGAGGGCATCGAGAAGAAGGTCGACGACTTCGCTGCCGAAGTAGCCGCCCAAGTGGCCGCTGCCAAGGCTACGGCCTGAGCCATCTGACGCAATACTGACCTATTTTGCCCCTACCATTAGCCACTTTTCCACCATTACGAGGACCTTTCCCATGACCCAAGCCCAACCAGCCTACAAGCGCATTTTGCTCAAGCTGTCGGGGGAGGCGTTGATGGGTGACGACCAGTTCGGGATCAACCGCGACACCATCGTGCGCATGGTGGAAGAGGTTGCCGACATTACCCGTCTGGGGGTGCAGGTGGCAGTGGTGATCGGTGGCGGCAATATTTTTCGCGGTGTGGCGGGCGGCTCGGTCGGTATGGATCGCGCCACCGCCGACTACATGGGCATGCTGGCCACGGTGATGAATGCGCTGGCCCTGGCTGATGCCATGAACAAGGCCGGTTTGACTGCGCGCGTCATGTCGGCCATCGCCATCGACCAGGTGGTCGAGCCCTATGTGCGCCCCAAGGCCTTGCAGTACCTGGAAGAGGGCAAGGTGGTGGTGTTTGCGGCCGGTACCGGCAACCCATTTTTCACCACCGATACGGCTGCGGCCCTGCGCGGTGCCGAAATCGGTGCAGAGATCGTGCTCAAGGCCACCAAGGTGGACGGTGTCTACACCGCTGACCCCAAAAAAGACCCCAGCGCGACCCGTTACACCACGCTGACGTTTGACCAGGCGATGTCGCAAAATCTGGGCATCATGGATGCGACCGCTTTTGCGCTGTGCCGCGACCAGAAATTGCCGATCAAGGTGTTCTCGATCTTCAAACACGGTGCGCTGCAACGCGTGGTGATGGGCGAAGACGAAGGAACCCTGGTCCACGCGTGAGCCGGACTTCCGAGGAGAAACCACATGACCATTGCCGACGTTAAAACCAATCTGCAGGCCCGGATGGAACAGTCCATCGTGGCCTTCAAAAACAACCTGTCCAAGATCCGCACCGGCCGCGCCAATCCCGGCCTGCTGGACACCGTGCACGTGGATTACTACGGCTCCATGGTGCCTATCAGCCAGGTCGCCAATGTGTCGCTGATCGACTCGCGCACCATTGGCGTGCAGCCCTGGGAAAAAAGCATGGCGGCGAAGGTCGAAAAGGCCATCCGCGACAGCCATCTGGGCCTGAACCCCGCGTCCATGGGCGACCTGATCCGCGTGCCCATGCCCGCCATGAGCGAAGAGCGCCGCAAGGAGCTCACCAAGCTGGCCCGTACCGAAGGCGAAAGCGCCAAGATCATTGTGCGCAACGTGCGCCGGGATGCCAATGAAGCCATCAAAAAGCTGGTGAAAGACAAACTGGCCTCGGAAGACGACCAAAAGCGCGCCGAAGCTGAAGTCCAGAAGATCACCGACCGCCACATCGCCGAAGTGGACCAACTCGTAGTCGCCAAAGAAGCCGACATCATGGCTGTCTAGGCCTGGCTGCGCCGATGGCTACTCCTGTTCCGCACCACATCGCCATCGTCATGGACGGCAATGGCCGTTGGGCGAACCGGCGCTTCATGCCGCGCCTGGCCGGGCACCACCAGGGTGTGGATTCGCTGCGCCGCTGCGTTCAGGCCTGTCTGGACCGGGGCGTGGGCGTATTGACCGTGTTTGCGTTCTCGTCCGAAAACTGGGACCGGCCTGCCGAAGAGGTCTCGGGCCTGATGTCGCTGATGGTCAGCGTGCTGGCCAAAGAGGTGGTCAAGCTCAAGGCCAATGGCGCGCAGCTGCACTTTGTGGGCAATCTGTCGGCCCTGTCCGACAAGGTGCGCAACGGCCTGCTGGAAGCCGAAAAAGAGACTTCCGGCAACAGCAAGCTGGTGCTCAACATCTGCTTCAACTACGGTGGTCGCTGGGACATTACCCAAGCCGCGCAAAAACTGGCTGCGGCGGGCGAGCCCATTACCGAAAAGAGCATGGACCGCGCCATGGCCCTGGCCCATTCGCCCGACCCGGACCTGTTGATCCGCACCGGCGGCGAGTTCCGCATCAGCAACTTCCTGCTCTGGCAGGTGGCCTATTCCGAGCTGGTGTTCAGCGACAAGCTCTGGCCCGAATTTGACGAAGCCGCGCTGGACGAGGCGATTGCCGTTTACAACGGTCGCGAACGCCGATTTGGCAAAACCTCGGCCCAGGTGGCACCTGCAGCCGTCAGCCCCAAACCCTGAGTCTTCCCTATGCTGCTGCAACGCGTTATCACGGCCCTGGTTTTGCTGGCCTTTCTTTTGCCTGCGTTGTTCTATCCCGCTCCCGAACCCCTGTGTCTACTGGCCATCGTGGCGATTTCTGCCGCCACCTGGGAATGGGGTCGCATGAATGGCATGACGCAACCCAAATCGGTGGCACTGGCCATGGCCATGGTGTTCGCCTGCCTGCTGTCGTGGATCATGGGCCTACTGACGGCCCATACGCCGACGCTGTGGACCATCGCCGGTGCGGCCTGGGTGCTGGTGGGCGGCTGGCTGCTGCGCAACGGCGTGCGCGGCTGGGCGAACATCGACCGGGTGGTGCGCGGCATTGTCGGTTTTGCGGCCCTGTGGCTGGCGTGGCTGGCGATTTGCCAGGCGCGGGTGATCGGCACCAACTTCTTGCTGTCGGTGCTGCTGCTGGTGTGGGTGGCCGACATCGGTGCCTACTTTGCAGGCCGCGCTTTCGGCACAAAGTTCTTCAAAAACAAGCTCGCGCCCGCGATCAGCCCCGGCAAAAGCTGGGAAGGTGTCTGCGGCGGCATGCTAGGCGTGCTGGTGCTGGCGGGGGTGTGGGTCTGGGCCGATGCGGCCTGGGCCTCCCCAGTCGCCAGTTTGTACACACGGCTGGCGCACCAGAGCAGCATCTTGCTGGTGGTGGCCGTGCTGTTCATGGCGGCCATGAGCGTGGTGGGGGATTTGGTGGAGTCGCTGATCAAGCGCAGTGCCGGGGTCAAGGACAGCAGCGGCCTGCTGCCGGGCCACGGTGGCGTGCTGGACCGGGTGGATGCGCTTTTGCCCACCCTGCCGTTGGCGATGATGCTGGCCTCTCTGGTCGGCTAGGGTTCCCGTATGAAACAGACTTTGACGATTTTGGGTTCCACCGGCTCGGTGGGTACCAGCACGCTGGACGTGGTGTCGCGCCACCCGGACCGGTTTGCGGTGTTCGCCCTGACCGCGGCCACCCAGGTGGACCTGATGCTGCAGCAGTGCGCGCAGTTCAAGCCCCGTTTTGCCGTGATGGCCAGCGCGCAGCATGCCGAGCTGCTGGCCGAAAAAATTAAGCAAAATAGCCTTCCCACGCTTGTTCTATCAGCGCAAGCAGCTATTGAAATGGTAGCGTCGCACCCTGAGGTCGATGCGGTCATGGCGGCCATCGTCGGCGCGGCCGGCCTGGCCCCGTGCCTGGCTGCGGCACGGGCGGGCAAACGCCTGTTGCTGGCCAACAAAGAGGCGTTGGTGGTGGGGGGTGAGGTGTTTTTGGCGGCCGTGAAGCAGGGCGGGGCCTTGCTGTTGCCTATCGACAGCGAGCATTCGGCGGTGTTCCAGTCGCTGCCCGAAGACCCGGCGGTCTGGCCCCGGCGCATCGAGAAAATCATGCTGACCTCGTCGGGCGGCCCGTTCCGCACCCGCGACCCGGCCACGCTGCGCGACGTGACCCCCGAGCAGGCCTGCGCCCACCCCAACTTCGCCATGGGCCGCAAGATCTCGGTGGATTCGGCCACCATGATGAACAAGGCGCTGGAGGTGATCGAGGCCAAATACCTGTTTGGCGTAACCCCCGAGCAGATCGAGGTGGTGATCCATCCCCAGCAAATCATCCATTCCATGGTGCAGTTCCACGACGCATCGGTGATGGCGCAGCTAGGTACGCCGGACATGCGGGTGCCGATTGCCTATGGCCTGTCGTGGCCCGAGCGCATCGAGAGCGGCACGGCGCGGCTGGATTTTTCCAAAATGGCGGCCATGACCTTCGAGGTGCCGGATTTCCAGCGCTTCCCCTGCCTGCAACTGGCCTGGGAGAGCCTGCGTGCCCCCTCGGGCACCTGCGCGGTGCTGAACGCGGCCAACGAGGTGGCGGTGGGCGCCTTTTTGGACCGGCGTATCCGCTTTGACCAGATCCATGCGATCAATCTTGCAACTTTGGCGGCGGTCAGCCCCTCCAAGCCTCAGACGCTGGAAGATTTGCTGGCGTTGGACTCGGAATCCCGCGCCGTGGCGCAGCAGACTGTGTCCCGTCTGACCCTTTGAACCAAGGACAGCCATGCTGACCATCGTCGCTTTCATCGTTGCACTGGCCTTGCTGATTGCGGTGCACGAGTACGGCCATTACAGGGTGGCCGTAGCCTGCGGGGTCAAGGTGCTGAAATTCTCCATCGGCTTTGGCCAGACGGTATTGCGCTGGCAACCCAAGGGGTCGCCCACCGAATTTGTCATCAGCGCCTTTCCGCTCGGCGGCTTCGTGAAGATGCTGGACGAGCGCGAAGCACCGGTGGCGGCCGAAGAGCGCCATCTGGCCTTCAACACCCAGTCTTTGCCAAAACGTGCGGCCATCGTGGCAGCGGGGCCAGCGGCGAACCTGCTGCTGGCGATGCTGTTGTACGCCCTGGTCAACTGGAGCGGGGTGGACGAGCCCAAGGCCATTCTGGCCAGTCCCACCATCGGTTCGGTGGCCGAAAAGGCGGGCATCCAGGGCGGTGAAACGGTGACCCGCGCGGCCTGGGACGGGGAAGATTTGGAAGAGGTGGCCTCGTTTGACGAGCTGCGCTGGCTGCTCACCCGCGGCGCGTTGGACAGCCGCGACGTGCGCCTGGAGCTGGCCACGTCCGCCCAGGGGGCCCGGCGCGAGGTGGTGATGGCACTGGCCCCGCTGCATGCCCAGGAGGCCGATGCCCAGCTGTTTCGCACCATCGGTGTGCTTGGCCCCTGGACGCGTCCGGAGCTGGGCGAGGTGAAGGCCGAGGGCGCGGGCGCCCGCGCGGGTTTGCGCAGCGGCGACCTGGTGCTGCGGGTGGGAGATACGCCCATTGTGGACGGCCAGCAGCTGCGCGACACCATCCGCGGCTCCTTGTCGGGCGGGCAGGCGCTGGCGCAGGTCTGGCAGATCGACCGCGGCGGCCAGCGGCTGGCCCTGACCGTCACCCCCGATGTCGTGCCCGACGGCCTGCAGTCGATTGGCCGCATCAATGCTTTTGTGGGCGCCATGCCCGAGATGCTGACTGTGCGCTACGGCCCGTGGGACGGCCTGTGGCGCGGCGTGGAGCGCGCCTGGGAGGTCTCGGGCCTGACCCTGCGCATGATGGGCCGCATGGTGGTGGGCGAGGCCTCCATCAAGAATTTGAGCGGCCCCCTGTCGGTGGCCGAGTACGCGGGCAAGTCGGCCAGCCTGGGCTTTACCCAGTACCTGGTATTTTTGGCCCTGATCAGCGTTAGTCTTGGAGTTTTGAACCTGCTACCGATCCCCATTTTGGACGGTGGGCACCTGTTGTATTATCTTTGGGAGGCTGTCACAGGCAAACGCGTCTCCGATGCCTGGATGGAACGCTTGCAGCGCGGAGGCGGTGCAGTGCTGTTGTTGATGATGTCCATTGCACTGTTTAACGATGTCCACCGCCTGTTTGGCTAATATTCACCCGACTTGCCGCCTGGCGCGGTTCCAGTCCCACCACATTCCATGAAAAATCACTTTAATAGCTTTCGCCTGCGGTCCTTGTCGGCTGCCGTGGCGCTGGTGCTGGCTGCCAACACGGCCTGGGCCGTCACTCCTTTCGCCGTGCGCGACATCCGTATTGAAGGTTTGCAACGCGTGGAGCCCGGCACTGTGTTCGCGTCTTTGCCGTTCCGGGTGGGCGACACCTACAACGACGACCAGGGCTCGGCGGCCATCCGCACCCTGTTTGCGCTGGGCCTGTTCAAGGACGTGCGCCTGGAAGTCAGCGGCGATGTGTTGGTGGTGGTGGTCGAAGAGCGCCCCACGATTGCCGATGTCGAGTTTGTCGGCTCTAAAGAGTTTGACAAGGACGCATTGAAGAAGTCCATGCGCGATGTGGGCCTGACCGATGGCCGCCCGTTTGACAAAGCCCTGGCCGACCGCGCCGAGCAGGAACTCAAGCGCCAGTACATCAACAAGAGCCTGTATGCCGCCGAAGTGCAAACCACCGTGACCCCGGTGGAGCGCAACCGTGTCAACCTGACCTTCACCATCACCGAAGGCGAACCCGCCAAGATCCAGGACATCCACATCGTGGGTGCCAAGGCCTTCAGCGAATCCACGCTGCGCAACCAGTTCGAGCTGGACACCGGCGGCTGGCTCAGTTGGTACACCAAGTCCGACCGCTACACCCGCGCCAAGCTCAACGCCGATATCGAAACCTTGCGCTCGTACTACCTGTCGCGCGGCTACCTGGAATTCAAGGTGGACTCCACCCAGGTGGCGATCTCGCCCGACAAGCAAAGCATGTCGGTCACCATCAACATTACCGAAGGCGAGCGTTTCGTGGTGTCGGCCGTGCGCCTGGAAGGCAACTACCTGGGCAAGGACGACGAATTCAAGTCGTTGGTCAGCATCCAAGCCGGTGAGGCCTACAACGCCGACCTGGTCGCCAAGACCACCAAGGCCTTCAAAGACAATTTCGGCAGCTTTGGCTTCGCCTTTGCCCAGGTCGAGGCCAAACCGGAAATCGACCGCACCACCAACCGTGTGGTGCTGGTGATGCAGTCCGAGCCCTCGCGCCGCGCGTATGTGCGCAAGGTTAACGTGGCGGGCAACAGCCGTACCCGTGACGAAGTCATTCGCCGTGAGTTCCGCCAGCTGGAATCGTCCTGGTACGACGGTGACAAGATCAAGCTGTCGCGTGACCGGGTGGACCGCCTGGGCTTCTTCAAGGAAGTCAACGTGGAAACCCAGGACGTGGCCGGTTCGCCCGACCAGGTGGATGTACAGGTCAATGTGGAAGAAAAATCCAGCGGCAGTATCCAGCTAGGTGCCGGTTTCTCCAGCGCCGACAAGCTCTCGCTGTCGTTCAGTATCAAGCAGGAAAATGCTTTCGGCTCGGGCAACTACCTGGGCCTGGAAGTCAATACCAGCAAGTACAACCAGGTGGTAGTGGTCAGCACGGTGGATCCGTATTTCACCGAAAGTGGTATTTCCCGCTCCATTGATGTCTTCCACCGCGCTACCAAACCGTACAACGACCAGGGCGGCAACTACGAGTTGATCACCCAGGGCGCGGGCCTGCGCTTTGGTGTGCCGTTCAGCGAGCTCGATACGGTGTATTTCGGCGGCAGCCTGGAGCGCACGACCATCAAGCCGGGCACCAATATCCCGGCTGCCTACCTGGCCTATGCCGAAGAGTTCGGCTATACCAGCCTGGCGATTCCGCTCACCATTGGCTGGTCCCGTGACGACCGCGACAGCACTCTGGCCCCGAGCACCGGCGTATACCAGCGCCTCAACACCGAAGCCGGCTTGTTTGGCGATGCGCATTACCTGCGCGCCAACTACCAGTACCAGCAGTACATCCCCCTGACCAAGCAGTTCACGCTGGCCTTCAACGGCGAAGTGGGTTTTGGCAAGGGCCTGGGCGGTCGGGCGTTCCCGGTGTTCAAGAACTTCTATGGCGGCGGTCTGGGTTCGGTACGTGGCTTCGAGCAGGGCACCCTGGGTCCGCGTGACGTGACCGGATCGGTGATTGGTGGCCCCAAGAAATTCACGTTAAATACCGAGATCCAGTCGCCGTTCCCCGGCGCGGGCAACGACCGCACCCTGCGCCTGTTTGCCTTTGGCGACATCGGTAACGTGTATGGTGAAAATGAAAAAATCCGTTTCGGCGAAATGCGGGCTTCGGCTGGCGTGGGCCTGAGCTGGATTTCGCCGGTTGGCCCTTTGCGTCTGGCCTATGCCAAGCCCATTCGCAAGTTTGCTGGCGATAGAATCCAATCCTTGCAATTCCAAATAGGTACGTCTTTCTAATGAAGAACTTTCTACGCCAATGCGGATCCGGCATTTTGTTCGGGGCTATCCTCCTGTCTGCCCATGCGCAGGCGGACGAGTTCCGCGTCGGGTTCGTCAACACCGATCGTATCTTCCGCGAGTCTGCTGCTGCCAAAACGGCCCAGGCCAAGCTGGAGCAAGAATTCGCCAAACGTGAAAAAGAACTCAGCGATGCCGGAACGGTTTTGAAAACCGCCTCCGACAAGTTCGAACGTGAAGCCGCGACCCTGGCAGAAAGCCAGCGCGTCTCGCGCCAGAAGGTACTGGTTGACCAGGACCGCGACTTCCAGCGCAAGCGCCGTGAGTTCCAGGAAGACCTGAATTCCCGCAAGAACGAAGAGCTGCAGCAGGTACTGGAAAAAGCCAACAAGGTGATCAAGCAGGTGGCTGAAACCGAAAAGTACGATGCCGTGCTGCAAGAAGCTGTCTACATCAATCCCAAGTACGACATCACCGACAAGGTCATCAAGGCCTTGAACGCCATTCCCGCCAAGTAAACCCACCAGAGGACTCCAGCATGGCGCTGCGTCTAGGCGCGATAGTGGAAGCCCTCGGGGGGGTGCTGCACGGCGATGCGGAGCTGTCGATCGACGGCATCGCACCGCTGGAGTCGGCCAGCCCGTCGCAGCTGGCTTTCCTCAGCAACCCCAAATACCAGCAGCAACTGGCCCGTTCCCAGGCTGCCTGCGTGATCGTGGGCCCGGCCCAGGCCGACATGGCTCTGGCCCGCGGTGCCTGCATCGTGGCTGATGCGCCGTACCTGTACTTCGCCAAGGTCACCCAGCTCTGGAAGCGCCAGCGCCCGCCAGCCACCGGCCCGGCCATCCACCCTAGCGCGGTGATCGACCCCAGTGCCCAGATCGATCCCAGCGCCCGTATCGGCCCGCTCTGCGTGGTCGAACGCGGGGCCCATATCGGTGCCCACACAGTACTCAAGTCGCGCGTCACGGTGGGTGAAGATTGCCGTATTGGTGACCGTTGCCTGCTGCATGCGGGCGTGGTGATCGGTGCCGACGGCTTTGGCTTTGCGCCCAACGCCGGGGCCTGGGAAAAGATCGAGCAGCTAGGGGCGGTGCGCATCGGCAACGATGTGGAAATCGGTGCCAATACCTGCATCGACCGTGGTGCGCTGGAGGACACGGTGATTTCCGACGGCGTGAAGCTCGACAACCTGATCCAGATCGGACACAACGTCTTTGTGGGCGCCCACACCGCCATGGCGGGCTGCGTCGGCGTGGCGGGCAGCGCCCATATCGGCGCGCACTGCACCGTGGGCGGTGGCGCGATCGTGCTGGGGCATCTGACCCTGGCCGAGGGTGTCAACATCTCCGCGGGCACGGTGGCCACCCGCTCCATCACGCAGCCCGGCCACTACACCGGCATGTTCCCGATTGACGACAACGCCAAGTGGGAAAAAAATGCCGCCTCCCTCAAGCAGTTGCACAGCCTGCGCGACCGCCTCAAGGCAGTCGAGAAAACTTTAGAACAACTCCAACAGAGCACCCCAACACCATGATGGACATCCACCAAATCCTCAAGCAACTGCCACACCGCTATCCCTTTCTGATGGTGGACCGGGTGCTGAGCATCGAAAAATCCAAGTCCATCCGGGCGTTCAAGAACGTCACCATCAACGAGCCGTTTTTTGAAGGCCACTTCCCGCGCCGCCCGGTCATGCCCGGCGTGCTGATGCTGGAAGCTCTGGCCCAGGCCGCTGCCTTGCTGGCCTTTGATGCCCTGGGCAAGTCGCCCGAGGACGACACCGTGTACTACTTTGCCGCCATCGACAACGCCCGCTTCAAGCGCCCGGTGGAACCTGGCGATCAGCTGATGCTGGACGTGGAGCTGGTGCGCATGAAGTCCGGCATCTTCAAGTTCAAGGGCAAGGGCACTGTGGGCGACGAGCTGGCGGTCGAGGCCGAGCTGACCTGCGCCATGCGCACCATCGCCTGAGTGCTGCGCGCGTGACCACCATCCACGCCACCGCCCTGGTTGATCCGTCCGCGCAGCTGGACGCGTCGGTCAGCATCGGCCCCTACACGGTGGTGGGCCCGCACGTGAAAATCGGCGCGGGCACCACAGTGGGCCCGCACTGCGTCATCCAGGGCCACACCACCATTGGCCGCGACAACCGCATCTTCCAGTTCAACTCCCTCGGTGCCGACCCGCAGGACAAAAAGTTCGCGGGCGAGCCCACCGAGCTGGTGATTGGCGACCGCAACACCATCCGCGAGTTTTGCACCTTCAACCTGGGCACGGTGCAGGACGCGGGCGTGACCCGCATTGGCAGCGACAACTGGATCATGGCCTACGTGCACATTGCGCACGACTGCCTGCTGGGCGACCAGATCACCATGGCCAACAGCGTCACCCTGGCCGGCCACGTGCAGGTCGGCGACTGGGCCACCGTGGGCGGCCTCACCGGCGTGCTGCAGCGCATGCGCATCGGCGCGCATTCCATGGTCGGCTTTGCCAGCCACATCGGCAAAGATGTGCCGCCCTTCATGGTGGTGGACGGCAACCCGCTGGCGGTGCGTGCCGTCAACCTGGTGGGCCTGAAACGCCGTGACTTTTCCGATGCCCGCCTCAAGGCCATCCGCGAAATGCACAAGCTGCTTTACCGCCAGGGCAAAACGCTGGACGAAGCCCGTACCGCCATCCAGGCCTTGGATGCGCCCGAAGCCGCCGCCGATATTGCCTTGATGGACGCATTTCTCGCCACTTCCGTCAGCGGCATCGCCCGCTGATGTCCGACCCCCGCGTCGCCATGGTGGCCGGAGAGGCCTCTGGCGACTTGCTCGCCGGCCTGGTGCTGGACGGCCTGCGGGCACGCTGGCCCGACCTGCAGGCCAGCGGCATCGGCGGCCCGCAGATGGCCCGGCGCGGCTTCCAGGCGCTGTGGCCCAGCGAGCGGCTGGCGGTGCATGGCTACAACATGGACGTGTTTCGCCGCCTGTGGGAGCTGTTGGGCATCCGCAAACAGCTGCGTGAACGCCTGCTGCGCGAGCGGCCAGGCGTGTTCATCGGTGTGGACGCGCCCGACTTCAACCTGGGGCTGGAAGCGGCGCTGAAAGCCGGGGGCATCCCCACCGTGCATTTCGTCTGCCCGTCCATTTGGGCCTGGCGCGCCGACCGGGTGGAGAAAATCCGCCGCGCGGCCGACCATGTGCTGTGCATTTTTCCGTTCGAGCCCGAGTTGCTGGCCCAGTACGGCATTGCATCCACCTACGTGGGCCACCCGCTGGCCAATGTGATCCCCCTGCAACCCGACCGCGCCGCTGCACGGCAGACGCTGGGCCTGACACCGGAAGACACCGTGGTCGCCATCCTGCCCGGCAGCCGCCAGTCGGAAATCAAATACCTGGCTTTGAGGTTCTTTCAGGCTGCAGCGCTTATCCAGCAAGCACGACAAGCTATTAAATTTGTAGTACCTGCCGTTCCCACGCTGCGCACCCGCATCGAGGCCCTGGCCGCCGAGGCGGGCATGGCCGGGCGCATCCAGATCGTTTCCGGCCAGTCGCACACCGTGCTGGCCGCCTGCGATATCACCCTGATTGCCAGCGGCACGGCCACGCTGGAGGCGGCGTTGTTCAAGCGGCCCATGGTGATTGCCTACAACATGCACTGGTTTTCGTGGCGGATGATGCAGCGCAAGCAGCTCCAGCCCTGGGTGGGTTTGCCCAATATCCTGTGCCGCGACTTCGTGGTGCCCGAACTGCTGCAAGACGCGGCCACGCCCCAGGCCCTGGCCGATGCCTGCCTGCAATGGCTGGCCCCCGTCGCCTCTGCGAGAATCGCGGCCCTTGAAGCCACATTCACCGCACTGCACCACAGCCTGCAGCGCGATACTGCCCAGTTAGCCACCGATGCCATCCAAAAAATTATCACCACCCGTGCAAGCTGAGTTGACCTGGCCCACCCGGGGCCTGGTGGCCGGGGTGGACGAAGCCGGGCGCGGCCCGCTGGCCGGGCCGGTGGTAGCCGCCGCCGTGATCCTGGATGAGCGCCAGCCGATTGCGGGCCTGGCCGACTCCAAAAAGCTCACCGCCAAGCGCCGCGCCCAGCTGTATGACGAAATCCTGGCCAAAGCCCTGTGCTGCTCGATCGCCGAGGCCAGCGTGGAAGAAATCGAAAAGCTCAACATCCTGCAAGCCACCATGCTGGCCATGCAGCGGGCCGTGCAAGGCCTGCGCCTCAAGCCCGGCCATGTGCTGGTGGACGGCAACCGCGTGCCGGTACTGGCCATGACCAGCGAGGCCATCGTCCAGGGCGATGCCCTGGTACCCGCGATTTCCGCCGCGTCCATCTTGGCCAAGGTCACCCGCGACCGCTGGTGCGCCCAGGTGGATGCCGACTATCCGCAGTACGGGTTTGCCGGGCACAAGGGCTACGGCACAGCCGCGCACCTGGCGGCGCTGCAGGCACACGGGGCCTGCCCGCTGCACCGCAAGACTTTTGCGCCGGTAACGGCGGTGCTGGCATGAGCTCGGACCCCATCACCCACATCCAGTCGCGCGACAACCCGCTGCTCAAGGAGCTGCGCCGCCTGTCGCAAGACAGCACCGCCTACCGCAAGCAGGGCAGGGTGTGGCTGGAAGGCGACCACCTGTGCCGCGCCGCGCTGGCCCGGGGCTGGAAACCGGCACTGGCTATTTTTTCAGAGTCTTTTTGGCCTCTAGCGCCCACGGAATGGGCGAGAGAAGCTACTAAAACCATAGTAATCAAAGATGCGCTATTGGCCGACCTCAGCGGCCTGGAGTCGCCCGCGCCCATGGGCTTTGTGATCGATTTGCCCGCCACCGCCACGCTGGACCCGGCCGCTGCCAGCGTCATCCTTGACCGGGTGCAGGACGCAGGCAACGTGGGCTCCATCCTGCGCAGTGCCGGGGCGTTTGGTTTCCAGCAGATCATCGCCCTCAAGGGCACGGCGGCGCTGTGGAGTCCCAAGGTGCTGCGCGCCGGCATGGGTGCGCATTTTGGCCTGCGCCTGGTCGAAGGCATCGAGCCCGAGGCGCTGGATGCCCTGACCGTGCCGCTGGTCGTCACCAGCTCCCACCAGGGCGCGCTGCTGCAGGACCAGAAGTTGCCGTACCCCTGCGCCTGGGCCATGGGCCACGAAGGGCAGGGCGTAGGCCCGGCCTTGCTGGCGCGCGCCAAAGTGTCGGTGCGCATCGGCCAGCCGGGCGGCGAAGAGTCGCTGAACGTGGCCGCAGCGGCGGCGATTTGCCTGCATGCATCGTCGGTAGGGCGCTAAGAACGTGTTCACGATCTTTTTGGGGTCGCGCAGGTGCCTGTTCGGGATGCGCAGTTAGGCGCAAAACCCAAGCCAAGGCTTTCCGCCTTGGCTGGTTTTGTAACGACGCTGAGCGCCCGAAAAGGCACCTGCCCTGCGGGTTGGGGTGAAATCGGGCGATTTGTCTGCCGCAACCCTTGCATGGGCGGGGAGCCCATGCTGCGGTCTGCGACAACCAACTCATCCCGATTGCACCCCAACGCGACCCCAAAAAGATCGTGGACACGTTCTTGGGCTCAAGGGTTTGCCCGTGGTTTGGGCCAGGATCTGCAACAGTGCTCGGCTATAATCGTGGGCTTTCCCGCATCCACGTACGCCTAGCGCCGGTCTTACCGAACCCCCTTCCAGAGCATTTGCAAGAGTTTTACTCTTGGACCGCTTGGGCGTACCCGTAACTATTTCGGAGAACCCAGTGCTTTTGTCTCTCAAGGGAACCTTCCCATCCGCCATTCTGGCGCTCGCAGACGGCACGGTCTTTGTTGGCAACTCCATTGGAGCCCCCGGCTCCACCGTGGGCGAGGTGGTGTTTAACACCGCCATGACCGGCTACCAGGAAATCCTCACCGACCCCAGCTACTGCCAGCAGATCGTCACCCTGACGTACCCGCACATCGGCAATACCGGTGTCAATGTGGAAGACGTGGAAGCCGCCCGCGTCCACGCCGCCGGTCTGGTCATCAAAGACCTGCCGTTGGTCGCCTCCAATTTCCGCAGCCACCTTACCTTGTCGGACTACCTGGTCCAGCAAAACACGGTCGCCATCGCCAACCTCGACACCCGCAAGCTGACCCGCCACCTGCGCACCCATGGCGCGCAAAACGGCTGCATCCTGGCGCTGCCCGCAGGCCAGAGCGTCAATGCCGAGAACACCGCCCAGGCCGTGGCTGCCGCACAGGCTGCGCCGAGCATGGCCGGGCTGGACCTGGCCAAGGTGGTCTCTGCCAAAGAGTCCTACACCTGGACCCAGACCGAATGGAACCTGTTGGGCGGTTACGGCCAGCAAGACGCGCCGCGCTTCCATGTGGTGGCGTATGACTTCGGCGTCAAGTTCAACATCCTGCGCATGCTGGCCAGCCGTGGCTGCCGCATCACCGTGGTGCCCGCGCAAACCAGCGCCGCCGAGGTGCTGGCGCTCCAACCCGACGGCGTGTTCCTGTCCAACGGCCCCGGCGATCCGGAGCCCTGCGACTACGCGATTGCCGCTGCGGCCACTTTGATCGAGTCCGGCATCCCCACCTTCGGCATCTGCCTGGGCCACCAGATCATGGCCCTGGCCAGCGGCGCCAAGACCTTCAAGATGAAGTTCGGCCACCACGGTGCCAACCACCCGGTGAAGGATTTGGACGATGGCCGCGTCAGCATCACCAGCCAGAACCACGGTTTTGCGGTGGATGCGGCCACGCTGCCCGCCAACCTGCGCGCCACCCACATCAGCCTGTTCGACGGCACGCTGCAAGGCCTGGCCCGTACCGACAAGCCCGCGTTCTGCTTCCAGGGCCACCCCGAGGCTTCGCCCGGCCCGCACGACATCAGCTACCTGTTTGACCGCTTCATCGTGCTGATGGAGAAAAACTAATGCCTAAACGCCTAGACCTTCAATCCATCCTCATCATTGGTGCAGGCCCGATCATCATCGGCCAGGCCTGTGAGTTCGACTACTCCGGCGTGCAGGCCTGCAAGGCGCTGCGCGAGGAGGGCTACCGCGTCATCCTGATCAACAGCAACCCCGCCACGATCATGACCGACCCGGCCACGGCCGACGTGACCTACATCGAGCCCATCACCTGGCAGACGGTCGAGAAGATCATCGCCAAAGAGCGCCCCGATGCCATCCTGCCCACCATGGGCGGCCAGACGGCGCTGAACTGCGCGCTGGACCTGTGGCACAACGGCGTGCTGGCCAAGTACACCGGCGCGGCCACCGGCAAACCGGTGGAATTGATCGGTGCCAAGCCCGAAGCCATCGACAAGGCCGAAGACCGCCTGAAATTCAAGGACGCGATGACCAAGATCGGCCTGGGTTCGGCCCGTTCCGGCATTGCGCACAGCATGGAAGAGGCCTGGGTCGTGCAACGCCAGATGGGCTTTCCCACCGTCATCCGCCCCAGCTTCACCCTGGGCGGCACTGGCGGCGGCATTGCCTACAACCCGGAAGAGTTTGAAACCATCTGCAAGCGCGGCCTGGAAGCCTCGCCCACCAACGAGCTGCTGATCGAAGAGTCGCTCCTGGGCTGGAAAGAGTACGAGATGGAAGTGGTGCGCGACACCGCCGACAACTGCATCATCGTCTGCTCCATCGAAAACCTGGACCCCATGGGTGTGCACACCGGCGACTCGATCACCGTGGCCCCCGCGCAAACGCTGACCGACAAGGAATACCAGCTGCTGCGCAATGCCAGCCTGGCCGTGTTGCGTGAAATCGGCGTGGACACTGGCGGCTCCAACGTGCAGTTCTCCATCAACCCGGTGGATGGCCGCATGGTGGTGATCGAGATGAACCCGCGTGTTTCGCGCTCCTCGGCACTGGCCTCCAAGGCCACGGGTTTCCCGATCGCCAAGGTGGCGGCCAAGCTGGCCGTGGGCTACACGCTGGACGAGCTGCGCAACGAAATCACCAACGGTGCCACGCCCGCCAGCTTCGAGCCCAGCATTGACTACGTGGTCACCAAGATCCCGCGTTTCGCGTTCGAGAAATTCCCTACCGCCGATTCGCGCCTGACCACGCAGATGAAGTCGGTCGGTGAAGTCATGGCCATGGGCCGCACCTTCCAGGAATCCTTCCAGAAAGCCCTGCGCGGCCTGGAAGTGGGCGTGGACGGCATGAACGAGAAGACCCAGGACCGCGAGCTGCTGGAAAAAGAGCTGGGCGAGCCCGGCCCCGAGCGCATCTGGTACGTGGGCGACGCGTTTGCCGCCGGTTGGACGGTGGACGAAGTGTTTGCGCTGACCAAGATCGACCCCTGGTTCCTGGTGCAGATCGAGCAGATCGTGAAGATCGAGCTGGAGCTGGAAACCAAGAGCCTGGAAGACATCGACGCGGCCACGCTGCGCGCCCTGAAGCAAAAAGGCTTCTCGGATCGCCGCCTGGCCAAGCAGCTCAAGACCACCGACACCGCGATCCGCAATGCCCGCCGAACGTTGGGCGTGCGCCCGGTCTACAAGCGCGTGGACACCTGCGCGGCAGAGTTCGCCACCGACACCGCCTACCTGTATTCGACCTACGAGGCCGAGGGTGCCGAGTGCGAAGCCGCGCCTACCGACAAGAAGAAGATCATGGTGCTGGGCGGCGGGCCCAACCGTATCGGCCAGGGCATCGAGTTCGATTACTGCTGCGTGCACGCCGCGCTGGCCATGCGCGAAGACGGGTACGAGACCATCATGGTCAACTGCAACCCGGAAACCGTGTCCACCGACTACGACACCTCCGACCGCCTGTACTTCGAGCCGCTGACGCTGGAAGACGTGCTGGAAATCGTCGACAAGGAAAAGCCCTTCGGCGTGATCGTGCAGTACGGCGGCCAAACCCCGTTGAAGCTGGCCCTCGACCTGGAAGCCAATGGCGTGCCCATCATCGGCACCAGCCCTGACATGATCGACGCAGCCGAAGACCGCGAGCGCTTCCAGAAGCTGCTGCACGCACTCGGCCTGCGCCAGCCCCCCAATGCCACGGCCCGCACCGAGCCCGAAGCGCTGGAAAAGGCCGCCGCCCTGGGCTACCCCCTGGTGGTGCGCCCCAGCTACGTGCTGGGCGGCCGGGCCATGGAAATCGTCCACGAGCAGCGCGACCTGGAGCGCTACATGCGCGAGGCCGTCAAGGTCAGCCACGACTCGCCGGTGCTGCTGGACCGCTTCCTGAACGATGCGATTGAGTGCGACGTGGACGCGATCTGCGACGGCCAGCGCGTGTTCATCGGCGGCGTGATGGAGCACATCGAGCAAGCGGGCGTGCACAGCGGCGATTCGGCCTGTTCGTTGCCACCGTACTACCTGTCGGCCGAGACGGTGACCGAGATCAAACGCCAGACCACGGCCATGGCGCATGCGCTGAAGGTCGTCGGCCTGATGAACGTGCAGTTCGCCATCCAGCATGTGGATGGCAAGGATGTGATCTACGTGCTGGAAGTGAACCCGCGTGCCTCCCGCACCGTGCCCTTCGTCAGCAAGGCCACCGGCATCCAGCTGGCCAAGGTGGCCGCACGCTGCATGGTGGGCCAGTCGCTGGACGCGCAGGGCATCTTCAAGGAAGTGACTCCGCCGTATTTCAGCGTCAAGGAAGCCGTGTTCCCCTTCGTCAAGTTCCCCGGTGTGGACACGATTCTCGGCCCCGAGATGAAATCCACCGGCGAGGTCATGGGCGTAGGCAAGACCTTTGGCGAAGCCTTTGTGAAGTCGCAAATCGGCGCGGGCACCAAGCTGCCGCGCTCGGGCAAGGCGTTTGTGTCGGTTAAAAACAACGACAAGGCGCGTGCCGTGGAAGTGGCGCGGGGCTTGGCGGCCTTGGGCTTTGATCTGATCGCTACCAAGGGTACGTCGGCGGCTTTCCAGGCTGCGGGCATTGCCTGCACCACGGTCAACAAGGTCACCGAAGGCCGGCCGAACATCGTGGACATGATCAAGAACAACGAGATTGCCCTGGTCATCAACACCGTGGAAGAGCGCCGCAACGCGATTGCCGATTCGCGCCACATCCGCACCTCGGCTTTATTGGCCCGCGTCACCACCTTCACCACCATTTTTGGTGCCGAAGCGGCGGTGGAAGGCATGCAGTACCTGGATGACCTGGATGTCATCTCGGTACAGGAAATGCATGCGCAGTTGTTGGCTTAAGCCGTATTTGGAGTTGTAACCATGTCTACCCTACCTATCACCAAACGCGGCGCGGAATCCCTCAAAGCCGAACTGCACAAGCTCAAGACGGTGGAGCGCCCCTGGGTGATCAACGCCATCTCCGAGGCCCGTGCCCAGGGCGATTTGAGCGAAAACGCCGAATACGAGGCCGCCAAAGACCGCCAGGGCTTTATCGAAGGCCGTATCCAGGAGGTTGAAGGCAAGTTGTCGGTGGCCCAGATCATCGACCCCGCCACGCTGGATGCCGGTGGCCGTGTGGTCTTCGGTGCCACGGTCGACCTGGAAGACGAAGACAGCGGCCAGGCCGTGCAGTACCAGATCGTGGGCGAAGACGAGGCCGACCTCAAGCTGGGCCGCGTCAACGTCTCCAGCCCCATTGCCCGCGCCCTGATCGGCAAGGAAGTGGGCGACACCGCCGAGGTGAACGCACCCGGCGGTATCAAGCGCTACGAAGTGATCGCCGTCAGCTACATCTGATCACCATGCGCCAACGCCTGCCCGTGCTTTTGGCAGCCCTCTGGTGGGGCAGCCTGAGCACGCTGGGCTTCATGGTGGTGCCCATGCTGTTTGCGGTACTGCCCACCCCGGCGATGGCCGGTGGCATGGCGGCCAAGCTGTTCACGGTGCAGACCTGGTTGTCCATGGCCTGCACGCTGATCCTGTTGATGCTTTCCAGATCAAAACAAGGGCTTGTGCTTGCTGGACAAGCGCAAGCAGCTACTATTTTCGTAGCATTCGGGTTTTTGGCGGCAGTGTTGGTGGAATTTGCTGTCTCGCCGCACATCGTGGCGCGGGAGAACTTGAAACTGTGGCACGGCCTGGGCAGTGCCTTGTACCTGCTGCAGTGGCTGGCAGCGGGCGCGACACTGTGGAAAGTGTCGGCCCAGCGAAACTAGATCAGGTCTGGCTGCGCTTTTTCAGGCTGGTTTTGGGCTTCGGCTTGGCGCGTTTTACCGTGCCGCCTGCGGTCAGACGCTGGTTGCCCAGCACGCGCAGCGTTTTCACTTCAGGGCGTTGGCCACCGCGGGTGCTGTGCTTGAGCACCTTGAAATCGCGCGGACCGGCCATGCGGTCTTCATCCACCCGGCGCTCCTTGGTGATTTCGGGTTGCGGGCGCCACAGCACCAGCAGTTTGCCGATGTGCTGGATGGGGGCCGCGCCGAGTTCGTCGGCCAGGGCCAGGAACATGGCTTCGCGGGCGACGCGGTCGTCCGAGAAAACGCGGACCTTGATCAGGCCGTGGGAGTTCAACGCGAGGTTGATTTCCTTGGTGACAGCGGGGGTCAGGCCGTCGCTGCCCACCATCACCACAGGGTTTAAATGGTGGGCTTCGGCGCGGTGCACCTTGCGCTGGGCAGGGGTAAGTTGTATTTGAGACATGTGCGTATTATCAAGGCCAAGATGAAAGTTAAAACACAAAGTAAAAAAGTCAACAAGGCGTGGTTGAACGACCACGTCAACGACCCCTATGTCGTGTTGGCCAAACGCGAGGGCTACCGGGCCCGCGCGGCCTATAAATTGAAGGAGATTGACGAGACTTTCCACCTCATCAAGCCCGGCCATCTGGTGGTCGATCTGGGCTCCACGCCCGGGGCCTGGTGCCAGTACGTGCGGCGCAAGCTGTCGCCCAAGACGGCGGCGGGCGGCGGTGCGGCGGTGGGTGCGCTCAACGGCAGCATCATCGCCATCGACCTGCTGCCCATGGAGCCGGTGGAGGGGGTGGTGTTTTTCCAGGGCGATTTTCGCGAAGACGAGATGCTGGGCAAATTGACCCAGGCCATGGACGGTCGGCTGGCCGACGTGATCCTGTCGGACATGGCCCCCAACCTGTCGGGCATCCACGCCGCCGATGCTGCGCGCATCGAGGGGCTGGTCGAACTGGCGGTGGATTTTTGCCAGGGCCATTTGAAGCCCCAGGGGGCGCTGGTGGTCAAGCTGTTCCACGGCGGGGCTTACGACCCGCTGGTGAAGCTGTTCAAGCAGACTTTCCACATGGTCAAGCCCATCAAGCCCAAAGCGTCGCGCGACAAATCCACCGAAACCTTTTTGGTGGGCGTGGGCTTGAAAAACGCACCCAAAACCGCACAAATAGAGCCTGAAAACAGCCCGGGAACGCCCTAAACCCTTGCTGCTGCAATGGCCGCCATAGTCAAGAATTGCCGTGCGTGCACTTGAAACGCCTAAAATAGTACGCACTTACGTTGAAGTCTTTCCTACCGGAGCCTTGCTTGAAAAATCCGTGGTTTTCCAAAATTGCCGTCTGGCTCGTCATTGCGATGGTGCTATTCACGGTTTTCAAACAGTTCGACACCCGCGCGGGTGTGAGTTCTGGTTATGTGGGCTATTCGGACTTTTTGGACGAAGTACGCAGCAAACACATCAAATCCGTCACCATCCAAGAGGGCCAGGGCGGCACGGAGATTGTGGCCGTCACCAATGACGACCGCCGTATCCGCACCAACGCCACCTACCTCGACCGCGGCCTGGTGGGCGACCTGATCGCCAACAACATCAAGTTCGATGTCAAGCCCCGCGAAGAAGGCTCCCTGCTCATGACCTTGCTGGTCAGCTGGGGCCCGATGCTGCTGTTGATCGGCGTGTGGGTGTACTTCATGCGCCAGATGCAGGGCGGCGGCAAGGGCGGGGCGTTCAGCTTCGGCAAGAGCAAAGCCCGCATGATGGACGAAAACAACAACGTCGTGACCTTTGCCGACGTGGCCGGTTGCGACGAAGCCAAGGAAGAAGTCAAGGAAGTCGTCGATTTCCTGAAAGACCCGGCCAAGTTCCAGAAGCTCGGTGGCCGCATCCCCCGCGGTCTGCTGCTGGTCGGCCCTCCCGGCACCGGTAAAACCCTGCTGGCCAAGAGCATTGCCGGCGAGGCCAAAGTGCCTTTCTTCAGCATCAGCGGCTCTGATTTCGTGGAAATGTTCGTCGGCGTGGGCGCTGCCCGGGTCCGCGACATGTTCGAGAACGCCAAAAAGAACGCACCCTGCATCATCTTCATCGATGAAATCGATGCCGTGGGCCGCCAACGCGGTGCCGGCCTGGGTGGTGGTAACGACGAGCGCGAACAAACCCTGAACCAGATGCTGGTCGAGATGGACGGCTTTGAAACCAACCTCGGCGTGATCGTGGTGGCTGCCACCAACCGCCCCGACATCCTGGACGCGGCTCTGCTGCGCCCCGGCCGCTTTGACCGCCAGGTCTACGTGACGCTGCCCGATATCCGCGGCCGCGAGCAGATTCTGGTCGTCCACATGCGCAAGATCCCGGTCAGCCAGGACGTGAACCCCAATGTGATTGCCCGCGGTACGCCCGGCATGTCGGGTGCCGATCTGGCCAACCTGTGCAACGAAGCCGCGCTGATGGCGGCCCGCCGCAGCGCCCGCGTGGTGGAGATGCAAGACTTCGAAAAGGCCAAGGACAAGATCCTGATGGGCCCCGAGCGCAAGAGCATGGTCATGCCTGAGGAAGAGCGCCGCAACACGGCCTACCACGAGTCCGGCCACGCCCTGATCGGCAAGCTGCTGCCCAAGTGCGATCCGGTGCACAAGGTTACCGTGATCCCCCGTGGCCGCGCCCTGGGTGTCACCATGAGCCTGCCCGCCCAAGACCGCTACAGCTACGACAGCGAATACATGCTGAGCCAGATCAGCATGCTGTTCGGTGGCCGTATCGCCGAAGAAGTGTTCATGAACCAGATGACCACCGGTGCCAGCAACGACTTCGAGCGCGCCACCTCCATTGCCCGCGACATGGTCACCCGCTACGGCATGACCGATGCGCTGGGCCCCATGGTGTATGCCGAGAACGAAGGTGAAGTGTTCCTGGGCCGCTCGGTCACCAAGACCACCAACATGAGCGAGCAGACCATGCAAAAGGTCGACAGCGAAGTGCGCCGCATCATCGACCAGCAATACGCCCTGGCGCGCAAGCTGATCGAAGACAACAGCGACAAGATGCACGCCATGGCCAAGGCCCTGCTCGAATGGGAAACCATCGATGTGGAGCAGATTGATGACATCATGGCCGGCCGCGAACCCCGTCCACCGAAAGACTGGACACCCCGCACGCCCACTGGCGGCGGTAGCAACGGTGGCAGCGGCGGCGCCCCTGTGGTGGCGGTAGAACCTGCACACACTGCCGCATAAGCGGTTGTGATCTCGATAACGGGGCCTTTTAGGGCCCCGTTTCCGTTTCCCTTCATTTCGCATCTTCCATGCTCTGGCAAACCACCCGCTTTCGCATCGACCTGGCCCAGCCCCAGGTGATGGGCATCGTCAATGCCACCCCCGACTCCTTTTCCGACGGTGGGCAACACGCCAGCACTGCGGCCGCCCTGGCGCACTGCGAGCAGCTGCTGCGCGACGGGGCCCATATCCTGGACATCGGCGCGGAATCCACCCGCCCCGGTGCCCAGCCGGTGCCGGTGGAGGAGGAACTGGCCCGCCTGCTACCCGTGCTGCGGGCCGCCACCACGCTGGGCGTGCCGATCTCGGTGGACACCTACAAGCCCCAGGTCATGCAGGCCGCGCTGGATGCCGGTGTAGACATCCTCAACGACATCTGGGCGTTGCGCTGGACCGACCCGGCCCATCCACTGGCCGCCACCGATGTGGTGGCGCAGCACCCGTCGTGCGGCGTGTGCCTGATGCATATGCACCGTGAACCGCAAACCATGCAGGCCGAACCCATGCAGGGCGATGTGGTAGCAGAGGTGCTATTATTTTTAGAGCAACATGCGCAGATGCTATCAGCACAAGGCATAGAAAAGACCCGCATCGTGCTGGACCCCGGCATTGGCTTTGGAAAAACCGTGGCCCAAAACTTCGCCCTGCTGGCGCGGCAACAGGCGCTGTTGGCCCTGGGCTACCCGCTGCTGGTGGGGTGGTCGCGCAAATCCTCACTGGCCGGTATGTCCGATATCCCCCTGGGCCCCACCGAGCGCCTGGTGCCCAGCGTGGCTGCGGCCTTGCTGGCGGTGGAACGGGGTGCGCGCGTCGTGCGCGTCCACGACGTGGCCGCCACCGCGCAAGCCCTCAAGGTATGGGCTGCGGCGGGCGGGTAAGCTCGAGCATTTCTCAAAGATGCCGCAGGCTGCGGTGTAATCTCTCTCCTGCCTCTTCAGCGTGCGCTGGTCAGGCCGTGTACACATAAAAAGGAAAACAATGTCCCGTCAATATTTCGGCACCGATGGCATCCGCGGCACCGTAGGCAAGCACCCCATCACCCCCGACTTCGTTTTGCGCCTGGCCCATGCGGTGGGCCGCGTGCTCAAGCAAACCGAAGCCCGCCCCACGGTGCTGATCGGCAAAGACACCCGTATCTCGGGCTACATGCTGGAAAGCGCGCTGGAATCCGGCTTCAACTCCGCCGGGGTGGATGTGGTACTGCTCGGCCCCCTGCCTACGCCCGGCGTGGCCTACCTCACCCGCGCGCAGCGCGCTAGCCTGGGCGTGGTCATCAGCGCCAGCCACAACCCCTACCCCGACAACGGCATCAAGTTCTTCAGCGCCGAAGGGGCCAAGCTGCCTGATGCTTGGGAGCTGGCCGTCGAAGCTGCGCTGGACACACCGCCCGTCTGGGCCGACTCCGCCTCGCTGGGCAAGACCCGCCGCCTGGAAGATGCGTCTGGCCGCTATATCGAGTTCTGCAAAAGCACTTTCCCCAACGCGCTTACGCTCAAGGGCGTGCGCATCGTGGTCGATGGTGCCCATGGCGCGGCCTACCAGATCGCACCCAAGGTGTTCCACGAGCTAGGTGCCGAAGTCATCGCCATCGGCTGCGCGCCCGACGGCATCAACATCAATGAAAACGTCGGTGCCACCCATCCCCAGGCCCTGGTCGATGCCGTCAAGGCCCACCGCGCCGACTTCGGCGTGGCGCTGGACGGCGATGCCGACCGCCTGCAGATGGTCGATGCCGATGGCCGCCTGTTCAACGGCGATGAAATCCTGTACCTGATGGTCAAGGAGCGCCTGTCGCGCGGCGGCAAGGCGGCCAGCAAGCGCGCGGGCGATGCCGTGCCCGGCGTGGTCGGCACGCTGATGACCAATATGGCCGTCGAGCTGGCGCTGAAAGACAAGGGTGTGGAGCTGGTCCGCGCCAAGGTGGGCGACCGCTACGTGCTGGAAGAGCTGGAAAAGCGCGGCTGGCTGCTGGGCGGCGAAGGCTCCGGCCACCTGCTGGCCCTGGACAAGCACACCACCGGCGACGGCCTGGTGAGTGCCCTGCAGGTGTTGCAAGCCTGCGTACGCACCGGCCAGACCCTGGGCGAGCTGCTGGCCGACCTGACCCTGTTCCCGCAAACCCTGATCAACGTGCGCCTGCAGCCCGGCCAGGACTGGAAAGCCAATACCCAGCTTCCCCTGGCCACGAAAGCCGCCGAAGCCGAGCTCGGCAACAACGGCCGCGTACTGATCCGCGCCAGCGGCACCGAGCCCCTGGTCCGCGTGATGGTGGAAGCCCGGGATGCCGCCCAGGCCAAGTCCTGCGCCGAGCGGATTGCGGCCACGCTGCGTTAGGTTCCCTGGGGCGGGGCTGTCACCCCGCCTGCAAGCGCAGTTCCAACCGCACCCCATCGCCGGTGTTCTGCGCCGCAATCGTCCCGCCCATTTTGGCCATGTAGGTCTTGGCGACGAACAGGCCCTGGCCGCGGCTGCCCAGGGCGGCGGTGTCGGCCTGGCTGGACACACCGTATTCAAAAATTTTGCCCAGCAGCTCTGCGGGGATGGGCGGGCCCTGGTTGTCGATGCCTACCTGCACTTCGTGGCCTATGCGCTCCAGCGTCAGCACGATGGGGCTGCCTGCCGTGCGGTGGCGCTGGGCATTGGTCAGCACGTGGGTGACCACGTCTTCCAGCGAATGGGCATCGGCCTTGGCCCACAGCGGGACGGGCAGGGGGGTGAACTGCACACCGCTGATGCCCGCGCTGGCGGCGTTGTCGGCCACCTGGGTCAGGAACGCATTCACGTCCAGCCGCTCGGTGTCCAGCAGGCTGGCCTCAAAGGCTTCGCTGGGCGAAGCGCTGCCGTACAGCACCTGGATGGCCCGCTGCATGCGCTGGATGTAGCGGTTGCTGGGGTCCTGGGCCGTGCCGTGCAAGGCCTTCAGGGACTGCAGGGGCGACATGATTTCATGGCCCACGGCGTGCCACATGTCTTTTTCCTGGGCGGTGCGGATGCGCTCGCGTTTCAGGTCGTCGTGCACCCGCTGCAGCAGCTCGGCCAGCGCGGCGGCCAGTACGCCCAGCTCGTCGTGGCCGCGCACGTCCACCAGGTCCAGTGCCAGTACGCCGTTCGCGCTGCGCATGCTGTGCGACACGGCGGCAGAGCGCTTGGTCAGCAGGGTGATGCGGCGGATGATGCGCAGCTCGATCGCCAGCCAGGTGAGCGCAATCGCCAGCAGCATGGCCCCCACAAACCACGACATCCGGGTGGCCACGCGTGCCAGGTTCTGGTTGACGCTGCGCAGGTCGCCATGCAGCGTCAGTGCGAAGCTACCCAGGCTGGTGGTGATGGTTTCCGAAGCCTGCAGCGGGATGTCGTAATCGGCCACCGGCAGCCGGGCGACCAGGCGGTCCAGCCAGCGCGGGGCAGGCTCGGTGGCGGCGGGGGCCTGCAGCGTGGCCAGGGTTCGCGCCGCCTGAGTGCCCGCACCCAATTGGCGGATCTGCAAGGTTTCGCCGGGCTGGAGCTGGGGCACCAGGCTGGCCAGGGTGAACGGCGGGGTGGCACCGGTTTGTAGGCTGTCGAACACGCGGGTGGCGCTGCCGGAGGCCAGCATCTGCAACTGCACCCGCACCTGGTCCAGGTCCGGCGGCGGCCAGGCCGGGGCGGTCTTGCTGGCGCTGCGGCTGGCGGTAAACACGGCATCGCGCCACAGGTCTATGGGCAGGCGTACCGAGAAAAACACCTGCTTCCTGCAGGCGCTAGCCGTGCTGGGTGTGTCTGCAGGCAGGCAGCGCCCGTCTTGCCACAGCCAGCCCCGAAAGTCGCGCACCGGGCGGCCATTGGTCTGGCCTTGCGCGTCCAGCGCAAAGCCGGTCAGGCGGCCGCGCACGGTGGGCACACCCGAGGCGCTTTGCGGCCCGGCATCGGCATCGGTTTCAAACGGGGCCAGCCACTGGGTGCTGCTGCCCCCGGGCAGTTGCACGGCGACCTGCAGGCGGTGGGCCTGGTCCAGCGCCGGGTCGCCCCGGCTGTGGGCGACCAAGGGCTCGGCGCTGGCGTAGCTGCCTACCAGGTAGATGAAGCCGCCCGCCCAGGGGTTGTTGCCCACGGCCACGCACAGGCTGGAGCCGTCGGGGTACTGCACGCCGCAGCCCGCCATCTCCACCGCCTGCTGTACCTTGCTGCGGTCGTCAAAGTCGATGGCGGCAAACGGCAGCACCAGCGGGTACAGGGGCTGGTCGGGGCTGCTGCCCAGGCCGGGGTTGAGCAAGGCCAGTTGGCCGGTGGGGTGGCGCAGGCGCTGGGCGATCTGGGCCAGGTTTTGCTGAAAGCTGTTTTGGTAGCTGCGCAGGCCGCGTTGCTTTTCTTCCTGCAGCACGCTCAGGGCCAGGGCCAGGGTGGCCAGGGCCAGCAGGGCAAAGGCAGTGCGAAAGAAGAACCGCAGGCCAAATGGAATGCGGAATGGCACCTGAAAAGGCACCTGGAACGGCAGCCGCCCCAAGGGCTTCACGCAGGCACCGTCCAGCGAAAACCGCGCATTGGTACGTTTTCTATCGCGTCAAATTCCGGGTCCAGCTCGCGGAAGGCCTCGCGGATGGTGCTGACATGTTTGCGCACGTTGTCCCGGTTGCGGCCACTTTTCACCACCTGGTACAGATCGTCGTACGACACCACCTGGCCCCGGCGCTGGTACAGCGTGGCCAGAATGCGCTGCGCCGTCAGCGGCAGGTTGATGCGCTGGCCGCGCCACAGGGCGGAGTTTTGCCGCAGCGGGTCCAGCGACAAGGCATCGGCATCCGCCGCCAGCGCCTGCACCGGGGCTTTGGCCGTGGCCCGACCCGCCCGCAGGATTTCCAGAAACGTATCGATGAAGTCGGCCTCTTCGAACGTGGTTTTTTGCAGGTAGTCCCAGGCATCCAGCGCCTTCATGATGCTGCGGTAGATGGTGGCGGGCATGGCCGACACCACCAGCACCGGCGTGCCGGGCCGGGTTTTGTTGATGGCGTTGATGATGGCCACACCCGCATGCCGCTCGCGGCCCAGCTCGATGTCGAGCACCACCAGGTCGTACTGCTCGCGGGCAATGGCGGCCTCGGCGCTGTCGCGGGTAAACCACTGCTCCACCCTAATGCCCGGTTGCGCGGCCTCGATCCAGCCGCGCAACAGCTGGCTGGTGGGTTGGTCGTCTTCGATGACAGCCACTTTTTCCATGGTGCAGATTCTCAAGCGTTGGTATGGGCTGATTATCCAAGCCCGCCCTGGCCGCCGGTGTGAGTGTTTCTTCCGCCGCCGGAAGCAACTGCCACCGGGGCTGCATTGTTTGCTCCAGGGGGTGCAGAAAAGAATTCAGCCACACCCCCACCGGGTGGCCTGATTCAACAACCTCTGGAGCCCGCCATGTCTTTGCACCCCTCTCGCCTCGTCCGTTCCGTCACCCTTGCCCTGCGCCGCCTGGGGCGCAATACGGCCCACGGCCTGGGTAAGGTCGCCACACCCCGCGCTGGCCGCACTGTGTTGGCAATAGCGGTACTGGCCGCAGCGGGCGCGCTGGTCTGGAGCCACCCGCCGCTGCAAACCGTGGCACGCGGCGAGGTGGGCATCCGCAGCAACCGCTTTACCGGCGAGACCAGCCAGTGGACTGCAGGGCCGGTGCTGGTGCTGCCCGGCATCCACACCCTGCGCCAGTACAACCTGCGCGACCAGCTTTACCGCCCCGTGTCCGCCGACGGCAGCGCCCAGTTCCAGTCGGTGGAAGGCCTGTCGGTGGGGGTGGATGTGGGGGTGCGTTATGCCTTGGACCCACGCCGCCTGGCCAGCCTGTCGCAAGACATGCCCGGCGATATCCGCCAGGACATCGTCCAGCCCGCCGTGCAGGGCGTGGTCTACAAGACCTTTACCCGCTACACCGTGCGCGAGATTTTCTCCAGCAAGCGCGGCGAGATCCAGCAGCTGATCGAAGCCGAGCTCAAGCCCAAGCTGGCCGCCGACGGCATCCTGCTGCGCTCGGTAGAGATCGGCAAGGTGGACTTGCCCGCAGATTACAAACGCGGCATGGAGCGCCTGCTGTCCGAAGAGCTGGAATCCGAAAAAATGCGCTACACGCTGGAGCTGAAAGGCAAACGGGTGCAAGAAGCTGCGCTGGATGCCGATGCCGAACGCGTGCGCCGCGAAAAATCCGCCGAGGCCGCCGGTTCCGAGCAGGTCATTGCCGCCAAGGCCCAGGAAGAAGCCATGCGCCACGTGCTGCCGTTCAAGCAAAAGCAGATCGAGCAGCGCCAGCTGGAGGCCGAGGCCGACAAGGTCTCGCGCATCCGCACCGCCGAAGGCAGCGCCGCCGCCCGCCGCATCGAAGCCCAGGGCGAGGCCGATTCGCGCCAAAAGCTGGCCGATGCCGAAGCCTACCGGCTCGACCGCGTGGGCAAAATCACCAGCGAACAAATGGCCCGCGATGGCGCGCTGGTCACCCGCCACCCGCTGCTGATCCAGAAAATTATGGCCGACAAGCTGTCCGACAAGATCCAGGTCATCATTGCCGCACCGCCCACCGACGGCGGCTTCATCGGCTCCGCCCTGCTGGGCGCGGGCAAGAACGGCAACCCGGCGGCACCCGAGATGGACTCCGCTGAAGCTGCCGACAAGGGAGCCGAATAATGCGCGCCGCCTCTGTGGTGTTCGCCTTGGCATCCCTGTGTGCCAAGGTGGCGATCGCCGCCTCACCCTTGCTGGCCATCGTGGTGCAAGACCAGGTGGCGCTGCGCGGTGCCGCGCGGGATGCCGCCCCGGTGCAGGCCGTGCTGACGCAGGGCGACACGCTGGAGATCCGCGGCCAGCGCATGGACTACCTGCAGGTCTACGACTACCGCCGCGAGCGGGCGGGCTTTGTGCGGCAGTCGCAGGTCCGCACCACCCGGGTCACCCCGCAAGACGCGCCCGAGCTGCTGGCCGTGCTGCGCTTTGTGCGCGACACGCCGGGCTCGGAGGCGCTGGGCGTGGCCTATGCCGTCGCCTACCTGCAAGCCGCTCCGGCAGGCAGCAACACCGCCGAGGCGCAAGACGCACTGGGGCAGATGGCCGACCGCCTGGCCCGCCGCGCCACCAGCCGCCAGGGCAGCAGCGCTGGTGCCGCGCCTACCGCAGCAGACACCCGGCTGGCTGCGCAGCTCGAAGCCGTGGCCGCCTACGGCATGCAGATGACCAGCACCGAGCGCGACGGCAGCATGCAGATCTGCTACGACGGCGATGCCTTTGCCCGCGTACTGGCCCAACCCGCCGCCAGCCCGGAGCAACGCGCCCGCGCCGCCCTGGCCCTGAGCCGCAGCGACTGCCAGGACCCGAATCTGTCGCCCACGCTGCAAACCCGACAAGACCAGCAGCGGGCCCGGCTGCTGGAGCAAATCGACACCGCCACCCTTAGCCCCGTGCTGGCCAACCGCATCCAGTTGCGCCGCGCTGCCGTGCAGTCGGCGCTGGCCTTTGCCGCCGCCCGCCGCCAGGAGACCCCCCAGGCCCTGGCTGCGGCCCAGCGCGCCGTTGATGCCCTGGCCGTACTGAACCGCGCCGAGCTGGCCGACGAAGACCTTGCCGCCGAGAGCGAGGCCGCCATCCGCGTCAGCGCCTCCCGCTGGGCTGCCGTGCCCGCTGCCGATGCCAGCGCCGCAGGCTCCCGTCCGCGCATCGTCACCCAGCCGGGCGAGCCGGGGCAGACCTGTGTGCTGCTGGTCGATGCCCAGCACCCCGCCGCCCATCCTCTGCACCAGCGCTGCACTTTTGGCGTGGCCTGGACGGCATCGGCCAGCACCAGCCCCAACGGCAAGGCCGTGGCCCTGGCGGTGCAGCCGCTGGCGGGCTGGCGCGAGCTGTGGCTGTACCGCCAAACCGCAGAGGGCTGGACGCTGGACACCGTACCCCCCGGCAGCAACGCACCCGGCCTGGGCACACTGGAATTTGCCGGCTGGGTGCCCGGTGGCGAGCGCCTGCTGGCCCTGCGCGAAGCAGTGGTGGAGGGCCGCGCCAAGCGCAGCTTTGAAGTCTGGAAGCTCGACACCCTGGCGGTGGAAAAACAGGCCAGCAGCCCCGGTCTGCTGGTCTTGTTCGGCAAATGGCAAGACCCGGTGTGGAAGCAGATGACCGTCGCGCTGCGCTGAAGCATGTGAGCGTTTTAGGCCCCTGGCGCTGATGGAATGGGCGTGAGGCGCTATAAATTTAAAAGCACTGTCACACAAGCGCCACGCAAGCTTCACATCCGCGTCACACCGCACTTTCAGACTCTGCCGCATACACAGGAGAAGTCCATGAAAGAACTGCCCACCCCCACCTTCGCGCTGTCGCCTATTTCGCTGGTGTCGGCGTTCAACCCGGCCCATTTGCTGCGCGGGGCGCTGCACCGGCGCGACGAGCGGGTGGCGCTGCCCATCCCCCGTGTCGAGGCCCAGCCTGTGGCCGCTGCGGGCGGCATTGCCGTGTCCTGGGCGCGGCACCAGGACGAAGTGCGCGAAGCCCAGCGCCTGCGTTACCAGGTGTTTGCCGTGGAGATGGGCGCGCGCCTGTCCACCCGGCTGCCCGGGCACGACGTGGATTTGTTTGACGACTTTTGCGAACACCTGCTGGTGCGCGACGTGGCCAGCAACGCGGTGATCGGCACCTACCGGGTGCTCACCCCGGTGCAGGCCAAGCGCGTGGGCAGCACCTACAGCGACATGGAATTTGACCTGGTGCGCCTGCGCAACCTGCGCAGTCGCATGGTGGAGCTGGGCCGCAGCTGCGTGCACGCCGACCACCGCCACGGCGGCGTGATTCTGGCCCTGTGGGGGGCGCTGGCCGAGTTCATGCAGCGCAACCAGCTCGACACCATGGTCGGCTGCGCCAGCATTCCCATGCTGCACAACGGCGTGGTGGGCGGCGACGCGGCGGCCAGCATCTGGCACCAGTTGCAAAAAACCCACATGGCCCCGATCGAATACCACGTGCAGCCCCGCCTGCCGCTGCCCATCGAGCAGTTCGACAGCACGTTGGCCATCGAGCCACCGGCCTTGATCAAGGGCTATCTGCGCCTGGGTGCCAAGGTGCTGGGTGCGCCCGCCTGGGACCCGGACTTCAACACCGCCGACCTGCCCATGCTGCTGCGCATTGCGGACTTACCCGCCCGCTACCGCAAGCATTTTGGTGGCTAGGTAGCCGAGACGGGCGAGTAGGCCAGGCGCACGTAAATGGGTGCGAAGGCCTCGGCCTGCACGATCTCTACCAGCGTCTCCTTGGCCAGCTCCAGCAGGGCGATGAAGGTCACCACCAGCACCGACATGCCCTTGGCGGCATCGAACAGCTCTTCAAACTCCACAAACTTGCGGCCTTGCAGGGTCTTGAGCAGGTAGCTCATGTGCTCGCGCACCGACAGCTCCTCGCGGGTGATGGTGTGGTGCTGGACGAGTTTGGCCCGGCGCAGGATGTCGCGCCAGGCCTCTTGCAGGTCGGCCACGTGTACTTCGGGCAGCCGCGGCTGCAGCGCCTGCTCGATGAACACCTGGGCCTTGAGGAAATCGCGGCCAAACTGGGGCAGGGCGTTGAGCCGGGCTGCGGCCAGCTTGATCTGCTCGTACTCCAGCAGGCGGCGCACCAGGGCGGCGCGCGGGTCTTCGGCCTCTTCGCCCTCGGCCACCTTTTTGGGCGGCAGCAGCATGCGCGACTTGATCTCGATCAGCATGGCCGCCATCAGCAGGTAGTCGGCCGCCAGCTCCAGGTTGCGGCTGCGGATCTCGTCCACGTACACCAGGTACTGGCGCGTCAGCGCCGCCATGGGGATGTCGAGGATGTTGAAGTTTTGCCGCCGTATCAGGTACAGCAGCAGGTCCAGCGGGCCCTCGAACGCGTCGAGAAACACCTCCAGCGCGTCCGGCGGAATGTACAAGTCCACCGGCATGGCAAACATCGGTTCGCCGTACAGGCGGGCCCGTGCCACCGGGTCCAGTGTGTCGGGAAGTGCTAACGCTTCAACCACTGCATTTACTATAAATTAAATAGCTACTTGTGCTTATGGAATGGGCGTTAGCTGCCAATTTGGCTACTTACTTGTTGTTGGTCTGGTAGACGTAGGGGTTTTGTGGCACGCGGCCTTCGCGGTACTCTTCCTGGGCGCTACGGTCTACCTTTTGCTCCCACAGCAGGGCGCGGCCTGCGAGCTGCTGGGCTTCGAGCTCGGGCTTCTGGGCCTTGAGCTGGTCGATGAACAGCGTGGTATCGGATTGGTAGTGGGGGCGGGCGAAGATGGACATAGACTTGGAACCTTTGGTTGGGTTGATTTTACGGGGGCGGCAAGCGATGTTGAAAAAATGGGCAGGTTTAGTGTGTTTCGTAGGTATCGCGCTGGCTTTGGCGGCCTGCGACCCGCAGCGCATTGACAAACTGGAAGAGGGCGTGGCCACCGAGGCCGATGTGCGGGCCCAGTTTGGCGAGCCCGAGAAAATCTGGGACGCACCCGAAGGTGGCCGCACCTTCGAGTACAACCGCCAGCCTGCGGGCCACCAGAACTACATGATCACCATCGGCGCTGACGGCAAGATGAGCGCCCTGCGCCAGGTGCTGACCCCACAGAACTTCGCCAAGGTCCAGCCCGGCATGATGATGGAAGAGGTGCGCAAAATGCTGGGCAAGCCCATGAAGGTCACACCCTTCCAGCTGAAGAAAGAAGTGGACTACGACTGGCGCTACCTGGAGCCGCCCAACACCTCCAAGGTCTTCACCGTGGTGTTCGACCCCGACTACCGCGTGTTGCGCACGATGTCGGTGCCCGACCCCGAGGCCGAACACAACCGGTAAGGGCATCCGCCTGAACCCGTGTTCCTCAGGGCATCCGTGGAACTGGCTTTGCCAGGCCACTGGATGCGCCCCCTGCAAGGGGGTTGGCGGAAAGCGCTTGCGCTGTAGCCTGGGGGTGTGAGAAATGCTCTGCCACATAGTCCAGAAAGCAGGCGATGCGCGACACCAGGGCGGTGTTGCGGTAGTACACGGCGTGGATGGGCTGGCGCACTTCCACCGTGGCGCTGGGCAGCAGCTGCACCAGATCGCCGCGCGCGCGGTCGCCCTCGGTCAAGAAATCGGCCAGGCACACCGCGCCCGCACCCGCCAGGGCCAGTTGGCGCAGGCTCTCGCCGCTGGAAGCACGCAGCGACGGCGAAATCACCAGCCGGTCGCCTGTGGCGTTACGCAGCGGCCAGGCGTTCAGGCTGTCGGGCTGGGTAAAACCCAGCAGGCTGAGTTTTTCCAGGTCTTCCACCGTGCGGGGCCGTCCTGCGGCCTTCAGGTAGGCCGGGCTGGCCAGCACGCGCAGCAGGCAACTGCCTAACGGGCGGGCGTGCAGGCTGGAATCGACCAGCGGGCCGATGCGGATGGCCACGTCGGTGCGGTGCTCCAGCAGGTCGATGATCTGGTCGCTGCTATTGAGCTCCAGCGTGATGTCGGGGTATTCCGCCCGAAAGCCCGCCACCAGCGGCACCAGCACGTGCAGCATGAAGGGCGATGCGGCGTTGACCCGCAAGCGCCCGGCGGGCCGCTTGCGGCGCTGGGCCATTTGCTCCTCGGCCTGCTCCACCGCGCCTAGGATCTTGCGGGCCTGGGCCAGGAACATGGCCCCTTCTTCGGTGAGTTCCAGGCGGCGGGTGGTACGGCGCAGCAGGGTCACGTCCAGCTTTTTCTCCAGGCGGCCCAGCGACCGGCTGATGGCTGACACGGTTTGCCCCAGTTGCTCGGCCGCCGCGGTGATGGAGCCCGCGTCGATCACGGTGGCAAAGGCCTGCAGTTCATCTAGCGTGGTTTTCATCATCCTAGATTCCGCAGTTGGACACATCCGAGTGTGCCGCTGGGGGCGTGGCTGGGTAGGCGCGACAACGCAGCGGGCTCATGCCCGCCAGGCGGAGTAACAACCCCAGACGCGGCTCCAGTGGTGCAATCGGGTGTGTAGCGTGGTGCACCCAAGAGGTGGGCGATTAGAGGATCACGAAATTCAATGGCCATGCGGTGTTCCAAGTGATAACAAGCGGTCAACTGCGGAATCTAGGATTTTTGCATCATAAGCAAGTATCTTGTGCGGATACAGCGCTTTTTCTGCAAGGGTAAGGCATCCAGAATCCAGGCTTCTGTGACTATTTGAGGTGCTTTATGCCACTTGCTCTCCTCGCGCTGACTATCAGCGCCTTCGCCATCGGCACGACCGAGTTCGTGATCGTCGGCCTGATCCCCACCATGGCGGCCAACCTGGGCGTCAGCATCCCCTCGGCAGGCCTATTGGTCAGCCTGTACGCGCTGGGCGTGGCCGTGGGCGCGCCGGCGCTGACGGCGTTGACCGGCAAAGTGCCGCGCAAGATGCTGCTGCTGGGCCTGATGCTGCTGTTCACCATCGGCAACCTGGTGGCCTGGCAGGCACCCGGCTACACCTCGTTGGTGGTGGCGCGTGTGCTGACCGGCCTGGCCCACGGTGTGTTCTTTTCGATCGGCTCCACCATCGCCACCAGCCTGGTGCCCAAGGAGAAAGCCGCCAGCGCGATTGCTACCATGTTCTCGGGCCTGACCGTGGCGCTGGTCACCGGCGTGCCGCTGGGCACCTTCATCGGCCAGCACTTTGGCTGGCGCGCCACGTTCCTGGCGGTGGCCGCGCTGGGCGTGGTGGCGATGCTGATCAGCCTGTTTTTCATCCCGTCTACGCTCAAGCACAACAAACCCGCCAGCGTGCTGCAGCAGTTGCAGGTGCTGAAGCAGCCGCGCCTGCTGCTGGTCTACGCCATGACGGCGGTGGGCTACGGCGGTTCGTTTGTGGCCTTTACCTACTTGGCGCCCATCCTGCAGGAGCTGTCGGGCTTTGGCACCAATGCGGTGAGCCTGGTGCTGATGGTCTACGGCGTGTCGGTGGCGTTTGGCAATATCTGGGGCGGTAAGCTGGCCGACAAGCATGGCCCCATCACCGCCTTGAAGATTTTGTTCCTGGGCCTGGCCGCAGTGCTGCTGGTGCTGTCGCTCACCGCCTCCAGCCCCTGGCTGGCCGTGGCCACCGTGCTGGTGTGGGGTGCCTTTGCCTTTGGCAACGTGCCGGGCTTGCAGGTCTACGTGGTGCAGCAGGCCCAGCGCGTGGCACCGCAGGCGGTGGACGTGGCCTCGGGCCTGAACATCGCGGCCTTCAACCTCGGCATTGCCGGGGGTGCCTGGGGCGGCGGCTGGGTGGTCAGCCACCTGGGCCTGGCCCATACACCCTGGATTGGCGGCCTGGTGGTGCTGGGCGCAGTGGCCCTGACGGCCTGGAGCGGCAGCCTGGACCGCGCCCGGACTCAGAGCGCCGCTGCTGCGCTGGTCTGAAAGTCTTTGAGCCGCCCCGCAAAGCCGGAGCGCTCCATCAGCCCCCGGGGCTGGTCGTTCAGGTCGTTGATGTAGAGCTGGCCGCCGCGGTGGGTGATGGCCTTGAACAGCTGCTCCAGCGCGTCCAGCCCGCTGGCATCGAGCGAGATGAGCTGGGACGCGTCCAGCACCACGCGGGTGCCGTGGTGGCGGCTTTCCACGGCCTGCACGATGGGGTCGATCTTGGCCACTGCGCCAAAGAACAGCGCGCCGTAGAGTTTGTAGACCAGCGCGCCGTCGGCCTCATTTTCGTTATCTTTCACCGCATCCACATGGAACAGCGTGCTCATGCGGCGGATGAAGAAGGCGCAGGCCAGCAGCATGCCCACCTCCACCGCCACCGTCAGGTCGAACACCACGGTCAGGAAAAAGGTGCCCAGCAACAGCATGCGGTAGTGGTTGCTGAACTGCCGCAGGCGCACAAACTCGTGCCATTCGCCCATGTTCCAGGCCACAAACAGCAAGATGCCCGCCAGCACCGCCAGCGGGATGTACAGCGCCAGCGGAGCCGCCACCAGCACCACGGCGGCCAGCACCAGGGCGTGCACGATGCCCGCGATGGGCGAGGTGGCGCCAGAGCGGATGTTGGTCACGGTGCGGGCAATCGTGCCGGTGGCCGGCATGCCGCCGAAGAAGGCCACCACAAAATTCGCCACGCCCTGGGCCATCAGCTCCTGGTTGGGGTTGTGCTTCATGTGGTGGGGGTCGCTGGCGAGCTGGTCGGCCACGCGGGCGCACAGCAGCGACTCCACCGCGCCCAGCAGGGCAATGGTGAGTGTGGGCGTGACCAGCAGGCGCACCGTGTCCCAGCTGAAGGCGGGCAGCTCGAACACCGGCAGGCCGCTGGGAATACTGCCGAATTTGGTACCCAGCGTCTGCACCGGCAGGTCCAGGGCCCAGGCCAGCAGCGACAGCGTGACCAGGGCCACGATGGGGCCGGGCACCCGGGCAAAGGTGCGCACCGAGCGGCCTTCCAGCAGGCGGATCAGGGGCGAGCCCTGCACAAACACCTTGGGCCACACAAACAGCCCCAGCACGCACATCGTGCCCAGCGCCAGCGCAAAAAAGTTCAGGGTGTGGATGTGGGCGGCCAGGGTCTTGAGCTGCGAGAAGAAGTCGCCCGGCATCTTGGCGATCTCCAGCCCCAGCAGGTCTTTCACCTGCGACAGCGCAATCAGCACCGCGATGCCGTTGGTAAAGCCAATCACGATGCTCACCGGCACGTAGCGCACCAGCGTGCCCAGCTTGAACAGGCCCAGCGCAAACAGCAGCACGCCCGCGCAGGCGGTGGAAATCAGCAGGTTGGCCACGCCGTAGCGTTCGACGATGCCGTAGACGATGACGATGAAGGCCCCTGCCGGGCCGCCGATTTGCGCCGTGGTGCCGCCCAGCGCCGAGATGATGAACCCGGCGATGATGGCCGTCCACAGCCCGGCTTCGGGCTTGAGGCCGCTGGCAATCGCAAACGCCATGGCCAGCGGCAGGGCGACGATGCCCACCGTCAGGCCCGAACCCACATCCTTGCCTAGCCGCTCCCGGTTGTAGCCCTTGAGTGCATCGATCAGGCGGGGGTGGAAGCGGGCGAGCGACATAGAGTGGTCAGCCTATGCGCATGCCGGGTTGTGCGCCGGGGAAGGGCTCCAGCACGTAGATACCCGGCTGGGCCTTTTCGTCCGCGTGGCTGGCGGCCAGCACCATGCCTTCGCTGAGGCCGAATTTCATCTTGCGCGGGGCGAGGTTGGCCACCATGACGGTGAGTTTGCCTATGAGTTGGTCCGGTTGGTAGTGTGCGGCGATGCCGCTGAATACGTTACGGGTGGAACCCTCGCCCACGTCCAGCGTCAGGCGCAGCAGCTTGGTGGAGCCCTCTACCGCTTCGCAATTCAGGATCTTGGCGATGCGCAGGTCGATCTTGGCGAAGTCGTCGATGGTGATGACGGGGGCGATGGCCTCGCCACCGGGTACTACAGTTTCTGTAGCTGCTTGTGCTGATTCCGTGGGCGCTGGGGGCTCAAACAATGCATCAAGCTGCTTGATATCCACGCGCTGCATCAGGTGCTTGTAGTCGCCAATCGCGTGGCCAGCGCCCAGCAAGGTGTCGGCATCGGCAAAGCCCAGGGGCGCGACGTTCAAGAACGCCTCCACCTGCGCCGCCAGCGCGGGCAGCACGGGCTTGAGGTAGATGGTCAGCAGGCGGAAGGCTTCGATGCAGGTGCTGCACACGTCTTGGAGGCGCGCGTCGGCACCCTCGAGCTTGGCCAGTTCCCAGGGCTTGTTGGCATCCACGTAGGCGTTCACGCGGTCGGTCAGCAGCATGGTTTCGCGCAAGGCCTTGGCGTATTCGCGTTGCTCGTACAAACTGGCAATGCTCTCTTTTTGAGAGCTTATTGCGCCGATCAGATCAGCGCTGGAGGCCGATAAGGCACTTAACTTTCCGGCAAAGCGCTTGGCCAGGAACCCCGCCGCCCGGCTGGCGATGTTCACGTACTTGCCGATCAAGTCGCTGTTCACCCGGGCCATGAAGTCGTCGGCGTTGAAGTCGATGTCTTCGTTGCGCGCCGAGAGCTTGGCGGCGATGTAGTAGCGCAGCCACTCGGGGTTCATGCCCAGGCCCAGGTATTTGAGCGGGTCCAGGCCGGTGCCGCGGCTCTTGCTCATCTTTTCGCCGTTGTTCACGGTCAAAAAGCCGTGCACAAAGATCGAATCCGGCGTTTTGCGGCCACTGAACTTCAGCATCGCGGGCCAGAACAGGGTGTGGAAGGTGACGATGTCCTTGCCGATGAAGTGATACTGCTCCAGCGCAGGCTGGGCCATGTAGGCCTCGAAGTCTTCACCGCGCTGGTCCAGCAGGTTTTTCAGCGATGCCAGGTAGCCCACGGGCGCGTCCAGCCACACGTAGAAGTATTTGCCCGGTGCGTCGGGGATTTCGATGCCGAAGTAGGGCGCGTCGCGGCTGATGTCCCAGTCGCCCAGGCCTTCGCTGGTGCTGCCGTCGGGGTTGGTGCGCACGGTGAACCATTCCTTGACCTTGTTGGCCACCTCGGGCTGCAGGCGGCCGTCTTGCGTCCACTCTTCCAGAAATGCCACGCAGCGCGGGTCGGAGAGCTGGAAGAACAGGTGTTCCGAGCTCTTCAGCTCGGGCGTGGCACCGGACAGGGTGGAGGTGGGGTTGATCAGGTCGGTGGGCGCGTAGACCGAGCCGCAGACTTCGCAGTTGTCGCCGTACTGGTCCTTGGCGTGGCACTTGGGGCATTCGCCCTTGATGAAGCGGTCGGGCAGGAACATGTTCTTGGCGGGGTCGAAAAACTGCTCGATCACCTTGCTGGAAATCAGCCCGTTGGCCTTCAGGTCGCGGTAGATCTGCTGCGCCAGCGCATGGTTTTCGGGCGCGTCGGTGCTGTGCCAGTTGTCAAAGGCGATGTGGAAGCCGTCCAGGTAGGGCTTGCGCCCGGCGGCGATGTTGGCCACGAACTGCTGGGGCGTGATGCCGGCCTTTTCGGCCGCAATCATGATGGGCGCGCCGTGCGTGTCGTCGGCACCCACGAAGTTCACGGCATTGCCCTGCATGCGCTGGAACCGCACCCAGATGTCGGCCTGGATGTACTCCATGATGTGGCCGATGTGGAAGTTGCCGTTGGCGTAGGGCAGGGCGGTGGTGACGAAGAGTTGGCGGGGGGAGGTCATAAACGGTCTATCAGCTCGCGGGCAGTCAGTATGGGGTAATTGTTTTTCAGGGCCAACACATCGTTGTCACCCGAAATAATCCAGTCGGTGTGGCCTTGGTCGACCAGGGCAAATAAAAAATCATCTCTCGGGTCGCGGCAGATGGCAGGTAGGGGGCGGGTCAGCGTCTGGATGCGGCAATCGCGCTGCATTTCTTGCAACAGCTGGTTCACCAGGGCTACGCCGCCGTCCGCGCGGGCTAGCACTTTGGGCCGCATCAGGGCCACGCTGACTTCGTTGATCTGGTCGGCGCAGCTCACCCATTCGATGCGGCGCATGCGCCATGCGGCCACTACCAGCGAAGGGGGCGAGTGCTGCTTGAAGGTCGATGAAATCAGCAGGTTGGAATCAATGGCACATCTCATGCCGCCTTGGCCTGCTTGCTAGCGATTTCAGCACGGGCTTCTTGCAGAGCCTCGTCGGCGAGGGCTTGGGCCTGCTCGTCGGTGAGGTCGTCAAAACCTTTGGCAAACTCAGCCCACAGGCGCTCAAATTCACCACTTTCTTTGCGCCGCATGCGCTCGTAAGTGGCCATATCGACCATCGCCGCCACGGGCTTGCCCGCTTTGGTGATGACGATGCTGTCGTGCCGGTACTGCACCTCGTTGAGCAGCTCGCCCAGGTTTTGGCGCACGGTCATGGCGGTGGCTTCGCGTTGCATGGTCAGACTCCTACAGTTGGGGTAATTCTATCAATTGACCCAATTGGGGTGGTCACTGCGGGGCATCGGCCCAGCCAAAAAACCGGCATACCTCCGCCTGTTGCGCCTGTGCGTCGGCATAGCCCAGCGCCATCAGTTCGCGGGTGAAGCTGGCTTCAAACAGCAAATAGCTGGCCAGGGCCGAGCCCTTGGCGGCATCGGTGCGGGGGGCACCGCCCAGGCCGCCGAGCAGGGTGCGGATGGTGGGCGGCAGGCGGTGGGCGTGGCGGGCGGCGATGGTGTCGATGCGCTGCGAGGGGGCAATCAGCAGCAGATCGACCGGGCGCAGCGGGCTGTTGTGGCGCAGCTCGGGCGGTATCAGGGACAGGGTGGTGTTGATGCGGCGCACCCGCTCCACGTCCACCGCCAGCGCGTCCAGAAAGATGCTGGACAGGGCGTGGCCCGCGATCTGCGCCAGCGAGGGGTAGCTGTCTGCCGCCAGGGTGGGGGCTTCGCCTTTGGGCTCCGCCATGCGCCCTGCGCCGATCACCAGGACTTTTGTAGCTCCTAAATGGATAGCGGCGGCCACCGGGGCCGATTGCCGCATGGAGCCGTCGCCAAAGTATTCCTGGTGGCCGTTCAAGGGCAGCGGCATGGCCGGAAACACAAAGGGAATGGCGGACGAGGCCAGCAGATGCTCCAGCGTGAGCGGGTGGCGCAGGCCCTGGCGCTGGGTGCGGGTCCAGGGCTGCAAGGCCTCGCTGCCCTGGAAGAAGGTCAAGTGCTCGCCCGAGCTGTAGCTGGACGCAGTGACGGCCAGCGCCTGCACATGGCCTTGCTGGATGAGGCCGGGTAGGCGCTCCAGCGGCACCATATGTTCGAGCAGTTCGCGCAGCGGGCGGTTGTCCAGCAGGGAGCGGGGCTGCACCTTGCGCCACTTGGCCAGCATCCAGCCCACCGACAGCAGTGTGAGCCAGCGCGCGCCGCTGCGCATCACCCCGATGGGGTCGGTGCGGTAGACCTGTCCGGCTTCCATGTTTTGCCACACCCCCACAATGCGCCGCACTGCGGTGTCGAAGTCGTCCGCCCCGCAGGCCAGGGCGGCGGCGTTCAGCGCGCCTGCCGAGGTGCCGGTGATGATGGGGAAGGGGTTGCCCCCAGCGCCAACTTCGCCCGCGCCGCAGGCCAGGCGCAGGTCGGCAATGGCTTCGAGCACCCCCACCTGGTAGGCGGCGCGGGCACCGCCGCCGGTGAGCAGGAGTGCGGTGGGGGGAGGTGTATCCGGCATGGTGGCCTTATGCAAGCGGGCTGCCGCGCTGGCGCAGCTGCTCCAGGGCGGTGGCCAGCCAGGCCAGCATGCCGGGGTCCTGGCTGGTGGCGATGTTGATGCCCATCCACGGGCTGGGGGTCTGCCGCATGGAAAACAGCGCGCCTGGGCGCAGCAGGTAGCCCGCCTCCAGCCCCAGGGCGGCCAGGTGGTTGGTGTCCACCCCGGTGTTGAACCAGCCCAGAAAACCGGCCTGCGGCTGGCAAAAAGCCTGCAGCCCCAGGTCTTGCATGCGTTTGAAGGCGGGCTCGCGCAGGCTGTCCAGGGTGGCGTGCACGCGCTGGCAGTGCTTGCGGTAGCTGCCCTCGGTCAGGGCCTTGTAGACGATGCGCTCGTTGATCTCGGGGGTGGTCAGCGCGGTCAGCAGCTTGTGGGTGGTCAGGGTGTCCACCAGCTCGGCCGGGCCCGCCAGGTAGCCCACGCGGATGTTGGGCGCGAGCATCTTGGAATAGCTGTTCACGTAGATCACCCGACGCAGCTGGTCCAGGCTGGCCAGCCGGGTCACGGCCATGCCCTGGGGCAGAAAGTCGGAATAGATGTCGTCTTCGATGACCAGGAAGTCGTGGGCCTCGGCCAGCCGCAGGATCTGGTAGGCCGCGGCGGCGCTCAGCAGGGTGCCGGTGGGGTTGTGCAGCACGGGGTTGAGGAAGATCAGCTTGGGTTTGTGCTGCTCCACCAGCGCGGTCAGGGCCTGCAGGTCCGGCCCTTGCGGGGTGTAGGGCACGCCCACCACCTCCACCCCGCGCAGCCACAGCAGCGGGTTGCACCAGCCAGGTTCGCCCACCAGCACGGTATCGCCCGGGCGCAGCACCATGCGAAACACCAGGTCGATGGCCTGGGCTGCGCCGGTGGTGGTGAGGATTTGCGACGGGTGGGCTTCGATGTCGCGCTCGGCCAGCGTGCGCTGGATTTGCGCCCGCAGTGGCGCATAGCCCTGGGCCGAAGCCCCCTGTGCCAGCTGCTGGCTGGTGCTGTGGTTGGCAAGCGCCCGCAGGCCCAGCTTGAGCAGGTCGCCACCGCACAGGTCGGGCGGCAGATAGCCCGAACCCGGCGACAGGTGGGCCGGAATGCCGCTGGTCATGTTGCGCACCATCCAGCCCATGTTGATGGGCTGCTGCGGTTTGGCGCGGGCCGGGGAAGACTTGGCACGGGTGCTGGCTGCTGGCGCGGCTTCGCGCACAAAAAACCCCGCGCCCCGCCGCGCCAGCAGGTGCCCGCGCGCCACCAGCCGCTCGTAGGCGGCCACCACGGTAAAACGCGACACCCCGCGCTCCTGCGCCAGCTCCCGCACCGAGGGCATGCGCATGCCGGGGCGAAACACCTGCTGCTGGATGCGCTGCTCTGCCCACTGCACCAACTGGTCTACCAGGGTGGTCTGTGCGCCTAGTGTCGTGTCACGCATGATGTGTCGAGTTTGTGCAAAGCTATCGGCGTGCAGTGCTAGGCGTGGGCCGCAGCGCAGGCAGATGCCTGGGCAAGGAGCACAACGACGCAATGCGCGTCGAGAGCAAGTGCAAACCGACAGATCGTGTGTGGCACGGCACTCGGGTGGCGCTTTGGTCGATGGCAAGGTTCGGCATGGACTGTATTGGTGGCTTCAGCAGGCCAGTGGCAGCATCTATTCGGTCAACTGTATTGGTACTGTACAGGTAGCAAGATTACAGTGAATACCACTCCACCGCAAGCTGTGGTGGGGGATTTTTCAGGAGATGGCCATGGTCCGCATTGAACATTTCGAGCTGCGCACACCGGAGGTGGTGGCGCTGCATTTGCCTGCCGGTGCAGTGCTGCGCGTCAGCACCGGCCGCCTGTGGTTGACGCAGGAGGGCCGCAGCGAAGACGTGTGGCTGCAGGCCCATGGCAGCTGGACCGCGCCGCAGGCGGTCCGCGTGCGGCTGAGCGCCGAGCCGTCGGTGGATTTCCAGATTGCGCAGCCTGCTGCGGTACGCCGGGCCCCGCGCATCCGCTTGGTGCGGACGGTGCCGAACATGGCCGGAGCCCTGGGCGCGGCCTGATCAGGTCCGGTTGGGCAGCAGCCGCTGCACCAGCGGGTGCTGCACCTTCTTTTCGGTGCCAATCGCGTAGAAGCGCTCTTCCACCCCATCGCAGGGGGCGATGTACACCACGCCGTAGCGGGCGGTGAGTTGCTCGTGCACCCATTCGGCGGCGGCAAACACGCCCATGCCGCCCGCGCCAAACGTGACCAGCAAGGCGCTGTCTTCAAATTCGCCCACGATGTTGGGCTTGACCCCCACCCGCTCAAACCACTGGTCCAGCCGGGGCCGCACCGCCGCATGGGTGGTGGGCAGCAGCACGGGCACGCGGGCCAGGGAACGGGGAAAGTCCTGCTGCACCGCCTCTGCCAGGTGCGGAGGGGCGTACCAGCCCATGGCCGACGCCCCCAGGGAGTGGCTGTAGACCTTGATATTGGGGTTGGGCGCGGCGGGGCGGTCGGCCAGCACCACGTCCAGCCGGTGCAGGGCCAGGTCGCCCAGCAGATCGTCGAATTCGTCTTCGTGGCAGAGCAGGCGCAGGTGCGGCTCGGCCATCACCGGCTGCAGCAGGCGGTGCACCACCAGCTTGGGCAGGCCCTCCGAAATACCCACGGCCAGCCGCACCGACGGCGCGCTGATGGCATCGCGCACCACGCTGGGCAGCTCTTCGCCCAGCTGGAAGATAAGGTCGGCCTGGCGCATGGCCGCCACCCCGGCTTCGGTCAGCACCAGGCCGCGCCCCACGGGTTTGAGCAGGGTTACGCCCAGCGAGCGCTCCAGTTCGCGCACCTGGGTGCTCACGGTCTGTACCGCCATCCCCAGGCGGTCGGCGGCGCGGGCCATGCCGCCTTCGCGGGCAACGACCCAGAAGTAGTGCAGGTGGCGGTAGCTGAAGGCTTCGGTCATTGTCAATTTTTAAGAGATGAATACTTCACGATTCTCTGCTTTTTTAGTAGCCGTGGCGCGCGTATGGTTGGGTTTTCTGCCACTTAGGAGCCTTCCATGGAACATGTTTCCCCCTCCGGTCGCCCGGACTCGACGCTGATCACCCAGGCACCTTCCACGCTGCCCAGCGCCGCCCACCGCGTGCTGCGCAACACCTATGCGCTGCTGTCGATGACGCTGCTGTTCAGCGCCGCCGTGGCCACCGCGGGCATCGTGCTGCAAGCCCCGGCCCCCGGCCTGATCGTGATGCTGGTCGGTATGTTTGGCCTGCTGTTTGCGGTGCACAAGCTCAAAAACAGCGCCTGGGCCATCCCTGCCGTGTTTGCCTTCACCGGCTTCATGGGCTACACGCTGGGCCCCATCGTGGCGCGCTCGCTGTCCATGCCGGGTGGTGCACAGGTGGTGATGCTGGCGCTGGCCGCCACGGGCGCAACCTTTTTGGCCTTGTCGGCCTGGGCGGTCACGTCCAAGCGCGACTTCAGCTTCATGGCGGGCTTTTTGTTTGCCGGTATGGTGATCGCGATTCTGGCCGGTCTGGCCGCCGTGTTCATGGAGATCCCCGCGCTGAGTCTGGCGGTGTCGGCCATGGTGGCCTTGCTGTCGGCCGGTTTGATCCTGATGGACACCAGCCGCATCGTCAACGGTGGTGAAACCAACTACGTGATGGCCACGGTGGGCTTGTATTTGTCGATCTTCAACCTGTTCACCAGCTTGTTGAGCCTGTTCGGTATGGGCGGCGACGAATAAGCCTGCATTCCCCCAAAAGGATGGGGGGCGCAGGTTTGGGCATAGACTACGCGCCCCATAGGAGTTATGCATGCCTTTCTCAGAACAACAGGTGCTGGACGCGGTCAAAAGCGTCATTGATCCCAACACCGGCACCGATTTCGTATCCACCAAAGCCATCCGCGGCCTGAGCGTGCAGGGGGCCGATGTGTCATTCGGCATCGAGCTGGGCTACCCCGCCCAAAGCCAGCACGCCGCCCTGAAAGCTGCGCTGGTGGCTGCGGTGCAGGCATTGCCCGGTATTGGCCAAATCAACGTCAACATCACCACCAAAATCTCCGCCCACGCCGTGCAGCGTGGTGTGCAGCTCCTGCCCGGTGTGAAGAACATCGTGGCCGTGGCTTCGGGCAAAGGCGGCGTGGGCAAGAGCACCACCGCCGTGAACCTGGCGCTGGCCCTGGCGGCCGAAGGTGCCCGCGTGGGCCTGCTGGATGCCGACATCTACGGCCCCAGCCTGCCCATGATGCTGGGCATCCAGGGCAAGCCCGAGAGCCTGGATGGCAAGAACATGGAACCCATGCAAAACCACGGCGTACAGGCCATGTCGATCGGTTTCCTGGTAGACCAGGACCAGGCCATGGTCTGGCGCGGCCCCATGGCCACCCAGGCGCTGGAGCAGTTGCTGCGCCAGACGAACTGGAAGGATCTGGACTACCTGGTCGTAGACATGCCGCCCGGCACCGGCGACATCCAGCTCACCCTGAGCCAGCGCGTGCCCATGACCGGCGCGGTCATCGTCACCACGCCGCAAGACATTGCCCTGCTGGATGCGCGCAAGGGCATCAAGATGTTTGAGAAGGTCGGCGTGCCGATCCTGGGCATCGTGGAAAACATGGCCGTGCACGTGTGCAGCCACTGTGGCCACGTGGAGCACATCTTCGGGGCCGATGGCGGCAAGAAGATGGCCGCCGAATACGGCATGGACTACCTGGGCGCGCTGCCGCTGAACATGCAGATCCGCGTGCAGGCCGACGGTGGCCAGCCCACCGTGGTGGCCGAGCCCGACGGCGAGATCGCCGCCCTGTACAAGGCCATTGCTCGCCAGGTGGCGGTGTCGATTGCGGGGAAAAACAAAGACTTTTCGTCGAAATTCCCAACGATTTCCATCAGCAAAGATACGTGAAACCAATAGCCCCCACGCTCCGCACTGCGTGTCTGCGCTGCCCCCCAAGGGGGCCGTTGCCTAGCGGCAAGCCATGAACCTCATGGCCGCCATGCGCTACTTCTCGGCGCTGCACGAGCACAAGCACTTTGGCCGCGCGGCCCTGGCCTGCCACATCACCCAGCCCGCGCTGTCCAACGCGCTCAAGGCGCTGGAAGACGAGTTTGGCGTGGTCATCGTGCGCCGGGGCCGCAGCTACGAGGGGCTGACCCCCGAGGGCGAGCAGGTGCTGCTCACCGCGCACCGCATGCTGCACGAGCACGAGGTGTTGCAGCAGGCGCTGAAAAGCGAGGCCGATTACCCCCGGGGCCGCCTGCGCATGGGCGCGATTCCCACGGCCGTGCCCGTGCTGTCGCGGTTTGCGGCCATGCTGCAGGCGCGGCACCCGGGCATCCAGCCGATGGTGCTGTCGCTGAGCTCGCTGGAGCTGGAGACGCGGCTGGAAGACCTGTCGCTGGACCTGGCCCTGGGCTATACCGACCGCATGCACCAGCGCGCCGTCAAGCTGCAGGCCTGGCCGCAGTACGTTGAATACTATTTTCTGGTGCGCCGCGCCGCGCAACCGTACCCCGACGGCCTGCAGATGCGCGACCCGGTGGCCTGGCAGACCCTGGCCGATCTGCCGCTGTGCCTGCTGACCCCCGAGATGCACAACCGGACCATCATGGACGCGGCCTTTGCCGCCGCGGGCATCCAGGTGGTGCCCGCCATCGAGACCAATTCCATCTTCTCGCTGGTGCTCAGCGTGGTGGACGGCAGCGTGTGCAGCGTGCTGCCTGGCGGTTTGCTGGCCGCCGTGCTGGCCTACCGTGAACTGGAAGCGCTGCCGTTGGTGGCGCCCGAGGTACGCACCCCCATCGGCTTCATGGCCCCCACCGTGGTGCGCCCCTCGCGCGCCATGCAGGCGGCCCTGGCGCTGGCCGAGTCGCCCGACTGGCTGCGCCACGTGGGTGCCCACAGCGGGCAGCTGGCCGGGGCCTGGCCGCTGTAGTTGGGGTGGATGATTGCTATTGTTTTTAACTATAAAAATAGTAGCTTCTCATGCTTATTGAATAAGCACAGGCTGCCGATTTAATGCCTGAGAAAAAGCCCTGAAATGCCCAGCCCACCGGGGGCTGCTGCGCTGCACCATTCGCACTTTGAATCACCCCATGTAGAGATTCCATTGGACCCAGCCGGACCGCGCCTGTACAAACCGCTCCGACACGATGAAATCCGCCGCATACCCGGTGGATATAAAAAAACGGAGACACATCCCATGGCAGGATTCCTGGACAAAGAGGGCACCATCGCGGGCCCTGGATTCAACCGCTGGCTGGTGCCCCCCGCAGCACTGGCCATCCATCTGTGCATCGGCATGGCTTATGGTTTTTCGGTCTTCTGGCTGCCTTTATCCAAGGCGCTGGGGATCAAGGAAAGTATCAAATGTGGACCCGAAATTGGCTTCTTCCAGGAGCTGTTTGTCACCAACTGCGATTGGAAAATCTCGACCCTGGGCTGGATGTACACCCTGTTTTTCGTGCTGCTGGGTTCGTCTGCGGCGCTGTGGGGCGGCTGGCTGGAGCGCGCCGGTCCGCGCAAGGCCGGTGTGGTGGCCGCGCTGTGCTGGTGCGGCGGCATGCTGATTTCGGCCCTGGGCATCCACCTGCACCAGTTCTGGCTGATGCTGCTGGGCTCGGGCGTGATCGGCGGCATCGGCCTGGGGCTAGGCTACATCTCCCCCGTGTCCACGCTGATCAAGTGGTTCCCTGACCGGCGCGGCATGGCCACTGGCATGGCCATCATGGGCTTTGGCGGCGGCGCGATGATCGGCAGCCCGCTGGCGGCGGATTTGATGAAGCATTTCGCCAGCGCGACCGACGTGGGCGTGATGCAGTCCTTCATCGTGATGGCGCTGGTGTACTTTGTGTTCATGATGGCCGGAGCCATGGGCTACCGTGTGCCCGAAACCGGCTGGAAACCCGCCGGTTGGACCCCGCCCGCACCCAGCGCCAGCAACAGCATGATCACCCAGCGCCACGTGCACGTCAGCAAGGTCTGGAGCATTCCCCAGTTCTGGCTGGTGTGGATGGTGCTGTGCATGAACGTCAGCGCCGGTATCGGCGTGATCGGCATGGCCTCGCCCATGCTGCAAGAGGTGTTTGGCGGCTCGCTGATCGGCCTGACGCAGAAGTACGGCGAGCTGGACAAAACCCAGCTGGCAGCGATTGCCACCGTGGCGGCGGGCTTTACCGCGCTGCTGAGTCTGTTCAACATCGGTGGGCGCTTTGTGTGGGCCAGCCTGTCCGACAAGCTGGGCCGCAAGATCACCTACGTGGTGTTCTTTGTGCTGGGCGGTGCCATGTACTTCAGCGTGCCCGGCAGCGCCGCCGCCGGCAGCATCCTGTTGTTTGTGGCCGCGCTGTGCGTGATTCTGAGCATGTACGGCGGCGGCTTTGCCACCGTGCCCGCCTACCTGGCCGACCTGTTTGGCACGCAAATGGTGGGTGCCATCCATGGCCGCCTGCTGACCGCCTGGGCCACCGCCGGCGTGCTGGGCCCTGTCGTGGTGAATTACATGCGGGAATACCAGCTGGGCCTGGGCTTGCCGCGCGAACAGGTTTATAACCAGACCATGTACATCCTGATGGGCATGCTGGCGGTGGGCCTGGTGTGCAACCTGCTGATCCGCCCGGTGGCCGACAAGTACTTTATGACCGATGCCGAACTCGCCGTAGAAAAACGCCTGGCGCATGAAAAAGCCGCCGGTTCCGAGCTGCGCGGCAGTGGCACCGGCAGCCGCACTGCGGTGAATCCGGCCTTCGTGGCGATGGCTTGGATGGCGGTGGCCTTGCCCCTGGGTTGGGGCATCTACCGCACGCTGCTTAGCGTGGCCAAATTTTTCCATTGACACTGCAACCAGAAGAGAGCGTCCATCGCCCCCATAGGCTAGCCCCACCATGACACCTGACAACACCTTCGAAGCCGTTGCGACGGCAGTGGCTGCCCACCAGCACCTGCCCGGCGCGCTCATGCCCATGCTGCACGCGGTGCAGGATGCCGTGGGCTACATCCCCGCCGATGCGGTGCCCACCATCGCCAAGGCGCTGAACCTGTCCACCGCCGAGGTACACGGTGTGGTCACCTACTACCACCACTTCCGCTCTGCGCCTGCGGGCCGCCAGGTGGTGCAGATCTGCCGGGCCGAGTCCTGCCAGTCCATGGGGGGCGAGCAGCTGTGGGCCCACGCCTGCGTGCGCCTGGGCCTGCATGGCGACCACCCCGGCACCACGCCAGACGGCGCGGTGACGCTGGAGCCCGTGTACTGCCTGGGCCTGTGCGCCTCGTCCCCGGCCATGGTGGTCGATGACAAGCTGCATGCGCGCATGAATATCCAAAAATTCGACCGCCTGGTCGCCCAGGCCGGGAGCGCAGCATGATTATTTACGTCCCCTGTGATTCGGCCTCGCTGGCCGTGGGCGCCGACGAAGTGGCCCTGGCCGTCCAGGCCGAGGCCGACCGGCGTGGCCTGGCCATCGAGTTGCGCCGCAACAGCTCGCGCGGCCTGTTCTGGCTGGAGCCGCTGGTCGAGGTGGTCACGCCCGCAGGCCGTATCGCCTTTGGCCCGGTGGCCGTGGAAGACGTGGCCAGCCTGTTCGATGCCGATTGGTCGTCCAGCCACCCGCTGCACCTGGGCCGCCCGGAAGACATGCCCTTCCTGCAAAAGCAGGAGCGGCTGACTTTCGCCCGCATGGGTATCACGCGCCCGCTGTCGCTGGCCGACTACGAGGCTTTTGAGGGCTTTGCCGGTTTGCGCAAAGCCCTGCAGGTCAGCCCCGCCGAGGTGGTGCAGCAGGTGCTGGACTCGGGCCTGCGGGGCCGGGGCGGAGCGGCCTTTCCGGCGGGCATCAAATGGAAGACCGTGGCCGCCGTCCAGGCTACGAACAACCAGGCCGCGCAAAAGTACATCGTCTGCAATGCCGACGAGGGCGATTCGGGCACCTACTCGGACCGCATGACCATGGAGGGCGATCCCTTCATGCTCATCGAGGGCATGGCCATTGCGGCGGTGGCCACCGGGGCCACGCAGGGCTACGTGTACATCCGCTCCGAGTACCCGCACGCCGTGGCCACCATGCGCCGCGCGATTGAATTGGCCACTGCCGCAGGCTTTTTGGGCGACAAGCTGCTGGGCAGCGCGCACAGCTTCCACCTGCACGTGCGCATGGCCGCCGGTTCGTATGTGTGCGGCGAAGAAACCGCCATGCTGGAGAGCCTGGAGGGCAAGCGCGGCATCGTGCGCGCCAAGCCGCCGCTGCCCGCGCTCAGCGGCCTGTTTGGCAAGCCCACGGTGATCAACAACGTGATCACGCTGGCATCTGTGCCCATCATCCTGGCGCGCGGCGCGGCCTTCTACCGCAACTATGGCGTGGGCCGTTCGCACGGCACCTTGCCCATCCAGCTGGCGGGCAATATCAAACACGGCGGCCTGGTGGAAAAAGCCTTTGGCGTGACCCTGCGCGAGCTGATGTTTGATTTTGGCGGTGGCTCGGCCAGTGGCCGCCCCATCAAGGCGGTGCAGGTGGGCGGGCCGCTGGGCGCGTACGTGCCCGAATCGCAGTGGGACATTCCACTGGACTACGAGGCCTACGCAGCGGTAGGCGCGGTGGTGGGCCACGGCGGCATCGTGGTGCACGACGACCGGGCCAACATGGCGCGGCTGGCCCGCTACGCCATGGAGTTCTGCGCCATCGAGTCCTGCGGCAAGTGCACGCCCTGCCGCATTGGCTCCACCCGCGGGGTCGAGGTGATAGACCGCATCCGCGACGGTGAAAACCGGCCCCAGCAGGTGGCCCTGCTGCGCGACCTGTGCGACACCATGGTCCACGGCTCGCTGTGCGCCATGGGCGGCATGACACCGTTCCCGGTGCTGTCGGCACTGAACCACTACCCCCAAGACTTCGGTCTGCCCGTTTAATCGCCTGGAGCAAACCATGCACACCCATACAGAAATTGACTTCGGCACCCCCCTGCGCACCTCCACGCAAGAGGTCACGCTAGAGATCGACGGCGAATCCGTCACCGTGCCCGCAGGCACCTCGCTGATGCGCGCGGCAGTGGACGCGGGCATCAACGTGCCCAAGCTCTGCGCCACCGACAGCCTGGAGCCGTTTGGCTCTTGCCGCCTGTGCCTGGTGGAAGTGGAGGGCCGCAAGGGCTACCCGGCATCCTGCACCACGCTGGTCGAATCCGGCATGAAAGTGCGCACCCAAAGCCCCAAGCTGCAGGAACTGCGCAAGGGCGTGATGGAGCTGTACATCTCTGACCACCCCCTCGACTGCCTGACCTGCGCCGCCAACGGCGACTGCGAGCTGCAGGACATGGCGGGTGTGACCGGCCTGCGCGAAGTGCGTTACGGCATGGAGGGTGCCAACCACTTCCATGCCAAGAAGGACGAGTCCAACCCGTACTTCACCTACGACCCGGCCAAGTGCATCGTCTGCAACCGCTGCGTGCGCGCCTGCGAAGAAACCCAGGGCACGTTTGCGCTGACCATCTCGGGCCGGGGTTTTGAGTCCCGCGTGTCGGCCGGGCAAGACCAGCCGTTCATGGAATCGGACTGCGTGAGCTGCGGGGCCTGCGTCTCGGCCTGCCCCACCGCCACCCTGCAGGAAAAAACCGTCATCATGATGGGCCAGCCCGAGCACAGCAAGATCACCACCTGCGCCTACTGCGGCGTGGGCTGCGCCTTCAAGGCCGAAATGAAGGGCAATGAAGTCGTGCGCATGGTGCCGTGGAAAGACGGCAAGGCCAACGACGGCCACTCCTGCGTCAAAGGCCGCTTCGCCTGGGGCTACGCCACCCACAAGGACCGCATCACCACCCCGATGATCCGCAAGAGCATCACCGACCCCTGGCAGGTGGTGGGCTGGGACGAAGCCATTGGCTACGCCGCCAGCGAGTTCCGCCGCATCCAGGCCAAGCATGGGCGCGACTCCATCGGCGGCATCACCTCGTCGCGCTGCACCAACGAAGAAACCTACCTGGTGCAAAAGCTGGTGCGCGCCGCCTTTGGCAACAACAACGTGGACACCTGCGCCCGGGTTTGCCACTCGCCCACCGGCTACGGCCTGGGCCAGACCTTTGGCACCTCGGCCGGTACCCAGACCTTCAAGTCGGTAGAGCAGGCCGACGTGATCATGGTCATCGGTGCCAACCCCACCGACGGCCACCCGGTGTTTGCCTCGCGCATGAAAAAGCGCCTGCGCGAAGGTGCCAAGCTGATCATCGTGGACCCGCGCACCATCGACATGGTGCGTTCGCCCCACGTGCAGGCCGACTACCACTTGAAGCTCAAGCCCGGCACCAACGTGGCGGTGATTTCCGCCCTGGCCCACGTGGTGGTCACCGAGGGCCTGCTGGCCAGCGCCTACATTGCCGAGCGCTGCGACGACAAGTCCTTCCAGCAGTGGCGCGACTTTGTGGCCAAGCCCGAGAACTCGCCCGAGGCTCTGGAAGAGGTGACCGGCGTGCCCGCTGCCGACCTGCGCGCTGCCGCCCGCCTGTACGCTACCGGCGGCAATGCCGCCATCTACTACGGCCTGGGGGTCACCGAGCATTCGCAAGGCTCCACCATGGTGATGGGCATTGCCAACCTGGCCATGGCCACCGGCAATGTGGGCCGCGAAGGCGTGGGTGTGAACCCGCTGCGCGGCCAGAATAATGTGCAGGGCGCGTGCGACATGGGCTCGTTCCCGCACGAGCTGCCAGGCTACCGCCATATCTCCGACTCCACCGTGCGCGGCGAATTCGAGGCCGCCTGGGGCGTGTCGCTGCAGGCCGAACCCGGCTTGCGCATCCCCAATATGTTCGATGCCGCGCTGTCGGGCAGCTTCATGGGCCTGTACTGCGAAGGCGAGGACATCGTGCAGTCCGACCCCAACACCCAGCACGTGGTGGCGGCACTAAGCGCTATGGAATGCATCGTGGTGCAAGACATCTTTTTGAACGAAACCGCCAAGTACGCCCATGTGTTCCTGCCCGGCGCGTCCTTCCTGGAAAAAGACGGCACCTTCACCAACGCCGAGCGCCGCATCTCCCGCGTGCGCAAGGTCATGCCACCCAAGGCTGGCCTGGCCGACTGGGAAGTCACCGTCAAATTGGCCAACGCCCTGGGCTACCCCATGGCCTACAAGCACCCCCGCGAGATCATGGCCGAAATTGCCTCGCTGACCCCCACCTTCCACGGCGTGAGCTACGAAAAGATCGACCAGCACGGCAGCGTGCAGTGGCCCTGCAACGAAGACACCGCCGAGCTGGGCACCGAGACCATGCACCGCGACAAGTTTGTGCGCGGCAAGGGGCGCTTCATCATCACCCAGTACGTGGCTACCGAAGAGAAGGTCACCCGCAAGTTCCCACTGCTGCTGACCACCGGGCGCATCCTGTCGCAGTACAACGTGGGCGCGCAAACCCGCCGCACCGAAAACGTCCAATGGCACAGCGAAGACCGGCTGGAAATCCACCCGCACGACGCCGAAGAGCGGGGCATCCGACCAGACGACTGGGTGGGCATCCAAAGCCGTGCGGGCACCACCGTGCTGCGCGCCCTGGTCACCGAGCGCATGCAGCCCGGCGTGGTCTACACCACCTTCCACTTCCCCGAGTCGGGGGCCAACGTCATCACCACCGACAACTCCGACTGGGCCACCAACTGCCCCGAGTACAAGGTCACCGCCGTGCAGGTGATGCCGGTGGCGCAGCCGTCCGAATGGCAAAAATCCTACGCCACGTTCAACCAGAACCAGCTGGACCTGCTACAGGCAGCCTCCCACAAGCCGGTGCTGGCCGACGCGATCAAATAGCCATGCAGCGCACCGAGCCTAACCACCCCGTACCCGGTGGCCGCCCCGCCGCCGTGGTGGGTGTGCGCGCGGGCCAGGTGTTTGCCGCGACTGACTGGGTGGCCCTGGAGGTGGCCGTGGCGCTGGAATACAACGGCATCTCGCACGCGGTGATGATGGCCAGCCCCACGGACCTGGAAGACTTTGCCCGCGGCTTCTCGCTCACCGAGGGCATCGTGGACACGGTGGACCAGATCCGCGGCATCGAGCTGGTGGAGTCGCCGCTGGGCCACACGCTGCAGATCGAAATGGCCGCCGCCTGCTTCGCCCGCCTCAAAGACCGCCGCCGCAGCCTCACCGGCCGCACTGGCTGTGGCCTGTGCGGCACCGACAGCCTGGCCCACGCCGTGCGCCGCCCCGCGCCGGTGGCCGCGCCTGCCACCCCCTTCGCCATCGCGGCAGTCGCCCGCGCCCTGGCCGCCCTGCGCAGCCAGCAGCACCTGCTGGATGCCACCGGTGCCACCCACGCCGCCGCCTGGTGCCATGCCGACGGCAGCATCGCCCTGGTGCGCGAAGACGTAGGCCGCCACAACGCGCTGGACAAGCTGGTCGGCGCTTTGTCGGTTGCCCAACTGGATGCCCCCAGCGGCTTCATCGTCGTCACCAGCCGCGCCAGCTTCGAGATGGTGCAAAAAGCCGCCTGCGCCGGTGTCGCCCTGCTGGCCGCCATCTCCGGCGTCACCGCCCTGGCGATTGACGTGGCCCAGGCCGCAGGCATCACCTTGTTGGGCTTTGCACGCGGCGACAACGCCAGCGTGTACAGCCACCCCGAACAGATCCAACTGGAACCGCCCCCATGAAAGCCGACAACCTCATCCACATGGCCAACCAGATTGGCGATTTCTTCGAGACCATGCCCGAGCGCGAAGAAGCCCTGGACGACCTCGCCACCCACATCCGCAAGTTCTGGGAACCCCGCATGCGCCGCGCCCTGCTGGCCGCGCTGGACACCGAAGAGGCCCAAGGCATGCACGACATCGTCCAGGCCGCGCTGCGCAAGCACCGGGCGGATTTGCAGCCTGCTACGAATTGAGTAGCTGGTTGCGTTGATGGGATGGGCGGTGGGGGCTGATTGGGCTTAGAGCGGCGGCAGCCAATGGGGGTCGGATCCCAATTGCGCGCAGCTAGCTGGCGGTGCGAGAGGGCTGTGGCCCGCATTTGGGCTCCGACCCCTATTGGCGGGTTGGCGTTGACGTTTTCTGGGTGCCTGCCAGCATCGTCGGCCGGGATGTGCGCCCGGCGGCGCAGTCACCTTTCTTTGAACGCCAAAGAAAGGTAACCCAAAGAAAGGCGCCCCCACTGCCAGCGCCCCGTCGCTCTCGCGCCGGGGAACCTGCGGTGCTCGCCCCACGGGGGCATGACGCAAACTCGCTGCGCTCAAACACGCGTCCTGCTGATCCCCGTGGGGCTGCGCTCCTCGGCGCTTTGCAGAGGGGGACCCCGGGGAGCGGGATCGGCCCGGCGGTGCCGGGCATCGCGCCTAGGGCGCGAGGCTGGGGCGTTTGGCGCGGGGGTGGTTTATCTGGCTATTTTCTAGGTGCCCAATCGACCTCTTGTGCTTATTCCATGGGCACGAGCAGCTCTTATTTTTTACTATCAAAAACGAAGCCTAGTTCCGCAGGTACCTAGGCACGAGGCTATGGGTGCTGGTCTGCACCTGGATGTCTGCTGGCTAGCTTGGCTGGTTGCCACCATGGAGGACGTTTCGCACAGCGTTGACAACGGCCTGGGTCAGCAAGGCGCTGCCGTCCTCCGTGAAATGCACCCCATCGGGGCCCAGTAGCCGAGACGCACCCGCATGCAGGACCGCAGCATGGAGGTCGTTCACGACAGCGCCGTATTGGCGAGCGACGGCGAGCCCCGCCTGGTTATAGCGTGCGACATCGGCCTCGTACCGGCGCGACTGCCGGGATTGCTGGTGCCGGTCTTCGATCAGCGGCGTGGTCGTGGCCCAGATGAGCGTGCGCCTGCCGCTGGAGGCGACTAGGTTGAATATCGCTTCCAGATTCTCTGCGTATGCGTCGATTGGCACGCGGTGGGTACTGGCTCCGGCATCCATCCTCAGGTCATGCAGGCCGCAGTTCAGGTGAACAATATCGGGGTTGGCGGCGACTATCCATGCGTGTGCATTTGCCCGGACTTCGACGCTCGACTGGCAATTTTCTGCCGGAGCCGTCACCACCGCCTCGTGCCGTAACGCAAGGGTGACGGCGTCCTGGTAACCCAGGCGAATGGAATCGCCAATCAGCACAATTTTTTTCATCGAGTTGTTTCAGATAGGTAGGCTTATTTTCAGGTGCCAAAATGACCATCTGCGCCCATCAGATCAGCGCAAGCAGCTCCTATTTTTGACTATCAAAAGAGCAGCATCTACGTCCACCCCACTCGCGCCGTGGGCGCGATGCCCGGCGCAGCCGGGCCGATCCCGCTCCCCGGGGTCCCCATCTGTGTGCGCCGAGGAGCGCAGCTTTGGGCGGATCAGGGCTGGCGTCTGTCTGAGCCGCAGGCGAGTTTAGCCAGACCCCGCCCAAAGCGAGCACCGCAGGTTCCCGTAGCGCCAGCGGAGGGCGCAGACAGTTGGGGTGGCCTTTTCTTTGGTGCCTTTCTTTTGGCCACGCAAAAGAAAGGTACTGCGCCGCCGGGCGCAACTCCCGGCCGGGGATGCTGGCAGGCACCCAGAAAACGTCATTCCGCCACCGTCCGTCACGGAGAACCGCCCGGAGGGGTCAGAGCCCAAATGCGGTGGGGGACCGCCTTTTTACCGCCAGCACCCGTCGCGCAATTGGGATCTGACCCCACCGAGCTACACGCCCTGCACTCCCACATACAGCGCATACACCGACTGGCTGGCCGCCATGAAGAGCCGGTTGCGGGCCGGGCCGCCGAAGCAGAGGTTGGCGCAGCGCTCGGGCAGGGCGATGTGGGCTAGGGGGGTGGCATCGGGGGCGAAGACCATCACGCCGTCGCGGCCGGGTGCTCCGCCCCAACCGGCCCACAGGTTGCCGTCCACATCGCAGCGAAAGCCGTCGGGGCTCTCGCCGTCGGCGCAGGTCACAAACACCCGGTCGTTGACCAGGCGCGTGCCGTCTACACCAAACACCCGGATGCGCCGGGGCGTGGCGCCGGACTCGACCACGTACAGCAAGCGCTCGTCGGGCGAGAAGCACAGGCCGTTGGGCCGGTCCACCGCGTCGGTGGCCACGCTGCACTGGCCGGTGGCGGGGTCGAAGCGGTAGACGCAGGTGGGCTGCTCGGGCGTGGCGTGATAGCCTTCGTAGTGGCCCAGGATGCCAAAGGGCGGGTCGGTAAACCACACACTGCCGTCGGTGTGGACCACCACGTCGTTTGGCGAGTTCAGCGGCTTGCCGTTGAACTGGTCCACCAGCACGGTGAGGCTGCCGTCGTACTCGGTGCGCACCACGCGGCGGCCGCCGTGCTCGCAGCCCACCAGGCGGCCCTGGCGGTCGCGGGTGTGGCCGTTGGCAAAGTTGGACGGCTGGCGGAACACGCTGACTGCGCCGGTCTGCTCCTCCCATTTCATGATGCGGTTGTTGGGGATATCGCTCCACAGCAGGTAGCGGCCGTCGCCAAACCACACCGGCCCCTCGGCCCAGCGCATGCCGGTGGCGATGCGTTCCACCGCGGCGTTGAAGAGAAAGTAGGGTTCACCGCGCGGGTCCAGCACGGTGATGGCCGGGTCGGGGTAGCGTTCACTGGCTTGCCACATGGAGATCTTTCGAGGGCGGTGAAAAGGGTGTGTCGGAGCAGGCGCAGTATGCCTGCGGTAGGACGTTGACCGGCATCAATTTCTCAGCAAAAGCCGGGTGTTTTTACTATCGCCAAAAGGCATTTCCTGTTGAAATCATTTATTACAGACTCAGATCTTTTTTATGAGCCCTATGGTTTCTGTTGCCACACGGTACCGCATTCGCCACTGGATGGGCGTGTGGGTGATCGCCTGGATGTGCGTGTGGAGCAGTGCGGGGTGGGCGGCCGAGGTGCCCGTCGTTGTTTTGGCCGATGTGGCGGGCGGCATGCCGCTGGTGGGCCGCACGGGCCTGCTGGTAGACGAGGAGGGCGGAATGGACATCACCCGGGTGCGAACGCCTGCCGGCGATGCCCTTTTTACCGTGCCGGGCTGGCTGATCCAGCAGTCCGGTCTGGACGGGCACGCACGCTGGTTCAAGTTCCGGCTGCGCCACACGGGCGGGGCGGGCCAATGGTTGATTGACAGCAACCAGTCTGCCGTCCGGGATATCCGGGCGTTTGGCCCGTACGACACCCAGGGCCAGGCGCTGGCAGCGCCTGTGGATATTGGCCTCCTGTCGCCGTTGGCCAGGTCTACTTTGGGGGGGAACCGGACCATCTTTCGGTTCGACCTGGACCGGCCTGGCGATTACACGGTGTACCTGCGGGTGGCATCCGACTTTCCGGAATATTTTGCGTTCACGGCCTGGGATGCCGCGGAATTTGGGCAGTCCGAGCAGGGCTGGTCTTTGTTCCACGGGGTCTGTTACGGCTTCTTGATCGCCATGGTGACCACCAATCTGGTGCTGTTGTCGGTGTTTCGCGAGTCCATGTACAGCCACAACTTTCTGGCGAGTACGTTCGCACTGCTGACGCTGACGGCGATCAATGGCCATTTAGGGCGGTATTTTCTGCCGGAGGCCCGGGCCCTGCTGCCCTACATCCTGGCAGCGGTGATTCCGATGTGGGTATTTTTTGCGGGGCTGTTCAGCCTGCGCTTCCTGGGATTGGAGAACTATGCCCCGCGCCTGGCCCGGTGGACCCGGCGTACGCTGATGCTGGGGCCCTTGGCTGCGGTACTGGGCCTGATGGGGCAGTTTCACCTGGCGTTGCCCTTGACCCAGTGCATTGGTGTGGCGGTGCCCTGCCTGATGCTGCGGGGTGGCACGATTGTTTTGCGCCGCGGGGGCGCACCTGCACGCTGGTATTTCGCGGGTCTGGCCTTGCTTGATCTTTCGGCGGTGGGCACGGTGCTGAACAACTATGGGGTGCTCAAGCTGTCGTTTCCCTACCTGCTGCTGCAAATGGGTGCCGTGGTGGAGACCCTGGTGTTTGCCATCGCGATCGGTAGCCGGATACTGCGCATCCACAGGCTCAACGGTGAACTGGGCCTGCGCACCCAGCAGCTCAGCGCGGCCGCGCACACCGACCCCATGACCGGCATCTATAACCGCGCGGGCTGGTCCCAGCATGCGCCACGGGTGATCGCCAACGGCGGCAGTGCGGCGGTGTTGCTCATCGACCTGGACCATTTCAAGCCGGTGAACGACCACTATGGCCACGCGGCGGGTGACGAGGTGCTGTGCAGCATTGCGAAGCGGCTGGACACCGAGGTGCGGGGCCGGGGCATCGTGGCCCGCCTGGGGGGCGATGAATTTGTGGTGCTGTTGTCGGGCACCCACGACACGGGCAAGCTGGCGCGGCAGGCCGAGAACCTGATTCTGCTGATGTCCCAGCCGGTGCCGTACCAGGGGCAGCTGCTGCAGGTGGGAGCCAGTGTGGGTATCGCCTGCTACCCGCAGGACGGTGTGGCACTGCCCGATTTGATGAACGCAGCCGACCGCGCCATGTACCACGTCAAAGAGCGTGGCCGGGCGGGCTATGCCTTTATGGCCGACGTGAACGCCACCGCGCCCGTGCCTGTGCCGGTTTGAAATCGTTGCCCCGATAGCCCCCACACTGCGGGGTCGGTGCAAAATCGACTAAGGTACTGCCCCATGCATACCCCCTTCTGGCGCCTTGGCTGGCGCACCCTTTGGCGCGACCTGCGCTCTGGCGAGTTGCGCCTGCTCATCGTGGCCGTCACCCTGGCCGTGGCCGCGCTCAGCGCCGTGGGCTTTTTTGCCGACCGCCTGCAAGGCGGCCTGCAGCGCGATGCCCGCCAACTGCTGGGCGGTGACGCGGTGGTCTCCAGCGACAACCCGACTCCTGCTGCGTTCCTGGCGCAAGCTAAAGGGCAGGGCCTGCAGGCCGTGGGCACGCTGACTCTGGCCACCATGGGCCGGGCGGACGACGCGCAGGGCGGGGCTAGCAAGCTGGTGGCGCTCAAAGCCGTGGTGCCCGGCTACCCGCTGCGCGGCAGCCTGCGCATTTCCGAGGTGGCCGATGTATCTGATGAAGCCGCTGCCCACCCCACGCGTGACATTCCCGCGCCGGGCACGGCCTGGGTCGATCCATCGCTGCTGGAGTCGCTGGACCTGAAGATCGGCGACAGCCTGCTGCTGGGCGACAGCCGTTTGCGCATCACCCAGACCATCATCACCGAGCCCGACCGGGGCGGCGGCTTCATGTCGTTTTCGCCGCGGGTGATGGTCAACCAGAGCGACATGGCCGCCACCGGCCTGATCCAGCCCGCCAGCCGCGTCAACTACCGCTTTGCCGTGGCCGGGGCCGACCCCGCCGTGCAGCGCTACGTGCAGTGGGCCACCGAAGAGGTCAAGAAGCCCGACAGTCACGGCGTGCGCATCGAATCCCTGGAAACCGGCCGCCCCGAGATGCGCCAAACCCTGGACCGGGCCAACAAGTTCCTCAACCTGGTGGCCCTGCTGTCGGCCCTGCTCAGCGCGGTGGCCGTGGCCCTGGCGGCGCGCGGCTTTGCGGCCAACCACCTGGATGACTGCGCCATGCTGCGTGTGCTGGGCCTGAGCCAGCGCACCATCGCGCTGAGCTACGCCTTCGAGTTCGCGCTGGTCGGCATCTTCGCCAGCGCGCTGGGTGTGGCGATCGGCTACGGCGTGCACAACCTCTTCGTGCTGCTGCTGGCCGGCCTGGTGGACGCCAGCCTGCCTGCGGCGACCCTGTGGCCGGCGGCGCTGGGCATGGGCATGGGGCTGACGCTGCTATTCGCCTTTGGCCTGCCGCCGGTGCTGCAACTGGCCGCGGTGCCGCCGCTGCGGGTGATTCGCCGCGACGTGGGTGGCCTCAAACCCGCCTCGGTGGGCGTGCTGGGCCTGGGCGTGCTGGGTTTTGCCGCGCTGCTGCTGGCGGCCAGCAGCGATGTCACGCTGGGCCTGATTGCGGTAGGCGGGTTTGCCGCCGCCGTGCTGGTGTTTGCGGGCCTGGGCTGGGTGGCGGTGAAGCTGCTGCGCCGCAGCGTGAACGAGGCCACGGCCCCACGCTGGCTGGTGCTGGCCACGCGCCAGGTATCTGCCCGACCGGCCTACGCCGTGGTGCAGATCAGCGCGCTGGCCGTGGGCCTGCTGGCGCTGATTCTGCTGGTGCTGCTGCGCACCGACCTGATCCAGAGCTGGCGGCAGGCCACGCCGCCGGATGCACCCAACCGCTTCGTCATCAACGTCATGCCCGACCAGGCCGCAGACTTCCGGCAGAACCTGGCCACGGCGGGGGTGCAGAACTACGACTGGTACCCCATGTTCCGGGGCCGCCTAGTGGCCGTCAACGGCAAAACGGTGGCCCCCGAGAACTATGTGGACGACCGCGCCAAGCGCCTGCTGGACCGCGAATTCAACCTGTCCTACAGCGCCACCCGGCCCCCGCACAACCCGCTGGTGGCAGGCAGCTGGACACCCGAAGAAAAAGGGGCTGTCAGCGTGGAGGAGGGCATTGCCAAATCCCTGAACCTGAAGATGGGCGACAGCCTGCGCTTCGACATCGGCGGCGTGCAGAGTGATGCCAAGATCACCTCGCTGCGCAAGGTGGACTGGGGCTCGATGCGGGCCAACTTCTTCGTCATCTACCCCGTGGGCCAGATGGCCGAGGTGCCGGTCACCTTCCTGGGCGCGTTCAAGGCCCCCAGCACCAAGGGCTTCGACAACCAATTGGTGCGCCAGTTTCCCAACATCACCGCGGTGGACCTGAGCAGCACCCTGGGCCAGTTGCAGCGCGTGCTGGACCAGGTGATCCGGGCGGTGGAATTTTTGTTTGGCTTCACCCTGGCCGCCGGGCTGGTGGTGCTGTTTGCCGCCATCACCGCCACCCGCGAAGAGCGCGCCCGCGAATTCGCCATCATGCGGGCCCTGGGTGCGCCCGGCAGCCTGCTGCGCCAGGTGCAGCGCGCCGAGTTGGCGGGTGTGGGTCTGCTGGCGGGCTTTTTGGCCAGCATCGTGGCCGTGGCCGTGGGCTGGGCGCTGACCCGTTTTGTGTTCGAGTTCGAGTGGCACGGCTCGCTGTGGGTGCCGCTGTTCGGTGCCATCGCCGGTGCCCTGCTGGCCCTGGCCGCAGGCTGGTGGGGGCTGCGCGATGTGCTGCGGCGGCCGGTGGTGGAGACGCTGCGGCGGGCTACGGCTTAGTGCTATTTTTTTAGTAGCTTCTCGTGCTGATGGAATAAGCGCGAGAAGCTGATTTCTTATAAATTTTCGTCTAATTCCCCAGAAACTCCCCTACCGGCTTGAGGTCGTCAATACGGTCGCATACCGCCTTCACCGCCACCAGAATGGGCACGCCCAGCAGCAGGCCCCACAGGCCCCAGAGCCAGCCCCAGGCCAGCATGCCCACAAACACCGCTACCGGGTTCATCTGGTTGGCGCGGCTGGTCAGCCAGGGTGTCAACAGAAACCCGGCGATGGCGTGGATCACCAGCGAGCCGCCGCTTACCAGCAGCACCAGCTCCAACGAGCCGAACTGTAAAAACGCCACCAGCGCCGACCCCGCCGCAATCACCACGCTACCCAGGTAGGGCACCAGGTTCAGCACGCCTGCGGCAATGCCCCACACGGCCGCATGCTCCAGGCCCATGGCCACGAAGTACAACCACGTCACCCCGCCCACCAGGGCGCTGGTGAACAACTGCACCAGCATGTAGCGCTGGATCTGGTCGTTGATCTGGTTCAGTGCCTGCAGGGTGATCTTCTTGCGGCTGAGCGTGGGCCCGGTCAGCTTCACCAATTTGCGCCGAAAGCTGTCGCCCGATGCCATCAGGAAAAAAGTGATCAGCGCCACGGTGCCCAGTTGCCCCAGCATGCCTACCACGCCCATGCTGCCGTCCCACACGTAAGTGCGGATGTCAAACCGCGGCTTGACGATCTGCACGCGCTGCACCCCCGGACCGGTGGGCACGGCGCGGCCCGTCTCCTCAGCCGCCTGCTCCAGCTGCGAGGCCGCCTGCTGCACCGTGGTGAGCGTGTTGCGCGGCGCACCGGGCAGGGTGCGCAGGGCGCTGCGCAGCTTCTGGGTGGCGGCGGGAAGCTGCTCGACCAGTTTGCTGGCATCGTCGCTCAGCGAATACGCCAGCCCGCCCATGCCGCCAAGAATGCCCATCAGCAACAGCGCCGCGCTCAACGCGCGCGGCACCCGGCGCGCATGGAACCAGTCCACCACCGGCGACAAGGCGTAGCTCGACAGAATGCCCACCATGATCGGGATAAACACCGCCGCTGCCCAGTGCAGGGTGTAGATGCTGGCCAGCAGGGCCAGCAGCCCCAACGAGAAGCTGCGCACATCCACCGGCATGTGCAGCACCACGCGGCGCGAGCGGTCGGGTTCCGCCGCGGGGCCGGGTTCTGGAGCGCCTGGGGCCGAAGGCTCCGTGCTGGGTGGGGTCATTGCGGATTCCTTGGGTGGGATGTCTGGTGGCCGTGTCGGCGGGTGCCCGGGCAGGGCCGGGATTCTGCGGTCGCGATGACCCGACCATGGTAAGGCACACCGCCTGCGTCGATGCGAGGGTATTGCGCCCCAATACCCGGGTGCCCCTCGCAATTGGAGCGCGGGGGCAGGCCAAACGCGCGCCGTCGCAGTAGTTGAAAGCTCTGAACGACCCCATGTTCTACAAATTGAGGTGTTGGCTTCATAAGTCATCCTCTATTTGGTGGATGGCTGGCCCGCAAAGTCCCGCTATTCTGGGCCGATGGTCACCACCGCGGATAACGCTCATGACTCCATGGATCCAGCCGCCCAGGTTGCCCAGCAGGAGTTTGTGCGCGACCAGTTTGTGGCCCTGTTCCTCAAGCAAAACAAGCGTGCGCAGGTGGGATTGCTGTGTTGTGCAGGGCTGGTCTGCGTACTTTTGCTGTACAGAGTGCCAGGGTACTTTGCCCAGTTCTGGATGGCTGGGGTGCTGGTGGTGAGCGGTGCGCGGTTTGTGTGGACGGACCGTATCGTTGGCCAGGGTGGGGCGGCACCGGCCCGCGTGGGCCAACTCTTGCTGCTCAACGGGGTGTGCCTGATGCTGCCCGTGGCGGCATTCAATTGGTTTAACGATGTCGACCGGGCCTTTGTCACCATCGTACTCATGGCCACGGCTACGGCATCGGTGGTGACCACCAGCGGGTACCGAGGGATTTTTTTATGGTTTGCCTCGCCGCTGCTGGTGTCGTTGAGTATTGCATGGGGGGTGGCGGCCGATGTGGGTGATTCTGCTTGGGCCGGCCCCGGCATGGGTGTATTGATTACGTTGTATTTGGGATTTCTGGTCGGCCTGGGGCGGGATGCGTTTCGCCTGTTTGACAGCTCGTGCCGCATCCGGTTTGCAGAAAACTCGCTGAACCACCGGTTGACCCTGGCGCTGGAAGAAGCACGGTTGGCCGGGCAGGCCAAAACCCGTTTTCTGGCGGCGGCCAGCCACGATTTGCGCCAGCCCTTGCACACCATTGGCGTGCTGCTGGCGGCGATGGGCTTGCGCAAACTGGATACCCGCAGCCAGGAGATTGTGCAGATGCTGGGGGTGGTGAGCCAGTCGCTGTCCGGGCAACTCGATGGCCTGCTGGATATCTCCAAACTGGATGCGGGCATCGTCCAGCCCGAGCTGAAAGTCCAACGCCTTGACCAACTGGTGCAGGCCCATGTGGCAGTGCAGGCGGCCATCGCCGAGGACAAGGGCTTGTACATGCGCGCACATTGCAACGCACCGGTGCTGGTGATGACGGATGCGCACCTGGTCCAGCGGGTGCTGGGTAACCTGACCAGCAACGCGCTGAAGTTCACGACCAGCGGCGGTATCGATGTGGCCCTGACCACCCAGGATGGCCGCGCGGTTCTGGAGGTGGCCGATACCGGCATCGGCATTGCCCCCGAGCACCAGGTACTGGTGTTCCAGGAGTTCTACCAGATTGGCAACGCGGAGCGCGACCGTTCGCAGGGCCTGGGCTTGGGCCTGGCTATCGTCCAGCGGATGTGCGGTTTGCTGGGCATCCAACTGCACCTGGAATCAAAGCCCGGACAGGGCAGCCGTTTTACCTTGAATTTGCCGCTGGCCGAGGCGCCGCCGGTGGAGGCATTGCCTGCGGGTCCGCCGCTGGCCGTGGTGCAGCCGGGCATGGCTGTGCTGGTGGTGGACGACGAGGTGGGTATCCGCCAGGGCATGCGCTTGCTGCTGGAAGAGCTGGGCTGTTATGCCCTGTTGGCCGACGGAGTGGCGCAGGCGCGGGAGCATGCCCACACGCACAAGATCGACATGGTGATTTCAGACTGTCGGCTACGCCATGCCGACACCGGGTTTGACGTAGTGCGCCAGGTGCGTGATGTGCACCCTTGCGCCTACGCCTTGCTCATCAGCGGTGATACCGCTCCCGACCGGCTGCAGCAGGCGCAGGCCGAGGGCATCCCCATGTTGCACAAACCCGTGACACTCGCTGCGCTGTTGGCGCACATCCACCAAGCAAGGCCACTCTCATGAACCCCACCCCGCCTGACACCCCAGCAGCAGATTCGATGGACACCAACCGCCGCACGCGATCGCTGTCCCAGGGGCTGGTCGATCTGCAAGACCGTGTATGTGAAGACCCGAAGCTGGTATTTGACGTGGTGATCGTCGGTAGCGGCTACGGCGGCAGTGTGGCGGCCCAGCAGTTGGCGGGTTTGCGGCACGGCAATAAGAACCGCGAGCTCCATGTCTGCGTGCTGGAGCGGGGCAGCGAGTACCTGCCGGGCATGTTTCCCACCAGCTTTGCCGATCTGCCAGGCCATGTGCGCTGGGGTGCGCAAGGCACGGGCCAGGTATCGGGTACGCCGGAAGGCCTGTTGGACGTACGTGCCGGTGGCGATGTGTCCGCCCTGGTGGCCAACGGATTGGGTGGTGGGTCTTTGGTGAATGCCGGCGTACTGCTGGCCCCCGAGTTTGCCCAGTTTGACAGTCGGATGCCGCCAGAGGTGGTGACGGACTTGCAAAACACCTACCTTGGGGCTGCACGGCAACTGCTGCTGCAAGACCCTCTGCAGAGCGGCGGCGGTCCTAACACGGTTCAGAGCGATGCCTGCTTTTCCCCCGCCTACCCATTAAAGTACCACCGATTGGCAGAGTTGGCCGAACGGCAAAGCCCGCAATTGGACCACGGCGCTGCCGAAATCACGGTGGCCATGCAGGACATTGCCCCCCACGCGCACAGCGTGGGCCTGGCCAAGTGCAATGGCTGTGGCGACTGCATGACCGGCTGCAACGTCGGGGCCAAAGCCTCTTTGGACACCAATCTGTTGGCACAGGCCAAGCGCGGTGGAGTGCATATCTACACCGGTACCAGCGTGGTGGGCATGTCGCGCATAGACGACCGGTGGATGCTGGAGTTGGTCCACACCGCACCGGCTTTGCGGGCCCGCGAAGCCCAGCCGTTTTGCCTGTTGTCGGAAAATGTGATCTTGGCGGCGGGTACGCTTGGCTCTACCGAAATTTTGCTGCGGTCTCGGCGCGAGGATTTGGTGTTTTCCAGCATGCTGGGGCAGCGCTTTTCTTGCAATGGCGACAACATTGCCGCCGTGCATCGGCTAAAAGATCCGGCCCACAGCACGGACGAAGAACACAAGGCGCTGCACCTGCGCAAAGTGGGCCCCACCATCACCCACATGGTGGAGGTACCCCCGCAGCAAGTGCCTAAAACGCAGGTCAAGGCATTGGGTTTTTGGGTGCAGGAGTTTTCGGTGCCCGCGCCGCTGCAGCGTCTGTTTGCCGAACTGGTGACCACTGGCCACACCATAGCGCAACTACCCAAGCCCGATACCACGCGCCACGGCGGCGAACCTGCTGGTCACACCGACCCCTGCGCTGTGGATGCGCGAGCCATGGAGCGCACATTGCTGGTGGGGCTGATCGGCCACGACAGTTCGGACGGGGCGTTGCATTTGCCTCTGGCAGCCGCCAAGCGGGACGGGTGGGGTGTCCAGGAAGGGGTGCTGCAAATCGTTTGGCCCCAGGCCCGCGATGGGCAGCAACTGGATGCTGCGCATGATCTATTGAAGTATTACTGCACCAAGGCATTTCCTGGCGCAAATGTGATCCCCAACCCTCTGTGGCGGCTGTTGCCGACCGAATTGGCCGACTTGGTAAACCAACCGCGTGGCCCCGTGCTGACGGTGCACCCCCTGGGGGGCTGCCCGATGGGCAAGAACAAGAATGAAGGTGTGGTGGACGACCTGGGCCGTGTCTTCAACTGCGGTAACGCCAATGAGGACGATTGGCAGGGCAGTTTGGTGGTACTGGATGGCTCCATCGTACCCGGCTCCCTGGGGGCCAACCCGGCCCTGACCATCAGCGCCCTGGCCCTGCGCGCCATACAGGCATTGGCGCAGAAGTGGAACTATGTGAAAAAGCCGATTGACAGTAGCGGTCCACTGCACCGTCCCCGCTTTGCGCCAGCCCAGCCCGCGACTACACAGGTACCCGAGCCGACCCAGGTCGAGGTGGTCGAGCGCCTGGTGGGCGAGGTATTTCTACATGCGGAAACAGACAAGCCCACGCCCTGGGTGGTGGAACTCACCTTGTACTACGAGCAGGTGGCACTGCGGCAACTGATGGATACCTGGGGTGGCCGCTGCATAGCGCTGGATGAAAAAAGATCGTGCATCCGCCTGTTTCGCGCTGATCAGTGGCACCAAAAATTGTTGCGCGTGCAAGACGATGTCGCCAAGGCGCAGTATGTGGTGTGGACCGCGCCGCTCTCGGGCACGCTGAAGTTTTTGCACCGCGAGCGCTCGGGGCCGTTGTTGCGCAGGCTGCGGGCGCTGCGGGCCTACCTGTGCAACCGGGGCAAGCGGGACATATGGCAAAAATATGCCCCCAAAATTGCAGACTACTTCCGTCCTTCGGTGCCCCAAACCCGCCCGCGTGGGGCCCGAACCGGCGAAAACACACCCTATATGTTTACCAACGCATGGAACCTTGCTTCGCGTGCGGGCGAAGTTCGGCGGTTTGACTATGCCCTGAGGGTCGAGCCACCCGGCGAAGGACTCGTGTTTACGCTGGGCAGCGGGGGCGCAATCCTTCGGGGCCACAAGCGCCTGACCTATGGCCGCCGGGCCAACCCCTGGAACCAACTGACCCAGCTCACGCTGACCCAAATGCCCTTCATGCCCGCAGGGCACACCGCCGTGCTGAAGCTGGATACCCGATTCCTCGCGAATCAAGGCGTACCCTTGGTGCGGGTAGTAGGGCAAGCCAACCAGGTTCGTGCGCTGCTGGACATGGCCTCGTTTGGCATCTTCATGGCGCGGCTCATGCTGAGCATCCATTTGTGGACCTTTCGCAAACCCGATACGCCGCCGACCCGCAAGCCGCAACGTTTGCCCATGGCCATACCGGGCCTGCCCGCACCCGAGATCACCGAGCTGGTCGTATCCGTCAAGTACCTGCGCACCGACGCCGTTGTGCGGCTAACCCGCTACCCCCACCACGGCAGCGCGCTGCCCCCCTTGGCCATGGTGCACGGCTACAGTGTCAGCGGCACCACTTACACCCACCCTTCGCTCCAGCCCAGTGCGGCAGAGTTCTTTTGGCGGCAGGGGCGTGATGTGTGGGTGATTGACCTGCGCACCAGCGCGGGCATGCCCACCGCCAAACGCCCCTGGGCGTTTGAAGATGCGGCCCTGGTGGATATTCCGACAGCCTTGCTGCACATCAAAAACGTCACCGGGCAACGGGTCGACGTGCTGGCCCATTGCATAGGCGCTGCCATGTTGAGTATGGCCATCCTGACCGAAGCAGCCAAAGTGCGCAACGACACGATCCAACTGGGTGTGAATTCATGGCTTACGGCGCAACATCTGGGCACCCTGGCGGCCTTCAATGGCGACGGCAACGGCAATGCGCAGCACCCTACGATCCGCAGTATCGTGCTCAGCCAAAAAGGGCCCTTGTTGCGCTACACCGAAGCCAACATCTTCCGCACCTACCTCCTGCAGACCCTCAGGCGTTGGTTTTTCCAGGACGGCTACCAGTTCCAGGCCTCTGAAACCCCCAAGGTTGCCGAGCAACTGATGGACCGCCTGCTGAGCTCCGTACCGTACGAAGACGATGAATACGATGTCGAAAACCCTGGCTGGCCCTGCGATACCGCGTCCTGGACCAGTACCCGCCACCGCATGGACATCTTGTATGCGCGCGATTTTCAGGCGAAGAACCTGCGCCCCGCCACGTTGGACGCGCTGGATGACCTGTTTGGGCCCATCCACCTCGACACCGTGGCACAAACCATGCACTTTGTGCGCTTCAACTGCATCACCAACCAGCGAGGCCGGGGCGAATTCGTAACGCTGGAAAGCTTGACGCAGCGTTGGCGCGGTATTCCCACCTTGGCCATCCATGGCCAGAAAAACGGTCTGGTCGATGTATCCACCCAAGACCTGTTGCAGGCTAATTTCGAGGCTGCGGGCATTCCATTTGATCGCAAGACCTATGAAGGCATGGGCCACCAGGACGTGATCATCGGGAAGGATTCGGAACGGGTTTTTAAAGACATTCAGGACTTCCTGGCAAACCCACCTACTGTCGCCTCATCGCCCGCCACCGCCCTGGCCAGGTCATCGGGCGCGTGGGTCCTGGCGCGTCCCTGGATCGGTCCACGCATCGTTCCCACATTGGGTAACTTGCATGTCTACGCCATGTCTACGCCGCGATTTGGCAATGCGCGGCTTATCTTGGTGCCGGTGTGCGGCTTTCCTGGCAGGCCGAGCCGCTGCGGTGCAGTGGAATATTCGCCCCTAGGGTGCCGTAGTAGCGACTGGCTCAATTTGAAATTACCGCTCCCTTCGTTAGATCCATCCTTCCAGGGCTGGCTGGCTGTTGTGGCCTATGGCCTCAGCCAGACCAGCATGCGTGAAGTTGATGCACCGGATCACCGTGCCCGCCGCGACGCGGCGCCTGCGCCGGTCGGCAAAGTGGACAGGGCATATTCCCCCGTGGGCCCGAACGATGTCACTCTGAACTACCATTTGACGCTGGGTGATGGCCATAAGACGGGCGTGGGGGCATTTTTGGCGCACATGGCCACCAGGAATGTGCAGGATGCTGCGGTGGAACAACCCACCTTTAAAGATGTGGACACCTGGCTGGAAAAAACAGACGAGGACTTGCCCAGCTGCTTCATCGCGAATGCCGATGTTGTCCGCTACCGCCGCACTGGGAAAGCCGCGTTTGACTTCACGCTCGGAAGTTGCCAGTTTCCCCCGGGCCTGGTGGACAAACAGGTGGCCGAACAGTCGCTCAAGCAATTGGCAGAAGGCCTGGACCACTACGACTTCGCCATTTTTGCAGGTGACCAGATCTACGCCGATGCCAGCGCGGGGCTGGTCGATCCGGTGCGCAGCGACGAGCGTTTCGATCTACCGTATGAGCGGGCGTTGCGGGCCCAACCCATGCGTGAAATCATGCGCCGCGCGCCCGTTTACATGCTGCTGGACGACCACGAAATACGTGACAACTGGGAGCCGCGTTTTGAGAACGACGTGACGGAGTATCGGCGCGACGGGGCGCTGAAAGGCCGCCACAACTCCAAGGCCTTCAAGGAGGCGATGGCGGCCTATTGGAAGTACCAAAGGCCGGGAAGCCCGCCCCAGCCCAGTGCCTCCTACACCTTCGCGCATGGCCAAACTGCGTTTTACCTGCTGGACACCCGCTCGCAACGGGCTTACCGCAAACCCGCCGAATCGCAGTGCGCTGAGTTGTTTCCGAAAGCGGAAATGAAAAAACTGAAGGCCTGGATACGTACCAACCGGTCCGCGCTGAAGTTCATTGTCTCGCCCTCCATGCTGGTGCCACGCGGCTTGGCGCAGCGCAACCTGGGCCTGGACGCTGCCGCACGGGCTGATGCCTGGGATGGCTACCCTGCCACCATGGGATTGCTGCTGGATGCGGTTGTGGAGAGCGGTGCGGACAACATCGTTTTTCTGTCGGGTGACGAACACGTGTCGTGCGTGGTGCAGGCCACTCTGTGCAAGCCCGGGTGCCCGTCGCGCAAGATCGTCTCCATCCATGCGTCTGGCCTGTATGCCCCATTTCCCTTTGCCAATTCAAAAGCCGAGGATTTTGTTGACGGTGTGGACAGCTTTGTATCGGGTGCGGTGACCTGCCAGACGATAACCCGGTTCGTTCCGCCGGGCAACATGTTCGCCCAGCTGTCGGTGTACTTCGACCCCTTCGTCCCCCGCCTGGACGTGCGATTTTTGGGGCAACACACCGATGTGTCGCACCAAAACCTGTTTAACTTCTGAATAGGTGGTGGGACTACCCCGGTGCGTGCACCAACCCCAAAAACGCCGATCGGTACACCGCTTCGGTGCGGTTGTGTACGCCCAAAGCGCCCATCACTGCCGCCACATGGCTACTGACGGTGGTATCGGAAATGCCCATCTCGCGCGCAATCACCTTGTTGGGCTTGCCCTGGATGACCCTGGCTAGCACCTCCCGCTGGCGTGGCGACAGATGCACCGGCAGTGGTCTGGACGGGCGCGTGCCGGTGCCCAGATCCATGATGCTGCTCGGGGGCAGGTAGGTTTGGCCACTCAACACCTTTTGCATTGCCTCGAACAATGCGGCCATGGAGGAGGCTTTGGGCACAAACGCCATGGCGCCATGCTGGATGCACTCGCGGATATGCATGGCATTCTCCTCGGCAGACACCACTACCACCGGCACCGCTTCATGGAGTTGCTTGATGCGTTGCATGCCGTCAAAGCCCTGGGCATCGGGCAAATGCAGGTCCAGCAGTACCAGGTCAAAGGGCCCACTGGCCGCCAAAGCCCGCGCCACGGTGGTGGCGGTGGTAATCTGCGAACCGGGGGACAGTTCGTGTAACAACATGCATAGCCCGTCGCAGAAAAGCTGGTGGTCATCCACCAAAAGAATGCGCATGGTGCTAGAGGTTTGCATTGCTATTCTCCGTGCGGGAATCGTGGACCTGATCCGTTGCATTGTGCCCGTATTCGCTGGCTTTCTGGGCGTATGGTGATCGGTGATTGCTATCAAATATGTAGCTCATCATGCTCGTAGAATAAGCGCTAGAGCCATATTTAATCTAAATTCTGATTCCCCTCATGCAGATCCAAGAAAAAGCCCCCGCCGCCACCCCGTTTGAATGGATCGGTGGCGAGGCCCCGGTGCGGGCGCTGGTGGAACGGTTTTACGACCTGATGGAACTGGAGCCCGGCTATGGCGCGCTACGAGCCGCCCACGGCCCGGAGCTGGAGAACGCGCGCCAGCGCTTGTTCTGGTTTTTATGCGGCTGGCTGGGCGGGCCGCAGTACTACACCGAGCAGTTTGGCCACCCGCGCCTGCGCGCGCGGCACCTGCCGTTCAAGATCGGCATTCTGGAGCGCGACCAGTGGCTGGCCTGCATGGACCAGGCGATGGGCGAAACCGGTGTGGATGATGCCCTGCGCGCCCGGCTGCGCGACAGCTTCTTCCAGACCGCTGACTGGATGCGCAACCAGAACGTGTGATGGTGCCGCGATTGCAGCCCTCCGCTCCCGCCCACCCCGCCGCAGGGGAAGAGCACCAGCTCCACCATTGGCTGCACGCCCTGGCCCCCGCCACCTGGGTGACCTATGGGCTGATCGTGCTGAATGTGGCGGTGTGGGTGCTGATGGTGTCCCTGGGGGTGAACGTGTTCAGCCCTCCGGCCGAGTTGCTGTTGCACTGGGGGGGCAATGCGGCCTCCGAGGTGCAGCGCGGCCAGGTGTGGCGGCTGCTGAGTGCTACTTTCTTGCACAGCGGCATCGTGCACCTGGTGATGAACATGCTGGGCCTGTGGGCCATCGGCCAAACCGCCGAGCGCATCTACGGGCACCGGGTGTATTTGGGTATTTACCTGGCGTCGGCCTTGGCCGGGAGCGCCCTGAGCCTGCATTTTTCGGCCCAGCAAACCGTCTCGGTCGGGGCTTCGGGCGCGGTGTTCGGGTTGGCGGGGGTGGTGCTGGTGGCCGTGCTGCGGCACCGCGACAGCATGCCCCGGCTGTTTGGCAAGCCCATGCTGCGGGGGATTGGTTTTTTTGTGGTGTATTCGCTGGCGCAGGGCTTTTTGCAGACGGGGGTAGACAACGCGGCCCACGTCGGCGGCCTGCTGGCAGGGGCGCTGATGGCCTGCATTTTGCCGGTGCGGCCCGATCTGCTGCAGTCGCGCGCCCATGCGCGGGGCCGTGAGCTGCTGGCCCTGGCGGCCATAGCGGCTCTGGTGGGCGGGCTGGTGGCGCTGGCCCCGCCAGCGGCGGTGGACTTTCAGCGCAAGTACACGGGCGCGGCGGCCTATGACCAGGGTATGCGCAGCTTCAATGCGGCGATGCGGCAACTGGGCCTGGAGTCCCAGTGGCAGCGGGCTGGCAAACTGACCGCGCAGCAAGCGGACGAACGCAGCCGCAGCGTGCATGCCCCGGCGTTCCGCAAAGCGCAGGCCGAACTGGCTGCCGCCTGGTTGCCCCCTGGCGACCCGCGCAATGCGCTGCTGCACGCGGTGCGGCTGCAGGCTGGCTGGATGGCCGAAATGCAGGCCATGGAGTCGGTGACCCCGCCCGGCAGCAGCCAACCGCAGCCTGTCGATCCAGCCCGCATGGCCGAGCTGCAGGCTGCAATACAGCGCTCGGCCCAGCGCTTTGCGCTACCACCCGCACCGCTGCCTCCACCTTCTCGCCGTTGAGCCAGATGTACGCATAACAGTGTTTAATTCTGTATGCAAGGCGGAGCCCAGGTTGGACTAAGCTGGTTACACATCATGAGGTACAGCGCATGGAAATGGGCAGCACGGGGGAACGTAGGGATGGCACGGCGGTCTGGTCCCAGACCCTGCAGCGCCTGCGCCTGTGGTTGCAAGCGATTAGGGAAGCCTACGTAGCCCTGCTGCCGGTCACGGTGCTGGGCGTCATGGGCAACACCTTGGCGCAGATGCCGTACCCGCCATATGTGCAATGGATGAATGCCCAGTTTGGCCCGGGCTGGCACGCCACGGCCATGCTGCTGTACTACGCCACCCTGGGCACGATGGGACTGATGGGCACGGTGGTGATTGCCGCCCGCACCACCACCCTGAGCCGGGCCCAGGACCGGCGGGTGGACCGCTCCATCGTCACCGTGTCCATGGTGGCGGCCAGCGCTTTTTTGCTGGTGGTGCTGCGCGACCCGCCCGATTTTCAGGTGTTGGGCTATGCCAGCGCGTTCCAGAGCATCATTGTGGGTGTGGCCGCCGCCGAGCTGATGCGCCTGCTGGGCCGCTGGCTGCCCAGCCATACCACCATGGCTGGGGTGGACGGTGGCGTGTCGCTGCAGAGCGCCCTGCACATGACCGGCACGGCGGCCCTGACGCTGCTGGCCGTCTGGCTGGCCCATGGGCTGTGGCGGGGTTTGTCGGACGCGGTGGTCTGGCCGCTGCTGGGGCAGGGGTGGCAATGGTTTTTGCAGCTGGGGCCGAGTGGAGACGTGCTCAATTTCGGCATGGTGCTGCTCAACCAGCTGCTGTGGATGGTGGGTGTCAATGGTGGGCAGTTTTTGTATGCAGTGTCCAGCGCCTCGGGTTTGGTGGCCCCGGCCACTGCCCTGCATTCCGATCAACTGATCTCGCTGATGTTCCTCAACACCTTCGTGCACAACGGCGGGGCGGGTGCCACCTGGGGCCTGATCCTGTACTGCGTCACCCAGGGCAAAGATACGTCGTTACGGCGGCTGGCCTGGTACTCGGTGCTGCCCGCCCTGCTGAACATGAACGAGCTGCTGCTGTTCGGTATTCCGCTGGTGCTCAGCCGCACGCTGCTGCTGCCGTTCATCGCCGCGCCGCTGCTGAACTGCCTGATTGCCACCCTGGCCTATTCGGTGTTTGGCATGCCGTTGGACGGCCAGCCGGTGATCTGGTCCACGCCGGTGTTCGTGTCCGGCTACCTCATGTCCGGTGGCTGGAGCGGCGTGGGCGTGCAAGCCCTGTGTTTGCTGTGCAGCACCCTGGTGTACGCCCCGTTTGTGCGCCAGCTGGAAAACGCGCGCATGCAGCGCAACCAGGCGTTTTTCAAGTCGGCGCTGGACGTGCTGATGTCCCCCGAGGTAGAAACCCAGACCGGGGCCCTGGACCGGGCGGACGCGGTGGGTGAGGTGGCCCGCTGCCTGGTGCGCGACTTCCGGGCCGACATCGGCTCCTCGCGCGTCACCCTGGCCTACCAGCCCCAGCACGACGCCCAGGGCCGGGTGGTCGGGCTGGAGTCGCTGCTGCGCTGGACCCACGCCAGCCACGGCCCGGTGCCCACCGCCGCCCTGATCAACGTGGCCGAAGAATGCGACCTGATCCACCACATCGGAGCCTGGGTGGTGCAGCGGGTGTGCGAAGACCTGGCCGTGTGGCAAAAGGCGGGCTGCATCGCAGACACGGGCTTCACCGTGTCGGTCAACATGTCGCCGGTGCAATTGCAATCCGCCACCTGGGTGCAAACCGTGGCCGATGCCCTGCGCACCCACGGCATCCAGAGTAAAGACATCGACATCGAAATCACCGAAGGTCGCACCATCGCCAACACCGCCCAGGCCGACAAAACCCTGGCCGAGCTCCAGGCCATGGGCTTGTCGCTGTCGATGGACGACTTCGGCATGGGCTGTACCTCGCTGCTGTACATGCACCGCTTCAAGGTCCACGCCATCAAGCTCGACGGCGTGCTCACCCGCAATGTGCTGCACAACCCGGTAGACCAGGACATCATCCGCTGCGTTTGCCGCCTGGGCCATTCCCAGGGCGTGTACGTGGTGGCCGAATTCGTCGAACAAGCCGCCCAGCGCGACATGCTGCAAGCCCTGGGCTGTGACTTCTTCCAGGGCTGGCTATACAGCCCGGCCATGCCCGCGGACAAGGTGCCGATGTACCTGAAGGCCTGGCACAAGGCGACGCAGTGAGCTTGCCGTGGTGTACGCTGGGGGAATAGACAACCCCCAAGAACACCATGACCCACATCCATTCGCTCACCGCCCCCATCCGCGTCGCCGTCATCGGCTATGGCTTGGCGGGCCGCGTTTTCCATGCGCCGCTGATCGACGGCGTGCCCGGCCTGGAACTGGCCTGCATCTGCTCCAGCAAACCCGAGGCGGTGCACGCCGATTGGCCGCAGGTACGCGTGGTGCCCACCCCCGAGGCCGCATTTGCCGACCCGGCCATCGACCTGGTCATCATCGCCACCAGCAACGCCAGCCACCACGCCCTGGCCCGGGCCGCACTGCTGGCGGGCAAGCACGTGGTGGTGGACAAACCCTGCACCGTGACCCTGGCCGAGACCGAGGATTTGCTGGCCGTGGCCGCACAGCAGAACCGCATGCTCACCGTCTACCAGAACCGCCGCTATGACGGCGACTTCTTCCTGCTACAGCAGGTGCTGGCCAGCGGGCAACTGGGGCGTATTACGCACTTCGAATCGCACTTTGACCGCTTCCGCCAGGTCATCCCCGGCCGCTGGCGCGAGCAGGACATTCCCGGGTCGGACCTGTGGATGGACCTGGGCGCGCACCTGGTAGACCAGGCCCTGCAACTCTTCGGCGTGCCCGACGGCCTGCTGCTCGACGTGGCCCGCCAGCGCGAAGGCACGCAAACCAACGACTACTTCCACGCCCAGTTGCGCTACCCCTCCCGCCACCCCGGCCTGCGCGTGGTGTTGCACGCCAGCTCCTGCGTGGCCGCCAGCGGCCCGCGCTTTGTGCTGCACGGCACGGGGGGCTCGTTCACCAAGTTCGGGCTGGACACGCAAGAAGACACGCTCAAGGGCGGGGCCCGTCCACAGCTGGCCAACCTGGAAGATTGGGGCGGCGACCCGCTGCCCGGCCAACTGCTGCGCGTCAAAGATGGCCAGCACATCAGCTCCACCACGCCCGACACGCCCGGCAACTATCTGCAGTACTACGCCGGTGTGCGCGACTACCTGCTGGGCCAGTCCAGCGCCGCCCCGGTGCCCCCGCAGCAGGTACGCCAGGTGATGGCGATGCTGGAGCGTGGCACGCAGAGCGCGGTGCAAGGCGGCTGGGTGACCACGGGCGACCTGGCTTAAACCTGTTCGGAGTTGCCCTCAACCTCGTCGCCTGTGCGTGGTGCCTCACCCGTTGGGCGGGCCATCAACTGGTCAAACGCGGCCAGGTCGGCCCGTGCGCTGCGCTCGGGAAAGTAGACCTCGGCTTGCATCATGGCCAGTTTTTCTGCCACGGCAATGCTGACAAACTGGTTGATGCTGGTGCCGTCCTGTTTGCTCATGCGCTCCACACCCGCGCGGATGGAGCGGGGCAAGCGCAAGGGGTAAGTGCTCAAACTGCTCATGGCACACTCCTTAAAAATAGACCGGGTGGGGCCAAGCGCAGATGAAAGCGGCTGGCAGCATCGGCAAAATGCCGAAGATTGAAGTTGACCAAGGCATCGGCACTGGCATTGACTGCCGCCTCCAGCAACAGTTCATCGGCGGGGTCACGCAACTGGGGTCGCCATAAAAAGTGCACCGCGACCGGCTCGGTAAAGCTGGCCAGCGCATCCAGAAAAATACCCACCTGCCTCAAATCCAGGCCGGATGCCAAGACATGCTCTGGCCGCGTGCAAACCGCCTCGTATTCCATAAACAGGCTCACGCTGGCCGCCATGCGGATGTGGCCTGCCCGTGCCATGCGCACCAGTTCGGCGGATGCACCTGTCGGGCTGCGCAACGCGGCAACCACAACATCGGTGTCGAGCACAACTTTCATCCGTAAATAATATCACTAGTGATGTGATGTGATACTTTCCATGCGGATGTGCTTTTGTTTCTGATTTTTGTAAGAAATAAGGCTTTATCGCTCTATTTATAAGCGCAACTAGCTACTAAATAAATAGCAAAAAATACACCAAGATACATGTTTGTTAAAATATGGGAAATATTCCCATATAAACTCCAAACATGTCCGAAGCCTCCATTTCATCCCCCGGCCAGCCGGTGCTCACCCAGGTGCTGGCCATGCTGCAGCCGCTGGTGGTGTGGCTGCTGCGCTCGGGGGTGGGGTATACCGATTTGACGGCGGCGCTGAAGCCGGTGTTCCTGGAGGCGGCGCGGGCCGAACTGGCGCGTACCGGGGCCAAGCAGACGGATTCGGCCATCAGCCTGCTGTCGGGCGTGCACCGCAAGGACGTGCGGGCTTCCGGCCAGTCTGCCCGTGCGGTGGACGTGCGTGCCCAGCTGGGCAAACCCACGCCCGCCAGCCAGGTGATGACGCGCTGGCTGGCCACCGACCTGCCCGACACCCTGCCGTTCCATGGACCGGCACCTTCGTTCGAAGCCCTGGCCCGGTCGGTCTCCACCGACATGCACCCGCGTGCCGTGCTGCTGGAGCTGCTGCGCCTGGGCGTGGCCGACGAGCTGACCGATGGCAGCGTGCGCCTGTGCCGCCAGGCCTTTGTGCCCAACCCCGCGCTGGAGGAGTCGCGTCGCCTGCTGGCGGGCAGCGTGGCCGACCACATCGAGGCCGGGGTGCACAACCTCAGCGCGGGTGACGGCAAAACTTTTCTGGAACAAAGCGTGTTTGCCGACGGCCTGAGCGCCGCCTCGGCCCGGCAACTGGAGCAACTGGCCAACAGCCTGTGGCGCGACGTGCTGGCCGCCATGGTGCAGGCCGCCGTGCCGCTGTGCGAACAGGACGAGCCCGCCGGAGGCGACCAGCGCATCCGCCTGGGCATGTTCTGCCTGACCGCGCCGATGGACGGCACCCCCGCCATCACACCCCCTAAAACCTCCGATTGAGACGACTGCTATGCATACCAACGCTCTCCGCCGCCCCCGAGGCTGGCTCTACGCCATCAGCATGGGCCTGGCCGTGCTGGTCCTCAGCCTGCTGCTGGATGCCTGCGGCGGCGGCCTGGACGTGGCGGGCGTGGGCAGCGGCGGCACCGGCGTGGCCAGCGGCACCGTCAGTGGTTTTGGCAGCGTGATCGTGGACGGCGTGGAATACGCCGACACCAGCGCCACCGTGCAGCGCCAGGATGCCAGCGGCAGCCTGCGCAACACCGACGTAGCCCTGGGCCAGCGCGTGCGCTTGACCTACCAAACCAGCAACACCGCGCAAGCCATCGAAGTGGTGGCGCAACTCATCGGCCCCGTCAGCGCCGCGCCCGATGCGAATGGCTGGATGCAGGTGCTGGGCCAATGGGTGCGCGTGGTCAACACCACCCTGGACCCCACCCGCAGCGACCCCACCGTGCTGGCGGGCTACGGCAGCAGCAATGTCGATGTCAACGCCATCGCCAGCGCCGACCCGGTGGAAGTGTTTGGCACCTGGGTGTGGGACGGCAGCAAATCGGCCTACGTGCTGGTGGCCACCCGCATCGAAAAACTCGCCGCCATGCCCGACCCGGTACAGCTCGGCGGTGTGGTGCAGGGCCTGTCCAGCATCGGTTTCCGGCTGAATGCGCCTAGTGGCACCCTGGTGCAGTCCAGCACGCTGCCCACCGGTTTGGCCAACGGCCAGGTGGTGCAGGTGTGGACACGCTCTGCGGCCACCAGCCCGGTCATCGCCAGCCGCGTGCTGCGCTCCGAGACCAGCGTGGCCGACCTGGCCAGCCAGCAATCGCTGCGCCTGGGGGGGCTGGCCACCCAATATGACGCGGTCACCCGGACCGTAGTGGTGCAGGGCACGGCGGTGCAACTTGCCAGTGGCGTGGTGGTCGATACCGCCGCCCTGGCGCGGGGCGAATTCGTCAGCTTGCAGGTGCAACGCGTAGGCGATGCCCTGGTGGCCAGCGCCGCCAGCGTGCGCAGCGGCACCGCGGGCCATGGCGACCCGGGCGACCTGGGCCGCACCACGGTGCTGATGGGCGTGACCAGCGGCATCGACTGGACAGCCAGCAGCGTGCGTTTCATCCTGCGCGGCGTGGATGTGCAAGCCACTGCGGCCACCATCGCCAGCAGTTGCCGCAGTGTGCCGCTGGCCAGCGATGTGTCGGTGCGCGTGGAAGGCCAGGCGCAAGCCCCCGGCCAGCCCGTCACCGCCACCCAGGTGACCTGCAGCCTGGCCGTGGCTGCCGACGCGGTGGTGCAGCGCCAGGGCAGCGTGCTCAGCGCCAACACCACCACCCGCAGCCTGGTACTGCGCACCGCCCAGGGTGATATTTCCGCCACCTGGGACAGCAAAACCTACTTTGCCCAAAGCCCCGACACCCTGGTCGGCACCCAGGTGCAGGCCGAGGGTCTGCTCAGCGGCAGCACCCTGCAACTGCGCACGGTGCGCCTGGCCCCTTGACATACCGCCCTAAATCCCCACTACCCACAAAGGAGAAAACATGCCCATCGAACAAGCCCAACACCACGACCATGGCCTGGCCCACGACCTGGAAACCCTGGGCCAGATGCTGACTGAGCGCCGCCGCGCCCTGCGCTGGCTGGCCGTGGGCAGCGTCGCCCCGCTGGGCCTGGTGGCCTGCGGCGGCGGCAGCAGTGACAGCACCGGGACGGCGGCGACCAGCACCACCACCACCACGACCACAACAACCAGCACAGGCACCACCACCACCACAGTCGGCTCCTGCACCAACATCAACAGCGAAACCGCGGGCCCCTACCCCGGCGACGGCACCAACAGCGCCAACGGCAGCGTGCAAAACGCCTTGCTGCTCTCGGGCATCAACCGCAGCGACATCCGCTCCAGCATTGTGAGTTCCAGCACCACGGCGGCCGGCATCGTGTTGACGGTCACGCTCACGCTCGTCAACACCAGTTCCAGTTGCGCCAGCCTGGCGGGCTACGCCATCTACCTCTGGCACTGCAACCGCGACGGCAAATACTCGATGTACGACCTGCCCACCGAGAACTACCTGCGCGGCGTGCAGGTAACCGACAGCAACGGCAGCGTCACCTTCACTACCGTCTTCCCCGGCTGCTACAGCGGGCGCATGCCGCACATCCACTTCGAGGTGTACTCCAGCATCGCTGCGGCCACCACCACGCCTGCGGGCGACCAGGTGCGCACCTCGCAGATCGCCTTGCCCACGGCGGTGTGCAGCGCCGTCTACGCCACCACCGGCTACTCGGCCAGCGTGGCGAATCTGGCCGCCACCAGCTTTGCCACCGACAACGTGTTCAGCGACGGCACCAGCACCCAGATGGCCACGGTGACCGGCAGTACCAGCGCGGGTTATGCGGCATCGCTGGTGGTGGGCATCTCGGCCTGAAATCTGAATGCTCTATTTTTAATAGCTGCTCGTGCTTACTGGATAAGCACAGGCTGCCGATTTCTTATATATCGGCTAGCCGGGCTGCAACAGCACCAGCAGCGCCCCCGCGCCGCCCTCCATGGGCCGGGCCTGCACAAAGGCCAGCACCTCGTTCTTCTGTACCAGCCAGTTGCGCACCTTGCCCTTGAGCACCGGGGTTTTGCCGGGTGAGCTCAGGCCCTTGCCGTGCACCACGCGCACGCAGCGGATGCCGTGCTTGTGCGCATCGCGGATAAAGCCCGACAAGGCATCGCGCGCTGCGTCGCTGCGCAGGCCGTGCAGGTCGAGCTGGCGCTGGATGGCCCACTCGCCCTTGCGCAGGCGCTGCAGCACGTCAATGCCGATGCCGGGGCGGCGGTAGCTCAGCGTTTCGTCGGTTTCCAGCAGGCTGCTGGCATCGAAGCCGTCGCTGATGGCCTCCACCAGCACGGCCTGCTCGTCCAGTTGCAGTTGCGTGGCGATCGGCTCGGGTGGCTTCTTTTTCAGCAGCGCCTGGCGCATGTCGGGCAAGCGGTGCACGGCCCCGGCGGCCTGCACAAAAAGGTTCTTCTGGGCGGCTAGGCGGCGCTGGGCCTCCAGTTTGGTCACACGCTGGGCCTCCGCCAGGGCCGCCGCCTCGGCAATCGATTTCTGGATTTTTTTCAAATCCTGGAGCGAGGTGATCTTCATCAAAGCATGCCTTTTTCGGCCATGGAAAACGCCTCACCGGCGGCGACGACGATGTGGTCGAGCACCCGCACGTCGATCAGCGCCAGCGCGGCGCGCAGGTTGTGGGTCAGGGCTTCGTCGGCGGGCGAGGGCTGCACCGAGCCGCTGGGGTGGTTGTGGGCCAGCACCACGCTGGCGGCCTGGTGGTGCAGGGCGCGCAGCACCACTTCGCGGGGATACACGCTGGTCTGCGTCAGCGTGCCGCGAAACAGCTCCTCCATGGCCAGCAGACGGTAGCTGGCATCCATAAACAGCACCGCAAACACCTCGTGGGCCTTGCCCGCCAGGTGCAGCTGCACATAGTGCTTGAGCGCCTGCGGGTCGTTGAACACGTCGCGCTCCTGCAGTTTCTGCGCCATGGCGCGGCGGGCCAGCTCCAGCACCGCCACGATCTCGGCCCGCTTGGCCGGACCCAGGCCTTTGATGCGCTTGAGGTCATCCGCCGTTGCGTTGAGCAGCCCGGCAATGCCGTCAAAGCCGCCGCTGGCGGGTAGTTGCAGTAATTCGTGCGCCATCTGCATCACGCCCTTGCCCGCAATGCCGGTGCGCAGCAGGATGGCCAGCAGCTCCACATCGCTCAGGGCCGCAGCGCCGCGCGCCAAAAGCTTTTCGCGCGGACGGGCATCAGGGGGGAGGTCTTTGAGGGGCATGGGGAAGGCTTGGAGAAAGGCGCGGCAACAGCGCCCAGTTTACCGAGACTCCCATGCCCTCCGCTAAGCAACCGCCGTGCGTGGCTCCGCGTAGATGCTACCCATGCTCCAGGCCTGTAGCACCAGATCCACATCGCCGTCGGCAAAGGCCGAACCCTCAACGCTGTCTTCAGCTTGCGGATAGACGCGGGTGGCCAGGCAAAGGCGGTCGTTGGCGTAGACCTCCAGCACACTGGCATCGAGCAGTACGCGCAAGTGCAGGTCTTCGCCCGGGTCCAGGTCGAGCTGGGTACAGACATCCTGGCGGCGCACCTTGCTGTCGGTGGAACTGCGCCCGCGCTCGATGCTGAGGCGGCGCGCGTCGGGCCAAAAAACGATACGGGTGGCTTCGCTGCCATCGGGCGCGGCGAGCAGGGTGAGGCCGAGCTTGTGCTGGTCGCGCACCCTGCGCATCGTGAAAGTGGCCTCGATGTCGAGGTGCCGACCTGCAAAGGTCCGCAGCACGCCGCGCGTAGCGCCGGTGGTGTGTATGGCGATGGGTGCCTGGCGCAGCGTAGCGATTTCTGCCACCGGGCGCAGGTTCAGGCGGCCGCGCGGGTCCAGCGACAGCACGCGTGGCACAGTCATGGCACCAGCCCAGCCGTCGGCATCGATGCGCTCTTGCTCGCGCTGCTCGTTCATCCAGGCCCACTGGAGTGCCCGACCGTCGGGTCCTTGCATGGTCAGGTGCGCGAAGCTACCGGCCTCGGGGTCGAGCACGCCTTCCGATTCGGGGATGAAAACTTCGTTCTCGAAGCGGCCCACGAACCAGTGCACGCCCAGGCCCAGCCAGATCGACACGGTCAGCACCCATTTGTCCCCCAGGGGGAAGAAGTTCGGGCATTCCCACATCCGCCCGGACGCCAGGGTGGCTGCGGTGTAGAGCGGGCCGCGGTAGTCCCAGGCGATGCCGTCTTCGCTACGGTAGAGCAGGGCCTGGCCGCGTTCGTGGCGCAGCGACGCACCCACCACCATGTACCAGTACCCCGCGTGCTGGAACACATAGGGGTCGCGGAAGTCATGCGGCTCCACGCCCTCGGGCGGGGTGTAGAGGGTGCGCTCGGGCTGCAGGGTCCAGCGTTGCAGGTCGGCGCTGGTGGCGGTGCACTGTACCTGGCGCTCGGGCGTGAAGCCGGTGTAGTAGAGCGTGGGCTGGCCGTCCACCAGCGCGAAGCTGCCGGAAAAGCAGCCACCGGCATCGGGGCTGCCCGGCGTGGGGGCCAGGGCCAGGGGCTCGTCGCGCCAGGTCACCAGGTCAGCGCTGCTGGTGTGGCCCCAGTGGATGTCGCCCCATTGGTTGGCGTTCGGGTTGTACTGGTAGTACAGGTGGTAGCGGCCACCGTGGAAGCACAGGCCGTTGGGGTCGTTGATCCAGTGGCTGGGGGCGGTGAAATGAAAGCGTGGGCGGTGCATGTCAGAGTTCATATCGTGGTGGCGGGAAGGGACGGCCGGCGGGTGTCGGCGGTAGGGGAGTGCGGTAGCGGTGGTGTGGAGTCGCGTTCGACGATGCCTCCCGCGACCAGTTGCCAGGGCTCGCCCGGCGCAGCGTTGGCAGACAACACGCGCTCGACCGCCGCAACACCCATCTCGAAGTAGGGCAGCGCCACGGTGCTGAGCTGTGGCCGCATCGCCTCGCAGATGGTGTGGTCATCGTCAAAGCCCATCAGGGCCATGTCCTGCGGCACGCGCACGCCCAGCTCGTCGAGCAGCCGCGCGCCGTGCAGCGCCATCACATCGTTGCCGAAGCACAGTGCAGTCACCCGTGGCACCTGGGCTACCAGGCTGCGCAACGCCGCCTGCAGCGGCAGGAATGGCCCACCGGGCTCCAGCTTGGAGCCGATGCGTACCGGGCAGTCCTCCACGGCCAGGCCGTGGCGTGCACAGCTGGCGATGAATGCGGCCTTGCGCAGCCGCCCGGCCACCATGTCTTCGTCGATACCGATGTAGCCGATGCGGCGGTGGCCGCAAGCGACCAGGTGGTCGACCACCCGCGTCTGGCCCAGTGCGTCGTCGGGCAGCACCGCCGGTGTGCCGAGCCGGTCAAAGCAGTTGACCAGCACCAGCGGCGTGTCCTTGGGCTTGGGCAGCACCACCTGCTGGTGGTAGGAGGCCGCGTAAATCACCCCCTCGACCCGGTAGGACGTGAAGGTTTTCAGCAACGCCTCCACGGTGTTCTGGTCGCCGCCCATGTCGGCCACCAGCAGCGTCTTGCGGGCCTGGCGGCAGGCTTGCTGGGCACCGCGCAGGATGTGCAGCTCGGACAGTCCGGCCCGGGTGGAGCCGACCTCGGCATCGCTGAACAAGCCGGTGATGAAGCCGATCTGCCCGGACTTGCCGGAACGCATCAGCCGTGCGCCGTGGTGCGGCTCGTACCCGAGCATCTCGATGGCCCGTGAAACCTTCTCCATGGTTTCTGGGCGGATCGAGCCCTCGCGATTCACGACCCGGGATACGGTTTTGATCGATACGCCGGCGAGTTGCGCGACATCAATGATGGTAGCCATGGCCTACTTTTTAAATGACAACGTTAGTACTTTGCCTTTTCGGGTGGGGTCGTGTCAATACCTTGGCGCGGAAAATTTAATTTTTTGGATTTTCAGAGGGGAAATTGGAAAATTTTTGAGTATTAGGGTTTTCATGGATTGGATGTATTCTGCTTTGATTTCTAAAATTCAGGCCAAATGACAACATTGTCATTGACCATCATCCACCCCAACCGGAGCCTTCCATGACCTTTCGCCACACCGTCAGCCGCCGTCTCGTTCTTGCAGGCCTGGCCGCCTGCGCCGCCAGCGCCAGCTATGCGCAGACCACCTTGTCCATGTGGTACCACGGGGCGGGCAATCCGACCGAAAAAGACCTGATGGCGGGCATCATCAAGGACTTCAATGGCAGCCAGAAGCAGTGGAAGGTGGAGCTGCAGCAGTTCCCGCAAGAGGCCTACAACACCTCGGTGGTGGCCGCCGCCGTGGCAGGCAAGCTGCCCGACATCCTGGACGTGGACGGCCCTGTGATGCCCAACTGGGCCTGGTCCAAATACCTGCAACCGCTGACGCTGCCGCCTGCGGCGATCAGCAAGTTTCTGCCCGGCACCATCGGCAAATACAACGGCAAGGTGTATTCGGTGGGGCTGTGGGATGCGGCCTGCGCCATGTTTGCGCGCAAATCGGTGCTGCAGGCTAACAACATCCGTATCCCGACGCTGGACAAACCCTGGACCAAGGCCGAGTTCGATGCCGCCCTGGTCACGCTGCAAAAGAGCGGCAAGTTCCAGTACCCGATCGACCTGGGCCTGGCCTGGAAGGGCGAGTGGTATTCGTACGCATTCGGGCCGTTCCTGCAAAGCACCGGTGGCGATCTGCTGAATGCATCGGTTCCCAAGGCCAATGGCACGCTGAATGGCAAGGCGGGCCTGGAGTTTGGCAACTGGTGGCAGAGCCTGTTTACCCGCAAGCTCACCCCCGGCACCTCGCAGGACGGTGCAGACCGTGAAACCGGCTTTCTGGATGGCAAGTACGCGCTGCAGTGGAACGGCAACTGGGCCGCGCTGCCCGCGCTGAAGAAGTTTGGCGATGACCTGGTGTTCCTGCCCGCACCCGATTTCGGCAAGGGCCCGAAGATCGGTGCCGCGTCGTGGCAGTTCGGCGTGTCGGCCAGCACCAAGAATGCCCAGGGTGCCAACGCTTTCATCGCCTTTGCGCTCAAAGACAAGTACCTGGCCGCGTTCTCGGACGGCATCGGCCTGGTGCCTTCCACCCCCGAGGCGGCGGCCATGACCAAGAACTACGCCAAGGGCGGCCCCATGGAGGTGTTCTTCGCGCTGTCGGCCAAGCAGGCGACCTTGCGGGCCTCGACGCCCGGTTATGCGGCCGCGTCCGGTGAGTTCGAGAAGGCGCTGTCCGATATCGCCAATGGCGGCAAGGTGGCCGACGCGCTGGACAACGCCGCCGATGCCATCGATGCCGACCTGAAGAAAAACAACAACTACCGCTGAGCCACAGCGCCGCACAAGGACCCGAGGCCATGAGCGCTCCCATTACCTCCACCACTGCCCCGGGGGCCGCGCGCGCGCGGCGTTCGGGCCTGCTCATGGTCTCACCGGCCATGCTGTTGATGGCGCTGTTTTTGATCCTGCCATTTCTGCTGGCGTTTGCCATGTCGTTCACCAACCAGCGCCTGGTGTCGCCCAACCCCACGCAGTACGTGGGCCTGGACAACTACCGCCAGATCCTGGGCCTGGGCGTGCTGACGCTGCAGCCTGAAAAAGATGCGCAAGGCCAGGTGGCACACGAGGCCGATGGCAGTGTGCAATACCCCAGCCTGCGCACCTACACCCGCGACAACCCCGACTACCCGCACCTGAACCGCATGCGCGAGTGGTTCCACGTCGGCTGGACCGGCGACAGCCGCGTCTACGTGCTGGCCAGCGACGTGATCTTCATGAAGGCGCTGGTCAACACGGTGCAGTTCGTGGTGGTGGTGGCTCCGGTGCAGGCCTTTTTTGCGTTGCTGCTGGCGCTGCTGATCAACCAGCCGCTGCGCGGCATCAACATCTACCGCACCATTTTCTTCATGCCGGTGGTGATCTCGATGGTGGTGGTGGCATTTTTGTGGCGCTTTATCTACGCCGGTGACACCGGCCTGCTGAATTCTCTGCTGGGGCACCTCACCTTTGGTGCCTTCAAGCCGGTGGACTGGCTGGGCCAGCCCGGCACGGCACTGTGGGCGATCATGGCCATGTCGGTCTGGCAGGGCGTGGGTTTCCACATGATCGTCTGGCTGTCGGGCCTGCAGACCATTTCTGCCTCGCTGTACGAAGCTGCCGCGCTCGAAGGCGCATCCCGGTGGCAGGTGTTCCGCTATGTGACCTGGCCGGGGCTGCGCAACACCGCCATCCTGGTGATGGTGGTGATCACCATGCAGGCCTTCACGCTGTACCCGCAAATCGATGTGATGACGCGTGGCGGGCCGCTGGACTCGACCCAGTCGCTGGTGTTCCAGGCGGTGCAGCGCGGCTACGGCAAGCAGGACATCGCCGGGGGCTCCGCGATCAGCGTGTTTCTGTTCTTGTTTGTGCTGGCCATCTCGCTGGGCCAGCGCTATCTGACCCGTGAAAAGAAGTGAAAGGAAACACGCCATGAGCCGCTCTCTGATGCCCTCGCTCGCCGCCAAGGCGCTGAACTACACCTTGCTGACCTGGATTGCGCTGGTGTTCATTTTCCCCATCGTGTTCATGGTGGTGTCGTCGCTCAAGCCCGACCTGCAATTGCTGCAGGATGCCAGCTCGGTGCGCGCCTTTTTGCCGGTGGGTGATATCTCGTTTGACAACTACCGCGCCGCGTTCCAGCGCGTGCCCATTGGCCACTTCATCTTCAACTCGGTGATGGTGACCGCCATCACCATGGTGCTGTCGCTGGCGGTGTGCTCGATGGCGGCGTTCGCCTTCGTGTTTCTGGAGTTTCCGGGGAAAAGCGTGCTGCTGGCGGTGGTGCTGGCGACCTTCATCGTGCCCTTCGAGTCGATCGCAATTCCGCTGCTGCTGGTGGTCAACAACCTGCCCTGGATCGGCGACCAGGGCCTCACCGTGGGCTGGCTGAACTCCTACCATGTGCAGATCATCCCGTTCATCTCCGACGCGCTGACGATCTTCTTGTTTGTGCAGTACTTCCGCGACCTGCCCAGGGAACTGGTGGAGGCCGCCCGCGTGGACGGTGCGGGCTACTTCCAGATCTACCGCCGGGTGATCCTGCCGCTGGCCGGGCCGGTGTTTGCTACCGCCGCGATTTTGAAGTTTCTGGCTATGTACAACCAGTACCTGTGGCCGGTGATGGCCGCGCAGTCGGAAGACTACCGGCCCATCATGGTCGGCCTGCAGTACTTCTTCCAGCTCAACATCGCCTGGGGCGAAATGATGGCCTACCTGACCGTCATCACGGTGCCGGTGCTGCTGTTCTACCTGAGCCTGCAGCGCGCCTTTATCGCCTCCATTGCGTCCACCGGTGTCAAGGGCTAGACCCCACACCTCTACACCCAGCCCCTTTTTTTGAACTGCGAGAACCTTCCATGCAAGACGTTCGCTTATCCCAAGTCCACAAGTCCTATGGCAACGACGTGGTCATCATCCCTGGCATAGACCTGCACATACCCGCTGGTTCGTTCACGGTCCTGGTCGGGCCCTCGGGCTGCGGCAAATCCACCTTGCTGCGCATGATTGCCGGCCTGGAATCGGTGACCCAAGGCACGATCCAGATCGGTGGCCGGGACGTGACCCACCTCGAACCCGCCGACCGGGGCATCGCCATGGTGTTCCAGTCCTACGCCTTGTATCCGCACATGACGGTGGCGCAGAACATCGGCTTTGGCTTGACCATCGCCAAGAAGCCCAAGGCCGAGATCGACGCGGCAGTGCGCAAGGCGGCCGACATCCTGCAGCTCGGCCACCTGCTGGACCGTACGCCCAAGGCCTTGTCGGGCGGGCAGCGCCAGCGCGTGGCGATTGGCCGGGCCATCGTGCGCGACCCGGCGGTGTTTTTGTTTGACGAGCCCTTGTCCAACCTGGATGCCTCGCTGCGCGGCCAGATGCGGGTGGAGCTGGCCGACCTGCACCGCCAGATCGGCGCGACCATGGTCTATGTAACCCACGACCAGGTCGAGGCCATGACCATGGCCGACCAGATCGTGGTGCTCAACAAGGGCCATATCGAGCAGGTCGGGCCACCCATGGACCTGTACCGCAAACCCATGACTCCGTTTGTGGCAGGTTTCCTGGGCTCACCCAATATGAACCTGGTGCAAGGCGAATTTGCCCGGGAGCTGGGTTGCGAGGTCTATGGTGTGCGGCCCGAGCACATCGACATCAGCCCGACCCAGGGGCGCTGGCCGGCTACCGTACACCACATCGAGCAGCTGGGCGCGGACTGCATCGTCCATGCCGATGTGCGCGGCGTGGGCACGATGACGGTACGCACCGAGAGCGAACTGGACCTGAACATCGGCCAGAGCATCTACCTGGACCCGCGCGCCGGCCTGGAGCACCGGTTTCGCGGCGGCCAGCGCATGGATGCCTGACGCGGGGCCATCGGGCACGTCTTGGTAGGCAGACCGGGCGCACTTTTACAATAGCGCCCAGCTTATCGAGACTTCTATGCCCTCTACCTCTACTCCCACCGTCCAGCCCGGCTCGTTTTTGACCCTGCACTACCGCCTGGGCGGCCCCACGGGCGACATCATCAACACCTTCAACGACAAGCCCGCCACGCTGTCGCTGGGCACCGGCCAGCTCTCGCCCGCGGTGGAGCAACGTCTGCTGGGCCTGGCCGAGGGCACGCGCACCTCGTTCGACATCCCCGCCGGTGAGGCCTTTGGCGAGCGCCAGCCCGAGATGCAGCAGTGGGTGGCCCGCAAGCTGCTCAACCAGATGGGTGACCCGCTGGAGCAGTACCACGTGGGCGATGTGGTGCAGTTCCCCACGCCCGACGGCCTGGGCAGTTACGCCGGTGCCGTGCAGCAGGTGGGCAACGGCGAGAGCGCCGACGCGGTCTTGTTCGACTTCAACCATCCGCTGGCCGGCCAGCCGGTGACGTTTGAAGTGCAACTGATTGGTGTTTTATGAGCACGCCGCAGGAAATCATCCTGGCCGAGCCGCGTGGCTTTTGCGCGGGGGTAGACCGGGCCATCGAGATCGTCGAAAAGGCCCTGGCCAAGTTCGGCCGCCCCATCTACGTGCGCCACGAGATTGTGCACAACACCTACGTGGTCAACGACCTGAAATCGCGCGGTGCCATCTTCATTGAAGAGCTGGACGACGTGCCCCCCGGCGCGACCCTGGTGTTTTCGGCCCACGGCGTGAGCCAGGCGGTGCAGCGCGAGGCCCGCGACCGGGGCTTCCAGATTTTCGACGCCACCTGCCCGCTGGTCACCAAGGTGCACGTCGAGGTGGCCAAGCTGCACAAAGAGGGTTATGAGTTCATCATGATCGGCCACAAGGGCCACCCCGAGGTCGAGGGCACCATGGGCCAGCTCGACAGTGGCATCCACCTGGTGGAAGACGTGGCCGATGTGGCCCGCGTGCAGCCCGGCCAGACCGCCAAGCTGGCCGTGGTGACGCAAACCACGCTGAGCGTGGACGACGCTGCCGAGATCTCCGCCGCCGTCAAGGCCCGCTTCCCGCTGATCCGCGAGCCCAAGCAGCAAGACATCTGCTATGCCACGCAAAACCGCCAGGATGCCATCAAGATCATGAGCCCGCAGGTGGACATCGTCATCGTGGTCGGCAGCCCCACCAGTTCCAACAGCAACCGCCTGCGCGAGTTGGCCGAAAAGCTGGGCACCGAGGCCTACATGGTGGACAGCGCCGAAGAGCTGCTTCCCGCCTGGTTCGAGGGCAAAACCCGCGTCGGCCTGACCGCCGGGGCCTCCGCCCCCGAGCTGCTGGTGCAGCAGGTCATTGACCGCATCCGCGCGCTGGGAGCGGTGTCGGTGCGCAAGATGGACGGGATTGAGGAGACAGTCAAGTTTCCACTGCCCAAAGGCTTGCGCATGGACGGAGTGGCGGCAGCTGATTGAGGCGGCTGCGCTATTTGGTATTTTCATGATCTGGATCAGAGGCGGCGCCCCGGTCCGGTAGCCCAATGGAGGGGTCTTCACCATGAAAGGACCCGATATGAAAACCAACGTTGGCGGCCTGGACCGCACACTGCGCATCGTCGCCGGAGGCGCCCTGGTTGCCCTGGCCGCCACCGGCACCGTCGGCCTCTGGGGCTGGATCGGCGTCGTCCCCCTGGCCACCGGCCTGATCGGCTGGTGCCCGCCGTATGCCTTGTTTGGGTGGAATACCTGCTCGGTGAAATCGGAGGGGTGAGGGCTGGGGCTGTTGGGGCCCGTGGCATCGGTAGGTTGGCGATTTTAGATTTTTTGGCCTGTTTTTAAGTGGCAAATAGGCCGTCTGTGCTTACGGGATGAGCACAAGCAGCTCCTATTTTTTACTATAAAAAAAGAAGCACTTGCCTAACTTGCAGCATGCCACCTCCAGCTCGCGCCCTAGGCGCGATGCCCGGCGCAGCCGGGCCGATCCCGCTCCCCGGGGTCCCCATCTGGCTGCGCCGAGGAGCACAGCTTTGGGCGGATCAGGGCTGGCGTTGTCTGAGCGCCAGCGAGTTTAGCCAGACCCCGCCCAAAGCGCGCACCGCAGGTTCCCGTAGCGAAAGCGCAGGGCGCAGACAGTTGGGGCGCCTTTCTTTTGGTTACTTTTCTTTTGCGCAAAAGAACAAGTGACTGCGCCGCCGGGCGCACATCCCGGCCAGGGATCGCAGTGGTGTCCGACCCGCCGTCAGCGTCAAACCACCAATAAGGGTCAGAGCCCAAATGCGGGAGACATCCCTTTCGCACCGCCAGCAGCACGCGCGCAATTGGGATCTGACCCTCATTGGCTCCGTCCCGTCACACTCTCCCCACCCCCGCAGACGCATGGCACACATACACCGTAGCCGCGTCCCCATTGGGTGCGCGGTACTGGGCGGCCACGGCGGCGCGGGCGGTGGGGACTACGGCTTCGGGGAGCAGGGCGACGACGCAGCCGCCGAAGCCGCCGCCGGTCATGCGGGCACCGCCCTGGGGGCCGATGGCGGCTTGCAGGATGGCGACCAGGTGGTCGATGGGCGGCACGGTGATTTCGAAGTCGTCGCGCATGGAGTCGTGCGAGGCGGCCATGAGCTGGCCTAGACGCTGCAGGTCGCCGCTGGTCAGGGCCTGGGCGGCATCCAGGGTGCGTTGGTTCTCGGTGACGATGTGGCGGGCGCGGCGCAGTACCACGGCATCCAGCCCGGCGGCATCGCGCTCCAGGCGGGCCACGTCGATGTCGCGCAGGGCTTTGACACCGTAGTGGGCGGCGGCGGCTTCGCACTGCTGGCGGCGGGTGTTGTACTCGCTGCCGACCAGGCCGCGCTGCACGTGAGAGTGCACGATCATCACCGCCAACCCGGCGGGCACGGGCACGGCCTGGGTGCTGAGGCTGCGGCAGTCGATCAGCAGGGCATGGTCGGCTTCGCCGCAGGCCGAGATCAGCTGGTCCATGATGCCGCAGTTCACGCCGACGAAGCTGTTTTCAGCCTTTTGGGCCGCCAGCGCAATCTCGGTGGGCGTGAGTAGCTCTGAATTGTATAGCGCGTTAAAGGCTTGGCCGACCGCCACTTCCAGCGAGGCCGAGGACGATAGCCCCGCGCCCTGGGGCACATTGCCCGCGATCGCCAGGTCCATGCCGCCCAAGGCCAGGCCTTTGGCCAGCAGCACCTGCACCACGCCGCGCACGTAGTTGGCCCACTGCGCGTCGGGGCGCGGGGTGATGGGCGCGTCCAGGTCGAACTGGTCCAGCGCGTCACCGTAGTCGCAGGCGCAGATGCGCACCTGGCGGTCGCTGCGCAGGCCCACGGCGATGCGGGTTTCGAAGTCGATGGCGCAGGGCAGCACGAAGCCGTCGTTGTAGTCGGTGTGCTCGCCGATCAGGTTGACCCGGCCCGGGGCGCGCACGTGCAGCGTGGGGGCGTGGCCAAAGTGCTGGGCGAAGGCGGTGTCGATGCGGGTTTGCAGGGTGGCGGTCATGATGCTACTTTGTCATTGCGGTAGTGAACGTCGGAGACGGCGCGCAGTTGGGCGGCGGCTTGCTCGGGGGTCAGGTCGCGCTGGGCTTCGGCCAGCATTTCAAAGCCGACCATGAACTTGCGCACGCTGGCCGAGCGTAACAGCGGCGGGTAGAAGTGGGCGTGCAGTTGCCAGGGTGCGGTGGCCTTGCCATCAAACGGCGCGCCATGCCAGCCCATGGAGTAGGGGAAAGAGCACTGGAACAGGTTGTCGTAGCGCGAGGTGAGTTGCTGGATGGCCAGGGCCAGGTCGGCGCGTTGGACGGCATCGAGCTGCGGCAGTTGCTGCACCGCAAAGCGCGGCAGCAGCAGGGTCTCGAACGGCCAGGTGGCCCAGAAGGGCACGATGGCCAGCCAGTGGTCGGTTTGCACCACCACGCGGCTGCCGTCGGCGGCTTCGCGCGCGGCCAGGTCCAGCAGCAGGGGGGTGCCGTGCTCGGCGTGCCAGGCGCGCTGGCGCAGGTCTTCGGCGGCGGGCTCGTTGGGGATGAAGTCGGTGGCCCAGAGCTGGCCGTGCGGGTGCGGGTTGGAGCAACCCATCAGCGCGCCCTTGTTCTCGAACACCTGCACCCAGGGGTAGGTGGCACCCAGCTCGGCGGTTTGCGCGCACCAGGTGTTGATCACCTCGCCGATGGCGGCCAGCGGCAGCTCGGGCAGGGTTTTGCCGTGGTCGGGCGAGAAGCAGATCACCCGGCTGGTGCCGCGGGCGGTGCGGGCCTGGAACAGCGGGTCGGCCTCGGCGGGCGCGTCCGGGGCGCTGGGCATCATGGCGGCAAAGTCGTTGGTGAAGACGAAGGTGCCGGTGTAGGCCGGGTTGCGCTCGCCGGTGACGCGCAGGTTGCCCGCGCACAGGAAGCAGCTGGCGTCAAAGGCCGGGCGCTCCGCCGTGTCGGCCTGCTCCTGCTGGCCCTGCCAGGGGCGTTTGGCGCGGTGCGGCGACACCAGCACCCACTGGCCGGTGAGGGGGTTGAAGCGGCGGTGCGAGTGCTCGGCCACGTCGAACGTGGCGGTATCGGAAGGGGCGGTGCTCATACGGGATAGCCTTGGGGGTGGGTGGATTGCCAGCGCCAGGTGTCGGCACACATGTCGGCCAGGCTGCGGGTAGTGTGCCAGCCCAGCACCTCGCGTGCGCGCTGGGGGTCGGCCCAGCTGCTGGCCACGTCGCCGGGGCGGCAGGGCACGATATCGTACGGCAGGTTTTTGCCGCAGGCCTGGCCAAAAGCGGCCAGCACTTCCAGCACGCTGTGGCCCTGGCCGCTGCCCAGGTTGAAGACGTGCAGGCCGGGGCGGCCCACGCCGTGTTGCAGGGCGGCCAGGTGGCCGTCGGCCAGGTCCATCACGTGGATGTAGTCGCGCACGCCGGTACCGTCGGGCGTGGGGTAGGTGTTGCCAAACACTCGCAGGCTGGCGCGCTGGCCCACGGCGACCTGGGCGATGTAGGGCACGAGGTTGTTGGGTACGCCCTGGGGGTGCTCGCCCATCAGGCCGCTGGGGTGGGCACCTACCGGGTTGAAATAGCGCAGCGCGGTGAGGGACCAGCGCGGGTCGGCCACGGCCAGGTCGCGCAGCATGTGTTCCACCATGAGCTTGCTTTGGCCGTAGGGGTTGGTGGCCGACAGGGGTGCGTCCTCTTGCAGCGGCATCTGAACTGCTGCGCCGTACACCGTGGCCGATGAGCTGAACACCAGGTTGCGCACGCCCACGGTCTGCATGGCCTGCAGCAGCACCAGGGTGCCGTTGACGTTGTTGTCGTAGTAGGCCAGTGGCTGGGCCACCGACTCGCCCACGGCCTTGAGCGCGGCGAAATGGATGACGGCATCGATTTGGGCATCGGCCAGCATGCGCTCCAGCAAGGCGCGGTCGCGCACGTCGCCCTGCACGAACTGCGGGCGGCTGCCGCCCAGGGTGGCGATGCGGTCCAGCACCGCCGGGTTGCTGTTGCACAGGTTGTCGAGCAGCACCGGGCGGTGCCCGGCTTCCAGCAGGCGCAGGCTGGTCAGGCTGCCGATGTAGCCGGTGCCACCCGTGACCAGGATGTTCATGGCTGCACCTTTTTCAAACGGACGATGAAGCAGGTCTCTGCCGTGGCGCGTGGCATGGGCAGGCCAGACTGGGCCAGCCAGGCAGCGTCCAGCGCCACGCCGCCGTCTTGCAGGGCCGTGAAGAACGGCGCGGGGGACTGCACCGCGCCTTCGCCTGCGATGGGCACCAGTTGCGCCACCTGGTAGCGGGCGGCGGTATCCAGCATGGGCAGGCGCAGCGGCGGGGTGTAGCGGTGGCTGGTGGGCTGGCAGCGGTAGACCAGCAGCAGCAGGTCGTCGGCATCGCCGTGGGCTTGCCAGACCAGGCCATCGGCGGCCTCGCCACGCCAGACACGGCCATGGTGGAGTTGGTCCCTCCAATTTTTATAGCAAACTATCCAATCAGAGAGAGCACGGAGCGTGGTTTCGTCCAGATGCCGTACATCCAGCTCCACGCCCAGGTGGCCGGTCAGGGCCACGGCGGCGCGGAAGGCCAGGGACTGGCTGCGACCGGTGGTGTGGGCCGGGGCGGTGCCGATGTGCGAGCCCAGAATTTCCGGCGGGAAGAACTGGCCAAAACCGTGCTGGATCTGCACCCGGCTCATGGCATCTATGCAGTCGCTGCCCCACACGCGGTGGGTGTAGCGCAGGATGCCAAAGTCGATACGGCCCCCGCCACCGGAGCAGCTTTCAATCTCTACCGCCGGGTGGGCGGCCCGCAGGCGGGCCATCAGCGTGTACACCGCCTGCACCTGGGCGCGGTAGCCCGCGCTGCCCATGCCACCGGCCAGGGCGGCGGTGGTCAGGTCGCGGTTGTGGTCCCACTTGAGGTAGCGGATGGGGTGGGCGGCCAGCAGGGCGTCGATCTTGGCAAACAGGTAGTCGGCGGCCTCGGGGCGGGAGATGTCCAGCACCAGCTGGTTGCGGGCCGTGATCAGCGGGCGACCGGCGATCTGCAGCGCCCAGTCGGGGTGGGTGCGGAAGAGTTCGCTGTCGGGATTGACCATTTCGGGCTCGACCCACAGGCCGAACTCCATCCCTAAAGCGTTGACGTACTCGACCAGCGGGCCCAGGCCTTGGGGGAACTTGTCCGCATCGGGCC